>NZ_JBQZGF010000004.1:0-619748 GCF_052692095.1 Delftia sp. NA_296.1 | reverse complement strand
CGGGGGCACGTAGGCCCGGCTGTAGCTGCTGTTGTAGTGGCGCACGACTTCCAGGCCGAGCACGCCGGGCAAGGCGGGCATGTCCACTTCGCGCTGGTATTTGTTGCCGTTGATGAGGTGGATGGGGTTGCCTGCGCCCTGGTTGGTGCTGCTGGAGTTGCCCTGGGTGGCGGGGCCGGCGCCGCCGCAAGGGCTGCCGCCGGGCGTGGGGGTGCAGGTGCCGCCGCCCGAGCCGCCACCGCCGAGGTCGATGCCGCCGCCCGCGCCGGGGGCGCAGCTTTGCACGGTGGGGTCGCATTTGCTGGAGCCGCCGCCCAGGTTGGGGGCGGCAGTCGCCAGGGTGGGCGTGGCCTGGGCCAGCAGTGCGGCGAGGCACAGCAGGGCGCTGTGCAGCAACTGAATGAGGTACGTCCTAGTGAGCATCATGCTTTCCCCTCGCAACTGGGGCATTCGGCCCCTTTGCAGTCCTTGTCGTTTCCATCGCCATCGCCTTCATTGCCTCCATCTCCATCTCCATCTCCGCCACCGCCACCGTCACCGTCACCGTCACCGTCACCGTCACCGTCTTCTTCACCCTCATCGCCCGGCCCCGGCGGCCCGACCGTGGTGCAGCCCACGGTTTCGCAATCGGGCGGTTCACCGGGTTCCGATGTATCGGGCTGGCCTGGGTCCTGCGGATTGCCCTTGTTGCCTTTGTCGGGGATGGATACCGTGGCATCGCTTTGCATGTGCAAGGTGGCCTGCGCGACGATGGGCAGTCGACCGTGCCGTATGAGTTCGGTGTGGAAGGGGTCGCTGCCGTCGTCCAGCCAGCGCAGGTAGTGCTGGTAGATGCCGCGCACCAGCGGGATCTTGAGTTCGTAGCCGTGGGTGACGCGGATCTTGAGCAGGTTGGCGTCCTGCACGCTCTGGCCTGACTTGCTGCCAATGTCTTTTTTGTCTCGGTGCGCCAGGCCGGCGTTGGGGATGGCGGGCACGCCATATTTCTCTTTCAGGTGGGGCTCGCTCCAGTCCTCGAAGCTCTCGCGCGTGGGGTTGATGAGGTCTATGCGCAGGTGGCCTTCAAGGTCGGCCTTGGCCTTTGTCTTGGCATCCGCCAGTTCGTCACTGTTGCTGCCACCGCCATACAGCGGAACCATGGCGCGCAGATAGGCCTCGCGGATATCGTCCATGCGCGCATGGGCCATGGTGCCCGCGCGGGCGGCCATGAAGCTGGCGTGATTGATCTGGTTCTTGTTGAAGAAAACCAGGCCGTACTGCAGCAGGGCCAGCCCCAGCAGGGTGATGATGGGGCCGACCACGGTGAACTCGACCATGGCGCTGCCGCGCTGGCGCGGCCTGCGGTATGAGGTGCTCTGGCGCATGAGGATGCCTGCAGGTTTGCGGCCAGCGGACGGGCTTGTATCCACCCGCTGGCCATGCTTCAGGGCCTGTTTGGGTGTGGCAGGGGGATGTGGATGGGCACGTCCGGTCCGGCCTTGTCCTTGCGCATCAGCATCAATTGCATGGTGCCCTGGGGGCCAGCGCCGAGGATGTGGATGATCTCGGCCTGCTTGCCGGTGATTTCGCCTTCGAGGCCATCGAGGGTGTAGTCCTGCCGGGTGAGGGGTGTGTCGGGCCGGGGGGCATCTGCGCGGACGTCGCTCGCAGGGCCTTCCAGCACGACGTTGATGCGTTGGCTGCGCGAGTCAGAGATCAACTGCGAGTTCACAAACGTCAGCTCTGGCACTTCCATCACTGTGCGCCTCTGGCTTTTGGGGTCTGTGTAGTCGATCTTTACGCCAGTGAGCTTGCCCGTGGCCGTATTGAATTCCGCCTCGTAGTTGACGCCGGTGTCCAGTATGTCGGTGGTGTACGGGTCCAGCCGTTGTGCCGTGCCGGCCAGCGTGCTGACACTGCCGATATAGGTCACGGTCGGCTCGCTCGGCGCCTGGCTCTGGTCGGTGAGCAGTCTGATGGCGGAAATCCAGTTGGTGTTTTCGCTGCGCATGTTGGGCATGCGGCCGACCATGCTGAGGTTCTGGCCTTCCGAGAAGGTGGTGCCCCAGATGCCTTCCTCGTGCTGGTCCGGTGGTCCTACGAGGAAGATGACGCCTGCATCGCCGCTGATGTTCTTGTAGTGGCTCTGGCCCGCCTCCGGGTAGTGCGTGACCTGCGGGTACTGCCTGCCCTGCACGATGAAGGTGTTGCGCCCTACCTGGAAGTCGCGCCTTGCCATGCCGTAGGAGCTGTAGATGAAACTGCTTTCGATGGCCTGGCCCGGCTGCTGGCTATAGGTGAGTGTGGTGTTGTGGATCACACCCACGCCGCTGAAATCGATCAACGACGTTTGTGCATCGGGATCGGTGATGAGTTTGATCAGGTCAGACTCCTCAATGGCCGATGAGGTGGGTTGCAGACAGTTGCCCGTGCTGCTGAGTTTGGTGCACAGCGGGCCTGAGGGGGCGATGAAGACGCCGGAACTGGCGGTGCCTCCGGGGCCTGGGTCTCCCGCGCCGCCTTCGTTGCCGGAGCCGCCACCGCAGGCGGTCAGGGCCAGGCCAGCGGCGCAGGCCAGAAGCCAGGATGAAGGGTGTGTCAGCCGCATGTGCGTGGCACCGTGGTCTGTGGGAGAGGTGATGGATGGATGGTGCATGTCCGTCGGTTTTTCAATGCGTAGTGGAGGAAGGCCGGCGGGGCCGGCTGGCAATTCACTTTGTTGTGTTCTGGGCAATGCGTTGTGTGGGCACCTCCTCGGCGTTGCATTAGGAGTTGGACCCGTCAGGGGTGAAGGCGCAGACGTTCAGCGCAGCCCCGGCACCTTCGATGGGCCAGGGCTGCAACTGCATGCCCGGCACCAGGCCCTGGCAGGCGATGGCACCTGCACGCATCTCCAGCACATGGGCGCTGCCGCGTCCGCCCCGGCTGAAGCGCCAGGGGTCAACGCCAGGGCGCAGGCCGGTGATGCGGCCCTGCCGGTCGAGGTAGACGATGTCGATGGCCTGCCGCATGAAGCAGGTGTGCACGCTGGTGCAGCGCGCGATGAGCAATGCGCAGCGGGCGGCGGGCTGGGCCTGGCCCATGAGGCCGGCAAGGCGCTGCCAGAAGCCGCAGGCCTGGCGCACCAGGAAGGGGGAGGGCGGCATCTGCATCACAGTCCCGAGTTCAGCAGCTTCATCGCTATGGGGAACAGCAAGACGATGAAGGTGCAGGGAAAGATGAAGGCGATCAGCGGAAACAGCATCTTCACGGGCGCTTCCATCGCGAGTTTTTCCGCGCGCATGAAGCGTTCGGAGCGGCGCTGATCGGCCTGTGCCCGCAGCACGGGGCCGAGGTTCATGCCCATGCTCTCTGCCTGGATCACGGCGGAGGTGAAGTTGGCGACGCTCGGTTCGTTCAGGCGCTCGGCCATGCCGCGCAGTGCTTCGGCACGCGCCTTGCCGGCGCGTATATCGCGCAGCACGCGCTGGAATTCGTCGCGCACCAGTCCCTGGGGACCTTTGGCCACGGCCTGGGTCATGGCGCCCTGCATGTTCAGGCCGGCTTCCACGCACAGCGTGATGATGTCCAGGAAGAAGGGCAGCATGCGCAGCAGTTCGCGCCGGCGCACGGCGATGCGATCCCTGAGCCAGATGGCGGGGTAGGCCCAGCCCAGCAGTGCACCTGCGGCCATGGCCTGCAGATAGATGGACAGGGCGATGTGGCGCGCGCCGCCATCGGCGCCCCGGGGCAGGCCGTCGAAGCTGGAGACCAGCCACCAGGCCGCCAGCGCGGCCATCCCGGCGCCAACGATGCGGCTGGCGATGAACTGTGCAGGACTGAGCGCGTAGTCCAGTCCCGCCTGTCGCAACCGCAGTTGCACGGCTTGCGCGGTTCTGCCCGTTCCGAGCCGGGGCGACAGGTGGTGGCTGATCCACTGGATGGGCCACCAGACCATGCGCAGGGCCAGTGGCGGCGGATCCTTGTAGCTGCGGTCCTCGGCGGGAACGCTGCTCATCGAGTGGCCCAGGAGCCAGGCCACCAGGGCAGCACTGAGTCCGGCTGCCACAGCGATCAGGGCGAGTATCACGGTGTTGGAGTCCATGGCGCGGCCTTCAGACGTCGATGGCGACGATCTTTCGGATGACATAGATGCCCATGGCCTCGAAGCAGGCGATCACGGCCAGCGCCCCCCAGCCCACGCGGGAGTGCCAGAACATGGACATGGCTTGCGGCTCCATCCGGTCGAGGATGAGCATGAGGACGAGGGGCAGGGCGCCAACGACCCAGGCCTGCAGTTTTCCCTGGGCGGTGAGGGAGCCGATCTTGGCTTCCATTTGCAGCCGGCTGCGCACGGTGGAGGCCGTGCGTTCCATGGTCTCGGCCAGGCCGCCTCCGGTTTCGCTGGCGATGCGCATGGCCGAGGTGATGAGCACGGTGCTCTGGGTGGGCACGCGCAGGCTCAGGTGATTGAGTGCCTGTTCCAGGGATACGCCCAGGCGCTGCTCGCGCAGCATCAGCGAGAACTCCTGGCTCAGCGGCGGGCGGGATTCGGCTACAAGCTGGGCGATGGCGCTGCTCAGGCCAATGCCGGCGCGCAGGCCGCCGCTGAGCATCATCAGCGCATCGGGCAACTGCTCTTCAAACTTGCGCAGCCGGCGCTTGCGCATGTGCCGGTACAGCAGCCGGGGCAGCAGCCCCAGCGCGAAGAAGGCGGGCACAGCCAGCAGATGGCTGCCGCTGACCAGCCACACCAGGACGCCGCCCAGCGACATGACTGCCAGGTTGGCCAGGAAGAGTTTGCGCGGGTCGATGAAGAGAAAGAATTCCGCTGCCTGAAAGCCGGCGCGCTCCGTGAAGCCGGCCCGGTAGCGCTTGAGCGTGGAGCCTCCCAGGTCCAAGGCCAGCCATGTCAGCAGACCGACGCAGAGGGCGACCACGGCCGTGATCAGGGCCAGGACGGTGTCTGGCGAGAGCCCGCTCATGGCCGCTCTCCGGCATGCAGGTCCGCGCTCTCGGAGCCCGGACGGAAGATATCCAGGTCCAGCGCATGGCCGCTGGCGCGCAGTTCGTCGTAGAAGTGGGGAACGACGTCGCAGCCGGTGAACAGGCCCTGCACCTTGGCCAGGCCGTTGGCCTGGGCGGCGTAGCCTTTGTTGGCAAAGCGGAACAGCTCCTGCAGCTGGATCTTTCCGCTTTCCATGCCGCTGACTTCGCAGATGTGGGTGACCAGGCGTGTGCCGCAGGCAAAGCGGGTCTGCTGCACGATGATGTCCACGGCGCTGGCGATCTGCTCGCGTATGGCCGCCAAGGGCAGTTCCATGCCGGCCATCAGCACCATGGTCTCCAGCCGGGCGAGCCCGTCGCGCGGGGTGTTGGCGTGCAGCGTGGTCAGAGATCCCTCATGGCCCGTGTTCATGGCCTGGAGCATGTCCAGCGCCTCGGCGCCGCGGCATTCGCCGACCACGATGCGGTCCGGGCGCATGCGCAGGGTGTTGCGCACCAGTTCTCGGATGGGCACGCCGCCCTTGCCTTCCACATTCGCGGGGCGCGACTCCAGGCTGATCAAATGCTCGTGGGCCAGCTTGAGTTCGGCGGCGTCCTCGACGGTGATCACGCGTTCGCCGGACGGGATGAAGTTGGACAGGATGTTGAGCAGCGTGGTCTTGCCAGACCCCGTGCCGCCCGAGACGATGATGTTCTTGCGGGCCTCCACGCAGATGCGCAGAAAGTCGGCCATGGCCGGGCTGAGCGCGCCGAACTGCACAAGGTCGGCGGCGTTGAGCTTACGCCTGGCGAACTTGCGGATGGTCAGTGTGGAGCCCTTGAGCGCCAGCGGCGCGATGATGGCGTTGACGCGCGAGCCGTCCTTGAGCCGTGCATCGACCATGGGCGAGGATTCGTCGATGCGCCGGCCCAGCGGTGCCACGATGCGCTCGATCACGCCCATGACGGCGCGATCGCTGGTGAAGCTCAGGGCATGCTTTTGCAGGCGCCCCGCGCGCTCGACATAGATTTCGTCGAAGCGGTTGACCATGATTTCGCTGACCGTTTCGTCGGCCAGCAATTCCTCCAGCGGCCCCAGTCCCACGGCCTCGTCCAGAACCTGC
This sequence comes from Delftia sp. NA_296.1, assembly GCF_052692095.1. Taxonomy (NCBI): domain Bacteria; kingdom Pseudomonadati; phylum Pseudomonadota; class Betaproteobacteria; order Burkholderiales; family Comamonadaceae; genus Delftia; species Delftia sp. NA_296.1. The sequence continues at coordinate 613,680 of NZ_JBQZGF010000004.1, read as the reverse complement.
CTGCGCAGCGCGTTGCGGTCCAGCTGGGCCGGTATCTCGTCGTCCATGTCCTGCAGCGTTCTGGCGATGAGCCGGTCCGCCTCTGCGCGCAGGTGTTCGTCGGACATGCTGGAGACGTCATGGCGGCGCAGGTCCATGGTGTCGATGAGCTTGGTGTGCAGGCGCTTGCGCCATTCGAATTGCAGCGCCTGCAAGTGGGCGTCCCCGGGCTCGGCTGCCGCAGGCTCGGGCGCGTCGGCAGGCGCTGCCAGCGGCCTGTCCTGTGTGCTCTGCATGGGCGCTGTGGTGGCGGCATGCGCTGCGGCCGGTACAGGAAAAGCCGCGGCTTGCGGCTCTTCACCGCTGTTCAGGATGCGCAACTGGAACGGGCCAATGCCGATGAGGTCGCCGTTTTGCAGCGGGCCGTATTGGGCGGTGATGCGCTGACCGTTGACCAGCACGCCCCCGAAGCTGCCTGCGTCGTCGATCAGCACGCCCGAGGGGCTGGTGAAAAGGCGTGCATGCTCCTTGGCAAGGCGCCAGTTGTCCAGGCGGACTTCGCACTGGGAGCCTTTGCCGATGGAGCACATATCGGGCACGCTCAACGGCTGGCGCCGGCCGTCGGGGTGGATGATTTCAAGGTCGATCATTGGGGGCTGCCGGTTGCGGAGGTCAGGGGTGAAAGCCACTGGGTCTCGGCCCAGCCCAGCCGGTCATCAATGCGCACGGCCGAGAACTGGGCCTGCGGGGCCTGGGGCAGCACTTGCACAAGGCTGCCCACGGGCAGGTTCTGGAGGACGGGGGCGTTGATGTCGGGGGACACGCGAAGGGCCAGCCCATCAAGGCCCACGCGGTAGATGCCTGGTGCGGAGTGGCCCGTGGTGGCGCCGGATTCATGGGGCGTGAGAGCCCGGCCTTGCCGCGCCTGGCGCGCATGGGGTCCGTCGGGTGCGGGCTTCATGCCCGGAACGTGCGCGACGGGCTGCAGGCTTTCATCGCGCACCCAGCCCGTCAGGGCTGCGACCGCCACCGCGCGCCAGCCGGAGTGCGGGTTGTGGGCGGCAGATGAACCGGGTGCGGCACGCACGAAACTGCCTTGGCCCAGTTGCAGCAGGGTGTCGCTTTGCGCCCTAGGTTCGGCATGCAAGGCCAGCCCGTCATGCACCACGCGCCAGTGGTTGACCAGCGGCTGGTCCGCTGCTGCCGCGGAGGCCAGCGGGTTGCCGGTGTGCGGCAGGGCGGGCCAGTGTTCGGGCAGGGTCGCGGTGGCCGGTGCGGGCAGGGGCCGCACTGGCGCGGGGAGTTCCTGCACAGGCGCCGCGATGCTGGCGCTTGCGCTGGCCACAGGCAGGGGCGCCAGCCGGGGAGGATGCTCGGGCGCAGGGCCGGGTTCGGTCAGGTAGGGCTGGGGACCGTAGCGCTGGCCCAGGCGCGCACCGGCGTCTTCCACGCGCTGCAGCAGGCCCGGCGAGCGGCTGTTGATCACCGTGGGCGTGACGAAGACCACCAATTCGGTCTCTTCGTTCTGGAATCGCTGGGACCGGAACAGGGCACCCAGCACGGGCAGGTCTCCCAGGAAGGGAACCTTGTCGACGTTGTCGCCACCCTTGCGCGACAGCAAGCCGGCCAGCACCATGGTCTCGCCGTCCTGGACGTTGAATTCGGTGAAGGTGCGCCGAGTGCTCAACCCGGGCCCCGAGGGCGTGGAGAACGATGGGTCGATGTTGCTGACCTCGCTGTCGATCTCGGCCCTGATGACGCCGTTGCGGTCAACGCGCGGCGTGATGCGCAGCTTGACGCCGTAGGGCTTGAACATGACCACGGGGCCGTAGATCGTGGCCACGGAGTACGGATATTCGCCACCGGCCAGGAACTCGGCCTTGGAGCCATTGCGCGCCGACAGCTGGGGCTGGGCAAGAATGCTGGCCTTTCCGTCACGGGCCAGCAGGTCCAGCCTGGCTGCCAGGCCCATGTTGACGGCGGTGAGGACGTTCAGGCCTCGGGGCAGCGGGCCTTTGTCACCGCTGTCCGGGGTGATTGGCGGGTTCTGGACGCCGATGACCAGACCGGGCTGATGGCCGCGCCGCGCCGGCGCCCAGATGCCTCCCACGCTGGCCCCGCCCTGGGCGGTCCAGCGCAAGCCGAATTCGCGCAGCTCATTGACCGGGAATTCGACTACCTTCACGTCCATGAGCACCATCTGCTCCCAGCCGATCTGGTTGGTGAAGTTGATGATCTGCGGGTAGTGCTTTCTGAGGTCTTCGATCTTCTTGAGATCGACATCGCTGAGATGGTCCCCTTCGACCACGACCTTGTCACCGATGATGGAGGCCCGCGCGTTGGGGATGGTGCTGAGAAAGGCTGCGATCTCGCGCGCATGGCGGCTTGTGTCGCCGCGCACCACATGGATCTTGACGCGCTGATATCGGCCGTCGGCGTTCCACACGAACAGCGAGGAGGTGCCGATCTCGTTGGCGAAGATGATGACCTCGCGCTCGTCCAGCGCGGCGGCCGTCAGCACCCGGCCATTGCCCACGGCAATGCGCGCCACGCCGGGGCTGGGGAAGACGCGCGATTCGCCCACGAACATCTCGATTTCCGGCACCTGAGCCTGGTCGTCCGGTTTCTGTATGGGGCGGTACGGCTGGCCCGCCGCAGCCTCGCGGCTGGGCACGCCCTGCAGCATGGGCGCGAATCCACCCGGCATGCCGAGGGATTGCGCAGAGCCTGTTGCATCCTCTGGTATCTGGGCTGTTGCCGGGCCGGCCAGGCTCCAGCCCAGTGCCAGCACGAAGCCGCAGCGCAAGGCATGCAGAAAGGGCGTTGGACTGGAGCGGGCGGACAGGGATGCAGTGGGGGCTGAACGGATGGACATTGGGATCAGGCGCATGGAGCTAAGAAAAAGGCAGGAGCAGGTGAGGCGCCGTCAGCGAGGCAACGCGCCTGGCTGGATCGGGAAGGACGCGGGAAAAAGGGGAGCCTGGCCTGGTTGCAATGCGGCTTGCGGGGCTGGCTGCACAGGCGTGGGGGCTGCGGCTGCCTCGGGCGGGCCTTCGCCGGCATCGTGGGCCTTGTCCTGGCGCAGCAGCAGGTCTTCGGGCTTGAAGTCCATGCGGCGCCCGCCATAGAGCACGGGAACGGTTCGGCCCGGCGATTGCGCTGCGCCCGCTGTCTGAATCAGGGACTGCACGTCGCCTGCCAGGCCCAGCAGGGCGGCCATGGCCGCGCTGTCTCCTTCGACAACCTCCGAGTCCTTGGGGTTGCGCAGCAAGGCGGTGATCTTTCCCGCCTCGCGCGCGATGATCACGCTGCGGGCCTGCGCCTGGGTGGTGTCCAGCGTGACGGTGGAATACTGGCGCCGCTCACCGCTTCTGGGGTCATCCACGGACCGCTGGCCGGTGGCCATGACCTGGACGTTCTGCAGCAGTGGAAAGGTGGTCTTGCGGCCTTTCTGATCCAGGGTGAGCATCAGGTCGATGGCATCCCCCGGCTCCAGCAGGCCCGAGATGGAGTTGATCTCGTCCACGTGCACGGTGATGGCGCGCCTCCCTACCTCGATGCGGGCCGAGAAGGTCGGCACCTTGTCGCCTTCGAGCAGGTTCCACAGCAGGATGTCGCCGTGCTGCATGCCATGCTCCAGCGCGCGGCCTGCAATGCGGGAAAAATCCTCGGGGCCGATGGCCAGCGAGTGCGCGTAGTCATGGGGAACGTCGCGCACGGCAATGGTCTCCTTGGAGATGGGATCGCCCTTCCTGAGATCGCGTTTGGCCACGATCAGCGGCCGGGTTTTGCTTTTCCCGCGCGCTTCTATGGCTTGCATCTGGCTGTTCAGGTAGCCGCGTGCGATCACGGCGGCGCCCAGGCCAATCGCAAGTGCCATGCCAAGGGCGATCCAGGTTTTGTTGGGACGCAGGGCGGTGATTCGGGCGAGTGCGGAGTTCATGGCTGACGGGTCAAATGGGCAGGGAGAGGGCGAAGCTGAACTTCTGGTAGGCAGCCTGCAGGGCGAGCAGCAACTGGCGCAGCACGCTGTTGCTGTCCACCATGCCGACGCCCAGCGCGAAGGCCAGGGCCGCGCAGACCACGGCGTACTCCACCGAGGACTGGCCGCGCAGGCGATGGGCAAGCTTCATGGCGTGGTCTCCACCGCCACGCTGGTGACGAGAACGATGCTGGTGAGGCCCAGCGCATTGCGGGAAATGACGGCCGTCGCCTCTTTGCCCGGGCCGCGCATCAGCACCGTGATGGCGCCGGTCTCAGAGCCGAACGCGTGTCCCTTGGTGTCTGTTGCGGCGTCGAAGCGGCGTTCCAGCGCATAGCCCTGCTCCTGCAACGCCGCCGTGAGGCGCTGCGCATTGAGCGCCTCGCCGTGCCTGTTCGTGGCAACGAGATGGGTGGACAGCTGGCCACCGTCCTGGGTGTTCAGCAGGCTGGCGATCTCGGTTCCCGCTGGCAGCAGGCGCCGCCATCGGGCTCTTTCCCCCTGGCTGCGGGCCTTGCCGCTCAAGGCTGCGCGCAGGTGGGTGACAGCGACAAGGCCACGCGTGCCGCCGTCGGGGGCGGGTTCCAGTCGGATGGTGAGGTAGTGCTCGCCCTGGGCGCGGCCCAGAATGCGCTGGCCATCGCGCTGGTCGTCCATCAGGGGCTGGCCCAGGGTGCGCACAAACCAGTCGCCGGTCTGCCTGGGTGTGCTGCGGGTGGCGAAGCCGGTCAGCCGCATGGGCAGGCCGTCCAGGTCCATCTGCTGGCCGATGTGGTAGCTCCTGGCATGTTCGGGCAGCGGGATCTCGGGCCAGTTGGCCTGCGCAAAGGCATGGGTGAGCCCTGGCGTCAGCAGGCTCAGGCAGATGGAACGGAGCATGCGAGCCGTTGTCATCATTCGGCCCTGAGCCTGTCTGCCGGAACAATGTCCTGCCACTTGTCCAGGTGTCCGAACTTGGGGGCCGGCACCTCCATCAACTCGAAGACCGGTATGGCCACATCCAGCAGCGTCTCCACCGGGGAGAACAGGCTGTTGAGCGGCGCCAGCCGGCCGAACCGGTCCATGGTCTGCTCCACGGAGCGCGAGGCCCAAGGCTCGATGAGCACGCTGGTGTGGCGTGTGACGCGCAGGTCCAGTTGGTCGAAGGGGGTGTAGCTTTGGATGCCTGCGGGTAGGTTGGCCAGGGGCACGGAGATGTTGGCGCGGTATATGCCCTGGGCGCGCAGGTCAAGCTGCGTGTGGCTGGCCAGGGGGACTCTGCGAAATGGCACGCCGTCCTCGCTGGCCTTGAAGGCATTGCTGTGCGCGGCGGACTGGCTCTCGCCAAAGCTGACCGAGATGTTTGAAAAACGCGGGATCAGCGGATTGCCTGCAGGATCCGTCCACAGCGGATTGCGGTGTGCGTCGAAGTCGCCTGCCGTATCGTCCGTCTTGATGGGGGCGTCGGGTCGGCTGAAGTAGCGCCTGCGCACTTCGGCTGCCAGTTGTGTAGGCGGCTTGTAGCTGCCCGCCTCGTCGTTGTGTACCGTGGCCTCGAAGGCTGCATAGCGGCTGGCCATCTGGGTGGCATGGGCAATGTCTTGGTACTTGCCGATCATGGGCATCAGCAGGAACAGGCCCAGCAGGGGCGCCGCCATGGCCAGGAATTCGACCAGGGCCTGGCCTGCCTGCCGCCTTGGGTAGCGGGCGCGGTTCAGGAGGTTCATGGGATCAGCCCTCGCTGGCGCATCTGCTGGCCAAGTACATCGGGTTGGGAGTGGATCAGGCGCACCTGCCAATACGGGTTGAACAGGCTGGGCAGCTCCAGGGGGAGACCCTGGCTTGCGCCATAGCGGTTCTGACGCTGTGCCAGAGGGCGCTCGAAGAACACTTCGGACGTGGCAACGGCCACCATTTCGCCTTTGGCGACCTGGCTCTGATAGGCGTTGATGCGGCTGTCCGGCGTGCCGCTTATTTCGCTGGCGCCATCGGAGGTGCGCAATTCGCTGCGCGCCCGCGACAGGCGCACGCTGAACCGCAGCGTGGGGTCGTCGTCCTTGGTCAGTTGCGGCTTGCTCAGGTCGTAGTAGCTGGGCAGGCCGGTGTATTGGCGCCACTTGTTGGATGAGGCCTGGCTGGACGCCTTTGCGTTGGTGCGCGCACCTCCCAACCATGCGCCTGAATCATCCTGATCCTCGGGATGGGCCTGCTGTTCGCCCCAGGCGATGGGCTCTTCCCTGAGTCGGCAGCGTGGAATGAGCCCGCCCTTTCGCTGCGCGCGCCAGAACGACTCGGTGTCTTCAGCGATCCACTCGTCGTAGTTGACCAGTTCGGTACCGCCGCGTCGGCGCACCTCGCTTTTGCGCCACATGAGGATGCAGATTTCGTCTGGGCCAGGCACTTCTGCCTCGGCCGTCCAGACACGCTCCTTGGTGAATCTGTCGCTATGCGCCGCATACACAGCCAGTTTGGCCATGCGGCCTCGGTCCTTGCCGCTGTAGCTTTGGGTGAAGCCATCAAGGTCGTCGGTCAGCGCTACGGCGGCACCGGGGCCTATGGGCTCCACCTTTACGCTGCCATCGCCTGCGTAGTTGGCCTGGGCCACGTCCTTCATCACACTGCTGCGTATGTCCTGCAGGTAGGAGCGGGCGTGCAGCAGGTTGTGCGCCTTCTGTATTGCCTGTTTGTTGGCCTCCACGGCTGTGACCGTATCGAATGCCAGCGACGGCACCATCTTGGCCATCTGCTGGATGTACTGGCCCGCGTACTGCACGGTGGCGTAGCACATGATCGCGTACATCTCGTTGTAGTGGAATGCAGCACCGATCAATGCGCCCCAACCGGTGTAGTCAGCACATTCGGGGAACTGCGTGGGCAGGTTCTCCGCGTGGGTCTGTGCGTATTGCGCCCACGAGGACAGGCTCACCATCTGCGCCACCAGCACCTCGTTGGCGATCAGGGCGCGATTGCCGTAGGCCGTGAAATTCATCGCCCGCGCGTGCATCACGCCGGCGCTGTAGGCCACGGCATCGGCCGTGCTGACGAGCTTGGTTTTTTCCTGGGAGAGCTGGCCGGTGTTGAACAGAAAGAACAGCGAGGCCAGTGCACCGATCAGGACAAAGATGCCGTAGATCAGTGCCTGCCCGCGTTGCCCGTCCCGCCTCCGTATTGGACCGCCGCGCAGGGTGGTGATGGTGGACATGGGCAGGCCCGCTTACTTGTTCTCGTAGGCGTCGAGGCCCTTTTCCTTGCGCTCTCCATCAGCCTTGCCGGCGGCAGCTTCTGCCGCCTGGATGGCCTTCTTGGCTGACTTGCCGGCCACTTCATTGGCAATGCCGGAAGTCTGGGCGCGGATGGTTTCGCCAAAGTACTGGTAGACGGCAATGGCGGCCACGCCAATCAGGGCCACGATGATGATGTACTCGGTCATGCCCTGGCCGCGTTGCTTGCGAGATTGAAGTGAGGTATTGAAGGTGGTCATGCAAAAGCTCCTGTGCTGGTGGAAGAATCTGTAGGGACGTAAGCAGGCGGACGCAAGGCTGCAGCCGTGCATCACGGAAACGGGAAAAAGGGAAAACGCAATTCAGGAATAAGCGGGCACCAGGGCGGTGGCTGGCGGTTTTTCCGAATTGCGCATGTGCAGGGAATCAGCCGCGCCCAGGCACAGGGCCTTGGCGTCAGCGCACTGCGTCAAGGCGCTGAATGAAAGCGATGCATGGGTGGTCTCTCCCTCGATGTTGGCGATGGACTGCCGCTTTGGCGCTGTGCGCCAGGGCAGTTCTGCGTGGGGCATTGGCAGGAAAAGGCGCCTGCATATGCCTGACTTTCAGGTGGCGATTCATTGCGCCCCGAAGTCATTTCTTGTGCCGCCAAGCCTATGAATCTTTTTCTCGCATGTCTCTAAGACAACTCCTGACGATGTTTCTGAATGCATCGACGGAGATTTTTGCTGTCATTTCAATAGCAAGCTATTTAGTGAATTCCGTGTTTTCGACGATCCATCCGTGTCAGATAAATCGAGGCGAAATGGGCTCAAGCAGGGTGATCTGAAAAATCAATCTGAATCGATGCAGGACGATTCCTATTTTTCAGAATTCAGGTGCGGGCCGCCGACAGGAGCCTGGGCGCGGGGCTCGATGGGCGGGAGTGCGGGCATGCCGCTGCGGCGTCGGCATGCCGGTGAAAAGCTTGAAATGACGGCCGGCCTGAGGATGGCCGGCCGCCTCTTTTACTGCCGCGCCGAGCGCACGTTGGCCGGCAAGGCGCCAGGATGGCTGGTGCGGAATGGGTTGATGTCCAGGCCGCCACGGCGCGTGTAGCGTGCGTAGACCGAGAGCTTGAGTGGGCGGCAGCGCGTCCAGATGTCCATGAAGATGCGTTCCACGCATTGCTCATGGAATTCGTTGTGGTTGCGGAAGCTCACCAGGTATTGCAGCAGGCCTTCCTGGTCGATCTGCGCGCCGCTGTAGCGGATCTGCACGCTGCCCCAGTCGGGCTGGCCTGTGACCAGGCAGTTGCTCTTGAGCAGGTGGCTGACCAGGGTTTCGGTGACGGGGCCTTCTTCATGGTTGGCGCGCAGCAGCTCCGGGGCGGGCTGGTATTGCGTGCACTCCACATCCAGACGGTCCAGCAGCAGGCCGTCGAGCTCCTGCACCATTTCCTGGTCGAATCGGTCCAGGCCGATGATCTTCACGCCGATGCTTCCCTTTTGCTCGCTGCCGCGCCACAGCGCTTCGGCCAGATCGGTGCGCAGGCGTGCCTGGACCTCGGCAGCGTCGGCCAGGCGGGTGTTGTTGAAGCTGTTGAGGTAGAGCTTGAAGGACTTGCTTTCGATGAGATTGGGGGTCTCGCAGGGAATCGTGAAATGCACGAGCGCCACCTGCGGCTTGCCGCGCAGGTTGAGCCAGGACAGCTCGAACGCCGTCCACAGGTCGGCGCCGAAGAAGGGCATCTGTCTGCCCTGAATGCCGATTTCTTCGCGCTTGGGCGCGCGGGGCAGGGGGAACAGCAGCGAGGGGGCGTACTGGTCGATGTAGGCGGAGCTTTTGCCCAGCTGGGATTGTTCGGGAGTGTTCATGGAAAAAGGGCCGGCCGTGCCGGCGCTGGTCAGGCCTGGACGGTCCGCGCGGAGCGCGTGGACCCAGGCGTTGAAGCTAACTGAATTTCCATGCCCGCAGGCATGGGCGGCCATATAAGGTCAATAAGGGTGGGTGCGTCCGGGTTCGCTGGCTCTTCAGTGGAATTCGCGCTCGCGCAGCCATTTGGTGGCGATCCATTTCTCGCCTGCCAGCACGGGCGCGCCGCCGTGCAGGGTACGCGTGGAGGGGTCGGGGCGCTCATAGCTGAAGAAGACGGCATTGCCCCGGCGCGGCACGACTTGCAGCGGCACTTCTGGGAAGATGGTTGCGCCGCCCCGTTCGGGCTCGTTCAGGTAGATGACCAGGGTGCCCACGCGCTGGCCGCCGCGCTTGAGGATGGTGGGCGTGCCGGGTTCGCCGGGCGCGAAGTAGTCGTGGTGGGGCTTGTATTCGGCGCCCGGGCCGTAGTGCAGCACCTGCAGGCCTTCGCCATGGTCCAGCGGCCAGCGCAGCAGGCGGGCGATGCGTTCTTCCAGCTGGCTGACGATGCCGGTTTCTCCGCGCTGGAAGAACATGCCGTTGCTGGTTCGGTCGTCATTGATCTCTTCGCCGCCGCTTTGCGTGGCCACGGTGAGCGAGCGCGCCATGCGCGGACGCGCGGCGGCGATGATGGCGTCGCACTCCTCATGCGAGAGCAGGTTGCCGAAGACCACGATGCGCGGGTTGCGCATGCTGACCAGCACCTGGACCTGGCGGTCGCCGACATCGATGCTGCTGGGGTCTTGGGCAAGGTCCGGTTCGGGCAGGCTCGAGGCCGAGACGACGACGGCCGGTGGCGACACCTCGCCCTGTTCGGGCAGGTCCAGCGCCCGCCTTGCCAGTTCTTCGCTCCAGCCCACGTCGCGCATGGAGCGCAGCAGGGCCGCAGGCCCTATGCCGGATGCGCGCTGGTCTCGCACCCATTGCATGAGTTCAGGCGTGAGACCGACGGGCAGGTCCTGCGCGGCGGTCTGGGAATCTGGTGAGGATTTGAGGCTCATGGCGTGCAGTGCGGCCCTTGCCGCAGTGAATGGACTCCAAAGGCATCGAGGCCGGGGCCGGCCGGTGTGGCCGGCGAGGCTCAGTCAGCGGTCTTGCGACGGAACACCAGGCGCGCAGGCGTCGAGGAAGCTGGCGCCAGCGCGTAGCCCTCCAGATCGAAGGCTTCGAGTTCAGCCGCGCTGCGAGCGCGTCGTTGTATGGCAAATCGTGCCATCAGCCCGCGCGCACGTTTGGCATGGAAGCTGATGATCTTGTAGGCGCCGTTCTTGTAATCCTCGAATGCGCATTCCACCACCGGGGGCTTGAGGTGCTTCAAGTCTACCGACTTGAAGTATTCCTGCGAAGCCAGGTTGACGATGACGCGCTCGCCCGCCGGCTGCTTGGCCGCGCGCTGGTTCAGGTGCTCGGCAATGCGGCTGCCCCAGAACTGGTAGAGATTGCTGCCATGCGCGGTTTCCAGCCGGGTGCCCATTTCCAGGCGGTAGGGCTGCATGCGGTCCAGCGGACGCAGCACGCCGTACAGGCCGCTGAGGATGGCCAGGTGCTGCTGTGCCCAGTCCAGGTCCTCGGCGTCCAGGCTGCGTGCCTGCAGGCCCTCGTAGACATCGCCGTTGAAGGCCAGCAGCGCCTGCCGGGCGTTGGTGGCCGTGAAGCGCGGGCTGAAGGCCTCGTAGCGCGCCACGTTGAGCGCGGCCAGCTTGTCGCTGATGCCCATCAGTTCCGACAGTTGCTGGGGCGACTGGCGGCGCAGCACTTCGATCAGCTCCAGTGGCTGTTCGGAGAAGACGGGCAGCGTGTGCGGCAGTTTCGGGGGCAGTGGGGTGTCGTAGTCCAGCGATTTGGCGGGGGAGAGCAGCAACAGCATGGCGGGACGGAAGCTCCTGGAAAGAGGTGGACGGAAGGCGTGGGGAGACGGATGAGGTGAGGGCGGAGGCGGAAACAAACAGGGGCCGCGAGGGCCCCTGTGTTGTCACTGTCTGTGGTCAGACCTGGGCCGCGCCCTGTGGCTGCGGCTGCTGCTCGAACGGCAGTTGCAGCTCGCTGAGGTCCTTGCGTGTTTCCACGAGGATCAGCGGGCCGTCATCCAGAGCGACCACGGGCGGGCGCTCGCGCACGACGCGCTCGGGCTGCGGTTCGGCGGCGATGGCTGCCTGGGCTGCCGCCACCTTGTCGGCATCGGAGCCCACCCATTGCAGGCCCGAAGCGGCGGCCAGCGCCTGCAGCTCGGACATGGGCAACTGGTAGGCCTGGACCTTGGGCAGGCCGCGTTCGGCGGTTGCTTCAACGGCCTTGGCTGCTGCGGGCGCGACTGCCACTGCGGCAGGAGCGGCCAGGGGTGCAGGTGCTGCCACGGGTGCCACCACGGGGGCGGGTGCGACCGGCGCGGGGGTCACCGCAGCCACGGGCGCGGGAGCGGCAACCTGCTGCTCGGGCACGGGGGCCGCGACGGGTTGCTGCACCGCTTGGGCTGCTGCAGCTGCTGCGGGCTGCGCAGGCACTTGCGCTTCGGCCATGGCTTCAGGAGCCTGGGCTTCGGCGGCAGGGCTGGCTGCGTTGAAGTAGCTGCGGCGGGCAGGCTGGTCCTGCTCGGGAGCGGCGGCTTCGAAGGATTGGACGGCTTCGCCCTCCGCTTCGCGCGGTGCGCGCTCTGCACGGTCACCGCGATCGCCACGCTCGCGGCGGTCACGGCCATAGCGGTCGCGCGAACGGCGCTGGCGCGGCTGCTCTTCGCCGGAGGCGGGGGCAGCGTTGTCCAGGGACGGGTCCTGTTGCTGGGCCTGGTTGTCCAGGTTCTCTTCGGCCTCGGGAGCGACTTCGAACTGGCGGGGCTGGCGCTCGCTGCGTTCGGCGCGTTCACCACGTTCACCGCGCTCGCCACGTTCGCGGCGGCCTTCACCGCGCTCCTGGCGCTCGCCACGCGGGGCGCGCTCGGGACGCTGCTCGATGGTGCTGCCATCTGCAGCGACAGCGGCCACGCCGTTCACGGCTTCCAGCGGCTGGCGGCTTTCACCGTCACGGCTGCGTTCACCACGGCCACGGCGTTCGCCGCGGTCGGCGCGCTCACCGCGCTCGCCACGATCCGGGCGCTCGCCACGATCCGGGCGCTCTCCACGCTCCGGGCGTTCACCGCGTTCAGTGCGCTCACCACGCTCGGCATTGCGGCGGTTGCGGTCACCGTTGCCTGCCTGGCGTTCGGCATTGGGGGCGCCAGCGCGCTCGCCATTGCGCTCCGAGCGCTCGCCACGCTCACCATTGCGTTCGTTGCGGCGGCCACGGTTGTCGTTGCGGCCGTCACGGCGTGCTTCGCGAGCGGGGGCTTCGGCGGCCGGAGCGGGCGCTGCGACCGGCGCAGGTGCCGCGCTAAAGCCGAACAGGCTCTTGAGCCAGGCAAAGAAGCCTTGCTCGCGGACCACGACGGGGGCGACGGCCGGTGCGGGCGCTGCAGCGGTTGCCGCAGGCTTGGCATCGCGCTGCTGGCCGTTGGCCGGGCGGTTGCGGCTGCCTTCGGGACGGGGCTCGGCGATGGGGGCCGGCATGTCGGGCAGCACGCCCTTGATCATGGGCGTCTGCTTGTTGGTGGGCTCCTGCGAGCGGCGCGTCACCGTGGTTTCCGCGTCCAGCTCCTCGGCCAGCTTGTAGCTGGCTTCCATGCTTTCCAGGCGCACGTCGTCGTGCTTGAGGCGCTCGAGCTTGTAGTGCGGCGTGTCCATGGACTTGTTGGGAACCATGATCACGTTGACGCGCTGCTTGAGTTCGATCTTGGTGATCTCGCCGCGCTTTTCGTTGAGCAGGAAGCTGGCCACTTCCACGGGCACCTGGCAGTGCACGGCGGCCGTGTTGTCCTTCATGGACTCTTCCTGGATGATGCGCAGGATCTGCAGCGCCGAGCTTTCCGTGTCACGCACGTGGCCGGAGCCACCGCAGCGTGGGCAGTTGATGTGCGCGCCTTCGGACAGGGCCGGCTTGAGGCGCTGGCGGCTCATCTCCATGAGGCCGAACTTGCTGATGGTGCCGAACTGCACGCGGGCACGGTCCTGGCGCAGCGCGTCGCGCAGGCGGTTCTCGACCTCGCGGCGGTTCTTGCTCTCCTCCATGTCGATGAAGTCGATGACGATCAGGCCGCCCAGGTCACGCAGGCGCATCTGGCGCGCGACTTCGTCGGCGGCTTCCAGGTTGGTGCGGGTGGCGGTTTCCTCGATGTCGCCGCCCTTGATGGCGCGGGCCGAGTTCACGTCGATGGAGACCAGCGCTTCGGTGTGGTCGATGACGATGGCGCCGCCCGAGGGCAGGGTCACGGTGCGTGCGTAGGCCGATTCGATCTGGTGCTCGATCTGGAAGCGGCTGAACAGCGGGGCGTCGTCACGGTAGCGTTTGACGCGGGCGGCATGCTCGGGCATGACGTGCTGCATGAACTGCTGCGCCTGCTCGTAGATGTCGTCGGTGTCGATGAGGATGTCGCCGATGTCGCCGTTGAAGTAGTCGCGGATGGCGCGGATCACCAGGCTCGATTCCTGGTAGATCAGGAAGGCGCCCTTGGCCGACTTGGCGGCGCCGTCGATGGCGTTCCACAGCTTGAGCAGGTAGTTCAGGTCCCACTGCAGCTCGGGCGCGGTGCGGCCGATGCCGGCGGTGCGCGCAATGATGGACATGCCCTTGGGGTACTCAAGCTGGTCCATCGCCTCCTTGAGTTCGGCACGGTCCTCGCCCTCGATGCGGCGCGAGACGCCACCGCCGCGCGGGTTGTTGGGCATCAGCACCACGTAGCGGCCGGCCAGCGAGATGAAGGTGGTCAGGGCCGCGCCCTTGTTGCCGCGCTCTTCCTTCTCGACCTGGACGATCAGTTCCTGGCCTTCGCGGATGACTTCGTTGATGCGGGCCTGGCTGGGGGAGACGCCTTCGGCGAAATACTGCTTGGAGATTTCCTTGAAGGGCAGGAAGCCGTGGCGGTCCTCGCCGTAATCGACGAAGCAGGCCTCGAGGCTGGGCTCCACGCGCGTGACCACGGCCTTGTAGATGTTGCCCTTGCGCTGCTCGCGCCCTTCGATTTCGATTTCGTAGTCGAGCAGCTTCTGGCCATCGACGATGGCAAGGCGACGTTCTTCCGACTGCGTGGCGTTGATGAGCATCCGTTTCATGATGCGTTTCCTTTATTCGTTTTCTCTGGGGCGCGCCGGAGTGCAGCTTCTGCTGCCAGACCGTCACGCCTTTGACTTGTAATCAAAGACAGGCTCGCGAGGGAGCCGAGATGCCGGACTGACGCGTCGAAACGAAAGGAATCGCCGGATGCCCTGATGCTTGAGACCTGGCTCAAGTCAGCAATGGGGGCAAGGGCAGGGGGACGAGAGCGATGAGAGAGGCACGCCGTCCAGCTTCAAGCGAAGCTGCTGCACGTGCGGGGCAGGCGGGAGGCTTGGGGGCGGCAATGATCCTGGGCGCAGGCGTTTTCCTGCTCCACAGCGTGACCATCCATGCCCAAAAGATCCACATGCTCGCTTTTGATCCGCTGGCAGCGGTGGACGCCGGGTCCGACCCCTTCTGCCAGCTTGAGATTCCGTATCAGTGTTTCAATTCGTCAGCCACAACCGATGCAACGACGAACTTCGCAGGCCATCTTTTCCTGCTGTTTCGCGTGCATGACACCGGATGGCATCGACCTGCCTGTGCGGGGAAATGGTTGTTTGGACTAAACTCCATGAGAATCAACCACTTATAAATAGTTCGGCACAGGTGAAACACATTATAGAGGGCAAACCGGCAGACGACCGTTCCCTGAACGCAGCCACTGCCGCAGTGCGGCTGATCGAAGTCGATGACGATTCGGCCGGACAGCGGTTGGACAACTTTCTCATACGCCATCTCAAGGGCGTTCCCAAGACCCATGTCTATCGCATCATCCGCAGTGGAGAAGTGCGCATCAACAAAGGGCGCGTCAGTGCGGAAACCCGCGTTTCTACCGGCGATATCGTCCGCATACCGCCCGTGCGCATTTCCGAAAAAGTCGCCGAAAAGGCCGAGCGGCCAGCGCCAGCCAGGGATTTCCCCGGTCTGCTGGAAGACGAGCACCTGATCGCCATCGACAAGCCCGCCGGTGTGGCCGTGCATGGCGGCTCGGGTGTGAGTTTTGGTGTCATCGAGCAACTGCGCCAGGCGCGGCCGCAAAGCCGTTTTCTGGAGCTGGTGCATCGGCTAGACCGAGAGACATCCGGCATCTTGCTGGTGGCCAAGAAGCGCTCGGCGCTGACGCATCTGCAGGACCAGTTCCGCGAGCGCGAGACCGGCAAGACCTACCTGGCCCTGGTCCAGGGCACCTGGCCGGCCAACCACAAGGTGATTGATCTGCCGCTGCACAAATACCTGCAGGCCGACGGCGAACGCCGCGTGCGGGTGACCACGGCCGATGATCCTGACGGCATGCGCTCCGTCACGCTGGTGCGCGTTCGCAGCACGCTGGCGCCCCAGCCACTGCTGGGGCTGCCGGCGATGAGCCTGCTGGAGGTGACCATCAAGACCGGGCGCACGCACCAGATCCGCGTGCACCTGTCCAGCCAGGGGCACCCGATTGCGGGCGATGACAAATATGGCGACTTCGACCTGAACCGACGCCTGCAGAAACAGGGTCTCAAACGCATGTTCCTGCACGCATGGCGGCTACAGTTCACCCACCCGGCCAGTGGCGAGCGGGTGGAGCTGCGCGCCGAGCTTCCCGAAGAACTGGCCCGTTTCGCCGGCTGACGCTGGCTCTGACTCCTTGTAGATATGACAAATCCTGGTTCTTCCGAGATGCACCGTGCGCGCCGCTTCGATCTCATTGCCTTCGACTGGGATGGGACGCTGTCGGATTCCACCGCGGTGATCGTCAAGTGCATTCAGGCGGCCGTGGCCGATGTGGGGGGCACGCCTCCCAGCGATGAGGCGGCGTCCTATGTGATCGGCATGGCGCTGATGCCCGCATTGGCGCGTGCAGCTCCCGATGTGCCGCCCGAAAAATACCCCGAGCTGGGCAACCGCTATCGCCACCATTTCATCAAGCATCAGGACGACATCAGCCTGTTCGCCGGCGTGCTGCCCATGCTGGCGGCGCTGCGCGAGCGAGGGCACCTGCTGGCCGTGGCCACGGGCAAGAGCCGCCGTGGTCTGAACGATGCGCTGCAGGACCCGCAGTTGCGCGGCATGTTCGACAGCTCGCGCACGGCGGACGAGACCGCCGGCAAGCCGAATCCGCTGATGCTGCAGGAGCTGATGGCCGAGTTTGGTGCGGACCCTTCGCGGGTGCTGATGATCGGCGACACCACGCACGACCTGGAACTGGCCCGCAATGCAGGCTGTGCCAGCGTGGGCGTGGGCTATGGCGCGCATCCCACCGACGGCTTTGGCGTGCTGAAGCCGTTGCATGTGGCGCAGAGTGTTGCGGATTTGCATCAGTGGCTGTTGGCCCATGGCTGAGTCGTCATGCCCGCGTCAGCGCGTGGATTCATGCTCGTGAGGTGTGCCGTTGACCGTTGAACGCATCGTTCTGTGCGCCAGCGATGCCCTGCAGGAAGGGGCGAATGCCGTGCCTTTCGACGTGGTCTACGCGGGTCATGCCTGCCGCGCATTCGCCATCCGCTTCGAGGGACAGGTGCATGCCTATCTGAATCGCTGCACCCATGTGGCCATGGAGATGGACTACCAGCCGGACCGCTTTTTCGATGACACCGGACGCTGGCTGCTGTGCGCAACCCATGGAGCGGCCTACGCGCCTGACAGCGGCGCCTGCGCTGGCGGGCCCTGCCGTGGCGGCCTTGTGAAAATCTCCCTGAGCGAAAGCGCGGGGGTGGTGCACTGGCATACTGCCGATAACCTGAAACCCGTCGAGTTCTGACATGACTTCCCCCATACCTCCGGAAAATCCTGGCTCCGCATCGCACCCATCCCCGGGGGCGGACCTGTGGGCCCGGGCCACGCCCGCCACGGCGGCTGCCGATGCGCGCACGGCGGCATCGAGCGGCTGGGAGCGGGAGGTGCTGGAAAAGCTGGTCTTCGCCACCATCAACGAGCAGCGTGCCTCGCGCCGCTGGCGCCTGTTTGGCCGCCTGCTGTGGACGGCGCTCATCCTCGTGGTGCTGTGGGTGCTGTTTGCCAAGGACACGGCGACCACGACCAGTTCCTCCCCGCACACGGCCGTGGTCGAGGTCAAGGGCGAGATCGCCGCAGGTGCCGACGCCAGCGCGGAGTTCGTGGTGGCCGCCATGCGCAGTGCCTTCGAGGATTCGGGCTCGCGCGCCGTGGTGCTGCTGATCAACTCGCCGGGCGGCAGCCCTGTGCAGGCCGGCATCATCAATGACGAAATCGTGCGGCTCAAGGGCAAGTACGACAAGCCCCTGTATGCCGTGGTGGAAGAGACCTGCGCTTCGGCCGCCTACTACATTGCCGCCGCCGCCGATGAGATCTTTGTGGACAAGGCCAGCATCGTGGGCAGCATCGGCGTGCTCATGGATGGCTTTGGCTTCACCGGTGCCATGGAAAAGCTCGGCGTGGAACGCCGCCTGCTGACGGCTGGCGAGAACAAGGGTTTCCTGGACCCGTTCAGCCCCATGTCCGAAGGGCAGCGCGAACATGCCCACAAGATGCTGGGCCAGATCCACTCGCAGTTCATCAACGTGGTCAAGGCTGGCCGTGGTGACCGCCTGCATGAGACGCCCGAGACTTTCAGCGGCCTGTTCTGGACCGGCCAGCAGGCGGTGGAGATGGGCCTGGCCGACAAGCTGGGCAGTCTTGACTATGTGGCCCGTGAAGTGGTCAAGGCGGAAGAGGTGGTGGATTACACGCGCCGCGACAACGTGGCCGAGCGCCTGGCCAAGCGTTTCGGCGCGGCTTTTGGCGGCGGTGCGGTGCAGGCACTGCGTTCCAGCCTCCCGGCTCTGCGCTGATTCTTGCGGGGTTTCCCGCTCGGTCTGCCAAGACGAAAAGCCCGCCTTCCTGTCGAAGGCGGGCTTTTTCGCTGATGGGCGGCTTCAGCGGCCGATGGAGAACACCACCGGCGTGCGGTTGTCCGGCGCTTCCTTGTGCTGGCGCCATTCGCGCACCAGCCTGCTTTCGATGCGGGCGCTCTCCAGTGTCAGGCCGCAGGCCAACGCCAAACGGGTATGGGGTTGCAGCGTCTGCAGCAGGGCTTGCCAAAGCGCGGCGTTGCGGTAGGGCGTCTCGATGAACTGCTGGGTCTGGCCTTGGCGCAATGCCAGGGCTTCAAGCTCCTTGATGCGCTGTACCCGTCCGCCGGCATCCTGGGGCAGGTAGCCCACAAAGGCATAGTTCTGTCCGTTGAGCCCGCTGGCGGCCAGCGCCAGCAGCAGCGATACGGGTCCGATCAGCGGCACGACGCGTATGCCCAAATCGTGCGCGGCGCGCACGATGGAGCTGCCGGGGTCGGCCACCGCGGGCATTCCGGCCTCGCTGACCAGTCCCATGTCGTGTCCGGCCAGCAAGGGGGCGAGCAGTGGCTTGGCGTCAAAGACGGCGGCACCCTTGTCGCCATGGTCCCCCTTCTTGTGGGCCTCGCGCGGCAGTTCGGTGATCTGCTGGGTCTGCAAGGGCTGGGCCAGTGCATGCAGCGCGTCGATGCGCTTGAGATAGGCGCGTGTGCTCTTGGCGTTTTCGCAGATCCAGTGGGTCAGCCGCGCAGCGGTGCGCAGTGTCCCATCGGGCAGGACCTGCGTCAGCGGCGTTTGCTCATCGCAGCCGAAGTCCAGCGGCGCGGGCACCAGGTAGAGCGTTCCTGTCAGGGGCTTGGTGATGGCATCGCTCATGGCAGCACGGCTCCTGCGGCGCGCAGCAACTGGCATGTGCGGATCAGCGGAAGGCCGATCAGTGCCGTGGGGTCGTCGCTGACGATGGCGTCGAGCAGGGCAATGCCCAGGCCCTCGCTCTTGGCGCTGCCTGCGCAGTCATACGGCTGCTCGGCGCGCAGGTAGCGCTCGATTTCCGCATCGTTGAGATCGCGAAAGCGCACCTGAACCGTCACCACGTCGGTCTCGGAAAAGCCGGTTTCCTGGCAGACCACGCTCACGGCAGTGTGGAAATTCATCTGGCGCCCGCTCATCTGGCGCAACTGTTCGGTGGCGCGTTCATGGTTGCCGGGCTTGGACAGCGGCAGGCCATCGAGCTCGGGCACCTGGTCGGAGCCGATGACAACGGCGCGGGGGTGCAGCGCAGCCACGGCCTGGGCCTTGGCCAGGGCCAGGCGCAGGGAAAGGGCGTGCGGTGTCTCTCCGGCCAGAGGTGTTTCATCGACTTCCGGGGAGACGGTCTGGAATGGCAGCCGCAGCCGCTCCAGGAGTTCGCGGCGGTAGCGTGAGGTGGAGCCAAGGATCAGGGGACGCGCCAGGCCGGGAGCCTGGGCTAAGGCGGGGTGGGGAGCTTGCATGCCCGGATTCTCTTACACTGCCCGCATGAGCAAGGAATTTTCTGCGGCCCGCCTCGATGTTCGCGCTTTCGCGCAATCGCAGGGCCATCTTCAGGACCAGACAACACTGTCAGTCTTCCCGCGTCTGGCCCAGGATGCGCAGCCGGATGCCGGTGACACGCATGGCCAGGTGCACTGGCAGGCGGACGGCGAGCTGGTCGAGCAGACCGGTGGCCCCGGTCAGGTGTGGCTGCATCTGCAGGCCGATGCCGTCGTGCCCATGGTGTGCCAGCGCTGCCTGGCCCTGGCGCCCATCACCCTGCAGGTTGATCGGTCTTTTCGCTTTGTTGCGGATGAAGCCACAGCCGAGTCCGAGGACGATGAAAGCGATGAGGACCTGCTGGTGCTCAGCCGCGAGTTCAATCTGCTCGAACTCATCGAGGACGAGTTGCTCATGGAGCTGCCTGTGGTGCCGCGTCACGATGTCTGCCCCGAGACTGTGAGCTTGCAGTCCAGCGACGCGGACTTCGAGCAGGCCATCGAGGACAAGCCCAACCCGTTCGCCGTCCTTCGCGGCCTGGATGTGGGCAAATCCGCAGACTGATCGAGATGCCCGGAAAAAAGGTCGAGGCCGGGAAAAGCGATTGCGCTATAATCAAGGGCTTCGCGCGAAACCCCCTCGTGTCTTTAATGGGCTGATCGCGTTTTTTACCAACCCTTTTCAGATACACAGGAGCCATCATGGCTGTTCAGCAGAACAAGAAGTCCCCCTCCAAGCGCGGTATGCACCGTTCGCACAATGCACTGAATGTGCCTGGCATCGCCGTGGAACCCACCACCGGTGAAACCCACCTGCGTCACCACATCAGCCCCAACGGCGTGTACCGCGGCCGTCAAGTGCTGAAGAACAAGTCCGAAGCCTGACCTTCGACCGTTCCCGCAGAGCCCGCGGCTACAGTTTTCGTAGCGCGGGCTTTTGTTTTTTCTGATGGCCGTTCCTATCTTTCCAGGCCTTGCAACAGGCTTGCCAGTCGCTCATGATCACTTTGGCCGTTGACTGCATGGGGGGTGATCACGGCCCCCGCGTCACGCTCGCGGCGTGCCGCCAGTTCCTCGATTCCCATTCCGACGCCCGGCTGCTGCTGGTCGGCCAGCCCGATGCGCTGGCTGGCTTTGCGCATGAGCGCGCCAGCGTGGTGCCGGCCTCGGAAGTCGTCGGCATGGATGACCCGATCGAGGTGGCGCTGCGCAGGAAGAAGGATTCCTCGATGCGCGTCGCCATCCAGCAGGTCAAGGATGGCCAGGCTGCTGCTGCCGTGTCAGCTGGGAATACGGGTGCGCTGATGGCCATCTCGCGCTACCTGCTCAAGACGCTGGATGGCATCGATCGCCCCGCCATCGCTCCCCAGTTGCCCAATGCCAAGGGTGGTGCCACCACGGTGCTGGACCTGGGTGCCAACGTGGATTGCTCGGCCGAGCATCTGCTGCAGTTCGCCGTCATGGGCTCGGCCCTGGTGTCTGCGCTGAACAACGAAGAGGCGCCTTCGGTGGGCCTGCTCAATATCGGCGAAGAGCAGATCAAGGGCAGTGAAGTCATCAAGCGTGCGGGCGAACTGTTGCGCGCGGCAGGCAAGGCCGGTCACCTGAACTTCTACGGAAACGTCGAAGGCAACGATATCTTCAAGGGCACGACCCAGGTCGTGGTCTGCGACGGCTTTGTGGGCAACGTGGCCCTCAAGTCTTCCGAGGGGGTGGCGTCCATGATCTCCAATGCCCTCAAGCAGGAGTTCAAGCGCAACATCTTCACCAAAATGGCTGCAATCGTTGCCTATCCGGTGCTAACTGCGCTGATGAATCGCGTGGACCATCGGCGTCACAACGGTGCGGCGCTGCTGGGCCTTCGTGGGCTGGTGTTCAAAAGCCATGGGTCAGCCGATGCCTTGGCTTTCGAGCACGCGCTGAACCGCGCGTATGATGCGGCCCGCAACAACCTGCTCGACCGTGTCCGTACCCGCATCTCCGCAGCCCTGCCTCTTTTGCTGGCTGCGCAGTCGGAATCGGGACCGTCGGCGCCCTAATACAGATGAGACGCTACGCACGCATCACCGGCACGGGCAGCTACCTGCCACCCCGCCGACTCACCAATCACGATCTGGCTGCCGAACTGGCCCAGCGTGGCATAGAGACCTCGGACGAGTGGATCGTCGAGCGCACCGGCATCCATGCCCGTCACTTTGCCGCGCCCGACGTGGCCAGCAGCGATCTGGCCCTGGAGGCGTCGAAGAAGGCGCTGGAGGCCGCTGGCTGCCAGCCACAGGACATCGACCTGATCATCGTCGCCACCTCGACGCCCGACATGGTCTTCCCGTCCACTGCCTGCATCCTGCAGAACAAGCTTGGCGCCAATGGCTGCGCGGCCTTTGACGTGCAGGCTGTGTGCAGCGGCTTTGTCTACGCTCTCACGGTGGCCGATGCCATGATCCAGTCCGGCGCCGCAAGCCGCGCGCTGGTGGTGGGTTCCGAAGTCTTCAGCCGCATTCTTGATTTCAACGACCGCACGACCTGCGTGCTGTTCGGCGATGGCGCCGGCGCGGTGGTGCTGGAGGCGTCCGAGCAGCCTGGGATCCTGGCGTCCGACCTGCATGCCGATGGCAAGCATGTCGGCATCCTCTGCGTGCCGGGCAATGTATCCGGCGGCCAGGTACTCGGCGATCCGCTGCTGAAGATGGATGGACAGGCCGTGTTCAAGCTGGCGGTCGGCGTGCTGGAAAAGGCCGCCCGCGCGACGCTGGACAAGGCCGGGCTCACCGATGCCGATATCGACTGGCTGATCCCTCACCAGGCCAACATCCGCATCATGCAAAGCACGGCGCGCAAGCTCAAGCTGTCCATGGACAAGGTGGTGGTGACCGTGGACCAGCATGGCAATACCTCGGCCGCCTCGATCCCGCTGGCGCTGGACCACGGCGTGCGCAATGGCCAGGTCAAGCCTGGGCAGACCGTGCTGCTGGAAGGCGTGGGCGGTGGCTTCACCTGGGGTGCGGTGCTTCTCAAGATGTGATGCGGGATGCCTGCCTGTCGGCAGGCTCCCATGGCGCGGCTTTTATTTTTGAAAATATGAAGAAGTTTGCATTCGTCTTTCCTGGCCAGGGCTCGCAATCGGTGGGCATGCTCGACGGATGGGGTGACCATCCTGTCGTGGCGCAGACGCTGGCCGAAGCCTCCGAGGCGCTGGGTGAAAACATCGGCCAGCTGATCCAGCAAGGACCGAAGGAAGCCCTGGCGCTCACCACCAACACCCAGCCCGTGATGCTGGTGGCCGGTGTGGCCGCTTGGCGCGTGTGGCAGGCCGAAGGCGGCGCGCTGCCCGATGTCGTGGCAGGCCATTCGCTGGGCGAGTATTCCGCCCTGGTCGCCTCGGGCGTGCTGACGCTGGC
This sequence comes from Delftia sp. NA_296.1, assembly GCF_052692095.1. Taxonomy (NCBI): domain Bacteria; kingdom Pseudomonadati; phylum Pseudomonadota; class Betaproteobacteria; order Burkholderiales; family Comamonadaceae; genus Delftia; species Delftia sp. NA_296.1. The sequence goes on along the minus strand of NZ_JBQZGF010000004.1, from coordinate 590,802 downwards.
CCAGGCTGCCCCGCTGGTGCGCCTGCGTGCTGCAGCCATGCAGGAGGCCGTGCCCGTGGGCACGGGCGCCATGGCGGCCATCCTGGGTCTGGACGCCGACAAGGTGCGCGCAGGCTGCGCCGAGGTCACGGCTGCCCTGGGTGGCGCTGAAGTCGTCGAAGCCGTCAATTTCAACGATCCTTCGCAGACCGTGATCGCCGGCAGCAAGGCTGCTGTCGAAAAGGCCTGCGAAGCCCTCAAGGCCGCAGGCGCCAAGCGTGCCCTGCCGTTGCCCGTGTCGGCGCCGTTCCATTCCAGCCTGATGAAGCCTGCGGCCGAAAAGCTCAAGGCGGCGCTGGCTGCCACGGCGCTGGCTGCGCCGCAGATTCCCGTGCTCAACAACATCGACGTGGCGGTCGAGCAAGACGCCGACGCCATCCGCGATGCGCTGTATCGCCAGGCCTTTGGCCCGGTGCGCTGGGTTGAATGCGTTCAGGCCATGAAGGCGCGCGGCATCGTGCATCTCGTCGAGTGCGGTCCCGGCAAGGTGCTCATGGGCCTGACCAAGCGGATTGACGCGGACCTGACGGCCGCTGCCCTCTATGATCCGGCCACGCTGGCCGACGTGAAAGAATCCCTCGCATGACTGACAACCAGAACAAGCCCCAGGTTGCCCTGGTGACGGGTGCCTCGCGTGGCATTGGTGCTGCCATTGCCCAGGAGCTGGCAGCGCGCGGCTACCGCGTGATCGGCACGGCCACCACCGACGGTGGCGCGGAAAAGATCGGCCAGGCCCTGTCGGCCCATGAGGGCTGCCGCGGCGTGAACCTCAATGTCACGGATGGGGCGGCCGTCGATGCCTTGATCGACAGCATCGTCAAGAATGACGGCGGCCTGCATGTGCTGGTCAACAACGCCGGTATCACACGCGACACCCTGGCCATGCGCATGAAGGACGACGACTGGGATGCGGTGATCGACACCAATCTCAAGGCGGTTTTCCGAGTCAGCCGTACGGCCATTCGGCCCATGATGAAGCAGCGTTTTGGCCGCATCATCAACATCACCAGCGTCGTTGGCGCCTCCGGCAACCCCGGTCAGGCCAACTATGCAGCCGCCAAGGCCGGCGTTGCCGGCATGACGCGTGCGCTGGCCCGTGAACTGGGCAGCCGCGGCATCACGGTCAACTGCGTGGCGCCTGGCTTCATTGCCACCGACATGACGGCGGAGCTGCCCGAAGAGCAGAAGAACGCGCTCAAATCGCAGATCGCCATGGGCGATCTGGGCCAGCCCAGCGACATCGCCCATGCCGTGGCCTACCTCGCATCTGCGGGTGCGGGATACGTCACCGGCCAGGAATTGCACGTCAACGGCGGCATGTACATGTAAGTGCTGCGGCGGCTGCGGGCAGACCCCTGCCAGAAGCCGGCGTTGCTTGCAACAGAAGAGGCCGTTTCCTCGCGACGGCCGGCTGAAGAGGGCCTGAGGCCCGAAGCAGCTAGAATCGCGGGTTCATTCACAACCCCCAGAGGGAAACCATGAGCGATATCGAAGCACGTGTCAAAAAAATCATTGCCGAACAACTCGGCGTTGAAGAGTCTCAAGTCACCAACGAAAAGGCCTTCGTGGCTGATCTGGGTGCTGACTCCCTGGACACGGTGGAGCTGGTGATGGCCCTGGAAGATGAATTCGGCATCGAGATCCCCGACGAAGACGCGGAAAAGATCACGACGGTGCAAAACGCCATCGACTACGCCAACACCCACCAGAAGGCCTGATAGGGCCCTGACCCGAGCGATCAGCAGAAGGTTTTACGCATGAGCCGTCGTCGCGTTGTCGTGACCGGCCTGGGTTGCATCTCCCCCGTGGGTAACACGGTGGGCGACGCCTGGGCCAATCTTTTGGCCGGCCAGTCCGGCATTGACCTCATCACCAAGTTCGATGCCTCGAACTTTGCCTGCAAGATTGCGGGCGAGGTCAAGGGATTCGATGTGGAGTCGTACATGAGCGCCAAGGATGCGCGCTCCATGGACACCTTCATCCATTACGGCATCGCTGCTGCGGCGCAAGCCGTGCAGGACTCAGGTCTGCCCACGGGCGAGGCCTTGTCGGATGATTTGGCCACGCGCATCGGCTGTGTGATCGGTTCGGGCATCGGCGGCTTGCCGCTGATCGAGAACACCCACGCGGAACTGGCTGCGCGCGGACCGCGCCGCATCACGCCGTTCTTCGTGCCTGCCTCCATCATCAACATGGTGGCTGGCCATGTGTCCATGCGCTTCGGCTTCAAGGGGCCGAATCTTGCCGTGGTGACTGCCTGTACGACCGGGCTGCACTGCATAGGCGAGGCAGGACGCATGATCGAATACGGCGATGCCGATGTGGTGGTGGCTGGTGGCACGGAAGCCACGGTCTCCCCCCTGGGCGTCGGCGGCTTTGCCGCCATGCGCGCCCTGTCCACGCGCAATGATGATCCCAAGGCCGCTTCGCGCCCCTGGGACAAGGACCGCGACGGCTTCGTGCTGGGCGAAGGCGCGGGCGTGCTGGTGCTGGAAGAGTACGAGCATGCCAAGGCCCGCGGTGCCAAGATCTACGCCGAACTGTGCGGCTACGGCATGAGTGCCGATGCCGGCCACATGACGGCACCCAACATGGACGGCCCGCGCCGCGCCATGCTGGCAGCTTTGCGAAATGCCGGCATCAATGCCGACCAGATCGACTATCTGAACGCGCACGGCACTTCCACGCCGCTGGGCGACCTCAACGAGACCAACGCCATCAAGGCGGCTCTGGGCGATCACGCCAAGAAAATCGTTGTCAGTTCGACCAAGTCCATGACAGGCCACCTGCTGGGCGGTGCTGGTGGCATCGAGAGCGTCTTCACCGTGCTGGCACTGCACGAGCAAAAGATTCCTCCGACCATCAACCTGGACAACCAGGACCCGGAGTGCGATCTCGACTACTGCGCCAATACGGCGCGGGACGCGACGATCGAGGTGGCGGTGAAGAACAACTTCGGCTTCGGAGGCACCAACGGAACGCTGGTGTTCAAGCGGATCTGAGGCCTGCGCAACGCACATGAAAAGCCCGCCCCGCAAGGGAGCGGGCTTTTTTATTTCGCGCATGTGCCAGGTGAAAGCAGGATAAATGTCGGTCATGCTGCGGTTTTGCGACACTGCAGGCATGCCGTCTCGCCATGCGCCGCCCGCAGTTCGCCATCCGTTGAAGCCATCGCGCACCGTGGCAGTGTGTCTTTGTGCGCTTTGGCTGCTGGCCGCCATGCTTTTGCTGGCATGGGCCTTGAATCTCCAGTCAGGGTGGTGGCCTGCAGCCGTGGCCGTTGCGGTTTGCCTGGTTGCTGCTGCAGGCATGTGGCATGGATGGCACAGCCTGGGTAAAGGTTTCATCGCCTGGGATGGCGTGCAGTGGTCGATCGGCGAGGCGGACCCAGGCCAGGCTGCGCAGCCGGTGCTGCTGCAGGTGCGAGCCGATGGTGGATCGTGGTTGTGGGTGCAGGTCCGTCCCCTGGTTTCCATGGTGCCGGCGGGGCCCTTGCGTTGGCGCAGCTCCCGCTGGCTGCTCCTGTTGTGCAGGCAGAGTCCGGAAACCTGGGGTGATTTGCGGCGTGCTGTATATTCCCCGGCCAGACCTACAGAACGGGCGCAATGACTGCGCCAGGGCCGCCGCGGCCCGTCTTCACCGATTTCATGACGCCTCCCGAATTCCCGCCTTCTTCTGCCGATAGCGACCTGGCTCTGGTCGAGCGCACCAACGCAGGAGACATGCGGGCCTTCGAGCTACTGGTCATCAAGTACCAGCGCCGCATCGAGCGCCTCATCGGCCGCATGGTGCGCGACGTGGACCTGGTGCCGGACATTGCGCAGGAAACCTTCATCCGCGCCTATCGTGCCCTGCACCAGTTTAGGGGTGATGCCCAGTTCTATACCTGGCTGTACCGCATTGCCGTGAATACTGCCAAGAAGGCGCTGCTGGACATGAAGCGCTCGCCGCTGATCACCGAAAGCGCGTTACACAACGGGGATGACGATGATGAAACTTCCCGGGTCAGCCAGGAACTAACCACCGAAGAAACGCCCGAAACGATCCTGGCAGCCCAGGAAATTGCCCAGGCAGTCAACGCCGCCATGGAGGCTTTGCCCGAGGATCTCCGGCAGGCTGTCACGTTGCGGGAAATCGAAGGCCTGAGCTACGAGGAAATCTCGAACGCCATGGGTTGCCCCATCGGCACCGTGCGCTCACGGATTTTTCGCGCACGGGAAGCGATTTCAGCCAGGGTCAAGCCTTTGCTGGAGCGCCAGTCGGGCAAGCGTTGGTAGGCGTGACGGGGTTGTGGCCGCCGGGTGGTGCATTTTTTGGGTACAGGGTCTCAAAGCAGACAAGCAGGTGATTGATCATGAATGACGATCTGACGAAGCGCGAACAATTGTCGGCATTGGCTGATGGTGAACTCTCTGCCGCAGAGTTGCAGGCCGTGCTGGCCTATGCGGAAAGCGACGCAGGCCAGCAGGAGTGGCGCATGTACCACCTCGTGGGCGATGTGCTGCGTTCCCCGGAATTGGCGCATCACAGCCGGCACGATGTGCTCTCCGGAATCCGCGCCCAACTGGCCAACGAGCCTCGCCGTCCGCTGGTTTCCGTGGCCACTGAAGAGCTGGCGCAAATTGCGCATCCGGCGCAGGACCGGGCTGTGATCAATGGAGCGCCGCTGCGCGATGCGGCCAATGCCTCGGTATTCCGCTGGAAGATGGCGGCGGGCTTTGCCTCCGTGGCGGCCGTGGCTGCCATTGGCTGGAGCGTGATGCTGGGCGCGCCTGCCGGTCCCGGCGCGGCGCCGGGCCGCGCCCTGGCGGCCCTTGAGACGGGTGCTCCGTCGGCGCCGGTTGCGGTGGCTGGCAATGCCCAGGACTTCCCGCTTGGCGATACGGCCCAGTCTTCCTCGGTCGTGGCGGTGGCCGGACCCTACGGGCAGAGCGTGATGCTGCGTGATCCGCGCCTGGATGCGCTGCTGGCCTCCCATCCGCAATACAGTGGCCCGGCCACGTTGCAGATGCCTGCCAGCTTCCTGCGCAACGCCAACTTCGCATCAGCACCGCGCGCCAACCAGCGCTGAATCTCACAGGAGAGCATTGCTCTCCTGCCTTCTTTTGCACCCGCGTCCAGCCTTTCGGCATTGAAATGGACGCGGGTGCAGTCATTTGTGCTCCATGCACGGCGGCTTGTGCCCCATGCATGCTGCCGATTCGGGAACTAACCGCGTCTTTCAGGCTTCTGAGCCATCGTCTGGCCGATGCTCGCCAGGACTACGCCAGAATGTGACGTTCGTCCGAAAGCAAGTCGGCTGCCATGTGTCCGAACAAACCGCCTGGGCGCGATGGCGTCGGGGCAACGTAATGATTGAGATGGAAAGGATGACCATGACCACTGTTCGATGGAAGACGCTGCAGTCCTGCACACTGGCCGGCGTTCTGGCGCTGGCTGCAGGCAGCGCAGGAATGCTGGTGCCGGTGAGTGCCGCCCATGCGCAAAGTGGCGCCGTGGTGCGGGGGCTGCCGGACTTCACCGATCTGGTCGAGCAGGTCGGCCCTTCCGTGGTCAACATCCGCACGCTGGAGAAGGTGTCGGCCAACTCTGCCGAGGCGCTGGGCATGGACGAGGACATGCTCGAATTCTTCCGCCGCTTCGGCCTGCCCGTGCCCAATGTGCCGCGCCAACGTCCCCAACCGCGTTCACAGCCTGACGAGGAGCAGCCGCGCGGCGTGGGCTCCGGCTTCATCCTGACGGCCGATGGCTTTGTGATGACCAATGCCCACGTGGTCGAAGGCGCTGACGAGGTGATCGTCACGCTGACCGACAAGCGCGAGTTCAAGGCCAAGATCGTGGGCAGCGACAAGCGCACCGACGTGGCCGTGGTCAAGATCGACGCCACAGGGCTGCCGGCCGTGAAGATCGGCGATGTGAACCGCCTCAAGGTCGGCGAGTGGGTGATGGCCATCGGCTCGCCCTTCGGCCTCGACAACTCCGTCACGGCGGGCATTGTCAGTGCCAAGCAGCGCGACACGGGCGACTATCTGCCCTTCATCCAGACCGATGTGGCCATCAACCCCGGCAACTCGGGCGGCCCGTTGCTGAACATGCGCGGCGAGGTCGTGGGCATCAACAGCCAGATCTATTCGCGCTCCGGCGGCTTCATGGGCATCAGCTTCGCGATTCCGATCGATGAGGCCGTGCGTGTCAGCGACCAGCTGCGCGCCACCGGCAAGGTCACGCGAGGCCGCATTGGCGTGCAGATCGGTCCGGTCACCAAGGACATTGCCGAATCCATTGGCCTGGGCAAGGCGCAGGGAGCACTGGTTTCGGCCGTCGAGCTGGATTCGCCCGCTGCCAAGGCGGGCGTCGAGGCTGGTGACGTGATCATCAAGTTCGACGGCAAGGCCATCGACAAGGTGGCCGACCTGCCGCGTCTGGTGGGCAATACCAAGCCCGGCACACGCAGCACCATCACCGTGTTCCGTCGCGGCGCAGCCAAGGATCTGACCATGGTGATCGCGGAGGTCGAGCCCGACGGCGCGGCTCCGCAGGCCAAGGCCACCGGCAAGGGCAGCACCCTGGTTTCCCAGCCGCTGGGCCTGACGCTGGCCGAGCTCACGGATGCCCAGAAGAAGGAGCTGGGCATCAAGGGCGGCGTGCGCGTGACGGCGGCCGTCGAGGCTGCGGCACGTGCGGGCCTGCGCGAAGGTGACGTCATCCTGCAGCTGGCCAATGTCGAGATCACGGGGCTCAAGAGCTTCGAGGCCACGCTGGCCAAGGTGGACAAGAGCAAGCCGGTGAACCTGCTGGTGCGCCGTGGGGAATGGGCACAGTACGTGCTGATCCGTCCGACGCGCTGAGGCCGCAGGGGAGGGCGGTTTTCCGGATCCTGGGGAATACCCTCGGAATCCTGACCCGGAGCCGCCCATGCCCCTTGGGGCATTGGGTAAAATGCCCCACCAAAGCGTGACGGCTCAAGGCGTCAGAAACCTGTTTTCAAAGGGGATTGTTGCGGTGCAAAAGCACCGCACTATCCGGTGATCGACGGGCGAGAAATGGCTCGGCGGTTCTGTTGATAAACTGTTGATAAATAATTGTGACAGATCAAGCCCGGACCTTTGCAGGCCTTGTCAGGGCTTGGTTTTCAGCCCGTTTTGCCTACAATAAAGTCCCAACTATCGCAGTTGCCAGAGATTGTTGGTTCGGGGCGCGTCGTTCATGGACGCGCCCTTTTTTCTTGCGCGCCGGCCCTGTCGTTTTCCACTTTCACTAGCAGTCCTTCCCGTTGATGAACCACATCAGAAATTTTTCCATCATTGCGCACATCGACCATGGCAAGTCGACGCTGGCTGACCGCCTCATCCAGCGTTGCGGAGGCTTGGCTGACCGTGACATGGAAGCCCAGGTGCTGGACTCGATGGATATCGAGAAAGAGCGCGGCATCACCATCAAGGCGCAGACCGCAGCCCTGCAGTACAAGGCCAAGGATGGCCAGGTCTACAACCTCAACCTCATCGACACGCCCGGCCACGTGGACTTCTCGTATGAAGTCTCGCGTTCGCTGTCGGCCTGCGAGGGAGCGCTGCTGGTGGTGGATGCCTCGCAGGGTGTCGAGGCGCAGACCGTGGCCAACTGCTACACCGCGCTGGAACTCGGCGTGGAAGTGACGGCTGTTCTCAACAAGATGGATCTGCCCCAGGCCGATCCCGAAAATGCCAGGGCCGAGATCGAGGATGTCATCGGCATCGATGCCAGCGACGCCATTCCCTGCTCGGCCAAGACCGGCATGGGCATCGAGGAGATCCTGGAGGCGGTGGTCGCCAAGGTGCCGCCGCCAAAGGGCGATCCCAATGGCCAGCTGCGCGCCATGATCATCGACAGCTGGTTCGACACCTATGTCGGCGTCGTGATGCTGGTGCGCGTGGTCGATGGTGAACTCAAGCGTGGCGAGCGCTTCAAGATGATGGCCTCGGGCGCTGCCTATGAAGCCAACAACCTGGGCGTGTTCACACCGGCCGACGTGCCCCGCGACGTGCTGCGCGCCGGCGAGGTGGGCTACATCATTGCCGGCATCAAGGAGCTCAAGGCAGCCAAGGTGGGCGACACCATCACGCTGGAAAAGAAGCTTCCCAACAATCTGGGTCCTGCCACCGAGGCCCTGCCTGGCTTCAAGGAAATCAAGCCCCAGGTGTTCGCGGGTCTGTACCCCACCGAAGCCAGCGAGTACGACCAGCTGCGCGATGCGCTGGAGAAGCTGCAGCTCAACGATTCGTCCCTGCAGTTCGAGCCTGAAGTCTCGCAGGCGCTGGGCTTCGGCTTTCGCTGCGGCTTCCTGGGCCTGCTGCACATGGAAATCGTGCAGGAGCGCCTAGAGCGCGAATTCGACCAGGACCTGATCACCACCGCGCCCAGCGTGGTCTACGAAGTGGTCAAGGGCGATGGCGAGGTCATCCAGGTCGAGAATCCGTCCAAGATGCCCGATGCCGGCCGTATCGAGGAGGTGCGCGAGCCCATCGTCACCGTCCACCTGTACATGCCCCAGGACTATGTGGGCCCGGTGATGACGCTGGCCAACCAGAAGCGCGGCGTGCAGATCAACATGCAGTACCACGGCCGCCAGGTGATGCTCACCTATGAGATGCCGCTGGGCGAAATCGTGCTGGACTTCTTCGACAAGCTCAAGTCGGTCTCGCGCGGCTACGCCTCCATGGACTATGAGTTCAAGGAGTACCGCGCCTCCGATGTGGTCAAGGTGGACATCCTGCTCAACGGCGAGAAGGTCGATGCGCTGTCCATCATCGTGCACCGCTCCCAGGCCACGTACCGCGGCCGGGCCGTGGTGGCCAAGATGCGCGAGATCATCAGCCGCCAGATGTTCGATGTGGCCATCCAGGCCGCCATCGGTGCCAACATCATTGCGCGGGAAACCGTCAAGGCCATGCGCAAGAACGTGCTGGCCAAGTGCTACGGCGGTGACATCACCCGCAAGCGCAAGCTGCTGGAAAAGCAAAAGGCCGGCAAGAAGCGCATGAAGCAGATCGGATCGGTGGAAGTGCCCCAGGAGGCCTTCCTGGCCATCCTGCAAGTGGAGGATTGATGCAAGCCATGCAATGGATTACGGCCGTCGTACTCGCGGCCTTCGTGGGCTATATCGGTGCCTGGTACACAGGTTTCATCGAGGGCAACTTCGCGCTGCTGCTGTTCCTGGCCACCGTGGTCACGGGCCTGTACTGGGTGGCCGAGCGGCTGTACTTCCTGCCGCGCCGCCGCCGCGCTGCCGTAGCCATCGAGGAGGCTGCCGTGGCACGCCGCGCAGAACTCGACCGCATGGGCATCGCCAAGACCGACATCGAGGTGTCGGAAGAGGCCAAGGGCCGCATCCTCATGCAGCCCTGGTGGCTGGACTGGACGGCAGGCCTGTTCCCGGTGATCGCAATCGTCTTCGTGCTGCGCTCGTTCCTGTTCGAGCCGTTCAAGATCCCGTCTGGCTCCATGATCCCCACGCTGCTCGTGGGCGACCTTATCCTGGTGAACAAGTTCACCTATGGCGTGCGCCTGCCGGTGATCAACACCAAGATCACGCAGGGAACGCCGCTGCAGCGTGGCGATGTGGTGGTGTTCCGCTACCCGCCCCAGCCCAGCCTGGACTACATCAAGCGGGTGGTGGGCCTGCCGGGCGACGAGATCGCCTACCTGAACAAGCGGCTGACGATCAATGGCAAGGAAGTCCCGGTCAATGCACTGCCCGACTTCTTCGACAAGGATGCGATGCGCTACTTCAAGCAGTACGAGGAGTCGCTGGGCGATAAGCCGCACCGCATGATCGTGAACCAGGACGTGCCGGCCTTCATCCAGGGCGCCAGCGGCTTCGAGTTCCGCGAGAACTGCCGCTACAGCGTCGAAGGCATCACCTGCAAGGTGCCGGAAGGCCAGTACTTCATGATGGGCGACAACCGCGACAACTCGCTGGATTCCCGCTACTGGGGCTTTGTGCCCGACAAGAACATCGTGGGCCGGGCTTTCTTTGTCTGGATGAACTTCGGGGATTTCAAGCGCATCGGCAGCTTCCATTGATCACATCACATCACATGCATGCATGAGGACCGCAGTGGCCCGGGCATGCGCGAGGGATTCACACCGGAGGAGGAAAAAGCATGTTGACATCGAACAACCGGCGTTCGCGCCAGCGCGGCCTGTCCTTTCTGGGACTGGTGTTTGTGATTGCCCTGGGCGTGGGCGTGGTGGCCGTAGGCGCACAATCCGTGCCTGTCTTCCTGGAATACCAGGCCATCGTCAAGGCCGCCAACAAGGCGGCCCGCGAGGGCAATTCCGTGGCCGAGGTGAAAGCCAGCTTCGAGCGTTCCGCTGCCATCGATGACTTCACGTCCGTCAAGGGTGGCGATCTCGAAGTGACCAAGATCAATGACCGTGTGGTGGTGGGGTTCGAATATTCGCGCGAGATCCATCTCGTGGGCCCCGCCTACCTGACTTACCGTTTTAAGAAGCAGACCCAATAGGTGCCTCCCTTACTGAATGCGCTGCAGCTGAGGCTGCAGCATCAATTTGCCGAGCCTGCATTGCTGCAGCGTGCCGTCACGCACCGCAGCTTCTCGGCAGACAACAACGAGCGCCTGGAATTCCTCGGTGACTCGGTGCTGAACCTTGCCATTTCCAGCCTGCTCTACCAGCGGCTCAGTTCCATGCCCGAGGGCGATCTGTCCCGCGTGCGCGCCAACCTGGTCAAGGAAGGCACGCTGCACCAGATCGCGCTGAGGCTGCAGTTGCCTGATCTGCTGCGCCTGGGCGAGGGTGAATCCAAGTCGGGCGGCAAGCAACGCCCCTCCATCCTGGCCGATGCGGTCGAGGCCCTGATCGGCGCGGTCTATCTGGATGCCGGCTACGCGGCGGGCGAGAAGGTGGTACACCATCTTTTCGAGGGCGTGGACATCAACCCCCACATGCGCGCAGCCGAAAAGGATGCGAAGACGGCCCTGCAGGAATGGCTGCAGGGACGGCGCATGAAGCTGCCGCAGTATGAGGTGGTCGCCACCACGGGAGCCGCCCACCGCCAGACCTTTGAAGTGGCCTGCGCGATTGCCGAGCTGCAATTGCAGGCCCGGGGAACGGGTGCCTCGCGCAGAGCCGCAGAGCAGACGGCTGCCACAGCCATGCTGGAACTATTGAAAGCAAGACACGCATGAACCAAGACAAACCTCCGGCGCCGGCACAGACCGCCGCCGAACTCGATGCCCTGCTGGCTGCGGCCAAGCCCGGCGCCGGCGCAGCACGCACGGCATCCGCCCCTGATGAAGCCCAGGCGCCCGAGGTGCCGACAGGCCCGCAGCGTTGCGGCCTGATCGCCATCGTCGGCAAGCCCAATGTGGGCAAGTCCACGCTGATGAATGCGCTGGTGGGCCAGAAGATCAGCATCACCTCGCGCAAGGCGCAGACCACGCGCCACCGCATCACGGGCATTCGCTCGCGCGCCGCGACGCAGTTCATCTTCGTCGATACACCGGGTTTCCAGACCAAGCACAGCACGGCGCTGAACAAGTCGCTCAACAAGACCGTGATGGGCGCCATCGGCGACGTGGACCTGATCCTGTTCGTCGTGGAAGCCGGCCAGTTCACGCTGGCCGATGCCAAGGTGCTGTCGCTGTTCAAGCCCGGCATTCCCACGCTGCTGATCGCCAACAAGCTCGATACCGTGGGCCGCCGTGCCGAGATCGCCCCCTGGCTCAAGAGCATGCAGGAGCGCCATCCGTTTGCCGAGTTCGTGCCCATGTCGGCCAAGAGCAAGGGCGACATCGAGCGCCTGTTCGGCATCTGCGAGAAGTACCTGCCCGAGCAGGACTGGATGTATGCGCCCGACGAGCTGACCGACCGCAGCGAGAAGTTCCTCGCCTCGGAAACCGTGCGCGAGAAGCTGTTCCGCTTCACGGGCGACGAGCTGCCCTACACCTCCACGGTGGTCATCGACAAGTTCGAGGAAGAGGCCAGCAAGCAGCACAAGCGCTTCATCCGCGTGGCGGCCACCATCGTGGTCGAGCGCGACGGACACAAGGCCATGATCATCGGAGAGAAGGGCGAGCGCCTCAAGCGCATCAGCACCGAGGCCCGCCAGGAGCTGGAAAAGCTCATGGATGCCAAGGTCTTCCTCGAAGTCTGGGTCAAGGTGCGCTCCGGCTGGGCCGACGACGAGGCCCGCGTGCGCTCCTTCGGCTACGAGTGAGAAACCTCCCCGCAAGGCCCTCTGTCCATGGCTAGCGCCAAGCGTGTCTCGGATGAGCCGGCCTATGTACTGCACAGCTATGACTGGAGCGAGTCCAGCCTGATCCTCGAGGTTTTCACGCGGCACCGGGGCCGCGTGGCGCTGGCGGCCAAGGGCGTCAAGCGCCCGACCTCGAACTTTCGCCCCGTGCTGCTGCCGCTGCAGCCGCTGAGCCTGAGCTACAGCCTGGGCGGCGAGGGCAATGCCGAGATCCATACCCTCAAGGGCGCCGAGTGGGTGGGCGGCCATGTCATGCCCCAGGGCGACGCCCTGATGTCGGGCCTGTACCTCAACGAGCTGCTGATGCGCCTGCTGGCGCGAGACGATCCCTATGCGGCGCTGTTCGACATCTATGCCGGCGTGGTGCGCGTGCTGGCGGGCCAGCATGGCGATGCCATCGAGCCCGTGCTGCGCACCTTCGAGCTGCTGCTGCTGCGCGAACTGGGCCATCTGCCCGCCTTGAATGAGGAAAGCGCCACGCTGGCACCGCTGGCCGAAGGCCGCCGCTATGCGCTGGTGGCCGAAGGCGGCCTGCGCCCGGCGCTGCAGGGCGAGCGCGCCGTGCTGGGCGCTGCGCAATGGCAGGCCATTGAAAGCGCGCTGCAGGCCCGGCAGGCCTTCAATGCCACGCTGCATGTGGTGGCCCAACCCGAGCAGGCGCTGGCCCTCAAGCCCCAACTGAGGGCCCTGCTGCAATACCATTGCGGCAGTCCCATGCTGCGCACCCGCCAGCTGATGATGGATCTGCAATCGCTATGAATCTTTCCCACGCTTCGCAGCGCACGGCGCTGTCGGTCAATGTCAACAAGGTTGCGCTGCTGCGCAACACGCGCCACCTGGGCATTCCCAGCGTGACGCGCGCCGCGCGCATCTGCCTGGAGGCCGGTGCCCAGGGCATCACCATCCATCCGCGTCCCGACCAGCGCCATATCCGCAGCGAGGATGTCTATGAACTGCAGGCGCTGATGACACAGTGGCCGCAGGCGGAGTTCAACATCGAGGGCAACCCGACGCAGAACCTCATGGACTTCATCCGCGACACGCGCCCGCACCAGGCCACCTTCGTGCCCGACAGCGAGGACCAGTTCACCAGCGACCATGGCTGGAACTTCCCGCAGGACGCCGAGCGCCTGAAGCCGCTGATTGCCGAATGCCGCCAGCTGGGCGTGCGCGTCAGCCTGTTCATGGACCCCGTGCCCGCCCAGATGGCCGCTGCGCGCGCCGTGGGCGCCGACCGGGTCGAGCTGTATACCGAACCCTACGCAGCTGCCTGGGGCACGGCAGACCAGGAAGCGCAACTGCGCGCCTATGCGGCGGCGGCCCAGGCGGCTTTGGATGCCGGGCTGGGCATCAATGCCGGCCACGACCTCAGCCGTGACAACCTGGCCGCCTTCGTGGCGCGCGTGCCGGGCCTGCTTGAAGTCTCCATCGGCCATGCGCTGATCGCCGACGCGCTGGAGCTGGGCTACGCCGAAACCGTGCGCGCCTACCAGCAGTGCATAGACCAGGGCATGGCGGCGCGCGCCTGAAGCTTTCGCGGAGCGAATCCATGATCTACGGCATCGGTACCGACATCTGCGACGTGCGCCGCATCCGCGCCAGCCTGGAGCGCCATGGCGACCGTTTCGCCGAGAAGGTGCTGGCCGAGGGCGAGCTGGCCACCTGGCGTGCCCGCCGCGCGCGCTGGCCTGAGCGCGGCATCCGCTTCGTGGCCACGCGCTTTTCCGCCAAGGAGGCCTTTTCCAAGGCCATAGGCATGGGCATGGTCATGCCCATGACCTGGCGCAGCTGCGAGGTCATCAAACTGCCCAGTGGCCAGCCTGCCATCGTGCTGCACGGCGCGCTCAAGGAATGGTTCGAGGCGCGCAACCTGCAGGTGCACCTGTCCGTAACCGACGAGAGCGACTACGCGGCCAGCTTCTGCGTGGTCGAGCGCCGCGCCTGATACCCGGCCAGCGTGACGCTGGCTTTTTTGACTCCACAGGATTCATAGGAACTCCCGGCATGACCGAGCACGCACCCCTCATCATCGACATCGCCGGCAAGGCACTCACCGATGTGGACCGCCAGCGCCTGGCGCATCCGCTGGTCGGCGGCATCATCCTCTTTGCCCGCAACTGGGAAAGCCGCGAGCAGCTGGTGCAGCTGTGCGCCGATATCAAGGCGGTCAAGCCCGATTTGCTGATCTGCGTGGACCATGAGGGCGGACGCGTGCAGCGTTTTCGCGCTGACGGCTTCACGCACCTGCCGCCCATGCGCGCCTTCGGCCAGATGTGGATGGACGACGGCAAGGGCGGCAAGCACCGTGAAGGCAGCGGTGCCCTGGCTGCCATGAATGCCGCCACGGCGGCCGGCTACGTGCTGGGCACCGAGCTGCGCGCCTGCGGCGTGGATTTCAGCTTCACCCCGGTGCTGGACCTTGACTATGGTGCCAGCAGCGTCATCGGCGACCGCAGCTTCCACCGCGACCCGCGCGTGGTGGCCGCGCTGGCCCGCAGCCTCATGCACGGCCTGCTGCAGGCCGGCATGGGCAACTGCGGCAAGCACTTTCCCGGCCACGGCTTCGTCAAGGCCGATTCGCATGTGGACATTCCGGTCGATGGCCGCAGCCTCACCGCCATTCTGGGCGAGGACGCTGCGCCCTATCCCTGGTTGTCCAGCGTGCTCACGGCCGTGATGCCGGCCCATGTGATCTACCCCAAGGTGGACAAGCGCCCGGCCGGTTTTTCTGCCAAGTGGCTCAAGGACATCCTGCGCAGCCGCCTGCGCTACGACGGCGCCATTTTCAGCGACGACCTGAGCATGGAGGGCGCGCGCCGCATCGACGGCCAGCTCATCGGCTATACCGACGCGGCCCTGGCCGCGCTGGAGGCGGGCTGCGACATGGTGCTGCTGTGCAACCAGAGCCTGGGCCTGGGCGAGCATGTGGACGAGCTGCTGGCCGGCATGGAGGCCGCGCAGCGCAGCGGCCGCTGGCAGCCCGATGCCGACAGCGAATCGCGCCGCGTGGCCCTGCTGCCGGAGACCGTGCCCCAGCCCTGGGACGACCTCATGCGCCAGCCTGCCTATCTGCAGGCGCTGGACCTGCTGCCTTGATGGATTGAAGAATGCCGCCGCTGGCCGCTCCGAGGCCAAGGCGGGCTTTGCAAAGGCATGTGCGTGTCGTAAAGGGCGCGTCGGCCGGTGTTTCACAGGAGAGTTTTCCCATGCGCGTTGGCGTGCTGACCGGAGGTGGCGACTGCCCCGGCCTGAATGCGGTGATCCGTGCGGTCACCAAGTCCCTGATCAACCACGGCCAGTGCGAGGTGCTGGGCATTGCCGACGGCTTCGAAGGCCTGATGCTCGACCCGCCCGGCGTCAAGCCGCTGGGCTGGGACGAGGTCTCGGGCATCCTGCATGTGGGAGGCACCATCCTGGGCACCAGCAACAGCGCCAACCCCCTTCGCGATGCGGCCACGCTGGAGCATGTGGGCCGCAATGTCCGTGCGCTGGGCCTGGACGTGGTGGTGGCCATCGGCGGTGACGGCACCATGAGCCTGGCGCATGGCCTGGCCGAACAGGTGGGGCTGACCTGCGTGGGCGTGCCCAAGACCATAGACAACGACATTGCCAATTGCGAGCGCAGCTTTGGCTTCGACACCGCCGTGGCCACGGCCACCGAGGCGCTGCGCCGCATCGAGAGCACGGCCAACAGCCACCACCGCGTGATGATCGTCGAGACCATGGGGCGCCATGCTGGATGGCTGGCGCTGGAGGCCGGCATTGCCGGTGCGGCCGACGTCATCCTGCTGCCCGAGATCGATTACGACCTGCAGGCCATCGTCGATTTCTGCCGGGGCCGCGAGCAGCGCCAGCGCTACACCATCATCTGCATCGGCGAGGGCGCCAAGGAAAGCGGCGCCAGCCTCACGGTGCGCGAGCGCATCGAGCAAAGCCCCGACCCGGTCCGCCTGGGCGGTGTCGGCCATGTGCTGCGCGAGCGCCTGCAGCCCCACCTCAGGAGCGAGGTGCGCACCACGGTCCTCGGCCATGTACAGCGCGGCGGCGACCCCACGCCCTTTGACCGCGTGCTGGCCACGCAGTACGGCCACCATGCGGCGCAACTGGTGCTGTCGGGGCGCTTCGGCCGCATGGTCACGCTGCAGGGTGGCGAGATCGGCAGCGTGGAAATCTCCCGCGTGGCCAACACCCAGCGCACCGTGCCCCTGGACCACGGCCTGCTCACCATGGCGCGCGACATAGGCATTTGCCTGGGCGAGCCATGCAAGCAGGATGCGCGGCCGGCCGCAGCCGGCAGCCACTGAGCCCGCCATGCGGCAGCAGGGTCGTCTCACCGGCTGGAAGGACGAGCAGGGCTTCGGCTTCATCGAACCCGATGGAGGCGGCGCGCAGGTCTTTGTCCATATCAAGTCCTTCACCGATCGCCGCCGCAGGCCCGAGGGCGGAGAGCGTGTCAGCTATGTGCCCAGCCGCAACGCCCAGGGAAAATGGCGCGCGCAGGATGTGGCCTTCATTGACGAACCAAGGACCGGCCGCCCGCAGCCTGCGCGGCGAAGCCGTGCCGGCACGCCTTCGCGGCCTCTGCCGCCTGTGCGAGGCCCGGTGGCGGTAGGCCTGGCCGTTGCCTTCTTCTGCGTGCTGCTGGCTGTTGCCTGGAGCGGCCGCATGCCCTGGACACTGGTCGGCCTGTATGCGGCGGCAAGCTTTGTGACCTTCATGGTCTATGGATTCGACAAGTCCGCCGCCAGGCACGACCGCTGGCGCACCAGCGAAAGCCGTCTGCTCCTGCTGGCACTGCTGTGCGGCTGGCCCGGCGCGCTGCTCGCGCAGGGGCTGCTGCGGCACAAGTCCAGCAAGGCTTCATTCCAACTGGTGTTCTGGATCACCGTGGTGCTCAACTGCGGCCTGCTGGCATGGCTGCTGTCATCGGCAGGTGCGCCGCTGCGGGCGCTGGCGCCCGGCATCTTCTGAAAATTGAAGGAACTGGCGATGACCCATGCTGGACCACGGCCCCAAATGCCCTCCGCCAACGATGCATCGCTGCAGACCTGGCAGGCGTATTGGGAGAGCGCCTGGTCCGCACTGGGTGCCAGCGCTCCGCAGCCTGTGCTGGCCCAACTGCTGCAAAGCTACAGCGAGCCCCAGCGCCACTACCACACGCTGCAGCATCTGGGCGAGGCCATGGGCCTGCTGCAACCGGCGCTGGGCCTGGCCGAGCACCCCGGCGAGGTGGCTCTGGCGCTGTGGTTCCATGACGCTATCTACCAAACTCAAGCCAAGGACAACGAGGCGCGCAGCGCCGACTGGGCCGCCGCCGTGCTGCGTGAGCAGGGTCTGCCTGCCGATGTGGCCGGGCGCGTGCACGGCCTGATCATGGCGACCTGCCACGCTGCACAGCCATCCGGAATCGACGCCCAACTGCTGGTGGATGCCGACCTGGGCATTCTCGCGGCCGACCCTCTGCGGTTTGCCGAATACGAAGTGCAGGTGCGGGCCGAATACGAATGGGTGCCCTTGCCGCTGTACCGCGCCAAGCGCCGCGAGGTGCTGCTGGGCTTCATGCAGCGCGAGGCCATCTACTGCACTGACTGGTTCCGGCAACGGCTGGAGGCGCGGGCGCGGCGCAACCTCGCGCAGGCGCTGGGTTTGTAGGCGGCGCCTGCGTCGGCGTCCTATGATCGGGGGCTGCTGCGGGCCGTGCAGGCCTGCCTCCCTCTCTTTCTTATCTTGCCCAGGCTCCGCCTGGCTCACAGGACGCGCAGATGACCACCCTTGGAACCCCTTACTCCCCCCATGCCACCAAAGTCATGCTGCTGGGCAGCGGCGAACTCGGCAAGGAAGTGCTGATCGCGCTGCAGCGCCTGGGCGTGGAGACGATCGCCGTGGACCGCTACGAGAATGCGCCCGGCCAGCAGGTGGCCCACCACGCGCGCACCATCACCATGAGCGATCCGGCCCAGCTCAAGGCCTTGATCGAGGCCGAGAAGCCCGACCTGGTCGTGCCCGAGATCGAGGCCATTGCCACGCCGATGCTGGAAGAGCTGGAAGCGGCCGGTGTGGTCACCGTGATCCCCACGGCCCGCGCCGCGCGCCTGACCATGGACCGCGAAGGCATTCGCCGCTTGGCCGCCGAGACGCTGGGCCTGGCCACCAGCCCTTATCGCTTCTGTGATTCGCAGCAGGAGCTGCAGGCCGCCATCGACGGCACGGATGGCCAGCCCGCCATCGGCTTCCCTTGCGTGGTCAAGCCCGTGATGAGCAGCTCGGGCAAGGGCCAGAGCAAGCTGGACGGCCCGGACGACGTGGCCAAGGCCTGGGACTACGCCATGGCCGGCGGCCGGGTGAGCCATGGCCGTGTGATCGTCGAAGGCTTCATCGACTTCGACTACGAAATCACCCAGCTCACGGTGCGCGCCAAGGGTGCGGACGGCCAGGTGCAGACGCATTTCTGCGATCCGATCGGCCACATCCAGCAGTCCGGTGACTATGTGGAAAGCTGGCAGCCCCATCCCATGCACCCGGCGGCGCTGCAGAAGTCGCGCGACATCGCCAAGGCGGTGACCGATGACCTGGGCGGCCTGGGCTTGTTTGGCGTGGAGCTGTTCGTCAAGGGCGAGCAGGTCTGGTTCAGCGAAGTCTCGCCGCGCCCGCACGACACGGGGCTGGTCACGCTGGCCACGCAGTGGCAAAGCGAGTTCGAGCTGCATGCGCGCGCCATTCTGGGCCTGCCCGTGGATGCCTCGCTGCGCAACCCCGGAGCCAGCGCCGTGATCTATGGCGGGCAGGATGCCGAAGGCCTGGTGTTCGACGGCGTGGACGAGGCCCTGGCCGTGCCGGGCACGGACCTGCGCCTGTTCGGCAAGCCAGAGAGCTTCGTCAAGCGCCGCATGGGCGTGGCCCTGGCGCGCGCCCAGGATGTGGAGCAGGCGCGCACCAACGCCAAGCTGGCTGCCAGCAAGGTCAAGCCGCGCAAGCCCTGAGGCGCTGCTGAACGACAAAGCCGCCGTCCCTGCACCGGGCGGCGGCTTTTTTCGTGGGAAGGTGAGCTTAGTTGGTCGTGTGCATGGGCGGCTGCGAGGGCTGGGCATCATGCGGCGTGGTCAGCCGGATGGCGCGCTCCTCCTCGCCGTGGCTGGCATGCTCGCCATCCGCACCCAGGCCGCCCTTCCAGCGCCGGACCACGCGCTGGAAGATCAGCGAGTTGGGGATCTGCAGCAGGTTGGGTGAGCCATCGGGCGCATGGGCGTCCTGCAAGGTGGTGTAGAGCATGTTGATGTCGATCACGCGGCCCTTGGCACCGGGCTTTTCAGCCGTGTCCAGCACCTCGATGTAGTCACCCAGGCGAAAGGGCCCGACGATGACGATGAGCAGGGCGCAGAACAGGTTGGACAGCACGCTCCAGGCCGCGAAGAAGGCCACGGCGCCCACGGTGGCAAAGCCGGTGAAGGCCGTCCACAGGACGGTGGCCGAGACGCCCAGGCGCTCCAGTACCAGGGGCACGGTGGCGGCGATGAGAATCCAGCGGAACACGCCGCGCAGCGGCACCAGCAGCTCCGGCGGCAGGCCGTAGTGCCGGCCTGCGCGTGCGATCAGCCGGCGAACCAGGCGATTGAGCAGCCAGGCCGCACCGATGATCAGCAGGATCTGGGCACCGGGGATGATGAACTCCAGCCAATCCTGCATCCAGGTGGGCAGGTGCGCTTGAAAACGACGCATAACTTCAAACATTCAGGAAACAGGAATCCGCTTTCGGGACCCGGATGCGCAGCTCGTGCGCGCCCGGCATTGAGCTGCGATCGTAAGCGCAGGCGCAAGGCCCGGCAGTCAGGTGCGGCGCTGCTCCACTGTGTCCATCTGCATCTCGAAGCTGAAGAAGCGGTCACGCCCCTGCGCCTTGGCCGCGTACAGTGCCTGGTCGGCGCGCATGAGCATGGCTTCGGCGCTGGTGTATTCGTCGGGAATGCAGGTGGTGATGCCGCCCGACAGCGTGAGACCCGATTCATGGGGCGAATCGGGGTGGCGTATGCGCAGCACGCGCAGCATCTGGCCCACGGCACGCGCAAACGTCATGGCGCCCGAGCGTGGCGTGCGCGGCAGGATGAGCGCGAATTCCTCGCCGCCATAGCGCGCCGCCACGTCACGGGGGCGTACGCAGACCTCGCGCAGCAGGCGTCCGATCTGTTTCAGGCATTCATCGCCATGCACGTGGCCATAGGTGTCGTTGTAGCGCTTGAAATGGTCCAGGTCGCAGAGCATCAGCGTCAGCGGCTGGCCTTCGCGGCGGGCCGAGGCGATCTCGGCATGCAGGATGCGGTCGAAGCCTCGGCGGTTGACCAGGCCCGTGAGCTGGTCGAGCTCGACCATTTCATTGAGCTTCTGGTTGGCCTCGTGCAGTTCGGCCGACAGTGATACCAGGCGCCTGCGCATGTCCAGCAGGCGGCGCATGGCGCGCAGCTTGGCCACGAGCACGATGGGCTTGACGGGCTTGACCAGGTAGTCGTCGCCTCCGGCCTCGATGCCGCGCCACACATCCAGGTCATTGTCCAGGCCGGACAGGAAGATGACGGGCGTCCACTCGCCGGGCTCGGCCTCGCGCAGCTGGCGGGCAACCCAGTAGCCATCCTCGCCGGGCAGGCGGATGTCCAGCAGCACCAGGTCGGGGCGCTGCTCGCGGAACAGGACCAGGGCGCTGGGGCCATCGGCAGCCTCCAGCACGCGGGTCACGCCCGCGTGCAGCAGCTCGCTGACCAGGCTGGTGCGCACCGAGGCCTGGTCTTCCACGACCAGCACGCAAAAGGGCGCGGACTCGTCCGTCGGCTTGGCGAAGCGTGCTCCGCTGGGCTCGATGGCGGGGGAGTCGGCGCTGTCGGTGGGCAGGGGAGGTGGAGCGGGGGGCATGGCCTTCATGGTTGCGAAACCAGGAATGGATCAAGGGGCCGCGCAGTGCGCGGCGGGGGATGGCGCCAGTGTAAGTCGGGTGTCGCGTCCGTGTGCGATTGTGTGCAACGGGGCTTTTGCTAGGCCAGCAGCAGATCCGTGCGGGCGCGGCTGGCCTCGTCATGCCACTGCACAAAGGCGTCGGCAGCCGGGCAGATGCGCGGGTTGCCCAGTTGCTGCAGCAGCCTGCAGGCAGCAAAGCCCTGGGCTTTGCTGTCATAGGCAAGTGCCCACTGGCGGCGCTCCTCCTGCCGGTCTTCGGGAACGGGCCAGCTGCGCAGCGAGGTGGATAGGCCGGTCAGGCCCATGCGCCAGGGCTTGCCGGAGACACGTGCGCGAAAGCATTGCTGGCGCTCGCACAGCAGGGCATAGAGCGGGTCCACCTGCAGGGCGTCGAACAGCCGCCCGACGGCCGGATCGTCCGATGCGAAATCGGCATGCGTGACGATGACGCGCAGGCCCTTGGGTGTTTCGTAGACGCGCAGGCCCCAGTCGGGGTGGCTTTGTTGGAAGGTCTGGACGCGCTCCATGGCGCGCGCGGCCGGCGAGTCCGTGGCCGCACGCTGGCGCGCCTGGCGTGCTTCCCACCAGCGCTGCACGCGCCGCATGGCCAGGAACAGCAGCAGCACGACCAGTGCCGTGGCCACCATCCGCGAATTGTTCTTGTGCGGTGCCAGCCGGGCCAGCCAGATGGCGACCGAAGCCAACAACAGCAGGGTCACGACGGGAAAGCGCACGGCGCTGGGCGGCTCGGGCAGGTCGATATCGGCGATGGCCACGCGCTCGGTGTTCAGGCAGTGGGCGCCGTAGCTGTTGCGCGTCATCACCGTGCCGTCGCGGCGCTGCAGGACTTCTTCGCGGATGGGGGTGGTGAAGCCGTCGAGCGCGTACTCGTTCTTCCATTCCATGCGAGGCTCGCCCTTTGGAAGCGCCGCATTGCGGGCGGCTTCCAGGGCCTTGGCGGCACGCTCCTGGGCGTGGGCCTGGGCGGCTTCCTGGCTGGTGTCGGACCATCCCCAGCGCTGGACGGTGATGCCGTGGGTGGGGCGGCTTTCATGCCGCAGGCGCGCCTGCGCCCAGTAGGTGGGGATGTGCATGGCGAGCCAGTATAGGGAAAAGCCGCCTGGCTCCCAAGGGAATGCAGGCGGCTTCAGTTGGCAACGCGCGCAGGCGCTGGATGCCGTGGTTTTTACTGTTCGCGGCGCAGGGCGGGGAACAGGATCACGTCGCGGATGCTGGCGCTGTCGGTCAGCAGCATCATCAGGCGGTCGATGCCGATGCCGCAGCCGCCCGTGGGGGGCATGCCGTACTCGAGGGCACGCACGAAGTCGTGGTCGAAGTACATGGCTTCGTCGTCGCCACCGTCCTTGGCCTGGACCTGGGCATTGAAGCGGGCGGCCTGGTCCTCGGCGTCGTTGAGCTCGGAGAAACCGTTGCCGAATTCGCGGCCCGTGATGTACAGCTCGAAGCGCTCGGTGACCTCGGGGCGCTCGTCATTGGCGCGTGCCAGCGGCGAGATCTCGGTGGGGTGCTCCATGATGAAGGTGGGCTGCCAGAGCTTTTCTTCCACCACTTCCTCGAAGTACAGCACCTGCAGGCTGGCCAGGGTGCGGGCGGACAGGCGGTCCTTTTCTTCCGTCATGCCCAGCTTGCGCAGCGCATTGGTCAGCCATTCGCGGTCTGCCACCTTGTCGCCGGCTTCGGTGAACTTGACGATGGCCTCGGGAATGGTCAGGCGCTGGAAGGGCTGGGACAGGTCCACGGGCTTGCCGCCGTAGGTCAGCTGCAGTGTGCCCACGGCCTTTTGCGCGGCGTCGCGCACCAGGGCCTCGGTGTAGTCCATCAGGTCGCGGTAGTTCCAGTAGGCCGCGTAGAACTCCATCATGGTGAACTCGGGGTTGTGGCGAACCGAGATGCCTTCGTTGCGGAAGTTGCGGTTGATCTCGAACACGCGCTCGAAGCCGCCGACCACCAGGCGCTTGAGGTACAGCTCGGGCGCGATGCGCAGGTACATCTCCTGGTCCAGGGCGTTGTGGTGGGTGACGAAGGGCTTGGCGTTGGCGCCGCCGGGAATGGGGTGCAGCATGGGCGTTTCCACTTCCAGGAAGCCGTGCTCCACCATGAATTCGCGGATGCCCGAGACGGCCTTGCTGCGTGCGATGAAGCGGCGGCGGGCCTGCTCGTCCATCATCAGGTCCACGTAGCGCTGACGCACCTTCTGCTCCAGGTCGGCCATGCCGTGGAACTTGTCGGGCATGGGGCGCAGGCTCTTGGTGAGCAGGCGCAGCGTCTGCACCTTGACTGACAGCTCGCCGGTCTTGGTCTTCATCAGCGTGCCCTCGGCGCCCAGGATGTCGCCCAGGTCCCAGCGCTTGAAGGCCGCATAGACCTCCTCGCCCACGGTGTCGCGCGTGATGTACAGCTGGATGCGGCCGTGCGTGGGGCCCAGCGATCCGTCCTGGATGGTGGCAAAGCTGGCCTTGCCCATGACGCGCTTGAGCATCATGCGGCCGCCCAGGCTGACCTGCACGGCTTCGGCGTCCAACTGCTCGGCGCTCTTGTCGGCATGGGCCTGCTGCAGCGCCTCGGCGCGGTCGGCGGGCTTGAAGTCGTTGGGGAAGGCCACGCCGCCCTGTTCACGGACCTGTTCGCGCAGGGCCTTGAGTTTTTCGCGGCGCTCGGCGATGAGTTGGTTTTCGTCCTGGGGAGCGGTCTGGTCCGCTGCGGATGGGGTGTTGTGTTCGGTCATGACAATGAGCGCCAGCGCAAAACGCCGAGGGGCCGGAAAAAAGCCGGAGGAAAAAAAGCGGGAAAAGCCGAAAAAAGCCAGGCGCAAAGGGCTGGAGGGCGCAGAGGCGGCAGCAAATGCCACCGGCAAGCCCCACAGCTGGCGGGCTGAATCCGCGATTTTAAGTTTTTTGGCGCGCTTTCGGTGCGCGGTGCTGCCAATGTGCCGGACGCCGCTGCGGTATGACGCCGCAGTCCTGCCAAATCGTCAGTGCCCGGCGGAAGGGGAGCCGGGTGCCGGGCCCTGGGCATGGCCTATGCCGCTGCGCTCCAGCACATCGGCCACGAGCTCCAGCCGCACCAGCGGGCTGTCCAGCGCCATCAGTTGTTGCTTGATGGAGACCGGCATGGGCAGCAGCTCGGTCCAGCGGTTGGCCACCCAGCCGCAGTCGCCCATCTGTTCGGCGCTGGGCAGTCGGGCATGGTCGGCGTCTGTGGAGCGCGCGTGCAGCTGCATCAGCACCTGGGCCAAGGCCTGGGCGGTGGCGAGCAGGTGGCTGGGGATGGGTACGGCGGCATCGGCAGGCAGCATCTGCACATCGGCCACCCACAGGCCGTGGGGCAGCTGGCGGTGCTCCTGCATGCGAAAGCGCTGCGTGCCTTCGCACTGCAGGTGCAGCAGGCCGGGCTGGGGCTGCTGCAACTGGACGATGCGGGCCAGCGTGCCCACGGCGTGCAATTGCTCGGCGGCCGCGCCGGCCTTGCGCACTTCGCTGCCGGCCTGCAGCGCCACCACGCCGAAGGGAGCGCCCGTGCGCTCGCACTTGCGGATCATGTCCAGGTAGCGGACTTCAAAGACGCGAAGGCTCAGCAGGCCTTCGGGGAAGAGGACGCTGCCCAGGGGGAACAGCGGCAGGGAGTGCAGTGCGGTAGGGGCAGTCATGTGATGGGCGGGATGCGGCAGCTATCATCCCATGCTGTGCCAAGGCCGGATGGCCGTGGTCCGATCTTCCTCCCGCAGTCCTACAACGCCATGCTTTTTCAGATCGTTTCCTTTTTGCTCGACGTGGTCGTTGGCCTGTTGACCGGCGTCTGCCTGCTGCGCATGTACATGCAGGCCCAGCGCGTGCCCTTCGGCAACCCTGTGGGGCAGCTGGTGTTTGCGCTGTCCGACTGGATCGTGATGCCGCTGCGCCGCATCATCAAGCCGGCCGCGCGCTGGGACATGTCCAGCCTGATCGCCGCCTTCCTGCTGCAGATGCTGCAGTTCGTGCTGCTGTGGCTGTTGATGGGTGGGCAGTCCACCGTGGTTGCCCTGCCCTGGCTGGCGCTGTGCGGCCTGGCGCGCGTGGCGCTGTCGGGCATGGTGGGCGTGCTGCTGATCTATGCCATCTTGTCGTGGGTGCAGCCGCAGTCGCCGATGTATGGCGTGCTGCAGCGCCTGTCCGAGCCCATGCTGCGGCCCATCCGCCGTGTTGTTCCGCTGATCGGCGGTATCGATCTGTCGGCACTGGTGGCTCTGGTGCTGCTGCAGATCGCGCTGATGGTGCTGGGGTATATCCAGGGATCGGGCCTGATGCTGCTGGCCTGATTTCCCAGGTTTCCTGGACGTGAAAAAGCCGCCGCAGGCATCAACCTGCGGCGGCTTTTTTGTGTCTGCGCGAGGCTTTACTGGACCGCGTCGGCCGGCAGGCGCTGCAGCATGGCAAGCGATGCGGCGATGCGGTCGCGCAGCTCGCGGCGGTCCACGATCATGTCCACGGCGCCCTTGTCCTGCAGGAACTCGGCGCGCTGGAAGCCTTCGGGCAGCTTCACGCGCACGGTGGTTTCGATCACGCGCGGGCCGGCGAAGCCGACCAGAGTCTTGGGCTCGGCAATGACGATATCGCCGACGAAGGCAAAGCTGGCGGAGACGCCACCGAAGGTGGGATCGGTCAGCACCGAGATGTAGGGCAGGCCCTTCTTGGCCAGGCGCGTGAGCGCTGCATTGGCCTTGGCCATCTGCATCAGGCTCAACAGGCCTTCCTGCATGCGCGCACCGCCCGTGGCGGTGAAGCAGATGAAGGGGACCTTCTGCTCGATGGCGGTCTCGACACCGCGCACGAAGCGCTCGCCGACCACGGAGCCCATGGAGCCGCCCATGAACTCGAACTCGAAGCAGGCTGCGACCACGTTGACGCTCTTGATGGCGCCGCCCATGACGACCAGGGCATCGGTCTCGCCGGTGTTCTCCAGCGCTTCCTTGAGGCGCTCGGGGTACTTGCGGCTGTCCTTGAACTTCAGGGCGTCGACGGGAATGACTTCCTGGCCGATTTCATAGCGGCCTTCGGCATCCAGGAAATGGTTCAGGCGGGCGCGGGCGCCGATGCGGTGATGGTGGCTGCAGCTGGGGCAGACGTTCTGGTTTTTCTCCAGATCGGCCTTGTAGAGCACGGTCTCGCAGCTCGGGCACTTGATCCACAGACCCTCGGGGATCTGCTGGTGGCGATCCGTGGGGTTGGTTTGCTGGATTTTGGCAGGCAGGAGTTTTTCAAGCCAGGACATGGTGTTTCCTTTTCAGGCGCAGGGCATGCGGCACCGGGCCGCATGCAAGGGCTGCATTATGCGACCTACGCGTCGAGTGCCTTGCGCACGCCGCGCAGGAAGTCGATGGTCAGGGGGACAATCTTTTCGTGGGGCTGGCCGTCCAGCATCTCGATGATGCGGCTGCCGATGACCACGGCATCGGCCACCCGGCCAATGGCCTGGGCCGTGGCCGCGTCGCGGATGCCGAAGCCCACGCCCACGGGAATGCTCACATGCTCGCGGATGCGCGGCAGCATGGCTTCCACGGCCGCCGTGTCGAGCGTGCCTGCTCCGGTCACGCCCTTGAGCGAGACGTAGTAGACATAGCCGCTGGCCACGCGCGCCACCTGCTGCATGCGCTCGGTGGTGGAGGTGGGCGCCAGCAGGAAGATGAGGTCCATGTCGCGCGCACGCAGTTGCGCGGCGAATGCCTCGCACTCCTCGGGCGGGTAGTCCACGATGAGCAGGCCATCGACGCCGGCCTCGGCCGCATCGTCCACGAAGCGGTCATTGCCGTGGATCTGGTCGTAGCGCTCCACCGGGTTGGCGTAGCCCATCAGCACCACGGGCGTGGTCTGGTTCTTCTGGCGGAACTCGCGCACATAGGCCAGCACCTGCACCAGGCCCACGCCATTGGCGATGGCGCGGTCGCCTGCCTTCTGGATGGTGGGGCCGTCGGCCATGGGGTCCGAGAAGGGCACGCCCAGCTCGATCACGTCGGCGCCGGCCTCCACCATGCCGTGCATCAGCGACGGCGTGATGGCCGCGAACGGGAAGCCTGCGGTGATGTACGGGATCAGGGCCTTGCGGCCTTCTTCCTGGAGTTTGGCGAAAGTCGTGGTGATGCGGCTCATTGAGCTGCTCCTCCCTTGACCGTGAGCCCGCGCATGGAGGGACGGTCGTAGTAATCGGCGCCCGAGAGGTCGGCCACGGTGCCGATGTCCTTGTCGCCGCGACCGGACAGGTTCACGAGGATGGACTGGTCGGCGCGCATGGTCTTGGCCAGTTGCATGGCGTAGGCCACGGCATGGCTGGACTCCAGGGCGGGAATGATGCCTTCGGTGCGGCACAGGTAGTGGAAGGCGTCCAGCGCCTCCTGGTCGGTGATGCCCACGTACTGGGCCCGGCCCAGTTCCTGCAGCCAGGCGTGCTCGGGGCCGACGCCGGGGTAGTCGAGGCCGGCGCTGATGCTGTGCGTCTCGGTGATCTGGCCGTTTTCGTCCTGCAGGATGAAGGTGCGGTTGCCGTGCAGCACGCCGCTGCTGCCGCGCTGCAGCGAGGCCGAGTGCTTGCCGCTGTCCAGGCCTTCGCCGGCAGCCTCCACGCCGATCAGGCGCGTGTTCTCGAACGGGATGTAGGGGTGGAAGATGCCCATGGCATTGCTGCCGCCGCCCACGCAGGCGACCACGGCATCAGGCTGGCGGTCGGCGCCCAGGAATTCGGGCATCTGCGTCAGGCATTCCTCGCCGATGACCTTCTGGAAGTCGCGCACCATCGCCGGGTAGGGATGGGGGCCGGCCACGGTGCCGATGATGTAGAAGGTGTTGTCCACGTTGGCCACCCAGTCGCGCATGGCCTCGTTGAGCGCGTCCTTGAGCGTGCGGCTGCCCGACTCCACCGGCACCACGGTGGCGCCCAGCAGGCGCATGCGGTAGACGTTGGGGCTTTGGCGCTTCACGTCCTCGGCACCCATGTAGACGATGCATTCGAGGCCGTAGCGCGCGCAGATGGTGGCCGTGGCCACGCCGTGCTGGCCGGCGCCCGTCTCGGCAATGATGCGGGGCTTGCCCATGCGCCGGGCGAGCATGGCCTGGCCGATCACGTTGTTGATCTTGTGCGCGCCCGTGTGGTTGAGG
This sequence comes from Delftia sp. NA_296.1, assembly GCF_052692095.1. NCBI lineage: Bacteria > Pseudomonadati > Pseudomonadota > Betaproteobacteria > Burkholderiales > Comamonadaceae > Delftia > Delftia sp. NA_296.1. The sequence continues at coordinate 562,419 of NZ_JBQZGF010000004.1, read as the reverse complement.
TCTTCGCGCTTGAGGTAGATCTGCGCGCCGCCCATCTCGCGCGACATGCGTGCCGCGTGGTAGACGGGCGAGGGACGGCCGACGAAGTGGGCCAGCTCGGACTGGAATTCGGCAACGAATTCCGGGTCATTCTGGTACTTGGCGTAGGCGTCGCGCAGCTCGGTCAGAGCGTGTGTGAGGGTTTCGCTGGCAAAGCTGCCGCCGAAGCGGCCGAAGTGGCCGGATGCGTCAGGGTACTGGTATTCGAACATGGCTTGTCTGCAAAAGTTGGTCATCTGCCGCGCGCACGGCGGCGATGAATCGGTGTATCTTGCCGGCGTCCTTGATGCCCCTGAGGGGCTTGCCGTCGGGACCATCGGCCTCGACGCCGGAACTGACATCAACGGCCAGCGAGAGTCCTCGCGGGCGCACTTGCAAGATGCCATCGGTCACGTTTGCAGGCGTGAGTCCACCAGACAAAACGAGGTGAGAGGCGACGTTTGGTGGAAGGAGTGACCAATTGAATGCTTTTCCGCCACCACCATAGCCGTCGACATGGGCGTCGAGCAGTATGGCCTGGGCTTTCGAGTAACGCTGGGCATATTCTACGAGGTCGAAGCGCGCGGCGTCGGGACCAAGGGGAATGCGTGCGGCGCGCAGGAAGGCGCGGGTGCCGCCCGATGTGGCGGCAAGGCAGTCCTCGGGGGACTCGTCGCCGTGGAACTGCACGCAGGCGCCCGGGATGGCGGCGCAGGCAGCCATCACGTTGGCGGCGCTTTCATTGACGAACAGCAGCACCGGGGTCACAAAGGGCGGCAGGCGCCGCGCCAGTTCTGCAGCGCGCTGCACCGTCACGGCGCGCGGACTGGGGGCGTAGAGCACAAAACCCACGGCATCGGTGCCCGCAGCCACGGCGGCGTCCACGTCCTGTTCGCGGGTGAGTCCGCAGATCTTGATTCGAGTGCGCTGCATGGGGGCTGAAGAATGGGGGAGGGCTTGTCCGTTCACGGGAGCCAATCATAGGCCGGGCTGCGCGAAGGAAGGCCCCATGAAGGATCGTATACGGGGCCCAGAAAGTACAGGCCGTCGGGCGAGAAGGTGGGCGCGGCGGCATCGCGGGAACGGGCGTCCAGTACCTGCTGCATCCACTGCGGCGCATACGCGCCCTGGCCGATGGCGATCAGGCAGCCCATGATGTTGCGCACCATGTGGTGGAGGAAGGCGCTGCCTTCGAACTCGAAGCGCCAGTAGCAGCATTCCATGGCCGCATCGCCGGGCCGCATGGAGCTGGCTGCGGCCATCTGGGCGCCATCGCCTGCCATGCGGCGGGTGATGGACAGGCGGTGCAGCGTCTTGACGGGGGACTTGGCCTGGCAGCCCGATGCGCGGAACGAGCTGAAGTCGTGCTCGCCCAGCAGGTGCCGGGCGGCGGCCTGCATGGCGTCACCATCGAGCGCATGGAACACCCAGCCCACGCGCCCGGCCTCCACGCTGGGGCGCACGGGCGATTGCAGCAGCACATAGGCATAGCGCCTTGCCGTGGCACAGGCGCGCGAATGGAAGGCATCGGGCACGGGCTGGGCCCATTGCACGGCAATGTCCGGCGGCAGGAAGGTGTTGGTGCCACGGACCCAGGAGAACGGGGCCCTGTCCAGCGGGGTGTCGAAGTGGACGACCTGCATGAGGCCGTGCACGCCGGCATCGGTGCGGCCCGCGCAGAGGGTATGCACCTCCTGAGCGGCAAAGCGGCCCAGGGCCGCTTCGAGATGGTCTTGAATGGTGTTGCCAGACAGCTGGCTTTGCCAGCCGCTGTAGCGCTGGCCGTTGTAGGCGACGCCGAGGGCTACGCGCATTGCGAGGCCTCCGGCATGGGTTGGGTGTGCATCAAGTTGTCAGTTTTCCATGGCGGCTTGCACCACCCTGTCACGCGAAACCGGTGCGGCGCCTGGGCAGGCGCCGCCGGGCTTCAATCTATCTCGGCCAGCAGGCGCTGGGCCTTGGCCTTGAGATCGCCGTGGGCCTCGGCGATCACTTCCTCGATCAGTGTACGGGCTCCGTCACTGTCGCCGATGGCGTTGAATTCCTGGGCCAGCGCGAGCTTGGTGGCCAGCGGGTCTTCAGGGGCCGAGGGCGGGGTTGCCACGGCAGGAGTGTCGTTGCCCAGGTCCAGGGACAGGCTGCCAAGGTCGAATTCCAGCGACTCGGCCTGTTCCGGCTTGGCCTTGGCCGCCGTCTCCAGCACGCCGCCTGCCTGGGGCGTTGCCGGCGTTGGGGCGGGTGCCTCCGTGCTCAGGCCTTCCAGGTTGAACTCCATGGCGTCCAGCGACAGCAGCTCGGTCTTGGCATGGCTGTCGTCCGTGGTGGAGCTGGTCAGGGGCGAGGGCTCGGTGGCCGGGAAGCTGTCGGACGCCTGTGTGCCGGGCATGTCCAGCGACAGCATCTCGGTCGGCTGCATGCCGTCCATGGCGTTGCTGTGGTTCAGGGCGTCCGTCAGCGAGGCGTGGGCCGTGGGCTGGAAGCCGGGCATGTCCAACGATGCAACGGGTGGCTCGACGTGGGGCTCGATGCGAGGTGTGTCGTCCTTTGCGGAGGGCGTGGCTTCCAGCGGCGCGCGCAGCGTGGGCTCCAGCGCTGCGAAGTCCTGTTCGCTGGGCATGGGGGCCGGTGCGGGCAGGGGGCTGGCGTGCTGCGCGGGCAGGCTGGCATCGGCCAGGCCGCCGGGCAGGTCCATGTTGAGGTCCATGTCCAGGTCCATGGGCAGGGTGGCAGGGCCTTCGCGGTGCGCATCCATGTCCAGGGGGCGGCTGGCCAGCGAGGCGGCAGCCAGTCCGGCAGCAGCCACTGCGGCGCCACCGGCAACGGCGGCACCAGACAGGGGCGCGGCGCCTGCAGGCTGGTAGAGGGCGTTTTCCGGGTCCAGGATGCGGCCCTGGTCGGCCAGGCGCTGCCAGTCCACGCCCTTGCCCTGGGTCAGGCCATGCAGGGTCTGCGCGACGGCCTCGAAGGCCTTGCGGTCATGGCGCTTGGCGTAGATGTCGGCCAGCTTCTGGTGCAGAGCGGTGCGGTTGGGGTCGGTGCGCAGCGCTTCCTTGAGGATTTCCTCTGCCTGCAGGTCGCGGCCATAGGCCAGGTAGACGTCGGCCTCGGCCACGGGGTCCACATCGCCCGCATCAAGCTGGCTGGGCGAGTAATGCATGGAGGTGCCGGACAGCTGGCTCGAAGTGCCGGTGTCCACGCGTTGGCCGCCGCTGGCGCCAAAGAAGGAGTCGGCTGCCAGCTGGCTGTCGCCAAAGGCGCTTTCGCTGGAGGCGGCAGCGGCGCGGCGGCGCTGCATGACGCGGTAGCCGCCATAGCCCAGCAGCAGGGCCAGCAGGGCAGCACCGGCCAGCGGGATGGTGGGGTCTTCCAGCAGCGTATCGATGAAGCTGGGCTCGGCGATCGGCGTGACGGGGGCGGGTGCCGGCTTGGGCTTGGGCGGCTCGGCCGGAGCGGGCGTGGCGGGCGCGGCTTCTGCTGCGGGCGCTGCCGAGCCGGCTGCATTGGCTGCGGCGTCTGGAGCAGCGGTGGGCGCAGCGGCCGCAGCAGCTGCATCGGCAGGCGCTGCCGGGGCCGCGGGAGTTGTCTGGGGTGCTGCAGCTTCAGGCGCTGCAGGCACGGTCGGCGCGCCCGGCACAGCGACGCCGTTTGCCGTGCCGCTGGCTGCCGAGGCAGGTGCTGCAGCAGCACCTTCGGCGGGCTTGGTGGCGGCGGCGATCTGGCTCAGCTCGGACATGTTGCGCTGCAACTCGGCCGTGCGCGATGCCTGGTCGTCCGACTGCTTTTGCTTGGCCAGGCGCTCGTCGGCCTCCACGCCCTTGACGGCGCCCTTGGACAGGGTGAGCTTGTCGGGTGCTGCGGTGGACGGCTTGCGGTCTTCGACCTGGGCCTGGACGCTGCCCGATGCTTCGCGGTTGGCCGATGCCACGGGCGCGGCCGGCGCGGCGCTGGCCAGCTGGCGGCGGAACTGGTTGAAATCGCGGGACTGGGCTGCAACGATCTGGCGCGCTTCGCGCGGCGAGGTGGCCTGGGCCGTGGCTTCGTCCGGCACGGTGAGCACGGCGCCGGAGCGCATGCGGTTCACATTGCCGTTGATGAAGACCTTGGGATTGGTGCGCAGCATGGCCACCAGCATCTGGTCCAGCGAAACGCCGGCTGGCAGGTGGGCGGCGGCGATGCGGCCTGCCGTGTCCCCGGTCTTGATGCGGACTTCGGAGGCCTCGGACGACGCGGGAGCCGCTGCGGCGCGCTCGCGGGCTGCCGGGGCGGCACGGCGCGCGGCTGCTGGCGCGGGGCGGCTTTCCTCGGTGTTGCCTGCAGCGGCTTGCGATGCAGCTTGCGATGGAGTTTGCGAGGGGGTGGGGGCTGCGCGGCGCGGCGCTGCGGCAGGCTCGGGTGCCGAGGCCTGGGCTGCAGCCGTCACGGCAGGCGGGAGCTTTTGCAGGGTGGGCGGGTCCAGCAGCAGGGTGTAGTTGCGCTGCAGGTTGCCCGAGGCCCAGCTGGCGTCGATCACCAGATCGACAAAGGGTTCGTTGACGGGCTGTGTGCTTGTGAGGCGCAGCACGGCCGAGCCATCCGCGCGGCGCTGCACGCTGACGCGCACCTGGCTGGCGGTGGCGTTGTACTCCATGCCCTGGGTGCGGAAGACGCCGGGAGAGGCCACGCCCACGCGCAGGCCTTCGGCTTCAGCGGCGGTGATCTGGGGGATTTCGACTTCGGCACGCAGGGGCTCGCCCAGGGCCGATTGCACGTTCACCCGGCCCAGAGCCAGTGCCCAGGCCTCGGAGGCGGGCAGTGCGACCGAGACGACGGCCGCAGTGGCCAGCACAGAGAGTTTCCAACGATGCATAAAGCGTCAAACCTGTGTGGATGCAATTGGGCAGGCACTATTGTTATTGTGGGAATGCCCGCGCTTGCACATGTAATTGAAATTTACCCGGGGATAGATGGCACGCCATCTACCAAGGTGCTTGGGTCGCATTGTCGGCCACGCTATAGGATCACAAGCGTCTGGTTGCCGGCGAACGCCAATAGTTGTTGTCGAACGGCAACGAGAAGAAACACAATGTATCTTTGGTGATTGTAGGCAACCACCTACAGCCAATGGACAAGAGACCTGGGCATTGTGCCCAATTGCCCAGGGTTTAAAGCCGAAAAAAGCGCCATGTCCCGGGCCGGGACATGGCGCTTTTTGTGTTGGCTCAAGCCGGCGATGCTCAGGCGGCGAGCAGGATGCGCAGCATGCGGCGCAGCGGCTCGGCGGCGCCCCACAGCAGCTGGTCACCGATCACGAAGGCCGACAGATACTCGGGGCCCATGTTCAGCTTGCGCACGCGGCCCACGCCGACTTCCAGGCCGCCGGTGATGGCGGCAGGGGTCAGTTCCTTGACGGTGATGGCGCGGTCGTTGGGAACCCACTTCACCCAGGGGTTGCCGGACTTGATGATGGCTTCCAGCTCTTCCAGGGGCAGGTCCTTCTTGAGCTTGAGGGTCAGCGCCAGGCTGTGGCAGCGCATGGCGCCGATGCGCACGCACAGGCCATCGACAGGGATGGTCTGCTCGGTGCCCAGGATCTTGTTGACCTCGGCCTGGCCCTTCCACTCTTCCTTGGACTGGCCGTTGTCCAGCTGCGCATCGATCCAGGGGATCAGGCCACCGGCCAGCGGTGCGCCGAAGAATTCGGTGGGCACGTCGGTGCGGATGGTCTGGGCCACCTTGCGGTCGATGTCCAGGATGGCGGATGCGGGCGTGGCCAGTTCGTCGGCCACGGCAGCGTGCACCACGCCCATGCCCTTGAGCAGTTCGCGCATGTGGTTGGCGCCGCCACCGGAGGCTGCCTGGTAGGTCATGGAGCTGACCCATTCCACGAGACCGGCCTTGAACAGGCCGCCCAGGCCCATCAGCAAGATGGAGTTGGTGCAGTTGCCGCCAATCCAGTTCTTGCCGCCCGCGGCGAGCTTGGACTGGATCAGGCCTTCATTGACGGGGTCGAGCACGATGACGGCATCGCCTTCCATGCGCAGCGACGACGCGGCATCGATCCAGTGGCCGTTCCAGCCCGAGGCGCGCAGCTGGGGGAAGACTTCCTTGGTGTAGTCGCCGCCCTGGCAGGTGATGATGATGTCGCACTTGGACAGCTCGGCAATGTCGTTGGCATTGCGCAGCTCGGTGTGGGTCTTCGCCATGGCCGGGGCCTTGCCGCCGGCGTTGGAGGTGGAGAAGAACACGGGCTCGATCAGGTCGAAGTCGCCCTCTGCCTGCATGCGGTCCATCAGCACGGAGCCGACCATGCCGCGCCAGCCGACGAGGCCTACCAATTGCTTGCTCATTTTTGAAACGCCCTTTCAGTGTGAAAACAGTGCTTGATCAAGACTGTTGTCGCCCGGCTCGTCTAGGCCAGGTGAGGGCGCACGACGAACCGGGCTGGGTCAGCCTTTGATTGTCGTAATGGTTGTGGATGTGATTGCGCGCGCAGCCACACCAGCCAGGGCGGCGGGTGCAATGTTCAGCAGGAGGAACGGGCGGGCGGCAAACATAAGAGACGTCATTCTATCGAATACGCCAGGAAAGAGAATGTCTGTTTTGATGAATATCTTCGTCGAATCGGCGAAAAGTGGACGTCTATTTTGACGTTTTGCCATGTTGCGGCGAAGCAGGGCAGTGCCTGCCCGCCACAGGGACGGCCGCAAGCCGGGAGGCTGGCGGCCGTCATGGACTTCAGGCCAGTGCGGCCACCACGGCATCGCCCATCTCGCGGGTGGAGACCTTGGTCGTGCCTTCGCTGTAGAGGTCGGCCGTGCGCAGGCCCTGGGCCAGCACCTTTTGCACAGCGGCTTCGATGCGCTGTGCGGCGGCTTCCTGGTTCAGCGAGAAGCGCAGCATCATCGCGGCCGACAGGATGGTGGCCAGCGGATTGGCAATGCCCTTGCCGGCGATGTCGGGGGCCGAGCCGTGGCTGGGCTCGTACAGGCCCTGGCCCCTGGAGTTGAGCGATGCCGAGGGCAGCATGCCGATGGAGCCGGTCAGCATGGAGGCTTCGTCGGACAGGATGTCGCCGAACATGTTGCCCGTGACCACCACGTCAAAGCGCTTGGGTTCCTTGACCAGCTGCATGGCGGCGTTGTCCACGTACATGTGGTCCAGTTGCACATCGGGGTACTGCTGGCCCACTTCGGTGACCACGTCCTTCCAGAACTGGAAGGTTTCCAGCACGTTGGCCTTGTCCACGCTGGTCACGCGCTTGCTGCGCTTTTGCGCGGCCTGGAAGGCGACATGGGCGATGCGCTCGATCTCGGGCTTGGAGTAGCGCATGGTGTCGAAGGCTTCCTCGGCACCGGGGAAGTGGCCGTCGGTGGCCACGCGGCGGCCGCGCGGCTGGCCGAAGTAGATGTCGCCGGTCAGCTCGCGGATGATGAGGATGTCCAGGCCCGCGACCAGCTCGGGCTTGAGGCTGGAGGCGTGGGTCAGTTCCGCATAGCAGATGGCCGGGCGGAAGTTGGCGAACAGGCCCATGTGCTTGCGCAGGCCCAGGATGGCCTGCTCGGGGCGCAGCGGGCGGTCCAGCGTGTCGTACTTCCAGTCGCCCACGGCGCCGAACAGCACGGCGTCGGCCTCCATGGCCAGCTTCAGCGTGGATTCGGGCAACGGGTGGCCGGCAGCTTCGTAGGCAGCGCCGCCCACGGGGGCCGTCTGCATGTCGAAGTCCAGGCCCAGGGCGCCCAGCACCTTCACGGCTTCCGCAACGATTTCGGGGCCGATGCCATCACCGGGCAAGACTGCGATTTTCATGGTGTTCCTTTTGAGAGACTGTTCGGATGGTGGAAGGCCGCCGGCGGCTGGTTCAGCAACGCCTGCGGCCCATTGATGCGCGCAAGTAGAGATCGATCAGCGCTGCACCAGCGTGTGGGCCAGCCAGGGCTTGGTGGCCAGGCGCTCGGCCTCGTAGGCGCGGATCTTGTCGGCGTGGCGCAGCGTCAGGCCGATATCGTCAAAGCCGTTGAGCAGGCAGAACTTGCGAAAGGCGATGACATCGAAAGGGATCTCCTCGCCCTGCGGGCGCACGATCACCTGGCGATCCAGATCAATGGTCAGCTCGTAGCCAGGGAAGGCCGCGATCTCGTTGAACAGCATGTCGATCGTGGCCTCGGGCAGCACGATGGGCAGCAGGCCGTTCTTGAAGCAGTTGTTGAAGAAGATGTCGGCAAAGCTGGGTGCCAGGATGGCGCGAAAGCCGTACTGGTCCAGGGCCCAGGGCGCGTGCTCGCGGCTGGAGCCGCAGCCGAAGTTCTTGCGTGCGACCAGGATGGAGGCGCCCGCATAGCGGGGCTGATTGAGCACGAAGTCGGGGTTGGGCTTGCGCGAGGCCGGGTCCTGGCCGGGCTCGCCATGGTCCAGGTAGCGCCATTCGTCGAACAGGTTCACGCCGAAGCCGGTCTTCTTGATCGACTTGAGGAACTGCTTGGGAATGATGGCGTCGGTATCGACGTTTTCGCGGTCCATGGGGGCGACAAGGCCCTTGTGCACGGTGAATTGTTGCATGGCTGTATCGGATTCAGGGTTCAGCGGGCGGCGCGTTCGATGGCGCTGCCCGCGCTTTGCACGTCCTGGCCAATGCCCTTGACGGTATTGCAGGCGGCCAGGGTGAAGGCCAGGCCGATCAGGAGGATCGAGAAGGAGGGCTTCATGGTGTGCAGGCGGGGCAGTTGCGGGATCGGATCAGGAGAACCTGCGGATGTCCACGAAGTGGCCGTGGATGGCGGCGGCCGCAGCCATGGCGGGGCTCACCAGGTGGGTGCGTCCGCCCGCGCCCTGGCGGCCTTCGAAGTTGCGGTTGCTGGTGGAGGCGCAGCGCTCGCCGGGCTCCAGGCGGTCGGCATTCATGGCCAGGCACATGGAGCAGCCGGGCTCGCGCCATTCAAAGCCTGCCGCCTTGAAGATCTGGTCCAGGCCTTCGCGCTCGGCCTGTTCCTTGACCAGTCCGGAGCCGGGCACGACCATGGCCAGCTTGATGTTGCGCGCCACCTTCTGGCCCAGCTTCTTGACCACGGCGGCGGCCTCGCGCATGTCTTCGATGCGGCTGTTGGTGCACGAGCCGATGAAGACCTTGTCCACGAAGATGTCGTCGATCGCCTTGCCGGGCTCCAGCGCCATATAGGTCAGCGCGCGTTCGATGGCGCCGCGCTTGCTGGCATCCTTTTCCTTGTCGGGGTCCGGCACGCGGGCATCCACGCCCAGCACCATCTCGGGCGAGGTGCCCCAGGTGACCTGAGGCACGATCTCGCTGGCCTGCAGCTCGACCACGCGGTCGAACTTCGCATCGGCATCGGAGTGCAGCGTCTTCCAGTAGGAGACGGCGGCATCCCATTCGGCGCCGGTGGGGGCCAGTGGGCGGCCCTTGACGTACTGGATGGTCTTGTCGTCCACGGCCACCAGGCCTGCGCGCGCGCCGCCTTCGATGGCCATGTTGCAGACCGTCATGCGGCCTTCCATGCTCAGGTCACGGATGGCTTCGCCGGCGAACTCGATGGTGTAGCCCGTGCCGCCGGCCGTGCCGATCTTGCCGATGATGGCCAGCACGATGTCCTTGGCCGTGATGCCGGGGGCAGCCTTGCCGCTGACGTTGATCAGCATGTTCTTGGCCTTCTTGGCCAGCAGGGTCTGGGTGGCCATCACGTGCTCGACCTCGGACGTGCCGATGCCGTGGGCCAGTGCGCCGAAGGCGCCATGCGTGGACGTGTGGCTGTCGCCGCAGACCACGGTCATGCCGGGCAGGGTGGCGCCCTGCTCGGGGCCCATGACGTGGACGATGCCCTGACCCTTGTCCATGAAGGGGAAGAAGGCCGCAGAGCCGAACTCGCCGATGTTGGTGTTCAGTGTGGTGATCTGTTCCTTGCTGATCGGGTCGGCAATGCCGTCATAGCCGCGCTCCCAGCCGTCGGTGGGGGTGTTGTGGTCGGCCGTGGCGACCACGGAGCTGATGCGCCACAGCTTGCGGCCGGCCATGCGTAGGCCTTCGAAGGCCTGGGGGCTGGTGACTTCGTGCACCAGGTGGCGGTCGATGTAGAGGACGGCGGTGCCGTCATCCTCGGTGTGGATGACGTGCTCGTCGAAGATCTTGTCGTAGAGGGTGCGTCCCATGGCGTTCTCGAATGGTTGGTGTCGTGGGGAAATTTTTGGGGACATCCAGCGGCCAAGTGGCCTTCAGGATGCGCTGGCCGGCGGGCTCAGGTGCTCGACCAGCAGGCGGGCCGTGACGGGTAGCGCGTCGAAGTCACGCGCCACGATGCTCAGCTCGCGCCGAGCCCAGTCGTCGCTGAGCTCCAGTGCACGCAGATGGCCCACGCCGTGCATGAGCTCGAAGGCGCGGTCGGGGATCAGTCCCACGCCCAGGCCGTTGTCGATCATGCGGCACATGGCATCCAGGCTGGTGACCTGGATGCGCTGGTGCAGCGCATGCCCCGCCTGTGCGGCAGCCGCACGCATGGCCAGGCTGATGGAGGAGCCGGCCTGCAGGCTGACGATGTCCCATTCGAGCACATCGGCAAAGGCCACGCTGTCGCTGTGCGCCAGCGCGTGCTGCTCGGGGACCACGACGACCAGGCGATCCTCGCGGTAGGGGCGGTGCTGCAGTACGGGAGTGGCCTGGCCATTGCCCAGCGGCATGTACGCCATGGAGCAGATGCCGATGTCGGCCGTGCCTTCCTGTACGGCAGCCAGTACGGCGGGGCTGAGCTGCTCCTGCAGGTCGATCTTGACCTGGCCGTGCTTGCGCGCGAACACGCCCAGGTCTTCCGGCAGGAACTGCACGATGGCAGACATGTTGGCATGGATGCGCACATGGCCGCGCACGCCATCGGCGTACTCGGACAGCTCGCCCTGCATGCGCTCCAGGCCGTACAGCACGTTGCGGGCATGGTGCAGCAGGCTTTCGCCGGCCGGCGTCAAGGTCACGCCACGGCTGTGTCGGTACAGCAGGGCTGTGTCCACCGTGGCTTCGAGATCGGACAGGCGCTTGCTCACCGCCGAGGCTGCAATGAACTCGCGCTCGGCCGCGCGGCCGATGCTGCCAAGTTCGCAGACAGCCACGAACAGCTGCAAGGAGGTAAGGTCTATGCGCCGTGCAAAACTGCGCTCTGAATTCTTCATGTGGTGGGGTTCAGGCTTCTCATTAGGAGAAGTTGGATGGATTTTCTCGCACAAGTCATCGACCTGTCATCTTCAAGCGCGATGTCTTTGGTGATGTCGTGCGATTTCATGGAGATGGGGGTCATGCCTCGTGGCGATGGCTGCGGGCAGCCATGCCCGCCGGAAAGCCGGTTGCATACTGAAAGAATTTGTCAATCTTTGCGCCAGTCGCCTGCATGGATTGCTGCAAAAATAAGAGCATATGAACGATCGATATCCGACGGGCCTGCGAGCCCTGCCTGCAGGCCTGTCATTGCTGCTGGCCGCAGCCCTGTCCTGCATGGCCGTCCCGGCGTCTGCCAAGCCGCAGCCGCCAGCGAAGAACACGGCCAAGAGCGGTGCTAAGGCACCGGCCAAACCTGCAGCCAGACCTGCAGCCAAAGCGGCAGCCAGGCCAGCGGGCAAGGCCGCCGTCAAGACCGGGGGCAAGTCGGCGCCCTCTTCAACCCGCAATGCGCCGGCCAAGGCCGCCGCCGCTGGCGTGGCGGCAGGGGCCGTTGCGGCCGGTACTGCCGCAGCCGCAGTGGGCCATGCCCCCAAGGGCGAGCCCGGCCTGAGCGCGGCCGAGGTCGCAGCGCTGCACCAGCATGCCGAGCAGGGCGAGGCCAGCGCCCAGTACGCGCTGGGTTCTCTGTACAAGCGCGGCCAGGGCGTTGCCCTGAGTGCCGAGACGGCGGCCCAGTGGTATGAGAAGTCTGCGCAGCAGGGCTATGCGCCAGCCCAGTCCGACCTGGGGTTGATGTATGCGAATGGCCGTGGCGTGGCGCGTGACGATGCCCAGGCCGTGCAGTGGTATCGCAAGGCTGCCGAGCAGGGCGATGCCGTGGCCCAGAACAACCTGGGCCTGATGCTGGCCGAGGGGCGCGGAGCCGCCAAGGACCCCGCGCAGGCCGTGCAGTGGTTCCAGCGCTCGGCCGAGCAAGGTGAAGCGGCCGGTCAGTACAGCCTGGGCGTGATGTATGCCACGGGCCGGGGCGTGGCCGAGGACGTGGCGCAGGCGCTGCGCTGGTTTGTGGCGGCGGCAGGCCAGGGCCATGCCGATGCGCAATTCAATGCCGGCATGCTCTATGCCGAGGGTGGCGTGGTCGATCGCGACATGGCGCAGGCCGCCCACTGGCTGGAGAAGGCGGCCGAGCAGGGCAATGCCGCAGCCCAGTCCAACCTGGGCGTGCTGTATGCCAATGGCCAGGGCGTGCCCGCCAGCGACGAGAAGGCCGCGCGCTGGCTGGAGCGTGCCGCCCAGCAGGGCGACGCGCTGGCGCAGTCCAATCTCGCCAGCCTTTATGCGTCGGGCAAGGGCGTGGAGCGCAGCCCGTCCCAGGCCTATTTCTGGATGCTGCTGGCGGCGGGCAGGGACAGCTCGCTGGCCGCCAAGCGTGACAGCATGGCCCAGCCGCTGAGCGCGGCCGAGCGTGCACGCACCGAGCGCCAGGCGGCGGCCTGGAAGGCCAAACCCGCTCCCTGAGTCCTGTTGAGCATGCACCAATGAAAAACGCCTCGGAAGAGGCGTTTTTGTTGGGGGCTCAGTGCCGCATCAGCTGAAGAAGCTCTTGAGCCTGTCGGTCCAGCTCTCGCCGCTGGGCGAATGCTTGGCGCCGCCCTTCTTGAGCGATTCCTCCAGCTCGCGCAGCAGCTTGCGCTGGTACTCGGTCAGCTTGACGGGCGTCTCGACCACGATGTGGCAGTAAAGGTCGCCGGGATAGCTGGAGCGCACGCCCTTGATGCCCTTGCCGCGCAGGCGGAACTGCTTGCCGGCCTGGGTGCCTTCGGGGATGTCGATGGCCGCCTTGCCCGACAGGGTGGGTACCTCGATCTCGCCGCCGAGCGCCGCCGTGATGAAGCTCACGGGCACGTTGCAGTGCAGGTCGTCGCCGTCGCGCTCGAAGATGTCGTGGTCCTTGATGCGGATCTCGATGTAGAGATCGCCCGCAGGCCCGCCATTCGTGCCGGGTTCGCCATTGCCGGAGGAACGGATGCGCATGCCGTCGTCGATGCCGGCAGGAATCTTCACTTCCAGTGTCTTCTGGCGCTTGACCTTGCCCTGGCCGCCGCAGCTGGTGCAGGGCTCGGGAATGATCTTGCCCGTGCCCCGGCAGTGCGGGCAGGTCTGCTGCACGCTGAAGAAGCCCTGGCGCATCTGCACGCTGCCCATGCCGTTGCAGGTGGTGCAGGTCTTGGCGCTGGTGCCGGGCTTGGCGCCGCTGCCGTGGCAGGTGTCGCAGCCATCCCAGCTGGGGATGCGGATCTGCGCATCCTTGCCGTGGGCGGCTTCCTCCAGCGTGATCTCCATGGCGTAGCTGAGATCGTTGCCGCGGTAGACCTGGCGGCCGCCACCGGCGCCGCCGCGTCTGCCGCCACCCTGGTTGAACATGTCGCCAAAGATGTCGCCAAAGGCTTCGGCAAAGCCACCAAAGCCTTCGGCGCCGCCGCCCATGCCGCGGTTGGGGTCCACGCCCGCATGGCCGTACTGGTCGTAGGCCGCGCGCTTGTTGCTGTCGGAGAGCATCTCGTAGGCCTCCTTGGCCTCCTTGAATTTCTCTTCCGCCCCGCTTGCAGCATCCCCCTGGTTGCGGTCAGGGTGGTACTTCATCGCCAGCTTGCGATAAGCCTTCTTGATGTCGTCGTCCGAGGCGTTCTTGGCAACGCCGAGGACCTCGTAAAAATCGCGTTTGGACATGGTGTTTGCTAGCCAGTCAGTGAGAACAGGAACGCCGCGTCAGCCCCTTGGCAGGGCCGAGCGCGGCGGCAAGCGGTCGTCAAGGGACCACGCGCTGGGTTCAGTCCTTCTTGACTTCCTTGACTTCGGCGTCAACGACGTTGTCGTCAGCGGCTGCTGCACCGGCCGAGGCGCCTGCTGCACCGGCCGCTGCGGCGGCTGCTGCTGCCTCGGGGCCGCCGGCTGCCTGCGCATCGGCGTACATCTTCTCGCCGAGCTTCTGGCTGGCCGTCATCAGCGCCGTGGTTTTGGCGTCGATGGCGTCCTTGTCCTCGCCCTTGAGGGCCTCTTCCAAGTCCTTGACGGCGCTCTCGATGGCGGTCTTCTCGCCAGCGTCGAGCTTGTCGCCATGCTCGCCCAGGCTCTTCTTGACGCTGTGCACGGCAGCTTCGCCCTGGTTGCGGGCCTGGACCAGTTCCAGCTTCTTCTTGTCGTCGGCTGCGTTCAGCTCGGCGTCCTTCACCATCTTCTGGATCTCGTCCTCGGACAGGCCCGAGTTCGCCTTGATGGTGATCTTGTTTTCCTTGCCCGAGGCCTTGTCCTTGGCGGACACGTTCAGGATGCCGTTGGCGTCGATGTCAAAGGCCACTTCGATCTGGGGCACGCCACGCGCTGCGGGCGGAATGCCTTCGAGGTTGAACTCGCCCAGCATCTTGTTGCCCGAAGCCATCTCGCGCTCACCCTGGAACACCTTGATGGTCACGGCCGGCTGGTTGTCGTCGGCCGTCGAGAAGGTCTGTGCGAACTTCGTCGGGATGGTGGTGTTCTTGGTGATCATCTTGGTCATCACGCCACCCAGCGTCTCGATGCCCAGCGACAGCGGCGTCACGTCCAGCAGCAGCACGTCCTTGCGGTCACCCGACAGAACTTGGCCCTGCACGGCGGCGCCCACGGCCACGGCTTCGTCGGGGTTCACGTCCTTGCGGGGTTCCTTGCCGAAGAATTCCTTGACCTTCTCCTGCACCTTGGGCATGCGGGACATGCCGCCGACCAGGATCACGTCATCGATGTCGGACACGGACACGCCTGCGTCCTTGATGGCCGTGCGGCAGGGCGCAATGGTGCGCTCGATCAGGTCTTCGACCAGGCTTTCCAGCTTGGAGCGGGTCAGCTTGATGTTCAGGTGCTTGGGACCCGAGGCATCGGCCGTGATGTAGGGCAGGTTGATGTCGGTCTGGGCCGAGTTCGACAGCTCGATCTTGGCCTTCTCGGCGGCTTCCTTCAGGCGCTGCAGGGCCAGCACGTCCTTGGCCAGATCAACGCCCTGGTCCTTCTTGAACTCGGTGATGATGTAGTCGATGATGCGCTGGTCGAAGTCTTCGCCGCCCAGGAACGTGTCGCCGTTGGTGGACAGCACTTCGAACTGCTTTTCGCCGTCCACATCGGCGATTTCGATGATGGACACGTCAAACGTGCCGCCGCCCAGGTCATACACCGCGATCTTGCGGTCGCCCTTGTCGATCTTGTCCAGGCCGAAGGCCAGCGCAGCTGCCGTGGGCTCGTTGATGATGCGCTTGACTTCCAGGCCGGCGATGCGGCCGGCATCCTTGGTGGCCTGGCGCTGGGCGTCGTTGAAGTACGCGGGCACGGTGATCACGGCCTCGGTCACGGGCTCGCCCAGGTAGTCCTCGGCGGTCTTCTTCATCTTGCGCAGCACTTCGGCGGAAATCTGCGGCGGGGCCAGCTTCTGGCCGCGCACTTCCACCCAGGCGTCGCCGTTGTCGGCACGCGAGATGGTGTAGGGCATCAGGTCGATGTCCTTTTGCACTTCCTTCTCGTCGAACTTGCGGCCGATCAGGCGCTTGGCGGCGTAGATGGTGTTGCGGGGGTTGGTGACGGCCTGGCGCTTGGCCGAGGCGCCGACGAGGATCTCGCCGTCTTCCTGGTAGGCAATGATCGACGGCGTGGTGCGTGCACCTTCGCTGTTCTCGATCACGCGCGTGGTGTTGCCGTCCATGATGGCCACGCAGCTGTTGGTGGTGCCCAGGTCAATACCGATGATTTTTCCCATTTTGAGTTCTCTCCGCGTTCTGTGAAATGTTTGAATGACTGCTAACTTGTGGCCGGCAGGCGCTGCTTCAAGGGGCTTTGCCTCTTTTTTGTCAGCGATGCCGTGAGCGCACGCTTACTGGGGCTGGGCCACGGTCACGAGGGCCGGGCGCAGGATACGGTCGGCAATCAGGTAGCCCTTTTGCAGCACCGACACCACGGTGTTGGCTTCCTGCTGGGCAGGCACCATGCTGATGGCCTGGTGCAGGTTGGGGTCGAATTTCTCGCCGGCTGCCGGGTTGATGGTCACGACCTTGTTGCGCTCCAGGGCCGAGGTCAGCTGGCGCAGCGTGGCGTCGGCGCCTTCGCGCAGCTGCTCCGGCGTGGCCTGCTGGATGGCCAGTGCGGCATCCAGGCTGTCGCAGACGGGCAGCAGGCTTTCGGCAAAGCTCTCGATGCTGAACTTGCGGGCCTTGGAGACTTCGTCTTCCGCGCGGCGGCGCACATTCTCTGCCTCGGCCTTGGCGCGCAGGAACTGGTCGGCCAGCTCGGCGCTCTTGGCCTTGAGTTCGGCCAGCTCGGCCTGCAGGCGCTGCAGCTCGTCGGCGGCGTTGGCCGCCATGGCGGCTTCGATTTCTTCCGGGGCTGCGTCTTGAAAGGGGTTGGAGTTTTGTTCGGACATGGATGGAGACTTCAGCTACAAAACAAAAAGATCGCCGCGCTGGAGGCCAGGCTTGGCGATTGCACGATCTTGAATCGAGATGCGAGCGGATCGGTGTATTTTCAAGGGCTTTGTGCCTGTGCATGCGCACTGCAGGTGCACACGGTGGGGGCAAAAGCCGGGCGAAGGGGCAAAAGCCCCACACGAATCCGGGGTCTCGGGCAGTGCGGAGTGTACAGATGGAAGAGGGCTGCGCTAGAATCCAATGCTTTGCCTTGCCGCACCGCTACAAGACGCAGTGGGCGGCGTTTTCCCAAAAGGAGTCGATATGCGTCATTACGAAATCGTTTTGTTGATCCACCCGGATCAGAGCGAGCAGGTTCCCGCCATGCTGGAACGCTACAAGGGCATGATCACCGCTGGCGGTGGCAAGGTCCATCGCGAAGAGGACTGGGGCCGTCGCCAACTGGCTTACATGATCAACAAGCTCGCCAAGGCCCACTACCTGTGCCTGAACATCGAAGCCGACCAGGCTGTGATGGCTGAGCTGGAGCATGCCTTCAAGTTCAACGATGCCGTGCTGCGTCACCTGACGGTTCAGAAGAAGAAGGCCGACACTGCGCCTTCCTCGATGATGAAGACCGTCGAGCGTGAAGAAGCCCGCAAGGCCAGCCAGACCGAACAGGCCTGAGCCCAGCCCTTTCAGAACCTGAAGGAGTGGAGAACCACGTTGCACTGACGGCCGCCATCGCAGAGCTTCAAGCACTGCGCTACACGCCGGCAGGGCTGCCCGCCCTTGAACTGCGACTCGAACACGCGTCGCGGCAAAAGGAAGCAGGAAGCGAACGCAGCGTGACGGCATCTGTCAAGGCGGTGGCCTTTGGCGCGCTGGCTGAAAAGCTGGCCCGCCAGGCGCTCGGCAGCCAGTGGAAGTTCCAGGGCTTCCTGGCAACGCCCCGCAACGGCAAATTGCTGGTTTTCCACATCCAGGACATTCAACAAAACTAATTTTCAAGAGGTCCAGAAATGGCCACGTTCAAGAAATTCAACAAGGACAAGCGCCCCAAGCGCAACACGCAGTCGCTGCTGTTCAAGCGCAAGCGCTTCTGCCGCTTCACCGTCGCCGGCGTCGAAGAAATCGACTACAAGGATGTGGACACCCTGCGTGACTTCATCGGTGAAAACGGCAAGATCGTGCCCGCTCGCCTGACCGGCACGCGCGCCATCTACCAGCGTCAGCTGAACACGGCCATCAAGCGCGCCCGCTTCCTGGCTCTGGTTCCTTACTCTGACCAGCACAAGATCTAAGGAATACAACCATGCAAGTCATTCTGCTCGACAAGGTTGTGAACCTCGGTGGCCTCGGCGACATCGTCAAGGTCAAAGACGGCTACGCCCGCAACTTCCTGATCCCCACGGGCGCTGCCCGTCGTGCCACGGCTTCCGCCAAGGCCGAGTTCGAAGCCAAGCGCGTCGAACTGGAAAAGCAAGCGGCTGAAAAGCTGGCTGCTGCTCAGCAACTGGGCGAAAAGCTCAATGGCGCAAACGTCAAGCTGACCCAGAAGGCTGGCGTTGACGGCCGCCTGTTCGGCTCGGTGACCAACGCCGACATCGCCGAAGAACTGACCAAGGCCGGCTTTGCCGTTGCCAAGTCGCAAGTTCGCCTGGTCAACGGTCCCATCAAGACCGTGGGCGACGCCACCGTGGTCGTGGCACTGCACACCGACGTCAGCGTCGAAGTGA
The DNA here is from genome assembly GCF_052692095.1 of Delftia sp. NA_296.1. NCBI lineage: Bacteria > Pseudomonadati > Pseudomonadota > Betaproteobacteria > Burkholderiales > Comamonadaceae > Delftia > Delftia sp. NA_296.1. The sequence continues at coordinate 544,111 of NZ_JBQZGF010000004.1, read as the reverse complement.
CGGTGTCGGTCTACGGCGACCACTCCTGATCCGGGGCTTGTCCCGTATCACCAAAAAGCCGCCTTAGGGCGGCTTTTTGCTTTGCCGTGCCAGGGTGATGACGCCGGGTGGCGCGGCCTTTTGCCAGCCGCTACGATGGCGGGCTCATCTCCAGGAATTCCATGTCGTCCGTAATGCCCCCGCTCGATCTCGATGATGCGTTCGCACCGCTGCCTGCTGGCGACCAGCAGGTGGCCCAGTTGCGCGTGCCGCCGCATTCGATGGAGTCCGAGTCCAGCGTTCTAGGGGGGCTGCTGCTGGACAACAACGCCTGGGAGCGTGTTGGTGATCTGCTGGTGGATGGTGATTTCTACCGCCATGAGCACAAGCTGATCTACGAGGCCATCGGCAAGCTGATCAACGGCAGCAAGCCGGCCGACGTGATCACGGTCTACGAGCATTTGCAGAGCATGGGCAAGGCCGAGGAAATCGGCGGCCTGCTGTACCTGAACCAGCTGGCGCAGTACGTGCCCAGCGCCACCAACATCCGGCGCTATGCGGAGATCGTGCGGGAGCGCTCCATCCTGCGCAAACTGGTGACTGCCAGCGACGACATCGCCACCAATGCATTCAATCCGCAGGGCAAGACGGTCGATCGCATCCTGGACGAGGCTGAGCAAAAAATCCTGGCCATCGGCGAGGAGGGTGCGCGCAACAAGCAGGGCTTTCAGTCGCTCGACACGCTGGTGGTGGACCTGCTGGACCGTGTCCAGGAGATGGCTGACAACCCCATGGATGTGACCGGCGTGCCCACGGGTTTCGTCGATCTGGACCGCATGACCAGCGGCCTGCAGGCCGGTGACCTGGTGGTGCTGGCTGCCCGTCCCTCGATGGGCAAGACCTCGTTTGCGGTGAATATCGCCGAGCATGTGGCGCTCAACGAGGGCCTGCCGGTCGCCATTTTCTCCATGGAAATGGGCGCGGCCCAGCTGGCGGTTCGTATCGTCGGCTCCATCGGCCGCGTCAACCAGGGCAATCTGCGCACGGGCAAGCTCAACGACGACGAGTGGCCGCGCCTGACGGAAGCCATCGAGCGGCTGCGCACGGTATCCCTGCACATCGACGAGACACCGGGCCTGTCCCCCACGGAACTGCGCGCCAATGCGCGGCGCCTGGCGCGCACCTGCGGCAAGCTGGGCCTGATCGTGGTGGACTATTTGCAGCTGATGAGCGGCTCGGGCTCGGCTGCCAGTTCCGACAACCGTGCGACCGAGCTGGGCGAGATTTCGCGGGGCCTGAAAATGCTGGCCAAGGAACTGCAGTGCCCGGTGATTGCCCTGTCCCAGCTCAACCGCTCGGTGGAGCAGCGCACCGACAAGCGTCCCATGATGTCCGACCTGCGCGAATCGGGCGCCATCGAGCAGGATGCCGACATCATCATGTTCATCTACCGTGATGACTACTACAACAAGGACAGCAAGGAGCCGAACATTGCCGAAGTCATCATCGGCAAGCAGCGTAACGGTCCCACGGGGACGGTGAAGGTGTTCTTCCAGAAGAACCAGACGCGCTTCGAGAACCTGGCTGTGGGCTACGGTGGCGGCGACGAGTACTGACCGGAATACCCCGGCTTTGTGCCCGCAATGAAAAACGGCCCCGAGGGGCCGTTTGCTTTGGGTGGTTGGCGATCTACATGCGCCAGACCTGGATCAGCAGGCCCGCCGCGCAGACGCCAAGGATGGCGCATGCCCAGGCCAGCCGCTGGGCGCCCGTGCGCAGCGCGCCCACGGTGGCCACGATCTGGGCGTTCTGCTCCGCCAGCTTTTCGATCAACTCCAGCGACTGGCGCTGGGATTGTTCCAGTTGCACGATGCGTGCGTCCTGGGCCTGGATCAGCTGCAGCGCCTGTTCGCCAGCCGAGCGCGGCGGTGCCAGCGGCTCGACGGCCGCAGGATGCTGTGCATCGAGCTCCTGCGCAGCGTCCTTCTTGCGCAGCAGGTTCTTGGCGGCCTTGACGACCTGGGGCGTGGCCTCGATGACATCGCCCCAGGGCACCAGCTTCAACGCGGTGATCCAGCTGATCGCCATGGCTTAGAGCACCTCGCTGGCGAAGTCTGCCAGGCGCGAACGCTCGCCGCGCGCCAGCGTGATGTGGCCGCTGTGCGGCCAGCCCTTGAAGCGATCCACGGCGTAGGTCAGGCCCGAGGAGCCTTCGGTCAGGTAGGGCGTATCGATCTGCGCCAGATTGCCCATGCAGATGATCTTGGTGCCGGGGCCGGCGCGCGTGATCAGGGTCTTCATCTGCTTGGGCGTCAGGTTCTGGGCCTCGTCGATGATGACGTACTTGTTCAGGAAGGTGCGGCCGCGCATGAAGTTCATGCTCTTGATCTTGATGCGGCTGCGGATCAGCTCATTGGTGGCCGCGCGGCCCCATTCGCCGGCATTGCCGCCATCGCCCTTGGCCAGGAATTCGAGGTTGTCGTCGAGGGCGCCCATCCAGGGGCCCATCTTCTCTTCCTCGGTGCCGGGCAGGAAGCCGATGTCCTCACCCACGCTCACCGTGGCGCGCGTCATGATGATCTCGGTGTAGCGGCGATCGTCCAGCACCTGGGACAGGCCGGCGGCCAGGGCCAGCAGGGTCTTGCCGGTGCCGGCCGTGCCGGTCAGCGTGACCAGGTCGATGTCCGGGTTCATCAGCAGGTTCATCGCGAAGTTCTGTTCGCGGTTGCGCGCCGTGACGCCCCAGACGGCGTACTTGGGGTTGCCGAAGTCCTTGAGCGTCTTGAGCACGGCCGTCTTGTCGCGGATCTCGGTCACGCGCATGAACAGGCTGGGCTCGCCCGGTGCCTCGTGGTAGACGAACTGGTTGATCATCAGCTGGTCGACGATGGCGCCGCTGATGCGGTAGTAGGTGATGGCGCCTTCCTGCCAGCTCTCGACGTTCTTGCCCGCCTTGGCCCAAAAGTCCTGGGGCAGGGCCAGGGCGCCTGCGTACAGCAGGTCGCCGTCGTCCAGTACCTTGTCGTTCTGGTAGTCCTCGGCCGCCAGGCCCAGCGCGCGTGCCTTGACGCGCATGTTGATGTCCTTGGACACCAGCACGACTTCGCGCTCGCTGAACTTCTTGCGCAGCGCGGCGACCACGCCCAGGATCTGGTTGTCCGCCTTGCCCTGGGGCAGGCTGTCGGGCAGCGAGGTCTCCAGCGGTTCCGTCTGGAAATACAGCATGCCCGTGGCGCTGCGCTGGCCCGTGGCATTCAGCGGCAGGCCCTTGTCCAGCGTTTCGGAGGGCTGGGAGGCGACCAGCGAATCCAGCGTGCGGCTGACCTGGCGGCCGTTGCGCGCCACTTCGGTCATGCCCTTCTTGTGGCCGTCGAGTTCTTCCAGCACCACCATGGGCAGGAAGATGTCGTGTTCCTCGAAGCGGAACAGGCTTGTCGGGTCGTGCAGCAGCACGTTGGTGTCGAGTACAAACAGCGTCTTTGGCCCTGTGCGCGTGCGGCGCGGGCGAACCGGCGCTGCCAGCAATGCTGCCGGCTTGGCTTCTGTGGAGGACCTTTTGGCCGAGCGGGCGCTGGACGGCGCTGCCGTTGCGTTGGAGTTGTCGGTTGCGCGGCGCTGCCGATTGGCCGGGGCTGCAGTCGCGGGCGCAGGAGCCGGTGCCGGTGCTGCGGGCTTGGTATTGCGGCCGCGCGCCGGTGCGGGCTTTGCAGTTGTAGCGGTGTTGTTGGAGGCGGCGGCTGGGGCCGGCTTGCGCTTGCGCGTCGCGGCGGCAGCTACGGCCTCGGCTGCATCGGGAAGATCGTCAGCGGGCAGGGGGTCTGCGTGCTGGGCACCGCGCACGGGAAGAAAGGCTTCGGGGGAGAGCTTGGCGGCACGGCGGCCGGGTGCGGGGGGCAGGGGCATAGTGGACGAACCGTTCCTCAACAGGGATCAAAAAGCACAAAGCCGCCTGGAAACCGAGGCGGCTTTGGTGGGGTGACAGGGAAAAGCGTCTTTGCTAAGAGGCATCGTCCCATTATGCATAGGCTGATGGCCTGAATATGTCGGCCGGCGCTTTGTCGCCTGTCAGATTGTCGCTATCAGGCGGCCTGCTTCAGTGCCTTCAGGGTCTTGACAGCCTTGAGCACCTCGTCAACGTGGCCGGGGACCTTCAGGCCGCGCCATTCCTGCACCAGCAGGCCATCGGTGCCCACCAGGAAGGTGGAACGCTCGATGCCCTTCACCTTCTTGCCGTACATGATCTTGTTCTTGACCACGCCGAACATGTGGCACATCTTCTCTTCCGTATCGGCGATGAGCTCGAACGGCAGTTCCAGCTTTTCCTTGAAGTCGTCGTGCGACTTCATGTTGTCGCGCGAGACGCCAAACACGGTGGCACCAGCTTTCACGAAGTCCTTGTACTTGTCGCGGAACTGCATGGCTTCAGTGGTGCAGCCAGGCGTATTGTCCTTTGGGTAGAAATACAGGATCAGAATCTGGCCCGTGTGGGAGGTGTTGGTCACCTTGATCCCGCCGGTAGCGTTGGCTTCAAATTCGGGAAGGGGTTTGTTGACAACGATCGCCATGCGCTTATATCTCTCGGGTGTAGTCGTTGAAATGCCGAGGGCCGTGTTTGTGTTTTTGCTTTTATCGGAAATGCCCCCAACCGCAACCTGCAATTTTACCCTGAAAACGGGATTTCACCCAATCAGGGGGGCAGGAGTCTACTCCAAGAGTAGGGCCGCGACGACGTTACGGCCTTCGCTGGCAAGGATGTTGTAGGTGCGACACGCGGCCTGCGTGTCCATGCTTTCCAGGCCTATGCGCCGGGCCATGAGGGGGCGCAGCCAGGCCGCCGGCGGGAAGCGGTTGCGCTGGCCGCTGCCCAGGATGATGACCTCGGCATCCAGTTGGGACAGCGCCTCGAAATGCTCGGGCGTCAGGTCCTCGAAGCGGACGCAGTCCCAGGCCTGGCGCAGGCCCTTGGCGCCGACCAGCAGGCTGTGCTCGAATTTTTCCCTGTCCACGGCGACCCAGCCGGGGCCATAGCCCGTGATGCTCTGTGCTTCGGATTTGTCGGCGTGGAATTTCATGGATGAGGGTGGCGCGGTCTGCGCGATGGGGGTGGCCGCCACATGGCCGGGGCCAGGGCGATGCTGCATTGCGGAACTGTGGTCAAATTATAGGTTTCACCAGGGTGCATGGGGCACTTTGGCGTGCATGAAGGCCGCAAGCCCGCGCCGGCCACTTTCATATTCTCAGCATGAAAACCGTTCTCAAATCCGCAAAACTAGCCAACGTCTGTTATGACATCCGCGGGCCCATCATGGACGCGGCGAAGAAGATGGAAGAGGACGGGCAGAAGATCATCAAGCTCAATATCGGCAACCTGGCCGTGTTCGGCTTCGATGCCCCCGAGGAAGTGCAGCAGGACATGATCCGCAACCTGCCCAATTCGGCAGGCTACTCGGACAGCAAGGGCATCTTCGCGGCGCGCAAGGCCGTGATGCACGAGACCCAGCGCCAGGGCATCCTGGGCGTGACACTGGACGATATCTACCTGGGCAATGGCGCATCCGAGCTGATCAGCCTGGCCACGAACGCGCTGCTGGACGACGGCGACGAGATGCTGCTGCCGGCGCCCGACTATCCGCTGTGGACCGCCGTCACCAGCCTGTCGGGCGGCACGCCCGTGCACTATATGTGTGACGAGTCCAACGGCTGGATGCCCGACCTGGAAGATATCCGCGCCAAGATCACGCCGCGCACCAAGGGCATCGTCGTCATCAATCCCAACAACCCCACGGGCGCCCTGTACAGCAAGCAGCTGCTGCAAAGCATCGTGGCGCTGGCCCGCGAGCATGGCCTGGTGATCTTTGCCGACGAGGTCTATGACAAGGTGCTGTACGACGACGTGGTGCACACGCCGCTCGCCAGCCTGTCCACCGATGTGCTGACGCTGACCTTCAACTCGCTGTCCAAGGCCTATCGCAGCTGCGGCTACCGCGCCGGCTGGATGGTGGTCTCGGGCGACAAGAAGGCGGCCCGGGACTATATCGAGGGCCTGAACATGCTCTCCAACATGCGCCTGTGCGCCAATGTGCCCGGCCAATGGGCCGTGCAGACGGCGCTGGGCGGCCACCAGAGCATCGACGAGCTGGTGCAGGAGGGCGGCCGGCTGCGCGTGCAGCGCGATCTGGCCCACAAGCTGATCACCGAAATCCCCGGCGTGAGCTGCGTCAAGCCGCAAGCCGCGCTGTATATGTTCCCGCGCCTGGACCCCGAGATCTACCCGATCAAGGATGACCAGGCGTTCTTCCTGGAAGTGCTGCAAGAGACCAAGGTCATGCTGGTGCAGGGAACAGGCTTCAACTGGCCGCACCCCGACCATTTCCGCATCGTCTTCCTGCCGCACGACACCGACCTGCGCGAGGCCATCCGCCGTCTCGCAGTGTTCCTCGAGAAATACCGCAAGCGCCACGGCACGGACCGCGGCTGAGCTGTGCGGGCCGGTGGAGGAGAGGGCCTTCCGCCGGCCATTGCTTTTTACCGGCTGCCGGCGCGCACCCTCTGGGCGCCGCAGCGTTTTTTGACTGGCAAGTAGTTTATGAAACCGATCCAAGTAGGCCTTCTGGGCATTGGCACCGTGGGCAGCGGCACCTTCAACGTGCTGCAGCGCAATCAGGAAGAGATCCGCCGCCGTGCGGGCCGCGGTATTGAGATTGCCATGGTGGCCGACCTGGATACGGAACGCGCCCGCTCCGTCGTGGGCGACACGGCCAAGGTGGTCGGCGATGCGCGCGAGATCATCGCCAACCCCGAGATCGACGTGGTGATCGAGCTGATCGGCGGCTACGGCATTGCCAAGGCCCTGGTGCTGGAAGCCATTGCCGCCGGCAAGCATGTGGTCACGGCCAACAAGGCCCTGCTGGCCGTGCATGGCAGCGAAATCTTCAAGGCCGCCGCCGAGAAGGGCGTGATGGTGGCCTACGAAGCGGCCGTGGCCGGTGGCATCCCCATCATCAAGGCGCTGCGCGAAGGCCTGACGGCCAACCAGATCCAGTGGGTGGCCGGCATCATCAACGGCACGACCAACTTCATCCTGTCCGAAATGCGCGACAAGGGCCTGGACTTCGACGTGGTGCTCAAGGAAGCCCAGCGCCTGGGCTATGCCGAAGCCGATCCGACCTTCGATATCGAAGGCGTGGACGCCGCCCACAAGGTCACGCTGATGAGCGCCATCGCCTTCGGCATTCCCGTGCAGTTCGACAAGGCGCATGTGGAAGGCATCACCAAGCTGTCTGCGGCCGACATCAAGTACGCCGAGCAACTGGGCTACCGCATCAAGCTGCTGGGCATCACCAAGCGCACGGACAAGGGCATCGAGCTGCGCGTGCACCCCAGCCTGGTGCCGACCAAGCGCCTGATCGCGAACGTGGAAGGCGCGATGAACGCCGTCGTCGTCCATGGCGATGCCGTGGGCACCACGCTGTACTACGGCAAGGGTGCGGGCTCCGAGCCCACGGCCAGCGCCGTGATCGCCGATCTGGTGGACATCGCCCGCCTGCACACGGCCGATCCCGAGCACCGCGTGCCCCCGCTGGCCTTCCAGTCGAATACGCTGGTCGCCGCAGGTGGCGAGCTGCCCGTGCTGCCCATGAGCGAGGTGGTCACCAGCTACTACCTGCGCATCCGCGTGGCCGACGAAGCCGGTGTGCTGGCCAAGATCACCAGCATCCTCGCGGGCATGGGCATCAGCATCGACGCCCTGCTGCAGCGAGAGGCCGGCGAAGTGAGCGGCGACAGCGAAGGCAGCCAGGGCGTGCCGCAGACCGACCTGATCATCCTGACCCATGCCACGCGCGAAGGCGATATGGACACGGCCCTGGCCCAGATCCAGCAACTGCCCACGGTGCTGGCCCCTATCAACCGCATCCGCAAGGAAGAGTTGAACTAAGACACCCCCTGAGCGGCTGCGCCGCTTCCCCCTCTCTCGCACGCGGGAGGGGGACGACGCCCTCGCTGCGGGGCGGCCCTTGCTCGGCATCCCTGGCATCGGCCGCGCCCCGTCTCACAGAATACTGACGAGGAAGCGACATGCTTTATCTTTCCACGCGCGGCCACGCGGACCGCAAGCGCTTTTGCGACATCCTGCTCGAGGGCCTGGCTCCCGATGGCGGGCTGTACCTGCCCGAGCACTATCCGCAGATCGATGCCGCCCGCCTGGGCGAGCTGCGCAGCATCTACAAGGAGCAGGGCTACGCAGCGCTGGCCTTCGAGATCCTGAGCCTGTACATCGACGACATCCCGGCCGAGGATCTGCGCGCCCTGTGCGCCAAGACCTATACGCAGCAGGTGTTCGGCACGGCCGAGATCACGCCGCTGCGCCCGCTGGAAGACGGCCTGTGGCTCGAAGCCCTGTCCAACGGCCCCACGCTGGCCTTCAAGGACATGGCCATGCAGCTGCTGGGCAACCTGTTCGAGTACGAACTGGGCCGCCGTGGCGAGGAACTGAACATCCTGGGGGCCACCAGCGGTGACACCGGCAGCGCGGCCGAGTACGCCATGCGCGGCAAAAAGGGCGTGCGCGTGTTCATGACCAGCCCGCGCGGCCGCATGAGCCCCTTCCAGCAGGCCCAGATGTTCAGCCTGCAGGATGCCAACATCCACAACATCGCCATCGAGGGCGTGTTCGACGACTGCCAGGACATCGTCAAGGCCGTCTCCAACGACCACGCCTTCAAGGCGAAGTACAAGATCGGCACGGTCAACTCGATCAACTGGGCCCGCCTGCTGGCCCAGGTCGTCTACTACTTCGCCGGCTACCTGCAGGCCACGCAGAGCAATGACCAGAAGGTCAGCTTCACGGTGCCCAGCGGCAACTTCGGCAACATCTGCGCCGGCCACGTGGCGCGCCAGATGGGCCTGCCGATAGAGCGCCTGGTGGTGGCGACCAACGAGAACGATGTGCTCGACGAGTTCTTCCGCACAGGCGCCTACGTGGTGCGCGGCAGCGAACATACCTACGAGACGTCGAGCCCCTCGATGGACATCTCCAAGGCCAGCAACTTCGAACGCTTCGTGTTCGACCTGCTGGGCCGTGATGGCCAGGCCACGCGCGAATTGTTCGCCGAGGGCGTGGCGCGCCAGGGCCGCTTCGACCTGGGCGGCAACCCGCTGTTCCAGGAAGCTGCTGCCCGCTACGGCTTCGTCAGCGGCAAGAGCACGCATGCCGACCGCCTGGCCACCATCCGCGATACCTTCGAGCGCTTCGGCACCATGATCGACACGCACACGGCCGACGGCGTCAAGGTGGCGCGCGAGCAGCTGCAGGCCGGCGTGCCCATGATCGTGCTGGAGACGGCACTGCCCATCAAGTTCGCCGCCACCATCGAGGAGGCCCTGGGCCGCCTGCCCGATCGCCCGGCCAAGTTCGAAGGCATCGAGGACCTGCCCAAGCGCGTGACCGACTTGCCGGCCGACGCCGAGCAGGTCAAGGCCTATATCGCCCGGCATTGCGACTGATGCGGCAGCCGGGCTGTCCAAAGGTCCGCAGCAGGAGTGCATGGCGATGAAGGTCATCGGCTTCGCCGGCTACTCGGGCTCGGGCAAGACCAGCCTGGTGGAGCCCCTGATCACGCTGATGCGTGCGCAGGGGCTCAGCGTTTCGGTGGTCAAGCATGCCCACCACCATTTCGATGTCGATCACGAGGGCAAGGACAGCTGGCGCCACCGCAAGGCGGGCGCCTATGAAGTGGTGCTGGCCTCGGATCGCCGTCTGGCGCTGATGCGCGAATTCCCCCATCCCGCGGAGCTGTCGGTGCACGACATGCTGGCCGAACTCGATCCGCGCGTGGATTGGGTGCTGGTCGAAGGCTTCAAGCACGCCGACCTGCCCAAGATAGAGATCTGGCGCGACCAGCCCGAGCGCGCCAGCGCCGGCAAGACCCAGGCGCCGCTGTATCCGCACGACCCCCATGTGCTGGCCATTGCCACCGACGCACCGCAGCGCCTGCCAGAGCCGCCACGCCAGCCCGTGCTCGATCTCAATGCGCCAGGGCAGATACTGCAATGGCTGCTGGAGCATGCGCAGCAACTGCGCTACCGTGCCCCCGGCCTCCCTCGAAATTAGGAAAACACCATGCGAGCCCCGCTCAAGCCCCTTGACGAAGCGCTGGCCGAATTGCTGGCCCAGGCACTGCCGCTGGCCGGCGATGACACCGTGGACAGCTTCGATGCCGATGGCCGTGTGCTGCTGGCCGATGCCGTCTCTCCGCTGCAAGTGCCGCCCCAGGACAACAGCGCCATGGACGGCTACGCCGTGCGCAGCGCCGAATGCACCCAGGGCAATGCCGAGCTGCCCGTCTCGCAGCGCATCCCCGCAGGCGCCATGGGCCAGCCGCTGGCCGTGGGCACGGTGGCGCGCATCTTCACGGGCGCTCCGGTGCCCGAAGGTGCCGATGCCATCGTCATGCAGGAAGACTGCGAAGTCCTGGAAGACGGTCGCGTGCGCATCAAGGCGCGGCCCGAGGCCGGGCAATGGATACGCCGCTCTGGCGAAGACATCCGGCGCGGCGCCACCGTCATCGCAGCCGGCACGCGCCTGTCGCCGGCCGAGCTGGGGCTGGCGGCCAGCATCGGCCTGGCCGCTTTGCGCGTGGCACGCAAGCCGCGCGTGGCCCTGTTCTCCACAGGCGATGAGCTGGTCATGCCGGGCACCGTGGCGCCCGAGCAGATGCCGCCCGGCAGCATCTACAACAGCAACCGATTCTTCCTTCGCGCCCTGCTGCAGCGCATGGGCTGCGAGGTCACCGACTTCGGCATCGTCCCCGACCGGCACGAAGCCACTGTGGATGCCTTGCGCGAGGCGGCCCGCGCGCATGACCTGATCCTGACCAGCGGCGGGGTGTCTGTCGGCGAGGAAGACCATGTCAAGCCCGCCGTGCAGGCGCTGGGCCAGCTCGACCTCTGGCAGATCGCAGTCAAGCCCGGCAAGCCCTTCGCCTATGGCCGCGTGAACCGCGATGGCGAAGGCTTTGCCCACTTCATCGGCCTGCCCGGCAATCCAGTCTCCAGCTTCGTCACCTTCCTTTTGCTGGTGCGCCCCTTCGTGCTGCGCCTGCAGGGCGTGCAGCAGGCGCTGCCGCGCTCGGTCGAGGTGCGCGCCGACTTCCATTGGCCGCGCGGGGACAAGCGCCGCGAATTCCTGCGCGTGCGCTACAACGACAGCGGCGGGCTGGAGCTGTTCCGCAACCAGAGTTCGGGCGTGCTGACCTCGGCGGCCTGGGGCGATGGCGTGGTGGACAACCCGCCGGGCCAGGCCATTGCGCCGGGCGACCGGGTGCGCTTCATCGCCTTTTCGGAGCTGCTGTCATGAGCCAGGCCGTCCCCATCGCCATCACCATTACCGTGCGCTATTTCGCCTCCATCCGCGAAGCCCTGGGCACGGGCAGCGAAACCCTGTCCACCGAGACCGCCACCGTGGGCGCGCTGCGTGAGGAACTGATTGCGCGTGGCGGTGCAGCCGCCGAAGCGCTGGCCCCTGGCAAGGCCGTGCGCATGGCGCTGAACCAGGTCCTGTGCGATGCCGGTGCCGCCATTCGCCAGGGAGATGAGGTGGCTTTCTTCCCTCCCGTGACCGGAGGCTGATCCAAATGACCACCGACAAGCCCGTGGACCAGGCCATCAGCGCGCGCACGCGCAAGGCCCTGTCCGAGGCCAAGGCGCGCGGCGTGCAACTGGGCCGCGCAGGCGCAGACAACCTGCGCGCCACCGTGGAAAAGCGCAAATCCACGGCCGATGCCTTCGCCCAGCAGCATGAGGCGCTGTTCGCCGAACTGCAGGCGCGCGGCCTGACGCACCGCGCCATGGCCGCCGAACTCAATGCCCGCGGCATTGCCGCGGCCCGGGGCGGCGAGTGGACGCACGGTCAGGTGCAACGCATCCTGAACCGCTATGCCGACCTGCGCTCTGCAACACCGTCTGCAGACGGCAGCAGCGGCAGCTGAATTCCAGCCAGCCGCTGCGCCAGCGCGGCCGATGCCGGCTGCATGGGCGCCCGCAGCGTTGCCCGCATTCGGCCCTGCTGCGCCAGCAAGGCCTTGATGGGTGCGGGATTGGGCTCGGCAAAGCAGGCGGCGATGTGCGGCTGCAGCGGCTGCCACAGCGCACGGGCAGCGGGCAGGTCGCCGCGCTCCAGGCATTGCATCAACTCGACGAAGTGCCGTGTATGCGCGTGCGCGCTGGCAGCAATCGCTCCCGCACCGCCCAGGGCCAGCGTGGAAAAGATCTGCGCGTCTTCGCCAGCCAGCACCTGCAGTTGCCCATCGGCGATCAGTGCCTGGGTCTTGGCGGCATCGCCCCCGCAATCCTTGATGGCCACGATGCGCTCATGTGCGGCCAGCGCACGCAGCGTGGCCAGCTCCAGCACCACGCCGGTGCGGTAGGGAATGTCATAGACGATGACCGGATGGGCGCTGCGCTCGGCAATCGCCGTGAACCACTGCAGCAGCCCCGCCTGCGACGGGCGTATGTAATGCGGCGCGGGCACCAGAATGCCGGCCAGCGGCAGAGCGTTCAGTGCCTGAACGCGGGCCAGCGCATGCCCCAGGTGGCAGTCCGAAACGCCCATGACCACGGGCATGCCCTGGGCCGCTGAGAGGATGGTGGACAGGGCGGCATCGTGCTCCGCTTCGCTCAGCGCGGCGGCCTCGGCGGTCGAGCCGCAGGCCACGTAGCCGGCGATGCCGGTGGCGTTGTAGTGCTGCACCAGGGCGCGCAGCGCCCCGTGGTCCACCGCCGCCTCATCTCCAGGAAGAAAGGGCGTGACCAGCGGAAGCCACAGCCCCTGGAATCGGGCTTGCGGCGAGGTGGTGGAAGGCAAAGACATGGAAGATCCCTTCGGGTGATTCAAACAATGAACGACCGGACGCAGCCACCGGCCAGACCGAGGGCGGAAAGGCAGGCGCCTGAAGGGATACGGGAAGGGGAGATGGAGGCTGCCGGGCCGGTTCCGTCGCTCATCTGGACGGAACCTCAGCTCCGGTCAGACGAGCTGGGGTTTGCAGGCTTTGCCCAGGCACAGGCGCACGGCATCACCGTGGCATGTGGGGAAGGCAAAGATTGCAGGCATGGCGCGCAGTGTAGCGTGCCTGAGCGCCAGAGTGGTGGCCTTCAGGTTGCGCCGTCGGCGCCGGGAGGGGGTGATGCATCGGGCAGCAGCGGTGCCTGCCACTCCAGCAGCTCGGCCAGGCGCTGCACGATCCAGCGCGCCTCGCCAGGGCTGACGATGGAGCCCTCGGCCGCCAGGCCCGCGTGCATGCCCAGCAGCACGCCTTGCTCCGAGGAGTTGCCGGAGTGATAGAGCGTCTGCGCCTGCTCGACCAGGTGGCTGGCCAGGTCCTCGCACAGTTCATAGCGCCCGACCACGTTTGCAATCGATGCCTTGAGCCGGCCGTGCCGGTCGGCATACAGGGCGGCAAAGCTCGGCGGCGGCTGTATCTGGCTGGTCTCGTCCATGGCGCGCCTCAATCGGGTTCGAACAGGCGCTCGAAGCGTGCAAGGTCCTCGGCCAGCTCGCAGCTCACGAGCTGGCCCATCTTGCCGTCGGCCAGGCGGTGGGCTGCGAACAGCGTGGCCTTGCCGCGAAAGTTGTAGTCGGGCAGATGGATGATGGTGTAGGGATGGGACACGAACAGCTGATGCTCGTAGACCACGCGCTGCTCGTTGCGCGGCGACGGGTAGAGCGTGTATTCGGGGGTGGTGATCGTGAGTGTGGCCATGCATGGCCCGCTGCAGCAAAAGGCCGGCGGCGGGGGAGGGCAATGCTACCGCGTTCGCCAGTCCCTGGTGCGCCCTGGTGCGCCGCCGCCCTGCGACAATGCGGGCATGCAAGCAGCCCGTGTATCCATCCAGACCGAGGATTTCGACGTATCGGCCGAACTCGCCGCCCTGCGCGGCGGCGACGCGCGCGTGGGCGCGGTCTGCAGCTTCATCGGCACGGTGCGTGACCGCAACGAGGGCGCCGCCGTGGCCAGCATGGAGCTGGAGCACTACCCGGGCATGACCGAGAAATCGATCGAGGCCATCATCGACGAGGCGGTCCAGCGCTTCGGCATCCATGGCGCGCGCGTCATCCACCGCATCGGCCCGCTGCAGCCCATGGAACAGATCGTGCTCGTGGCCGTCACCGCATCGCACCGGGGCATGGCCTTCCAGGCCTGCGAATACATCATGGACTACCTCAAGTCGCTGGCGCCTTTCTGGAAGAAGGAACAGACGCCCGAGGGCGCGCGCTGGGTGGATGCGCGCGTCAGCGACGAAGAGGCGCTGGCGCGCTGGCGCCAGTGAGGCGGCGGGCCTTCAGGCCTTGAGCGCAGCGCCCCGCAACCATTGCGGCGGGCGGAACACCAGCAGGTTTCCGAACATCACCAGCAGCAGCCCGCCCACGGCCAGCGGCGTCCAGACATAGCCCTCGAACAGGGCCGAGATGCTGAGCGCAACAATGGGGAACAGCACCGTCGCATAGGCCGCCTTCTCCGGGCCCAGCCGACCCACCAGGGTCAGGTAGGCCGTGAACGCAATCACCGAGCCTGGAATGGCCAGGTACAGCCAGGAGCCCACATAGGTCCAGCTGGCATCGAAGCGCCAGGGCAGGCCTGCCACCAGCGCATAGCCGGTCAGCAGCAGCGTGCCGGCCAGCATGCCCCAGGCATTGGTCTGTGCGGGCCGCCAGCCCATGGACTGCAGCGACGCAGACAGCATGTTCCCGCAGGAAAAGCACAGCGTGCCCAGCACCGCCCAGGCCAGGCCAGGCAGGCTGGCATGCCGGCCTGCGCGCAGCTCGGGCCAGAACAGCGCCACCAGGCCTGCAAGGCCAAAGAGGCTGCCGGCCAGCACATGGGGCGCCAGCCTGCGGCCGTGGATGATGCGCGCCAGCAGCGCGTTCCAGAGATTGGCGCTGGAGAACACCACGGCGGCCAGGCCGCTGGCCAGCGTCTCGCTGGCATGCATGAAGCACACGAAGTTGAAGCTGAACAGGCACAGGCCCTGCGCCAGCACGCGCGGCAGCGCCGGGCCGCGGGGCACGCGCAGCTGCCGCGACCAGGCCAGCCAGGCGAACATCAGCACGGCGGCCAGCGCAAAGCGGTAGGCAATGGACAGCTCCACGGGCACGGCGCCCAGCTGCAGCTTCAGGGCGATCCAGGTCGAACCCCAGATCAGCACGACCAGGGCATAGAGGGTGGCAGTCATGGCCGTTGATGATGGCGCCGCAGGCTGGGCGGGCATGGCAGATTCCTGCGGTTTGATGGCCTGGCGCCATGCGTCGGTATGGCTGCGGGACCACAATCGTTGCCATGACGCCCACGCCGCTGCCCGAGCTGCCCTCCAGCCACCTGTGCCAGGTGCTGTCACGCTCCAAGGCCCGGCTGCAGCGGCGCGTGCGCCTGAGCGAGGGGGTGGAGCTGGCCGTCTGGGCCAATGTGGACGACGAGGTGCGCTACTGCCAGCCCGGTCACCACACGCTGTCGGTCTACCTGGCCGGGGGCGAGGGCTCGCAGCTCAAGGCGCGGCCCGAGGCCATGGGGGCGCCGGGGCGCATCTGCATCTTCACGCCAGAGGACGAATCGCACTGGCTGGTGCGATCGCCCGTGCAGTTCCTGCACCTGTATGTGTCCGACCTGGCCTGGGCGGGGCGCGTGGTCCGCATGCTGGATGCCGAGCCCCGCTCGCGCACCTTGCGTGCGCAGATCTACGGGGATGATCAGGCCTTCCACGCCGGTGCCCGTGCGCTGATGCAGCTGGACTGGCAGGACCCGCAGCAGCAACTGGCGGCCGATGCCATTGGTCAGCAACTGGTGGATCGGCTGGTGCTGCAGTCCGCCACGCCGCGCCAGCTGCAGGCGCTGCAGCGGCCGCTGGGCGGGCTTTCTGCGGCCATGCGGCGCAGGGTGCTGGCCCATGTCGAGGCGCATCTGCATGACTCCAAGGCCGTGTCGCTGCCGGCACTGGCGAGACAGGCCTGCCTCTCCGAATTCCATTTCGCACGCATGTTCCGCCAGAGCATGGGCTGCACGGTGCACGAATGGGTGCTGCAGCAGCGCCTGGCCCGGGCACGGCGTGCCCTGTCTGCGCGCAACGTGCCGCCGCTGGCCGAGCTGGCGCTGGATTGCGGCTTTTCCAGCGCCAGCCACCTGGTGCGCAGCTTCCGGGCGCATTTGGGCGTTACGCCTACGCAGTTCTCAATCTTTCAGCGCAATGCTTGAGAAGGATGGCCGGCCTCGCCGGCCTTGATCTGGCGCAAGCGTCTGTCCTTGCAGACCGGGCATGGCTTGAAATTTGCCCTGCCGGTATCAGATAAATCGCAATGACCCTGTTTCAGGAGCGAAAAGAAACACCATGCGAATCGACAAACTGACAACCAAGTTCCAGGAAGCCCTGGCCGACGCGCAAACGCTGGCCCTGGGCGGTGACCAATCCAATATCGAACCCCTGCACCTGCTCGTGGCGCTGCTGCGGCAGGACGATGGTCCGCGCTCGCTCTTGCAGCGCGCCGGCGCCAACGTGGGCCAGTTGCAGGCCGCGGCCGAGAAGGCCCTGGCCGATCTGCCGCGCGTGCAGCACCAGGACCAGGTGCAGGTCGGCTCCGAGCTGGGTCGGCTGCTGCAGGCGACCGAGAAGGAAGCCCTCAAGCGCGGCGACCAGTTCATTGCCAGCGAGCTGTTCCTGCTGGCGCTGACCGACAGCAGCGGATCCTCCACACGCGCAGGCCAACTGCTCAAGGAAAGCGGCGTGACGCGCTCCAGCCTGGAGTCGGCCATCAACGCCGTGCGCGGCGGCCAGACCATGGACAGCGCCGAAGGCGAAGGCCAGCGCGAGGCCCTCAAGAAATACACCATGGACCTGACCGAGCGCGCGCGCATCGGCAAGCTCGATCCGGTGATCGGGCGTGACGACGAAATCCGCCGCTCCATCCAGGTGCTGCAGCGCCGCAGCAAGAACAACCCTGTGCTCATCGGCGAGCCCGGCGTGGGCAAGACCGCCATTGTCGAGGGCCTGGCCCAGCGCATCGTGGCCGGCGAGGTGCCCGAAAGCCTCAAGAACAAGCGCGTGCTGTCGCTGGACATGGCGGGCCTGCTGGCCGGCGCTAAATACCGTGGCGACTTCGAGGAACGCTTGAAGTCCGTGCTCAAGGAAGTGGCGCAGGAAGAGGGCCGCATCATCCTGTTCATCGACGAGATCCACACCATGGTCGGTGCCGGCAAGGCCGACGGTGCCATGGACGCGGGCAACATGCTCAAGCCGGCCCTGGCGCGCGGCGAGCTGCACTGCATCGGCGCGACCACGCTCGATGAATACCGCAAGTACATCGAAAAGGATGCGGCGCTGGAGCGGCGCTTCCAGAAGGTGCTGGTCGAGGAGCCTTCCGTGGAGGACACCATCGCCATCCTGCGCGGACTGCAGGTGCGCTACGAGGCCCACCACGGCGTGGACATCACCGACCCGGCCATCGTGGCTGCGGCCGAGCTGAGCCACCGCTACATCACCGACCGCTTCCTGCCCGACAAGGCCATCGACCTGATCGACGAGGCCGCGGCCAAGATCAAGATCGAGATCGACTCCAAGCCCGAGGTCATGGACAAGCTCGAGCGCCGCATGATCCAGCTCAAGATCGAGCGCGAGGCCATGAAGAAGGAAAAGGACGAGGCCTCGCAAAAGCGCCTGCAACTGATCGAGGAAGAACTCGGCAGCCTGGAGCGCGAGTACGCCGACCTGGAAGAGGTCTGGAAGAGCGAGAAGGCCAGCGCCCAGGGCTCAGAGCAGATCCGCAAGGAGATCGACCAGATCCGCATCCAGATCGAGGAGCTCAAGCGCAAGGGCGACTTCAACAAGGTGGCCGAGCTGCAGTACGGCAAGCTGCCCTCGCTGGAAAAGCAGCTCAACGAAGCCCAGGCCAACGAGCAGGGGCAGGGCGGCGCGCCCGCCCACAGGCTGCTGCGCACCCATGTCGGCGCCGAGGAAATTGCCGAAGTGGTCAGCCGTGCCACCGGCATTCCCGTGGCCAAGATGATGCAGGGCGAGAAGGACAAGCTGCTGCGCATGGAAGACCGGCTGCATGACCGCGTCGTCGGCCAGGACGAGGCCATCTCGGCCGTGGCCAATGCCATTCGCCGCTCGCGCTCGGGCCTGTCCGATCCCAACCGGCCCACCGGCTCCTTCCTGTTCCTGGGCCCCACGGGCGTGGGCAAGACCGAGCTGTGCAAGGCGCTGGCCGGCTTTCTGTTCGACAGCGAAGACCATCTGGTGCGCATCGACATGAGCGAGTTCATGGAAAAGCATTCCGTGGCCCGCCTGATTGGCGCGCCGCCGGGCTACGTGGGCTACGAGGAAGGCGGTTACCTGACCGAGGCCGTGCGCCGCAAGCCCTACAGCGTGCTGCTGCTCGATGAGGTCGAAAAGGCCCATCCCGACGTCTTCAACGTGCTGCTGCAGGTGCTGGACGATGGTCGCCTGACCGATGGCCAGGGCCGCACCGTGGACTTCAAGAACACGGTCATCGTGATGACGAGCAACATAGGCTCTTTGCTGATCCAGGCCATGGTCGGCGAGGATTACGATGATGTGAAAGATGCGGTCTGGGGGGAACTCAAGAACCATTTCCGACCCGAATTCCTCAACCGCATCGACGAAACCGTGGTCTTCCACGCGCTCGACGCGAAGAATATCGAGTCGATCGCAAGGATTCAGCTCAAGCTGCTGGAGCGTCGTTTGGAGAAAATGGACCTTGCGCTGCAGGTGTCCGACCAGGCACTGGCCGAACTGGCCAAGGTGGGCTTCGATCCCGTTTTCGGGGCCCGGCCGCTCAAGCGCGCGATACAGCAGCGGATCGAGAATCCGCTGTCGAAACTGCTGCTCGAAGGGCGCTTCCCGCCCAAGAGCACGATTGCGGTACATGTGGACCCGGTACTGGAGCCGGGCGTATTCCGGTTCGATGCGGCAGACCACGCCTGACGCACCGGGCCAGCCAAGAAAGGCTTTGCTTTGAACGATTTTGTCGCCACCCTGACCCGCTGGGCCGTTCGCATCCTGCTGATGCTTGTGGGCCTGGTCTTCTTTGTCAGCCTGCTGACCGCCGCGGCGCTGCTGGCCCTGGTCTGGGCCGTGAGAGCGCTGTGGGCCAGGCTCACCGGCCAGCCGGTGATGCCCTGGGCCATGCGCATGAGCCCGCGGGCGGGCTGGCAGACCGTGTACCGCTCCGGCTCCGAGTGGATGGCACAGCGTCCGCAGCGCGCCTATGGCGCTGCCGAGGGCGGTGGCCGCCGCGCCGGTGCCGGCGTACTGCCGGGTGCGGGCGAGGTGACCGACGTTCAACCCCGTGAAGTGCGCGAGCCCTGAAGCGTCTTGCTGCAGCCTTTACGCGGCCTGCGCATCTTCGTGCCCAGGCCGCGCGTGGCGGCCCGTATAGTCTGAAACCCTCGGGAGCCCGTGCAAGGCTCCCTTTTTTTTCTGCCGCTGCATGCCAACATGTGCCGCGACGCATCATTGGAATGCGGCGCATGCAAGTGTCTTCTTACCATTGAGCCTATGACCCAGCTGGATCTCCACCGCGTCTTCGACCTTCAGTACCAGGCCAGCCGGGCGCAGGTGGACGTGCCCCTGCTGGTGCGCCGCGAACGCCTGCTGCGCATGCAAAAGCTGCTGGACGAACACGGCCCCGTGCTGGCCGCCGCCGTGCAGGCCGACTTCGGCATGCGCTCGCCACGGCTGACCGAGATGGTGGAGCTGTTCGTGCTGCGCAACCTGCTCAAGCACACGCTGCGCCATCTGGCGCGCTGGTCGGGGCGCCAGCGGGTGCGAACGCCGCTGATGCTCATGCCCGGCCGGGGCTGGATAGAGCGCCAGCCGCTGGGCGTGGTGGGGGTGATTTCCCCGTGGAACTATCCGGTGCAGCTGGCGCTGGGGCCGGCCATCACGGCCCTGGCGGCGGGCAACCGCGTCATGCTCAAGCCCAGCGAACTCACGCCGCACACCTCGGCCCAGCTGGCGGCGCTGGTGGGGCAGTTTTTCGCGCCCGAGGAATTCGCCGTCATCGAAGGCGATGTGAGCATTGCCACGCAGTTCTCGGGCCTGCACTTCGACCATCTGCTGTTCACCGGCTCGACTGCCGTGGGCCGTCGCGTGGCGCAGGCGGCGGCGGCGCACCTGACGCCGACGACGCTGGAGCTCGGTGGCAAGTCGCCTTGCATCATCTCCACCGACTGCGACCTGAAGGAGGCCGCGCTCAAGATCGCGCATGGCAAGCTCGTCAACGCGGGCCAGACCTGCATCGCCCCCGACTACGTGCTGCTGCCGCGCGGGCAGGAGGCGGAGTTTGCCGAGGCCTTCCGCACCGCGGCACGGCGGCTGTTCCCGCGCTTTGCCGGCAATCCGGACTATGCGGCCATCCTCACCAAGCGCCACCTGGCGCGCCTGCGGCAGATGCTGCGCCAGGCCCAGGGCATGGGGGCGCATGTCGAATGGATGGAGGACGGCGGAGCCGGCCAGGAGAGCGCCGACATGGCCTGGGGCGATGCCGTGGAGCGCCAGATGGCGCCGGCCCTGGTCTTCAATGCCACCAGCCAGATGCAGCTCATGCAGGAGGAGATCTTCGGCCCCATCCTGCCCGTGATCAGCTACGACAGGCTGGATGACGTGGTCTCGGCCATCAATGCGGGGCCCAGGCCGCTGGCGCTGTACTGGTTCGGCCGCGATGAGAAAGTGCGTGATGCCGTGCTGTCACGCACCATCAGCG
Source organism: Delftia sp. NA_296.1 (assembly GCF_052692095.1). Lineage (NCBI taxonomy): Bacteria > Pseudomonadati > Pseudomonadota > Betaproteobacteria > Burkholderiales > Comamonadaceae > Delftia > Delftia sp. NA_296.1. Next base: position 523,362 of record NZ_JBQZGF010000004.1, on the reverse strand, counting down.
GCGGGGTGACGGTCAACGACACCCTGCTGCACTTCGCCCACGAGAACCTGCCCTTCGGCGGCGTGGGCGACAGCGGCTGGGGTGCCTACCATTCGGAGCAGGGCTTTGCACGGCTGAGCCATCAGAAGGCGGTGTTTGTGCAGTCGCGCTGGTCGGGGGCTTCGATGCTGTATCCGCCCTATGGCGCAAGGTTCGACCGCATCATGGAGTTGATGCGCCGCTGGCTGTGAGCGAGGGGGTGATTTCTCGCCGTTGCCGGGCTTGCCTGCATCGTGAGAAATTGTCAACTGACTCCTTGCCAAGCCTTGTGTCGCGTGCACCAGCTGCTCTTTTTTGGAGAGCACATAGCACATCCCAATGCCGAGGGCAAGAAAACGAGCACAGCCGTACTTGCGTGCATGGCTAAGAGCCGCAACGCACGCAAAAAGCGCGATTCCTGTGAAAATCACGCCCTTCTATTTTCACCTGTTTTCGTTTCGGTTTTTCCATGTCTAGTATCCAGGTTCGTCCAGCCACTCTCCGCGATGCAAAAGCGATTGCCCAGATCCATACTGCTTCCGCCATGGAGGCTTATCGCGGTCTGGTTCCCGATGACCAGCTCAAGAGCATGTCGTCGGTAGAAAAACGCCAGGCCTATTGGCGCGAAGCCATCGAATTTTGCGAACCCCAGGTTCAGGTCGCCATCGACGGCGACAAGATCGTCGGCTTCGTCGGTTTCGACCGCTCGCGCGATGAGAAGTCGCGCCAGACCACCGGTGAAATTTGGGCCATCTATGCCGCTCCCACGCACTGGAATCAGGGTGTGGGCGTGGCCCTGTGGGACGCCGCACGCGACGGCCTGCTCGAAGAAGGCTGCACCAATGTCACCTCGTGGGTGCCGCTGCGCAATGAACGCGCGCTGCGCTTTCATGAGCTCGCCGGCTTCAAGCGCGAAATGTCCACCGCCAAGACGGCCCAGGTTGGCGCTCTCAAGATCGAGGAAGTGCGGCTCAAGCGCGCACTGAACTGATCGATTCGCCAAACCATCCACCCATCACTCACGGAGCAGCAGGCCTTGTCCTCTTCCCAGAACTGGTCCCTGCTGCAGTGGCAGGAGCACGAGGCCACCCAGGTTGCCCTGTGGCGCGCGGACAGCACCATGACCGCACCGCGCCGCATCGTCATCGCTGATGACAGCCTGGCCGCCGACAGTGCCTACCGCCTGGCCTGCGAAGGCCAGGCCATGCTGTGGCGCGGCGATTTCCAGAATGCCCGGCAGTTGCTGTCGGCCCTGGGCCGCCGCCTCGACAAGCCCGCACGTGAGACTTCCGCCAAGGCGCGCCAGCGCCGCGCCGGCAAGGAAGACGCCAAGCCGGTCTTTCCCCACGCCTTCCACCTGCACCGCCAGGCACTGGCGCAGCGTGCGCGCATCCTGTCCAGCGTGATGATCGAGCTCGATACCCGCTGGCACTGCGCCCTGCGCCGCGCACCGGACTGGAGCGAAGCCTGTCGCGAAGCCTGGGGCGAGATTCCCGCCGACCAGGGTGCGCACAGCGTGATCGTTCCCCTGCGTGAACTGCTGGGTGCCCTGGGCGCACATGAGTGGCGCAAGAAGGGCGTGGCCCTGGCCGTGCCGGGCATGCCGGAGTTCAGCATTCACCCGCACTACGGCGTGTTCTCCCCGGTGCGCGGCGAGTACCTGGATCTGGTGGCCCAGGCGCCCCTGCCCGCCGTGGCCCAGCAGGCCGACGCCGCCGTCTGGGATATCGGCACGGGCACGGGTGTGCTTTCCGCCCTCTTGCTGCACCGTGGCGTGCGGCAGGTGGTGGCCACCGACCTGAGCGACCGGGCACTGGCCTGCGCGCAGGACAACCTGCAGCGGCTGGGTCTGGCGCAGCGCGTGAGCCTGCGCAAGGCCGACCTGTTCCCTGAAGGCCGGGCCGCCTTGGTGGTCTGCAATCCACCGTGGCTGCCGGGCAAGGCCAGCTCCTTGCTGGAGCAGGCCGTCTATGACGAAGGCAGCCGCATGCTGCGCGGTTTTGTCGAGGGCCTTGCTGCACATCTGCTGCCGGGCGGCGAAGGCTGGCTGATCCTGTCGGATCTGGCCGAGCACCTGCAGTTGCGCTCGCGCGAGGAACTGCTGGGCTGGATCGATGCCGCAGGCCTGCAGGTCCTGGGCCGCGAGGACATCCGCCCGCGCCATGGAAAGGCTGCGGACTCCACCGATCCGCTGCACGCGGCACGCGCCGCCGAACTCACCTCGCTGTGGCGCCTGGCGCCGCGCTGATCGCGCGCGCGTCCACCCTTCGTTTCGTCTAGACGCCCTGTGCCGTCGCTGCCTCCTGGGGCAGCAGATGCCGCAGGCGCTCGCGCAGGGCATCGGCGCGCTCGTCGCCCGCATGTTCCTGCACGGTCTGCAGCAGCTGCAGGGCGGCGGCCTGCAGTGCCTCAAGATCGCGCGCCTCGCGCAGCAGATGGCGCAGCACCTGGGCCTTGTCCTCATGGCGGTTGGCGAACATGCGCTCGCACATATCGAACAGGTACATGCGTGTGCCGGCAAGATTCAGCGTGGCAGCGGGGCCGGGCGGGCTGGATTCCTTCGCAGCGGCCGGTGCCAAGGAGGGGGCCTGAGCACGAGCCGGGGGTGATGATTCGGCGGCTTGGCCAGCCAGGCGCTGCAGGTGGCCGCTGGCGATCAGTTGCTCGATCAGTTCGCCGGCCTGTGCGCCCAGGACCTGCTGCAACTGCTCCTCGGTGCGGCCATCGGCCATCAGCAGCACCGAGCGCTCGCGCAGCGGCAGGCTGCGGCGGCCGGGCTGCAGCTCTTCAAGGGCCTTGGCGGTTTTTTGCAGCAGCATGGTGGGGGCAGGGAGTCCGACAAGCCCCGATTGCACGTTACATGAATGACCGTGGCGTGAAGAAGCCATGACAACTGGCCCGCCCCGATGTTCTGCGGCAAGCGCACAATCGCCTGCCATCGCATGGGCGGGCGCTGATCTGCAGGGGCTGGCGGCCGATGCCGGTCGCAGAAATATTGTTTGATCTGTAACAGGAAGACGGGGCGCAGGCCTCGCGACATAGGTGATGAGACTGTTGCTGGCGCCCATGGAGGGCTTGCTTGATTTCGTGCTGCGCGATGTGCTCACGCGCGTGGGCGGCGCAGACCGCTGTGTCTCGGAGTTCATCCGCGTCACGGGGACCGTGCTGCCCGACAAGGTGTTTCTGCGCACCATGCCGGAGCTCAACAACGGCAGCCGGACGCTGGCCGGTGTGCCCGTGCGTGCGCAGCTGCTGGGCTCGGACCCGGACAGCATGGCGGCCAATGCGGCCAATCTGGCGCGCCTGGGTCCGGAGGGAATCGATCTGAACTTCGGCTGCCCCGCCAAGGTGGTCAACCGCCATGGCGGCGGTGCTGCGCTGCTGCAGGACCCTGAGCAGATCGCGCGCGTGGTGGGGGCCGTGCGTGCTGCCGTGCCGGCGGCCATGCCTGTGTCGGCCAAGATGCGCCTGGGTTTCAACGACACTACCCTGATGACCGAATGCGCCCAGGCCATGCAGGCCGGTGGCGCCTGCGAGATCGTCGTCCACGCCCGCACCAAGCTCGACGGCTACCGTCCGCCTGCCTACTGGGACATGATCCCGCGCATCTGCGAGTCCGTGACCGTGCCCGTGGTGGCCAATGGCGAGATCTGGACGGTGGAGGATGCGCTGCGCTGCCGCGAGCAATCGGGCTGCGGCGATCTGATGCTGGGCCGGGGGATCGTTGCCGACCCAGGCCTGGCGCTGGCCATTCGCGCCGCCGTGGAAGGCGGGCAGATGTCAGCAGAGCATGTTGAAGCACAGGTGTTCTGGAGCGATCTGGTGCCGCAGGTCCAGCGTTTCTGGGACATGGTTTGCGAGGATCTGGAGCCGCGCCAGCGCGCAGGCCGCCTCAAGCAATGGCTGAACCTGCTGCGCCGCCGCTTTCCCGAAGCCGAGCAGGCTTATCAGGAAGTGCGCACGCAGACTGACCAGCGCGAGATCACGCTGTGGGTGCAAGCGCTGGCGCGGCGCCAGGAATGGGCCGGGCTTTAGCGCGATCGGCCGGTCACAGCAGATGGTCGGGCGCCAGCGGGCCAATGAGCTTGAGCATCAGGCGCAGACCCCAGCTGGCATCGGGCTCGCTGTGCTCGTCACCGCGCTCACTGTCTTCCGAAGCCCTCCACACCAGCTCGCCATCCTTGTCGAGCTCAACGCGCCAGCTGCCATCCTGCAGGCCCTCGTCGATGCTTTGCGTGGCCAGGCGGCCGAACTCGCGGCTGGCGATGAGCAGGGCAATCTCAGTGTTCTGCAACTGGGAGCGCAGATCCAGGTTCATCGAGCCGACTGCCACCAGATGCCCGTCCACCACCAGGAGCTTGGAGTGCAGCATCGCACGTGAGGCGCCTGTCGAGCCGGAAGGACCGCCACCGCCCGTGCTGCCCGCGCCGAACGCAGAGCGGACGCTGGCCGCCGTGCTGCGCATCTCGTAGAGTTCAACGCCCATCTCCAGCAGCGCCTTGCGGTGGCGCGCGTAGCCGGCATGGGCCAAAGGTGCATCGTTGGAGGCCAGCGAATTGGTCAGGATGCGCACGCGCACTCCGCGTTGTCGCGCGCCACGAAACGCCTCCATCATGTCCGGGCCCGGCACGAAATAGGGCGAGACCACCAGCAAATCGCGCCGGGTCTTGCGCACCAGGGCCAGCAGGCCATCGACCACCGAATCGGCCTCCAGCACCGGACGCGCCGCCTGGCGCAGGGCTCCAGCCGACTGGCCCATGGGCAGCGTGCCGGCAGGCTTGGCCTGCGGGCTGTTCGGCGCGGGGCTGGCCTGTGCAGACGCATCCGTGCCAGCGCTTGTGATGGAGCCTGGGCCGTCATCCCTGTCCAGCGGAATTTTGGCGGGCTCATCCACCAGCACGGCGGCCGATGCCCACGTCCAGCGAGCCTTTCGCAGATCCATGGGCTGCTGGTCCCAGATGATCCGGCGCTGCTCGGCCGTCTGGTCATCTGCCTTTGCCTCCTTCGGGGGAACGGCAGGCGTGGGGTCCTCCTCCTGCGCCTGGTCATCATCGCCCGCAAAGCGCTCGCGCAACTGCTTGAGTTCCTTGAGGCTGATCAGCGACTGGACGGGATAGGCGCGCTGGTTGTTCCAGTAGCTGTCGAAGCTGCGCGACAGGTCGTTGACCACCGGCCCCGCCGCCAGCACGTCGAGGTCCACGAAATTGCTGGCGCTGTCCGCATCGAAATATGCATCGCCCAGATTGCGCCCCCCGATCACACCCATGGCGTTGTCGGCGATGAACAACTTGTTATGCATGCGCTGCTGGGCGCGCTGGAAATCGGTCAGCAAGGTATAGGCACGGCCCAGCGCCGAGCTGCGCGCGCCCGCCAGGGGGTTGAACATGCGCATCTCGATACCCGGCACAAAGGCCAGGCGCATGACCTGCGCATTCGCGCCCGTGCTGTGGAAATCGTCCAGCAGCACGCGCACGCGCACGCCACGCCGGGCTGCCTCAACCACGCCGCGCAGCAGGCGCTGCGTGCTCTCGTCAGCATGGATGGCGTAGTACTGCAGGTCCAGCGTCTGCTGCGCTCCCTCGACCAGTGCCAGCCTGGCGCCATAGGCTGCCTGGGCACCGGACAGGAGGGTAAAGGAGGAGGTTTGAGGCTTGACGCTGGCAGGCCGCAATTGCTGAACCAAAGACCCCAATGGCGTGCTTTGCGGGGCTTCCAACGCTGCAGTGACGGGGCGATCGACCTGGGAGGGCAAGCTGCTTGCGCAGCCGCAGACCACGGCGGACACCAGCAGGACAAGCGTGGTCCGCAGGCCTCGAAACAGGCTGGTGGGTGGAAGGGGCTGTAAGTTGCGAGCGCCGGACATGATTCGGAGATTTGGCCCAAGGATCGGTCAATCGGGTGTCGGACGGCTGCGCCAGCCGGTGGTCCAGGAAGCCGCTGTTCGCGTCAGAAGCTGGCGCGGTCCACAACGCGGGCCACAACGCGCAGATCTGGCCCGATGCGTTGCACATCATGCAGTGCCAATGCAAGGGCCTCGGACAGCGCGTCCAGCGGCCCGAAACTGGCGATGCCCATGCCACCCGTCCCCAGCAGCTTGGGGGCCAGGTACAGCAGCAGTTCATCGACCAGCCCCTCGCGTACCAGCGAGCCATTGAGCTTGAAGCCGGCTTCCACATGCAACTCGTTCGTGCCGCGCGCCGCCAGGTCACGCAGCATGGCGCACAGGTCCACCTTGCCGTGCGCGTTGGGCACGGGAATGACGGTCGCGCCCAGGTCCTGCAGTGCACTGGTTTTCGATGCATCCCGGCTGCTGGTGTAGATCAGACAGCCGGCCGGGGCCTGGAGTACCCGGGCGGTGAGCGGCATGTCCAGCCGGCTGTCCACAACAGCGATGCGCGGCTGGCGCGGCGTAGCCACATCCCGCACGTTCAGGCGCGGGTCATCTTCCAGCACCGTGCCTATGCCCGTCAGTATGGTGCATGCCCTCGCTCGCCAGGCATGGCCATCAGCGCGAGCCTCTGGCGACGTGATCCATTGGCTGGTGCCGTTGTGCAACGCGGTTGCTCCGTCAAGGGAACTGGCCGCCTTCATGCGCACCCACGGTATGCCGCGCAGCATGCGGCTGAAGAAGCCGATGTTCAGCTCCCGGGACTCGTCTGCACCCGGCCCCACCACCACATCCACGCCTGCCGCGCGCAGGCGCGCGAAGCCTTGGCCGGCGACCTGGGGATTGGGGTCCGTCAGTGCGCCTACCACCTTGGCAACGCCAGCGGCGATCAGGGCATCGCAGCAGGGACCCGTACGGCCCTGGTGCGAGCAAGGCTCCAGCGTCACATAGGCGGTGGCTCCGCGCACATCCTCGCCTCGGGCCACGGCATCGCGCAGTGCCATCACTTCGGCATGTGGGCCGCCAGCCTGCTGAGTGAACCCTTGGCCGACGACTCTGCCATCAGGTGCCACCAGTACGCAGCCCACGCGCGGATTGGGGGAGGAAAGAAAAAGCGCCTGGGCGGCGAGCCCAAGCGCTTGGTGCATGTGTTGGTCGGAATCTGGCATGACCCGCATGGTAAGGCAAACCATCCGACTGGGTTACTTGCCCCAGCAATCAGGGTTGAATCCTGTCTCTGACGAGGTTTTTCCATTTGCGCCACGCAATCCCGTGTTGGTCAGAGTGTAGTTTCCGCACTTGTCGTTTGATTGAGACCCCTTGGGAGTCGCCGTCAACGTGAATGTGCTTCCGTTGGTAGAGGTCAGGGAGATGTCGTATCGCTTGGATGGAGTTGTCGCGAGCGAAGTGGGAAATGCCGCAGTCAGGGGATAGGTTCCTGTGGCGGTGGATGCCCGTTCAAGCCACTGAGCTGCTTGCAGAAGGCCAGCCCTGGCCTCTGCGCGATATCCGCGACGAACGTACTCGGAGTAACTGGGTATCGCGATGGCGCCAAGGATTCCCATGACTGCGACCACGATCATCAGTTCGATCAAAGTGAAGCCAAGATTTTTGTTTTTCATGATTTCATGCGGAGATAACTAAAAAGCGGGCCAGAGTCATTTGAGCTGGCGCCAGCTGGGGCGCAAGGATTCTTCCGGCATGGGTGCAAGGGCTTCCTTGTTATTCTTAGCGTCAATATCAAGAATCTTATTCTTTTGCGTGATTAGATTGTGTGCTCCCTTGCTTACCTTTGCGCGTGAAACAGCCTCGTCAGCACTGTTGTAGTATCCATCTTTGTTCTTGTCCACGATCTGAATGGTTGGCCGTTTTCCATCCATGATATTGATGAGTGTGCGGTATTGGCGCTCTTCGTCTACAGAAGAGGATTCGCAGCTTTCTATGCTGACGTCCACATTTGAGCCCTTTGCCGGAACTTGTGAATACATGACCAAAATATTGCTGCCATCATAGAATTCCAGAGGCTTTAGCAGGCGCTCTCCAATGGCTGGCATGTCTATATACCAGCCATTAAAATCCTTCCAGGTGTCAATTTTCAGATCGTCTGTGGCGTTGACGGTTGCGAAATCTCCATTGCCTAGTTCTTGAAAGGCTTGTTGTGCCAACTTGGCATTTGTTACACCTATTCCTCGGGCTTTTGGCGTAGGGATGCAATCTGATCCTCGCTCGCAGGATGCATCACCCGGATGGACTTCAATCAGCGTTTTGTTCTCGTTGGCAAAACGATAGCGTGTTTCGTCCAACACGGAATACAGTGTCTGTACTTGAATGCTGTTGGGGTCATCCTTCGTGACGTTGCGACCGGTGCCGAAGGCTACCATCATCCCGCCCACTGGCAGAGTTTTGATCTTGGTACCAGTGCCAGTAGTCATTTTGCGATCATTGGACCGTACGGTGGGCGCAATCGTTATAGGTTGAACATTGGTGCGGGATGATGAATTCAACGCCGTCGGGCCCCTTGCCGTGAAGAGGGGGTGGCCACTGAGAGCTACCTGCCATTTGCTGCTGGTGTCGCTGGTGATGTCAAACTTCCAGAGGTTGCCAAGATTATCGCCGGCATAAACGATGTCTGGTCGACCATCGCCATTGATATCAACCAAGCTTGGAGCTGCCAACCCATTGTCTGCCGCTACACCAGTGCCTGCTGTGTCGGTAGTGACCGGGATGCGTAGCAGTTCCTGGGCTCCATCCAGGTACTGAATCAGCAGAACTGGACGTTGATTGGAACTATTGTATCCATTGCCCATGACTACGGCCCAGCGGTTATTGTTCATCAACGTGATCTGCGTCGTGCGCATGGGATCGTTTTCATCAAGCACTGGCCGAGAAGTAATGTGCCCGATGTCCATGTCTTCCGTTGCCGCGGCATTGCATGCCGCTTTTTCAGCAGTGCTCATACCGTCCAGCGTACATGTGAGGGTTTCCAATGAATCACGTGTGCGATCCAGCCTGACTAGTTGTTGTGCATTGGCTTCCGAGAAACCAGGTGTTCCTCCTGAGGTATTGGTGCTCGCCGGGTTGGTAACGTCCAGCACAAAGTAGCCTTTTCCTCCGGCGCCCAAGGTTCCAACAAGCATGGTTCGCCAGTAGGAGTTGGCGCCCGTACCGAGTAAGATGTCTCCCGTCATGGGGGAACCATCTACAAAATATCTGTGTGTGCTATTGAACTCAGGGTTGGATAGTTGCTTTATGGATGGAATAATTCCTCTGGGGATATAGGCTATTTTTTCAGTGCCATCCACGGCAGAGAAGCCGTGCAGCATTCCATCATTTCCACCTACGTAAATCATGGCGGCGCGCGTGCTGCCACTCACAAAATCGAGATATCCTGGAAAGGAGTAATTGCTGGAAGGCTTTGCGGTGTACCAGACAACTGAGTTGATGATGTCACCCTGGCGGCTCTTTCGTTCCCGGAAAGGTTTTGATGTGGTATAGCCGTCGGAATCTGACCCCTCCAGGCGGCGATCGCCTCGGATGTAGTTGATGATGTTCTGAGTGTTGGTTGAAACCTTCACCGCCGAATCGGTAGGATTCAAGCCCAGTAGAGATTTCTGAAATGTGCTCAGGTTGGAGTCATCGGTGGACCATTTGAATGGAACACCACCTTTGTATTTCGTGGTTTCCCATTTGTCGCTCCAGGTCAAAATAAGGCGTGTATTGAGATCTGTTATGGAATCCAATTTGTCCGCCGTATTCGTGCCCTCCCAGCTCTTGGCTGCTACCGTCGTTCCGTCCTTTTGCACAGTTTCAGCGGTGACGAAGCCTTTCCAGAAATTCTGGGGCTCATATGCGCCTGTAAACTTGCCAACGTCATTGCGCGATGCGTTGGATCCACTGGTGGCTGTGGAGGTCAGATCGGGTTCAGTCTGCGTATTGATCTGCCCGAAGATCTCGCGGAAGGCCTTTTCGAGGTCCTCGCCTTTTTCCACGGCGTAGAAGCGGCCTCGGCCATTGAGGGCCGCGTGCCAGAGATCCAGGGCATTGCGTGTTTCGGTGCTGGAGGTCAGGTTAGGCCAAGTGACAGTGCCATTGGCCAAACTTGGGAAGCTCCCGTCATAGCCAAATGGCACCATCTGAGATGGCGCTGTAATGCTGGCATAGTTCCAGTTAAAGGCCATCCTGCTGAAGCCGATGGTGTAAGTCACCATGTGTGGCCAGGTGGCAGGGTTGTAGCGTGGGTTCCAGTAGCGATCGAGTGTGGTGGACGTGCTGCCTGAGTTGAAGGTTTCAGTGGACGGAGCCTTGCGGTAGTCAGCGGTAGGCTGCATGGTTCCTGTCAAGCCTGCGGTCTGCATCGGGGTCGCCCAGCTATAGAAGGCCCAATCTGCCAGGGTCGTACCGCCTGACGTATCGCGGTAGAGCGCCGACTTTTGCCTGTCAGCTGTCGTGCTGCCTCCGTACACCATCTTGTCGTTCAAAACAAGGTTGCTGGCGTTGTCCCGTCGAGTGCTGTCTGGAACGCTGGTTGCCGTGCCGTTCCAGCGTCCATCGGTCATCATGATGTGGTAGTTGCGTCGGCAGGCAAGGTAGGGGGCTCCCGTGTTACCCGGGTCGCTGGCCCATGGGCTGTCCTTGCTAAGCTTGCGCCGCATGTAGCTATCAGCTTGGCTGAACATGAGATGCGACGGCGTGCCATTGTTAGGATCCAGATTATTGATGAAGGAAATGAAATTCGATCGATGCGTGTTTTCCAGCGGACGCATCGAATTCGTATTCATCTGCGCACTGTCCACGCTGCTAGCGCCGGGAGAGCCTCCGTTATTCCACATGGCCTGCCAAGCAACTCGAATCTTTCTATCAGGTAACAATGTGGTATCTCTTAAAATACCGCCGACTCCTTTTGTTCCGATGAGGGCGTATTTCAGAACATTGACGCGGCGGCTGTTCATTGGCCATGTGCCATCCGTATTGGGGGTGGTCTGGTTGCTCACCCCACTAGCGTTTTCGGCATCCAGGCGAAAGTCCATGCTTCCGGAGTCATCAATAGAAATGATGACGTTGGGTGCGACATAAGGCTCTTTAGTGCCTGGCGGCGATTGTGCCAGGTCCAGAGCCCATGCGCCTTGCGGTAACGCTGCAGCAACTGCCAAGGAAAGCAGGGTACGGGGGGAAAGATGTGGGATTATCTGGGGCGTACGTTTCATGGCTGCTTCTCTGATATTCATGCCGGGCATGTTGGATAGTTTGGCGAATGCAGTTGATGAGTCAGGGGCCTAGTCCTTGCGTTTTTGCTGCGCGTAGGTTTGCTGCAGAACGACCATGGTATTGGGCTTGCGGCCATAAGCCAGTGTGGTGATGCGGTACACAATATTGGGCTTGAGGTTGAGTGCCAGAAAGTTTTTGGGATTGTCGGTAATGAGACCCATATTTTTTGTGTCCAGATAAGGAAGCACTTCGATCCAGTACCATCCTCCACGATTGGCGGCACTGGTGTCGGCAAGTATGGGGTTAGCGGGCTTGCTAGTTGACCCCAGGGAGGCTCCTGTGTACTGGCCGTATCGCGCGCCGACCCCTGCCTTTGCCATTTGCGCCAGTGTCAGGCCCAGTTTTTCGTCGCTGTTGTTCCAGAAATCTTGTTTGCCATCGCGCTTGCTGCAAAGGCCTTGGCTGCACATTGACGCCACACTTGATAGTAAAGGGGCAATTTCCTGGGTTTCGAGCGGAATCTTTGCTGCAGTGGTCTTTCGGCATACATCGGCTTCACCAATGCATGATGTACCGTCGGAATTTTCGCCGCGAATGTCCAATTCCGCATCCTGTAATAGTGCCTGGGCGGCTTCATAGGCGCGCTGATAATCAGCATCATTGCCAACCACCATCTCATTGAAAATGGAGGTGCGTGTGGCCCAGAGCGCCAACAGCATGGAAAGCATGACGAATATGATGACAACGAACAGTGCTACGCCACGCTGCTGTTGAAAGGCGCTGCGGCAAGTCTTGCGGAGCATTGCAGATTTTTTCATGATTTCAGAGTACAGAACCGACAAGGCCCTGGCTACGCAGCTGGAAGACGTTGCGATAGGCAATGTGCATGCGGCGAGCCCGTTGTCCTGTGAGCTTGGTCATATCCACGGCTTTGCCATCGCAGTCAACATACGTGCTTCCGGATGGCACATCAATGGGTTCGTTTCCATAGACAACCAGGCAGACTTCCACTGCCTGCACCATGGCCCATTGTTGCGCATTCCATTTTTCTGTATCAGCCGCAGCGACATACTGTATAAGAGGGTTGCCCGGAGTTTTATTGTTCTGAGCCAGATAGCGGATCTGAAAATTACTCACATTCTGTGCTAAGGTTTGCGCGTTGTCTCCATTGCCACTGCATTGAAGTTGATTGCCGTTAAGTTGGAAAACATTGTCTATTCGCGCGTCTGAGCTGTCGTTGTCTGGCCCTCCTAGGCAGTTGCGCGCCAAAGCTTGCTCGGCTGCATGCGTGTAAACGGGCTCCTTGTAGCGACGATAGCCAATTGAAAGTGTGACAGGCGAAGCAGTACCTTGAATTGTATCGGTTGAGGGATCGAAGTTCATGCCGGAGCCGCCTTCTGCCGTTGTTTCAAAGGCAACCCCTCTCGCGTATGCATACCCTGTTTTTAGATTGCCGGGATCGAGGTTCAGATACAGGGAGCCGGCTTGACGCATTTGAAGGCCGATGATCCGCATAACATAGGCAGACTGCTGCTGGATACCGCTGGCATCGCTTACTGTTCCTGAAACACTGCGGGACACCATCAGCGCGGCCATGGATACGGCGATGACAAGCAGCCCGATGGCAATGCCCACCATCAACTCGATCAATGTGAATCCCTGTTGTAATGTTGGCAAGCTCCGCATATGACCTTGGTATCGGCTTCTTGATGCCGGCAAAGTTCGAAATTTGGTGCGTTGAGGCATATTCAGGATCCTGGGCAGAAGTATTGAGGCGTCAGACTGCCGCTTCCGAAATAGGGGGCGCACCGGGCGGGCAGAGGTATGTATTGAAGATGACAGGTGTAGCCGCTCGGGCATGAATTTGCTGTGTCGGTTCCGCTGCCTGCACTCAGCGTGCCATCGGTGGCACGAACCTTTGTCGCATCAATATTGTCCTTGTAGGCTTTTTTGTTGTCGTCATCGCTGTCGGATAGATCCCGCTCGTTCTCGCGCCAGGCGATCATCACGCCAATCTGACGGCGGTTGGCATCCGCCGATTCACCGGGTGCAAGAAAGATATTGGCCTGCCCCAAGGGAAGATCGTCTTTGACGGCTTGTTTCCAGATGCCAAGGTCGTAGGCTGCCAGACCCGCACGGTCGCATGGAGCGGTTGCGCAGTCGCCAGGCGACGGTGTGGTGCCGAAGTTGGAGACATAAGCACTGAAGCCTGCCAATGCATTGGGATTCACCTTCAGGCGCTCACTGAGATCCTCTATCAGTCGTATGGCTTGTCCACGTCGAACCGTGGTCTGGGTATCTGTCAGGGTTCGCATCTGGGTACCCAAGATGCCCAGGATGCCCAACGCCGCCACGACAATGGCAACCAGGGATTCAATCAGCGTAAGGCCTCGCTGACGGCGAAAAGGGGTGGCGTGTGATTGGTGCATGGTGTATTGATTGGAGCGGCTCAAGAGCATGATTCGCTGCCCTTCAACCTCGTGATTCGCCCGCCTGTACCCGTGCAAAGCCGGACTGAGCTGGTGTCGCTGGAAGCCTTGCCCTGAGACGTAATCAGAAAGTCCATGGCGCTGGCAGTCCCACCATCGTGAGAAAGCATGCCCCAACGGTCCACTGTGATGGACCCAGTGCTGTTGCTCAGAGTAACTTGAATGCGACTGGGGGATGAGGTCTGTTGCAGTACGGTACTGCCGGTCAGTACCTGCCACCCGCAGCCCCACTGAGTATTGCCCGTCGCATTGGTGCAGCCGTTGCCGTTGGCCGTTTTGGTGATGGCGATGTTGCCGCCGCGCTTAATAGCTTCCGAGCGTGCAAAGTAGATCGTTGCCTGAAGGTCCTCAGCAATCTGGCGTACACGCCAGCGTTCCATCAAAGGAGTGAAACTGGGAGCAGCAAGGGAGGTAAGTATTGCCAGGACGGCAATCACCACCAGAAGTTCAAGAGTGGTAAATCCCCTGAAGCCCTGGGCGGGTGTCGTGTGGGGGGGGGACAGCCTTTGTGGAAGCAATGCGAGCATGCGCGAATGCTAGGCATCGCATGTCCTGGCTGGGAATGTAACCGGATGAACGGAGTTGGCCGATGGATGAGTGGCCAATGCGCGATCCGTAGTGACTTGCCCCTAGCGCCCCCAGCACTCCACTGCAGTGGTATTCACACCCAGGCCGAGCGCATCGCGCTCGCCCGTATGGGTCAGTGTGAAATCGCCGCATCGGTCGTTGAGCTGGGAGCCACGGCGCGTGGCAATCAGGGTGTAAGTGTCGGCGTCTTGGCCGCTGGTTGCCAAAAAGTCGATGGTGTAGCGCTTGCTGGAGTCGCGGGCCCAGGTCAGATCGACGGGGAGCGTGGTGGGGTAGACCCCGTTGGCCGTGGCTGCGCGCTCCAGCCATTGCTGGGCCTGCAGCAGGCCGGCGCGGGCATCGGCACGGTGGACTCCGCGAATGTATTCGTTGTAGCTGGGCACGGCGACGGTGCCGAGGATGACTATGACGGCTACGACGATCATGAGTTCTATGAGTGTGAAGCCCGGGGGAGGAGGGTGGCGCATTGTGCGGCTCATTTCATTTGGCGCCAGCTGGGGCGCAGGGATTGCTCGGGCATGCGGGCGATGACGTTGCGGCGGCCATCGGTGTCGTAGCCAATGGCGTGATGGCCTTTGTTGAGCAATGTCTGGGATCCCCCGGAGACGGTTGCGCGCGAGGCTTCCTGATCCGCCGTGTCGTAGACGCCGTCGCCGTTGCTGTCCATCAATGGAACACTGGGCCGCTTGCCATCCATGATGTTCATGAGCGTCAGAAATTGGCTTTCCTCGCTCACATTGCAGGCGTCAGCGGGACGGTTTATGGCTTCACCAGGACGCTTGGAGGATCTTGCGGGTATCTGGCTGTAGATCGCGAGGAGGTTGCTGCCGTCGTAGAAGCTCATCGGCTTGAGCAGGCGCTCGCCTGACAGGGGAAGGTCCATGTACCAGCCTTTGTGCCGCGTCCAGTCGAGGTCGGTGGTGGAGTCCACTCGCCAGGTGCCACGGCCTACGATCCCTTGCGTCTGGGGGTTCACCGAGCGTTTGGCCAGCTCACCGATGCCGGATACAGGGGCTGGACGCTCCCCTGTAGGCAGCTTGCACTCAGAGTCCGGGTCACCCGTGCAAGGCTGTACCCGGCCGTCCGCGAGCAGCTTGTAGCGGGTGTTGTCGAGGATGGAATAGATGCTCTGCACCGCCGTAATGCCAGTGTCCTGCTGGTTGATGTTGCGTCCTGTGCCGAATGCCACCAGCATGCCGCCCACAGTCACGCGTTCATCGCTTCCTTTGGGTTCTGTGGTGACGCTGTACCGGTCATTGGCTCGCACGGACGCAGGGGCGGTAATAGGCTGGCGCAGCGCGGGAGAGGCCGTTGGCGAACTGCCACCCATGGCGGTGTACAGCGGCCGGCCGTCGAAGGCCACGCTCCAAGCGGAGGAGGCATCGCTGGCGATGATGAATTTCCACAGATTGCCCTGGAGGTCGCCCGCATAGACCACGTCGGGCCGGCCATCGCCATTGATGTCAACGAGGCGTGGTGCGGAGAGCCCATTGCTGGTGGTCTCTGGTGTGGTGCCGGTGGGGATGTCGCCTGTGGCCACGATGCGCAGCAGCTCCTGGTTGCCATCGAGGTACTGGATCAGCAGCACGGGTCGCTGGTTGATGCTGTGGTAGCCGTTGCCCGTCACCAGAGCCCAGCGGTTGTTGTTCAACTGCGTGATCTGGATGCTGCGTTGCGGGTTGGCATCGTCCCGCACGGGGGCTGCAAGGATATGGCCCAGGTCCTTGTCTTGCTGGCAAGTGGTGCGCTGCCAGAGGTCGGCGGAGATGGCGCAGTCACCGGGATCGCTGTTGCGGGTCTGGGTGCGGTCCAGCAGGACCAGCGTGCCGGCGCCGTGTTCGTTGAAAGCCTCTGGGTGCGTGATGTCCAGCACAAAGTAGCCTTTGGCACCGGCGCCCGGCATGCCTGCCAGCACGGTGCGCCACTGCGGGGATGCATGGCTGCCTGAGTTGATGTCGCCGCTCATGGCAGAGCCATCCACGAAGTAGCGATGCCGGGTGTCGTAATCGAGGTCGGAAAGGCGTGCCAGCCCCGAAATCACGCCACGGGGGATGTAGGCGATCTTCTCGCTGCCGTCAGTGGCAGAAAAGCCGTGCAGCATGCCGTCGTTGCCGCCCACGTAAATCATGGGCTGGCGCTTCTGCTGGGCGAGCGTATAGGCTGCGTAGCCCGGCAAAGGCGAGTTGTCCACGGGGCGGCCGGTGTGCCAGATCTGGGAGTTGACGATATCGCCCTGGCGCGAGCCGCGTTGGCGAAAAGGGTGGGCCGGGTCAGGGCGCGGCGGTTGTCCCGCAGCTTCCATGCGGCGGTCGCCGCGTATGAAGTTGAACCTGTGCTTGCCCAGTTTGTCTGCCCTGCCTTCGGCATCGACGCTGAAAGAGGCCTTCTGTGGGCGGTCCAGCTCATGCCATTGGAAAGACACGCCCCTTTGCAGTCTGTCACTCCAGGTGAGGATCAGGCGCTCATTGAGTACCTGTTGATCACTGAGTGCATCCAGGTGGTCAGCCGTGCTTTTGCCTTGCCAGCCGGCTGCTGCGGTGATGCTCCCGTCGGCTTGGACCGTTTCTGCGTTGATCCAGCCGCTCCAGGCAGCTTTGGCGCTGTAGCGTGCCGTGAATATGTCCACGCCTGCTTGTGCAATCACGCTGCCGTTGGAAGTGGCGGAGCTGCTGCGGCCCTTGGCATTGGCTGGCTGGCCTGTCGGGCAGTCTTCAATGGGCGTGGCAAATTCTTTGTCTTCTCTTTGCGCCGGGGAAACTGGCGTGCCTGCCTCAGAGAAACGTTGGGCTTGGCTGTTTTGCGCGGCCAGGAGTGCGGCGATCACGGCTGGCAGCAGGAGGGGGCGGAACCCAGGGTGGAAGAGATAAGGCATGTCAGACGTTCTGAATCAGTCGCGGCGCTTCTGGCGGACATAGGTCTGTTGCAGCACCACCTGGGTGCCGCTCTTGCGGCCGTGAGCGATGGCTGTGATGCGATAGATCACCTGGGGCTGCATGTAGAGGGCCAGACGTGGAGAGTCGTTGTCGATGAGACCTGAGTTCCCTGCGTTGGCGTCATAGGGCAGGATCTCTATCCAGTACCACCCCCCCTTTCCTGTCTCACGGTTTGCCAGGATGGGATTGCTCTTGCCTTCAGAAATGGCGCCCGTGAACTGGCCATAGCGTGCGGCTACATCGGGGGCGGTCATCTGGCTCAGCGTGATCCCTTTGGTGTCGTCCACGTTGTTCCAGAAGTCCTGAGGCCCTGTGCGCTTGGTGCACAGGGCGTCTCGGCAGCTTGTGGGGGTGGCTCGGTTCAGGTTGGCCAGCAGCAGACCTACCTGCTGGGTTTCCTGGGGAAACTGGGTGATGGTTGCAGCGTTGCGGCAGACGGATGGACGGATGCTGTTGGCGATGCAGGCGGCGCCGTTGGCCTGTTCGCCTCGAATGTCCAGTTCGGCATCCTGCAGCAATGCCTGTGCAGCTTCGAGGGCGCGTTGGTAGTCGGCATCGTTGCCCACGAACATTTCGTTGAACAGGGCGCTGCGCGATGCCCAAAGTGCCAGCAGCATGGAAAGCATGACCAGGGTGATCACGATGAACAGTGCGACGCCTTTCTGGCGCTGCGCGGCACAGGTGTGGGCATGCCGCATGCCTGCTGCTTTGGCGGTCATCCAGCCATCCCCTGGCTGCGCAACTGATACACGCTGCGAAAGACCATGTGCAGGCGCCGGGTCCTGGGCGCCGGCAGCGTGGTCATGTCGATGGATTCGGCTGTGCCGTCACTGCTTGCGCAATCGGTGTAGCGGCTGTCGGCGGGCATGTTGATGACTTCGATCCCGAAAAGCACCAGACAGACCTCGGCGGCAACGACGCGTGACCAGTCCTGGCCCACGGCGGCTGCGTTGACGTACTGCAGGCGTGCATCACCTTTCGGCGACTGGATCAGATAGCGCACCTGGAAGTTGGCGACGTTCTGGGCCAGTGGCTGGGCTCCTGCAGAGGGTGCTCCGGTGCAGCGCAGGGTGTTTTTGCGGGCGTCCAGCGCAAAGCGGCTCAGGATCAGGTTGTGGCTGTTGGCCTGGCCCAGGCAATTGCGCTGCAGTGAAGTTTCGATGGCCGAGCCGTGCAGCGGTTGCGTGTAGTTGCTGTAGCCCACGGTGAGCTTGTATTGAGCGCGGCCTGGCGCATCAAGGCCCAGGATGGTGTCGTGCGCAGGGTTGAAATCTTGTGCGCTCGCCTCGAATGCAACGGGGTCCGCCACGTCAACGGTGTCTGTTCCCTGTTTTGCAGACGAGAGAAGCAGCCGAAGAGACCCCGCCTGCCGGATCTGCCGGCCCATGACCCGGAAGATGTGGGATGCCTGCTGCTGCAGATGGCTGGCATCGCTGACGGTGCCGGAGACGGCGCGTGATGCCATGAGTGCGCCCAGGGCCACACCGATGATCAACAGTCCCAGGAGAAGGCCCACCAGCAGTTCGACCAAGCTCAAGCCCCGTTGACCAGGCTGCACCAGCGTTGCGGCGGCGATGTGGGTGTGCTTCATGGGCTTGCGCAGAAGAGCTGGACTGCGTTGTTGGCAAGATATGGCGCGCAACGAGCGCTGAGCGCTATGTACTGCAGGTGGCAGGTTCTGCCGGTGGGGCAGGCCATGGCTTCGTCGCCGTGTGTGCCATCGCTATGGAGTCCGATGGGTTTTTTGTAGCCGGCTTTGCTGGATTTCTCGTTTTCACGCCAGCTGATCACGATGCCCAGGTGCCGCCCGTTGCTGGTGTCGTCTTTTGCAGGGAAGACCTTGGCTGCTCCGCCTGGCAGCAGTTGGTGCACGGAAGCCTTCCACAGCGCGAGGTTGTAGCTGGCCAGCGTTTCCGGGTCGCATGGTGTGGCGCTGCAGTCGGCGGTGGATTCAGGGGTGTGATCCCAATCGGATTCGTAATTGCCCATCTGCCCGAGGGAATTGGGATTGGCGTGGGTGCGCTCGCTGAAGTCTTCGATCAGCCGGATGGCCTGAGCGCGGCGTACGCCGCTTTGGGTGTCGGCCAGGGTGCGCATCTGCAGGCTCAGGATTCCTAGAACACCCAAGGCCGTGACGACGGTGGCAACCAGGGTTTCGATCAGGGTGAAGCCATTGGCGTGCCGAGCTTGGGTGCTTGTCAGGCGCATGGAATGCCCTCCCGGCCGACCACCCGGATACGTCCGCCGGACGAAACGCAGATGCCTTTTGCTGCAGCGGAGACGAGGCCGGCGGAAGACGGGGCGACGGCGAAGCCCATGGCAGTGAATCCACCCATTTGCCCCCACTGGTCCACACTGATGATGGCGGCGGATCTGGAGCGGATGACAAGGGTGCGAGCGGGAGTGTCGAAGCGCTGCAGTTCTTCCCGGGGATCCCAGCGCTTGTTGCCATTGCGGTCAACGAACACCACCCAGCCGCAGCCCCAGTCCGCGTGACGTGCAGCCAGAGTGCAGCCGTTGGTGCCTTGGGGCAGTTTCTGGATGAAGACGCCGCCCCCGCGCCGGACGGCTTCGGAGCGCGCGTATTGCAGCGTCGACTGCAGGCCCTCCACGGTCTGGCGAACGCGCCATCGCTCGATGATGAGGTGGAAGCTGGGTGCTGCCAGCGTGGTGAGCACGGCGAGGATGGCGACGACCACCATCAGCTCGATGGCCGTGAAGCCTTTTGCGCCCGGGTGGGCCTGAGGCCAGGTCGATGACATGTCTTGAATCCCTCCCCGTCGATCTGCTTGCGAAGCGCTGGTTGTCCTTGCGCGCCGCTCAATCTATTGGGGTTGTTCGTACATGTCTTTCAGACAAATCTGTTTCTGCCCTCAACAATTAGGAGTCGTGCCGTTGGTGCAGGGTCATCCGGCATGACGATGCGTCAAAAAATCCAATGGTGACAAGGTATTGCCGGCTTTGCCGCTATCGGACTCCGGGGTAGGACTGTTTTTTTGTTGGGGGAACGCTCAACGCTGCTGTCTGCCGGGTGGCGGCCGGGTATATCCGGCGCATGCCCCGGCGTTGTGCCGGCCCTGGCATTCGCGGTACAGCCGCCTGTCGCGTTGTTCGGGCGATTCCTCGGAGCTGCTGCGGTGGGTTGGAACGCGGACCCGCTGTCCGACCTTTTTACGCTTGGCGCCTTGCGCAGCCGATGTGTCGGAGCGGTGAGGGCTCGCCTGGGCCGGCAGGGCCAGGCAAAGGGCCGCGACCAGGCAGAGCAGGGTGGATTGCTGCCGATGTGCGCGCCAGGTTGCAGCAGTGAATGAAAAACGCGTTGCCATGGTGTTGCCCTCCCGTGATCTATGAATGTCTGCAGGCTTTGCGGCATTCTGGGCGGGCTGTCGGCCGGCGCGGTGTGGGGTCACAAAGCATGTGTGGATGCTGGACAGGGCGCGCTTGTTATAATCCCAGGGTTTTGCATGGTGCAAGACGCACGTCGGGGCCTTTCCAGTCCCGGCGCAAGTAACCAAGGCTGCCTCCCTGCTTTTGTCTGTGAGGGGCCAATTTCAAAGGAAAAAAATGATCGCATCTTCCGTTAAGGCTGAAGTCGTCAAGTCCAACGCACGCTCTGCCAACGATACTGGCAGCCCAGAAGTGCAAGTGGCTCTGCTGACCGCACGCATCAACGAGCTGACCCCTCACTTCAAGCAACACGCCAAGGACCACCACGGTCGTCGCGGCCTGCTGCGCATGGTGAGCCGTCGTCGCAAGCTGCTGGACTACCTCAAGTCCAAGGACGCTGATCGCTACACCGCACTGATCGCCAAGCTGGGCCTGCGCAAGTAAGCACGGTGGGAGATCAAAACGCCTGAGTTAGCCTGTCTAGCTCAGGCGTTTTTTACTTCGGAGAATGCAAGACAGAGCGAAGCTGTGTCATTCCAATGCTGCTGATTTGATAGCAGTGAATCCAGCACTGGAATGGCATCGTGTTCTGAATTGCTCTCCATCATGGCCCGATGAGTGCATCGGTCCACCCATTCCAAAGGAGCAACAATGTCCATCTTCAACAAAGTCACCAAGACCTTCCAGTGGGGCCAGCACACGGTCACCATGGAAACCGGCGAGATCGCCCGCCAGGCTTCCGGCGCCGTGCTGGTCAACATCGATGACACCGTGGTGCTTGCCACCGTGGTGGCGTCCAAGCAGGCCAAGTCCGGCCAGGACTTCTTCCCGCTGACCGTCGATTACATCGAGAAGACCTACGCCGCAGGCAAGATTCCCGGCAGCTTCTTCAAGCGCGAAGCCAAGCCCAGCGAACTCGAAACCCTGACCAGCCGCCTGATCGACCGCCCGATCCGCCCGCTGTTCCCCGAAGGTTTCTACAACGACGTGCACGTGGTCATCCACACCGTGTCGCTGAACCCTGAGGTCGATGCCGACATCGCCGCCCTGATCGCCACCTCGGCTGCCCTGTCCGTGTCGGGCATTCCCTTCAATGGCCCCATCGGTGCCGCCCGCGTGGGCTACATCAATGGCGAGTACGTGCTCAACCCCGGTCAGACCCAGCGCAAGGATTCGCAGATGGATCTGGTCGTGGCCGGTACCGAAGCCGCCGTGCTGATGGTGGAGTCCGAGGCGCAGCAACTGCCTGAAGACGTGATGCTGGGCGCCGTGGTCTTTGGCCACGAGCAAGGCCGCATCGCCATCGAAGCCATCCATGAATTGGTGCGCGAAGCCGGCAAGCCCGTCTGGGACTGGGTCGCTCCCGCCAAGGATGAAGAGCTGATCGCCAAGGTGGCGGCACTGGGCGACGAAGCCCTGCGCACGGCCTACCAGATCCGCAACAAGCAAAGCCGCACGCAAGCCTGCCGCGAAGCCTACGCCGCCGTGAAGGCCGGCCTGACGGCCCAGGGTGTGGAGTTCGACGGCGTCAAGGTCGAAGGCATGCTGTTCGACATCGAGGCACGCATCGTTCGCAGCCAGATCCTGGCCGGCGAGCCGCGCATCGACGGCCGTGACACGCGCACCGTGCGCCCCATCGAAATCCGCAACTCCGTGCTGCCCCGCACGCACGGCTCGGCCCTGTTCACGCGCGGCGAGACGCAGGCCCTGGTCGTGTCCACGCTGGGCACCGAGCGCGACGCGCAGCGCATCGACGCGCTGGCTGGCGAGTTCGAGGACCGCTTCCTGTTCCACTACAACATGCCTCCCTTTGCCACCGGCGAAGTGGGCCGCATGGGCTCGACCAAGCGCCGCGAAATCGGCCACGGCCGTCTGGCAAAGCGCGCCCTGGCGGCCTGCCTGCCCAGCAAGGAAGAATTCCCCTACACCATCCGCGTGGTGTCGGAAATCACCGAGTCCAACGGCTCCTCGTCCATGGCTTCGGTCTGCGGCGGCTGCCTGTCGATGATGGATGCAGGCGTTCCGATGAAGGCCCACGTGGCCGGCATCGCCATGGGCCTGATCAAGGAAGACAACCGCTTCGCCGTGCTGACCGACATCCTGGGTGATGAAGATCATCTGGGCGACATGGACTTCAAGGTGGCCGGCACGACCAGCGGCATCACTGCGCTGCAGATGGACATCAAGATCCAGGGCATCACCAAGGAAATCATGCAGGTCGCCCTGGCCCAGGCCAAGGAAGCGCGCATGCACATCCTGGGCAAGATGCAGGAAGCCATGGGCGAAGCCAAGGCCGAGATCTCGTCCTTCGCTCCCAAGCTGTACACGATGAAGATCAACCCCGAGAAGATCCGTGACGTGATCGGCAAGGGCGGCTCCACCATCCGTGCACTGACCGAAGAGACCGGCACGCAGATCGACATCGGCGAAGACGGCACCATCACCATCGCTTCCAGCGATGCCGCCAAGGCCGATGAAGCCAAGCGCCGCATCGAAGAGATCACGGCCGAAGTCGAAATCGGCAAGATCTACGAAGGCCCGGTCACCAAGATCCTGGACTTCGGCGCTCTTGTGAACCTGCTGCCCGGCAAGGACGGTCTGCTGCACATCAGCCAGATTGCCCACGAGCGCGTGGAGCGCGTCGCCGACTACCTGCAGGAAGGCCAGATCATCAAGGTCAAGGTCATGGAGACCGACGAAAAGGGTCGTGTCAAGCTGTCGCTGAAGGCGCTGACCGAGCGTCCTGCCGGCATGGAGCGCAGCGAGCGCCCCGCGCCTGCCGAGCGTGAGTTCCGCCAGCCGCGTGAGCCCCGCCAGCAGCGCGAGTTCCGCGAGCCGCGTGAACCCCGCGAGCCCCGTGACGGCGGCCGTCCGGCTGCCGAGGGCGAGCAGCAACAGCAACAGCAGCAGTAATGCCCGGCAAGGCCATTGCCCAAAAGGGGGTGGCCTTGCAGGTGCATGTGGTGACTGGCAAAAAGCGCTGACCTGTTCAGCGCTTGTGGCATTTTTGACAGGGATTGCGAGGTCGAAAGATGGAAAAGCAAATCATGCGTGCCGTGGAACTCACGGACTTTGGTGCTCCCGAGGTATTGCGCCTGGGCGAGCGTCCGCTGCCCGTTGCGGGTGCGCAGGAGTTGCTGATCCAGGTGTCGGCCAGTGGTGTCAATCGCCCTGATGTGTTGCAGCGCAAGGGGCACTATGCTCCGCCGCCGGGCGCCTCCGATCTGCCCGGGCTGGAAGTGGCCGGGGTGATCGTGTCGGGCGACGACGAAGCCATGCGGCTGGCAGGCCTGCGCGTGGGAGACCGCGTGTGCGCGCTGCTGGCCGGCGGTGGCTATGCGGAGTACTGCGTTGCGCCCGTGGCCCAGTGCCTGCCCATCCCGGCAGGGCTCAGCGAGGTGGAGGCTTCGGCATTGCCCGAGACCTTCTTCACCGTCTGGAGCAATGTGTTCGACCGCGGTGCCTTGCAGGCAGGTGAAACCCTGCTGGTGCAGGGCGGCAGCAGCGGCATCGGCGTGACGGCCATCCAGCTGGCCAAGGCGCGCGGCGCCACGGTCATCGTGACCGCTGGCTCCGATGCCAAGTGCGCCGACTGCCTCAAGCTGGGTGCCGACCATGCCATCAACTACCGTACGCAGGACTTTGCCGCGGAGGTGCAGCGCATCACCGAAGGCAGGGGCGTGGACGTGATCCTGGACATGGTGGCGGGTGGCTATGTGGCGCGCGAAGTGCAAAGCCTGGCAGAGGATGGCCGCCTGGTCATCATTGCGGTGCAGGGTGGCATCAAGGCGGAGTTCGACGCGGGCCTGGTCCTGCGTCGCCGTCTGCTGGTGACGGGCTCCACACTGCGTCCGCGGCCTGTGGCTTTCAAGGCAGCCATCGCCCAGGCCCTGCGCCGCGAGGTCTGGCCGCTCATCGAGGCAGGCGGCATTCGTCCTGTGATCCATAGCACCTTTGCTGCCGCTGATGCCGACAAGGCGCACGCGCTGATGGAGTCGAGTCAGCACACCGGCAAAATCGTTTTGACGTGGTAACCATGAAGAAGAAACTCATCGTCGGCAACTGGAAGATGAATGGCAGCCTGGCTGCCAATGCCGTTTTGCTCAAGGCCCTCAAGGAGGGGCTGCCCGAGGGGGGCAATGCGGGCGTGGCTGTGGCCGTGCCCGCCGTCTATCTGGCCCAGGCCCAGGCCGAGCTTGAAGGCTCGGCCATCGGCGTGGCCGCGCAGGACGTGTCGCAGCATGAATCGGGTGCCTATACGGGCGAGCTGTCGGCCGCAATGCTTCGGGATTTTGGCGTGCGCTATACGCTGGTGGGGCACTCGGAGCGTCGCCAATACCATGGCGAAACCGATGCCGTGGTGGCGCTGAAGGCGCAGGCTGCGCTGGCCAAGGGCGTCACGCCCATCGTCTGTGTGGGCGAAACGCTGGCGGAGCGCGAGGCGGGGCAGACCGAAGAAGTGGTCAAGCGCCAACTGGCGGCTGTGATCCACCAGGTGGGCCAGTGCATCAATGAGCTGGTCGTGGCCTATGAGCCCGTCTGGGCCATTGGCACCGGCAGGACCGCCACGCCGGAGCAGGCCCAGCAGGTGCATGCTGTGCTGCGCGCCCAGCTGGCGGCTGCCAGCCAGCAGGCCGATCGCATCGCCTTGCTGTACGGCGGCAGCATGAATGCCTCCAATGCAGCCCAGCTGCTGGCCCAGGCCGACATTGATGGTGGCCTGGTGGGCGGAGCGTCGCTCAAGGCGGCCGATTTCCTGACCATCATCGCTGCGGCCCAGTAAGCCGGGGCGGTTTTTCCATTCGCTTTTTTAGCTCTCGCGTTACTAGCAGGTACAACCAATGAATGCATTCGCAAGCGTGATCCTCGCCGTTCAGATGCTGTCGGCTCTCGGCATGATCGGCCTGATCCTGATTCAACACGGCAAGGGTGCCGACATGGGCGCCTCGTTCGGCAGCGGCAGCTCCGGCAGCCTGTTCGGTGCCTCCGGCAGCGCCAACTTTCTGTCGCGCTCCACGGCAGGCCTGGCCACGGTGTTCTTCGTGGCCACGCTGGCGCTGGCCTATCTGAGCAATGCGCGTCCCGTCAGTTCGGGCAGCGTGCTGGAAGGTGCCGCACCCATCACGGCGCCAGCTCCTGCGGCCTCTGGCGCTGCTGGCGAAGTGCCTGCTCCTGCTGCAGGCCAGGCGCCTGCTGCCGGTGCTGAAGGCGCTGCCCAGATCCCCACGAAATAATTTCGAACAAAGTCCTCGGTCCTCCGGGTCCGAGGGTTTTTCAGAGTAGAATCTAGAGATTGTTCGGTAGGCGGAATCTTTGCAACGGAGATAAAGAGCCAGCCGAAATCAAGACTTGCCGTCGTGGTGAAATTGGTAGACACGCTATCTTGAGGGGGTAGTGGCGAAAGCTGTGCGAGTTCGAGTCTCGCCGACGGCACCAAGATATAACTAAGAGCCTGCCCTGCTGATCAGGCTGATCGGTGCGGGCATGCCTTTCAAGGTAGCCGCACACGATGAACATCGACCAGTATCTTCCCGTTCTTTTGTTCATTCTCGTCGGCATGGGTGTCGGCGTAGTCCCCCTGGTACTGGGGTATGTGCTGGGTCCGAACCGACCCGATGCCGCCAAGAACTCCCCCTATGAATGTGGCTTCGAGGCCTTCGAAGACGCGCGCATGAAGTTCGATGTGCGCTACTACCTCGTCGCCATCCTGTTCATCCTGTTTGATTTGGAAATCGCCTTTCTGCTGCCCTGGGCCGTTGCGCTTCGGGACGTGGGTGGGGCTGGTTTCGCCGCTGTCCTTATTTTCCTGACCGTTCTCGTCGTGGGCTTTGTCTACGAATGGAAGAAGGGTGCGTTGGACTGGGACTGAAGCGGGTTCACTAAGGAAACACGATGATCGAAGGCGTGATGAAAGAAGGCTTCATCACCACGAGTTACGACTCTGTGGTGAATTGGGCCAAGACGGGCTCGCTGTGGCCCATGACATTTGGTCTGGCCTGCTGCGCGGTGGAGATGATGCACGCTGCGGCGGCGCGTTACGACATCGGTCGCTTTGGCTCGGAAGTCTTCCGTGCCAGCCCGCGGCAGTCGGACCTGATGATTGTGGCCGGCACCCTGTGCAACAAGATGGCGCCCGCCATGCGCAAGGTCTATGACCAGATGTCCGAGCCCCGCTGGGTCATCTCCATGGGCTCGTGCGCCAACGGCGGCGGCTACTACCACTACAGCTATTCCGTGGTGCGCGGCTGTGACCGCATCGTGCCGGTCGATGTCTATGTGCCTGGCTGCCCCCCCACGGCGGAAGCCCTGATCTACGGCATCATCCAGCTGCAGCAGAAGATCCGCCGCACCCATACCATCGCTCGCGTCTAAGGGCTAGATGATGACTGCTATTGCGATTCACCCCGAAGTGCTTCGGGATGTGGTGGCTGCTGCCTTGGGCGACAAGGCGCGCAGCGTGACCGTGGCCCTGGGCGAGG
Source organism: Delftia sp. NA_296.1 (assembly GCF_052692095.1). Taxonomy (NCBI): domain Bacteria; kingdom Pseudomonadati; phylum Pseudomonadota; class Betaproteobacteria; order Burkholderiales; family Comamonadaceae; genus Delftia; species Delftia sp. NA_296.1. Next base: position 496,376 of record NZ_JBQZGF010000004.1, on the reverse strand, counting down.
TGACGGTCGAAGTGTCCGCCGCCCAGTATCTGGAGGCCATGCAGGTTCTGCACACCGCCCCGGATTGCCGGTTCGAGGTCCTGGTGGACCTGTGCGGCGTGGACTACTCCACCTATGCAGAAGTCGGGCGTGAAGGCCCGCGCTTTGCCGTGGTATCCCACCTGCTGTCGATCAGCCTGAACCAGCGCCTGCGCGTTCGTGTCTTTTGCACCGACGACGATTTCCCGGTGGTGGCTTCCGTCACTTCCGTCTGGGCGGGCGCGAACTGGTTCGAGCGCGAGGCGTTCGACCTGTTCGGCATCGTCTTCGATGGCCATGACGACCTGCGCCGCATCCTGACCGACTACGGCTTCATCGGCCATCCCTTCCGCAAGGACTTCCCGCTGTCGGGCCATGTGGAAATGCGCTATGACCCCGAGCAACAGCGCGTGGTGTACCAGCCGGTCACCATCGAGCCCCGCGAGATCACGCCGCGGATCATCCGCGAAGACAACTACGGGGGCCTGCACTGAAGGCGCTCCAGGCGCCTTTTTGATGGACGACCATGGCTGAAATCAAGAACTATTCCCTGAACTTTGGTCCGCAGCACCCGGCAGCGCACGGCGTGCTGCGCCTGGTGCTGGAGCTCGACGGTGAAGTGGTGCAGCGCGCAGACCCGCACATCGGTCTGCTGCACCGTGCGACAGAAAAACTGGCAGAGAGCAAGACCTATATCCAGTCGCTGCCCTATATGGACCGGCTGGACTACGTGTCCATGATGTGCAACGAGCACGCCTACTGCCTGGCCATCGAGAAGCTGCTGGGCATCGAGGTGCCCATCCGCGCCCAGTACATCCGCGTGATGTATTCGGAGATCACCCGCATCATGAATCACCTGATGTGGCTGGGCTCCAGCGGCAACGATGCGGGCAGCTCCACGACGCTGATCTACACCTTCCGTGAGCGCGAAGACCTCATGGACATGTACGAGGCGGTTTCGGGCGCGCGCATGCACGCGGCCTATTTCCGTCCGGGCGGCGTCTACCGCGACCTGCCCGACACCATGCCGCAGTACAAGGCCAGCAAGGTGCGCAATGCGCGCTCGGTCGAGATCATGAACCGCAACCGCCACGGCTCGTTGCTGGACTTCATCGACGACTTCACGCAGCGCTTCCCCAAGTGCGCCGACGAGTACGAGACCCTGCTGACCGACAACCGCATCTGGAAGCAGCGCAACGTGGACATCGGCGTGGTGACGGCCGAGCGTGCCATGAACCTGGGCCTGACCGGCCCCATGCTGCGTGCCTCCGGCGTGGCCTGGGACATGCGCAAGTCGCAGCCCTATGAGGTCTATGACCGCATGGACTTCGACGTGCCTGTGGGCAAGACCGGCGACTGCTACGACCGCTACCTGGTGCGCGTGGCCGAAATGCGCCAGTCCAACCGCATCATCAAGCAGTGCGTGGACTGGCTGCGTGCCAACCCGGGCCCGGTGATCGTGGACAACCACAAGATTGCCCCGCCGCCGCGCGAAGGCATGAAGTCCAACATGGAAGAGCTGATCCACCACTTCAAGCTCTTCACCGAAGGTTTCCGCGTGCCCGAAGGCGAGGCTTACGCGGCCATCGAACACCCCAAGGGGGAGTTCGGCATCTACATCGTGAGCGATGGGGCCAACAAGCCCTACCGCCTGAAGATCCGTCCGCCGGGATTCGCCAATCTGTCCGCCATGGACGAAATGTGCCGAGGCCACATGCTGGCCGACGCCGTGATGGTGCTGAGTACCCTGGACATCGTGTTTGGAGACGTTGACCGATGATTACCGAAGCGACCAAGGAGCGCTTTGCGCGCGAGGTGGCCAAGTACCCGGCCGACCAGAAGCAGTCTGCCGTGATGGCCTGCCTGTCCATCGTGCAGCAGGAGCAGGGCTGGGTCAGCGCCGAGAGCGAGGCCGTGATTGCCGAGTTCCTGGGCATGGCCGAGATCGCGGTGCATGAAGTCACCACGTTCTACAACATGTACAACCAGCGCCCCACGGGCACGTACAAGCTGAACGTCTGCACCAACCTGCCTTGCCAGCTGCGCGACGGCTACAAGGCGCTGCACCATCTGGAATCCCGCCTGGGCATCAAGATGGGCGAGACCACGCCTGATGGCATGTTCACGCTGCAGCAGTCCGAGTGCCTGGGCGCCTGCGCGGATTCGCCTGTGATGCTGGTGAACGACCGCTGCATGTGCAGCTTCATGAGCAACGAGAAGCTCGACGAATTGATCGACGGCCTGCGCGCCGCGGAGGGCAAGGCATGAACGCCGCCGCACAATCGGTCCTGGCCAAGTTTGCCTCTTCGGGCAGCGAGACCTGCTTTCACGACCGCCACATCAATCCGCAGATCTACGCCGACCTGACCGGCGCCAACTGGTCCATCAAGGACTACGAGGCACGCGGCGGCTATCAGGCGCTGCGCAAGATCCTGGGCAAGGATGGCAGCGAAGGCCTGACCCAGGACCAGGTGATCGCCACCGTCAAGGAATCGGGCCTGCGCGGCCGCGGCGGCGCAGGTTTTCCCACGGGCCTGAAGTGGAGCTTCATGCCCCGCCAGTTCCCGGGCCAGAAGCACCTGGTCTGCAACTCGGACGAAGGCGAGCCTGGCACCTGCAAGGACCGCGACATCCTGGTGCACAACCCGCACATCGTGATCGAGGGCATGATCATCGCCGCCTACGCGATGGGCATCTCCCTAGGCTACAACTACATCCACGGCGAAATCTTCGAAGCCTATGAGCGCTTCGAGGCCGCGCTGGAGGAAGCCCGCGCCGCCGGCTACCTGGGTGACAACATCATGGGCAGCAGCTTCAGCTTCCAGCTGCACGCGCACCATGGCTTCGGCGCCTACATCTGCGGCGAAGAGACGGCGCTGCTGGAGTCGCTGGAAGGCAAGAAGGGCCAGCCGCGCTTCAAGCCGCCGTTCCCGGCCAGCTTCGGCCTGTACGGCAAGCCGACCACGATCAACAACACCGAAACCTTTGCGGCCGTTCCCTGGATCATCCGCAACGGCGGCGCTGCGTACCTGGAGTGCGGCAAGCCCAACAACGGCGGCACCAAGATCTTCTCGGTCAGCGGTGACGTCAACCTGCCCGGCAACTACGAAGTGCCGCTGGGCACGCCCTTCAGCAAGCTGCTGGAGCTGGCAGGTGGCGTGCGCACGGGCCGCAAGCTCAAGGCGGTGATCCCCGGTGGATCGTCCTCGCCCGTGCTGCCGGCTGACATCATCATGGAATGCACGATGGACTACGATTCCATCGCCAAGGCCGGCTCCATGCTGGGCTCGGGCGCCGTGATCGTGATGGACGACTCGCGCGACATGGTCGAGAGCCTGCTGCGCCTGTCCTACTTCTATCAGCACGAGTCCTGCGGCCAGTGCACCCCTTGCCGCGAAGGCACGGGCTGGCTGTGGCGCGTGGTCAACCGAATCGAGCACGGCGAAGGCCGTCCTGAAGACATCGAGCTGTTGGACTCGGTGTCCGTGAACATCATGGGGCGCACGATCTGTGCGCTGGGCGATGCGGCAGCGATGCCGGTGCGCGCCATGATCAAGCACTTCCGCCACGAGTTTGAAGCGAAGATCCAGAACGCTTCCAAGCAGACGGTCCACGCCGCCTGATCGCGAGAAAAGCATATGGTTGAAATTGAACTGGACGGAAAAAAGGTGGAGGTCGCCGAAGGCTGCATGGTCATGCATGCAGCCGAGAAGGCAGGCACCTACATCCCGCATTTCTGCTATCACAAGAAACTTTCCATCGCCGCCAACTGCCGCATGTGCCTGGTGGATGTGGAAAAAGCCCCCAAGCCCATGCCCGCCTGCGCCACGCCCGTGACGCAGGGCATGATCGTGCGCACCAAGAGCGAGAAGGCGATCAAGGCACAGCAATCGGTGATGGAGTTCCTGCTCATCAATCACCCGCTGGACTGCCCGATCTGCGACCAGGGCGGCGAATGCCAGCTGCAGGATCTGGCCGTGGGCTACGGAAGCTCCGCCTCGCGCTACGAGGAAGAAAAGCGCGTGGTCTTCCACAAGGACGTGGGCCCGCTGATCTCCATGCAGGAGATGAGCCGTTGCATCCACTGCACCCGCTGCGTGCGCTTCGGACAGGAAGTGTCCGGCGTGATGGAGCTGGGCATGATCAACCGCGGCGAGCACTCCGAGATCACCACGGTGGTGGGCGATACGGTGGACTCCGAGCTGTCGGGCAACATGATCGACATCTGCCCCGTGGGCGCGTTGACCAGCAAGCCCTTCCGCTACAGCGCCCGCACCTGGGAGCTGTCGCGCCGCAAGTCGGTCTCGCCCCATGATTCCACGGGTGCCAACCTCATCGTCCAGGTCAAGAACCACAAGGTTCTGCGCGTCGTGCCCTTCGAGAACGAAGAGGTCAACGAGTGCTGGATCGCCGACCGCGACCGCTTCTCCTACGAAGCCCTGAACAGCGACGAACGCCTGACCCGCCCCATGCTCAAGCAAGGCGGCGAGTGGAAGGAAGTCGATTGGCAGACCGCCCTCGAATACGTGGCCAACGGCCTGCGCCAGATCAAGAACGACCATGGCGCCTCCGCCATCGGTTCGCTGGTCAGCCCGCACAGCACGCTGGAAGAGCTGTACCTGGCAGGCAAGCTGGTGCGTGGCCTGGGCAGCGAGAACATCGACTACCGCCTGCGCAATGCCGAGTTCACCGCCGCCCAGGGCGTGCAGTGGCTGGGCACGCCCATCGCGTCGCTGTCCAAGCTGCAAGGCGTCCTGGTGCTGGGCTCCAACCTGCGCAAGGACCATCCGCTGTTCGCGCAGCGCATCCGCCAGGCTGCCAAGCAGGGCTGCGCCGTGCTCGCCATCAATGAGCGTGTCTACGACTGGGCCATGCCGGTGACGGCGTCCATCGTGGCTGCCCCGGACTGGGCCCAGGCGCTGGCCGATGTGGCCGCCGCCGTGGCGCAGGAAAAAGGCGTTGCCGCTCCCGTGGCCGCCGCCGACGTGCATGCCGAGGCCCAGGCCATCGCCGCCGCGCTGCTGCGCGGCGAGCGCAAGGCCATCTTGCTGGGCAATGCCGCTGCGCACCACGCACAGGCATCGACCCTGCTGTCGCTGGCCAACTGGATTGCCGAGCAGACCGGCGCCTCGGTCGGCTACCTGACCGAAGCCGCCAACACGGTGGGCGCTCAGTGGGTGGGTGCACAGCCTGCCGCTTCGGGCCTGAACGCAGGCCAGATGCTGGCCGGCGGCCTCAAGGCCGTGCTGCTGCTGAACAACGAACCCGTGTTCGACTCCGCTGCCGGCGCCCGCGCCGCAGAGGCACTGGGCAAGGCCGAGATGGTCGTGACCCTGAGCCCCTTCAAGGCCAACATGGAATTCAGCGACGTGCTGCTGCCCATCGCCCCGTTCACGGAAACCTCGGGCAGCTTCGTCAATGCCGAAGGCCGCCTGCAGAGCTTCCACGCCGTGGTCAAGCCGCTGGCCGAAGCCCGTCCGGGATGGAAGGTGCTGCGCGTGCTGGCCAACCTGCTGGGCGTGCAGGGCGTGGACTACGAGACGTCGCAGGACGTGCTCGCAGCCGCCACGGCCGCTGCCACCAGCGTGCCGGCCAACCTGCTGGGCAACGGTGCGCCTGCCGTGAATTCCATCGCCAACGGTGCCGGCCATGCCGCGCCCGTGGTGGCCAGCATTTATCAGCTCGACAGCATCGTGCGCCGCGCGACATCGCTGCAACTGACGGCAGATGCACGTCAGGCTCGTGAGGGAGGCGCCGCATGATTGACGCACTCAAGACGGCCGGTGCCGGCCTGATCGCCGCACCCTGGTGGACCGACGTGGCCTGGCCCGTGCTCTGGATCCTGCTGGGCATCGTTGCCATCGTCGCCCCGCTGATGGGCGCCGTGGCTTACCTGACGCTGTGGGAACGCAAGCTGCTGGGCTTCATGCAGGTTCGCATGGGTCCCAACCGCGTCGGTCCCTTCGGCCTGCTGCAGCCTCTGGCCGACGGCCTGAAGCTGCTGACCAAGGAACTGATCCAGCCCACGGCTGCTGCCAAGGGCCTGTTCTACGTGGGCCCGGTGATGGCCATCATGCCCGCCCTGGCGGCATGGGTGGCGATCCCCTTCGGTCCCGACGTGGCCCTGGCCAACGTCAATGCCGGCCTGCTGCTGATCATGGCCATCACGTCCATCGAAGTCTATGGCGTGATCATTGCGGGCTGGGCCTCCAACTCCAAGTACGCCTTCCTGGGCGCGCTGCGTGCCTCGGCACAGATGGTCAGCTATGAAATCGCGCTGGGCTTCTGCTTCCTGGTGGTGATCATGGTCACGGGCAGCATGAACCTGACGCAGATCGTGCTGAGCCAGGGCCAGGGCCAATTCGCCAGCATGGGTGTCAGCGTCCTGTCGTGGAACTGGCTGCCGCTGCTGCCGATCTTCGTGGTCTACCTGATCTCGGCCGTGGCCGAGACCAACCGCCACCCCTTCGACGTGGTCGAAGGCGAAGCCGAAATCGTGGCCGGCCACATGGTCGAGTACTCGGGCATGGGCTTTGCCATCTTCTTCCTGGCCGAATACGCCAGCATGTGGCTGGTGTCCATCCTGGCCGTGGTGATGTTCCTGGGCGGCTGGCTGCCTCCGTTCGACTTCCTGTCGTTCATCCCCGGATGGATCTGGCTGGCGGCGAAGACTTTCCTGGTCGTGTCCATGTTCATCTGGATCCGTGCCACCTTCCCGCGCTTTCGCTATGACCAGATCATGCGTCTGGGCTGGAAGATCTTCATTCCCGTCACCCTGGTGTGGCTGGTCGTCGTGGGTGGCTGGATGCACTCGCCTTGGAACATCTGGAACTGAGCGGAGCAAGAATGTCTGCGGTTGCTGCTACCCCATTTTCGATCAAAGATTTCCTCAAGAGCTTCATGCTCTGGGAACTGGCCAAGGGCATGGCCCTGACTGGCCGCTACACCTTCCGCCGCAAGGTCACGGTGCAGTTCCCCGAGGAAAAGACACCCCTGTCGCCGCGTTTTCGCGGACTGCACGCCCTGCGCCGTTATGACAACGGCGAAGAGCGCTGCATTGCCTGCAAGCTGTGCGAGGCGGTGTGCCCGGCCATGGCCATCACCATCGAGTCCGATGTGCGTGACGACGGCTCGCGCCGCACCACGCGCTACGACATCGACCTGACCAAGTGCATCTTCTGCGGCTTCTGCGAGGAAAGCTGCCCGGTGGACTCGATCGTCGAGACGCATATCTTCGAATACCACGGAGAAAAGCGCGGCGACCTGTACTTCACCAAGGACATGCTGCTGGCCGTTGGCGATCGCTACGAACCCGAGATTGCCGCCGCCAAGGCTGCGGACGCCAAGTACCGCTGAAGCGGCTCCTTGATCACTTGAAAAGATTCGATCCATGGACGCCAAAACTGGTTTCTTCTATCTGTTCTCGGTCGTGCTGCTGTTTGCAGCCTTCCGGGTCGTCACGGCACGCAACCCCGTGCATGCCGTGCTCAACCTGATCCTGGCCTTCTCGCAGGCTGCCGGCATCTGGCTTCTGCTCAAGGCCGAGTTCCTGGGCGTGACCCTGGTGCTGGTCTACCTGGGCGCCGTGATGGTGCTGTTCCTGTTCGTGGTGATGATGCTGGATATCCGCATCGACGCCGTGCGCCAGGGGTTCTGGAAGCATTTCCCCTTCGCTGCCCTGATCGGCGCACTGATTGCCTTTGAAATGGGCATGGTGCTGATGGGCGGCTTCAGCGGCGTCGAGGAGCCCAAGGCCATTGCGGCCACGGTCAACGCTGCCGGCCAGACCGTGCAGTACTCCAACACCCAGGCCCTGGGCAAGCTGCTGTACACCGAATACCTGTACCCCGTCGAGATCGCTGCCGTGATCCTGCTGGTGGCCATGATTGCCGCCATCGCCCTGACCCTGCGCAAGCGCAAGGACAGCAAGGCAGTGAACCCGGCCCAGCAGATCCGCGTGCGCGCAAAGGATCGCCTCGAGCTGGTCAAGGTGCCGGTCACCCAGGCGCCGCAGGCACCGGCCGCCGAGGCAACCCCCGCCGTGGAGACAAAAGCATGACGTTGACTTTGGGCCATTATTTGACGCTGGGCGCCATGCTGTTCGCGCTCTCCGTCGTTGGCATTTTTCTGAACCGCAAGAACCTGATCGTGCTGCTGATGGCCATCGAGCTGATGCTCTTGGCCGTCAACACCAACTTCGTGGCGTTCTCCAGCTATCTGGGTGACATGCACGGCCAGGTGTTCGTGTTCTTCATCCTGACAGTGGCAGCCGCCGAGTCGGCCATCGGTCTGGCGATCCTGGTGCTTCTGTTCCGCAACAAGACCAGCATCAATGCGGAAGATCTCAACTCCCTCAAGGGTTGAGTCCGCCGTAACTTGCAAGGTTCTTAAGAATGAGTCAAACACTCTCTGCATCCCTGCTCCTGGCGGTGCCGCTGGCACCGCTGGCGGGCTCCGTGCTCGCGGGCATCTGGGGCACGGCCTTCGGCGGCAACAAGATCGGTCGCGGCGGCAGCCATACCCTCACCATCGCGGGCGTGCTGATCGCCTTCATCCTGTCGGCCATCACGTTCAACAGCGTGATCTTCGACGGCGCGCGCTTCGACCAGTCCATCTACACCTGGATGGAAATCGGCGGCCTGAAGATGGAGGTCGGTTTCCTGATCGACAGCATCACGGCCATGATGATGTGCGTGGTGACCTTCGTGTCGCTGATGGTGCACATCTACACCATCGGCTACATGCAGGAAGATGACGGCTACAACCGTTTCTTCTCCTACATCTCGCTGTTCACCTTCTCCATGTTGATGCTCGTCATGAGCAACAACCTGCTGCAGCTGTTCTTCGGCTGGGAAGCCGTGGGCCTGGTGTCCTATCTGCTGATCGGCTTCTACTACAACAAGCCCACGGCCATCTTCGCCAACATGAAGGCCTTCCTGGTCAACCGTGTGGGTGACTTCGGCTTCATCCTGGGCATCGGCCTGATCGCTGCCTACACCGGCACCATGAACTACGGCGAAATCTTCGCCAAGCTGCCCGAGATCCAGAACACCCTGCTGCCGGGCACCGGCTGGCTGCTGGTGACGGTGACGGCCATCTGCCTGTTCATCGGCGCCATGGGCAAGTCGGCGCAGTTCCCGCTGCACGCCTGGCTGCCCGATTCGATGGAAGGCCCGACCCCCATCTCGGCACTGATCCACGCCGCCACCATGGTGACGGCCGGCATCTTCATGGTCTCGCGCATGTCGCCGCTGTACGAGCTGTCGGACACGGCACTGAGCTTCATCCTGGTGATCGGCTCCATCACGGCGCTGTTCATGGGCGTGCTGGGCATCATCCAGAACGACATCAAGCGCGTGATCGCGTACTCCACGCTGTCGCAGCTGGGCTACATGACCGTGGCCCTGGGCGCCTCCGCCTACTCGGTGGCCGTATTCCACCTGATGACCCACGCCTTCTTCAAGGCCCTGCTGTTCCTTGGCGCCGGCTCGGTGATCATGGGCATGCACCACAACCAGGACATCCGCTGGATGGGCGGCGTGCGCAAGTACATGCCCATCACCTGGATCACCTTCCTGCTGGGCAACCTGGCGCTGATCGGTACGCCGTTCTTCTCGGGCTTCTACTCGAAGGACGCCATCATCGAAGCCGTGCACGCCACGAACCTGCCGGGCGCAGGCTTCGCGAACTTCGCGGTGCTGGCCGGCGTGTTCATCACGGCCTTCTACTCCTTCCGCCTGTACTTCATCGTCTTCCACGGCAAGGAGCGCTACGACCAGAACCCGGACGCGCACCACGATGACCACCACGGTCACGATGACCACCACGGCCATGGCCACGATGCCAAGCCGCACGAGTCGCCCCTGGTCGTGACCGGTCCGCTGATGCTGCTGGCCATCCCCTCGGTGGTGATCGGTGCCATCGCGCTGATGCCCATGCTGTTCGGTGACTTCTTCAAGGGCGTGATCCACGTCGATGGCGCAAAGCACGGCGCCATGGCCGAACTGGCCGAGAAGATCCACGGCTGGGTGCCCATGGCACTGCATGGCTTCACGGCCGCGCCGTTCTGGCTGGCTCTGGCAGGCGTCGTCGTCTCCTACCTGTTCTACATGGTCAAGCCCGAAGTTCCTGCGGCCATCAAGTCGGCCATGCAGAAGATCGGTGTCTACCAGGCACTGGAAGGCAAGTACGGCGTGGACTGGGTCTACGAAAACATCTTCGCCCGTGGTGCTCGCGCCTTCGGCAGCTTCTTCTGGAAGGTCGGCGACCAGGCCATCATCGATGGCGCCATCGTCAACGGTTCGTGGAAGCTCATCGGCCGCATCGGCCAGTGGGTGCGCAAGCTGCAGTCGGGCTATCTCTATCACTACGCGTTGGTCATGCTGCTGGGCGTGTTCGCTCTCATGACGTATTTCGTGTGGCTCAACAAGTAGTAGAGGAAGAACAAAAATGCATTGGTTGAGTCTTTCAATCTGGGTGCCGATCGCATTCGGCGCCCTCCTGCTGGCCCTGGGCCGCGAGGATCAGGTCAAGGCAGTGCGCTGGCTGGCCCTGGTCGGCGCGCTGGCCGGCCTGGCGGTCACGCTGCCGCTGATCCAGCAGTTCGACAACAGCACGGCTGCGATGCAGTTCGTGGAGAAGGCGCTGTGGATCGAGCGCTTCAACATCTACTACCACCTGGGCGTGGATGGCATCTCGTTCTGGTTCGTGCCGCTGACGGCCTTCATCACCGTGATCGTCGTGATCGCGTCGTGGGAAAACATCACCGAGCGCGTGAACCAGTACATGGGCGCGTTCCTGATCCTGTCCGGCCTGATGGTCGGCGTGTTCAGCGCACTGGACGGCCTGCTGTTCTACGTGTTCTTCGAAGCCACGCTGATCCCGATGTACCTGATCATCGGTATCTGGGGCGGCCCCAACCGCATCTATGCGGCCTTCAAGTTCTTCCTGTACACGCTGATGGGTTCGCTGCTGACCCTGATCGCGATCATCTATCTGTACACCCAGTCCGGTGGCAGCTTCGAGATCCTCGACTGGCACAAGCTGCCGCTGTCCATGACGGCCCAGACGCTGATCTTCTTCGCCTTCTTCGCGGCCTTCGCCGTGAAGGTGCCGATGTGGCCGGTGCACACCTGGCTGCCCGACGTGCACGTGGAAGCGCCCACCGGCGGCTCCGCCGTGCTGGCCGCCATCATGCTGAAGCTCGGTGCCTACGGTTTCCTGCGCTTTTCCATGCCCATCGCCCCTGATGCATCGCACAAGTGGGCCTGGCTGGTCATCGCGCTGTCGCTGGTCGCCGTGATCTACGTGGGCGTGGTCGCGCTGGTGCAAAAGGACATGAAGAAGCTGGTGGCCTACTCGTCCGTGGCCCACATGGGCTTCGTGACCCTGGGCTTCTTCATCTTCAACCCGCTGGGCGTTGCCGGCGGCATCGTGCAGATGATTGCCCACGGCTTCGTGTCGGGCGCCATGTTCCTGTGCATCGGCGTGCTCTACGACCGCGTGCACTCGCGTGAAATCGCCTCCTACGGCGGCGTGGTCAACACCATGCCCAAGTTCGCGGCCTTCGCACTGCTGTTCGCCATGGCCAACTGCGGCCTGCCCGCAACGGCCGGCTTCGTGGGCGAGTGGATGGTGATCCTGGGTGCCGTCCAGTACAACTTCTGGATCGGCCTGGGCGCTGCCACGGCGCTGATCTTCGGCGCCGCCTACACCCTGTGGATGTACAAGCGCGTCTACCTGGGTCCGGTCACCAACGACAATGTGCGCGGCCTGACCGACATCGGCAACCGCGAGTTCCTGGTGCTGGGTCTGCTGGCCATCGCCGTGCTGTACATGGGTCTGTATCCCAAGCCCTTCACTGACGTGATGGATGTGTCCGTGGCCGAGCTGCTCAAGCATGTGGCCATGAGCAAGCTGCAGTGACCAGACTGAAACGAGAGAATCGAGATGATTGACAACATCAGCTGGCTGGCCATCTATCCGGAGATCCTTCTCCTGGTCATGGCCTGCGTGATCGCCCTGGTGGACCTGGGCGTCAAAAGCCCGCGCCGCACGGGCACCTATGTTCTGACGCTGCTGACCCTGGGCGTGGTGGCCGTGCTGCAAGGCATGTACGCCTCCAGTGGCAACACCTTCTATGGCTGGGGCAACATGGTGGTCTCCGACGCCATGGGCAACTGGCTCAAGTGCTTCGCCACCGTGGCCATGATGGTCACCCTGGTCTACGGCCGCCCCTACGCCGCCGACCGCGACATGCTGCGCGGCGGCGAGCTGTTCACGCTGGCCATGCTCGCGCTGCTGGGCATGTTCATCATGATCTCGGGCAACAACTTCCTGGTCATCTACCTGGGCCTGGAGCTGCTGACGCTGTCCAGCTACGCCCTGGTGGCCCTGCGCCGCGACCACACGGCGTCGGTCGAGGCCGCGATGAAGTACTTCGTGCTCGGCGCCATGGCCAGCGGCTTCCTGCTGTACGGCATGTCCATGCTCTACGGTGCGACCGGCTCGCTGGACATCGGCCAGGTCTTCAAGGCCATCAACTCGGGCGAGATCAAGCACCAGGTGCTGGTGTTCGGCCTGGTCTTCGTGGTCTCCGGCCTGGCCTTCAAGCTGGGCGTGGTTCCCTTCCACATGTGGGTTCCTGACGTCTATCAGGGCGCTCCCACGGCCATCACCACCATGATCGGTGGCGCGCCCAAGCTGGCCGCCTTCGCCATCGTCATCCGCCTGCTGGTGGACGGCCTGCTGCCGCTGGCCATCGACTGGCAGCAGATGCTGGCGGTGCTTGCCATCGCCTCGCTGCTGGTCGGCAACCTGGCCGGCCTGCAGCAGACCAACCTCAAGCGCATGCTGGCCTACTCGACCATCTCGCAGATGGGCTTCGTGCTGCTGGGCCTGATGTCGGGTGTGGTGGATGGCAAGGTCGATCCGGCCACCATCGAGAACGCCTACAGCTCGGCCATGTTCTACGTGGTGACCTACGTGCTGACCACGCTGGCCGCCTTCGGCGTGATCCAGCTGCTGGCCCGCGAAGGCTTCGAGAGCGAAGAGGTCGCCGACTTTGCCGGCCTCAACCAGCGCAGCCCGCTGTATGCCGGCGTGATGGCGATCTGCCTGTTCTCCATGGCCGGTATCCCCCCCCTGGTGGGCTTCTACGCCAAGCTGTCGGTGCTGCAGGCGCTCGTGGCATCGGGCCACAGCCTGTACATCGCTCTGGCCGTGTTTGCCGTGGTCATGTCGCTGATCGGCGCCTTCTACTACCTGCGCGTCGTCAAGGTCATGTACTTTGACGAACCCATCACCGCCACCAGCGTTTCCGCTTCGCTGGACGTGCGCGTGGTGCTGACCCTCAACGGCGCCCTGGTGCTGGGGCTGGGCCTTCTGCCGGGTGGCCTGATGGCACTGTGCGCCGACGCCGTCGTGCGCGCCCTGGCTTCCTGATCCACTTTCCCGATGCGGGGCCCTGCACGCAGGGCTTCGCGGTGAGGACATCGGCTTGTCGCAAACCGCTTCGATCTGGCTCGTGATATTGGCTGCCCTTGTGGCAGCCAATTTGCCTTTCTTCAACGCCCGCTGGCTTCAGCTGGGGCCGCTGCGCGCCCAGCGCAAGCCGCTGGCCATGTGCCTGCTGGAGATGGTGCTGCTGTACTTCATCGTCGGCGGCGTGGCGCTGCTGCTGGAGCGCCGTGTGGGGCAGATCGCGCCCCAGGGCTGGGAGTTCTATGCCGTCACGGGAGCGTTGTTCCTGACGCTGGCCTTCCCCGGTTTCGTCTATCGTTTCCTGATTCACCGCCGCGGCTGAGGCTGCGGTGCCGGTTGTCTCATGGGTGGGGGTGCGTGATGAAAGTGCTCGACCTGCATTGCCCGCACGGCCATCTGTTCGAGGGCTGGTTCGCCTCGGAAGATGATTTCCAGGGCCAGCTGCAGCGCCAGCTGGTGCTGTGCCCCGTCTGCGGCCACAGCGACATCACCAAGCGACTGAGCGCCCCCCGCATCAATCTTGGCGCCAAGCCAGCAGCCTCGCCCCCGGCTGCGGCGGCTGAGCCTGCTGCAGCCGCCTCGGCTGCCAGTGCGGCAGCCGTTCCCTCACCGTCCATGCCGCCCCAGGCGCGCGAGCAGCTGCAGGCCATGCAGGCCGCCTGGCTGAAATGGTCGCGCCAGGTGGCGCAGCAGACCGAGGACGTGGGCGAGCGCTTTGTCGATGAAGCCCGCCGCATGCACTACGGCGAGACGGACGAGCGCGCCATCCGCGGCAAGGCCAGCCCCGAGCAGGCCATGCAATTGCTGGACGAAGGCATTGCCGTCCTTCCATTGGCCTTGCCCGAAGGCAGCAAGGAAACGCTGCAGTAAGTGGCGACTGGCACGTGCTGTCTTAGCGACGACAATTGCGCCCATTGCAATGGATCGGCAATTTCCAGGCCAGGCCTTTGCTTGTTGCTATTGATTGAGTAGCGCTCCAGCTGACTTTGTCGCCCTTTAATTGAAGAGACGACAAACTCAAGCATATCCGCGGCTTTTCGCATAGTGACTGAGCAGGCCACAGGGAGATTGCCGACCTGGGTGTTTCCCGTAAGGCAGCGGACATTGGCCGCTGCCCTGTAAGTCGCAAAAAGGGTAGTTTGCTATCGCTTTGGAAGCGCTCTGGCCTTCCGTGTGGGCCGCGCCGGGCCTAGATGGTGGAGAACCCTAGGCCCTGCCTGCCACCGCGGCACCTTACAGCCCCGTCTGTGCTTGATTATTTCAAGTGTGAGTGGTTGCTTTTGTTGTTTGCGAAGGCCAGGCTTGATGCGCCATGCTGCAGTGCGGGGCAGGGCCTGTGCTTAGGAGCACCTACGTAGGCGTTTTCCCGCTGCGGTGCACAACGTCGGCAAGCCTACGATGCGTCCGACCCTGCACAACGCCCGCCAGAGCCTCTGGCGACGCGTTGGGGGCTGGCAGCATCAACGGAGCAGGCGAAGCGCACATGAGCGACGTTATTCTCGAAACCCGGAACCTGACCAAAGAGTTCAAGGGATTTACGGCGGTGAGCAAGGTGGACCTTTCGGTGCGCCGTGGCTCCATCCATGCCTTGATCGGCCCCAATGGCGCAGGCAAGACCACCTGCTTCAATCTGCTGACCAAGTTCCTGGAGCCCACCTCCGGCACCATCCGTTTCAATGGCGAGGACATCACGCGGGAAGCACCGGCGCAGATTGCGCGCCGTGGCGTGATCCGGTCCTTCCAGATCTCGGCCGTGTTCCCGCATTGCACGCTGCTGGAGAACGTGCGCATCGGCCTGCAGCGCAAGCTGGGCACGGAGTTCCATTTCTGGCGCAGCGAGAAGAGCCTGTCGCAGCTCGATGACCGCGCCATGCAGTTGCTGGCCGAAGTGGGCCTGCAGGATCTGGCCGACGAGGTCACGGTCAACCTGCCCTATGGCCGCAAGCGCGCGCTGGAGATTGCCACCACGCTGGCCATGGAGCCCGAGCTGATGCTGCTGGACGAACCCACGCAGGGCATGGGCCACGAAGACGTGGATCGCGTGACCCAGCTGATCAAGAAGGTCTCGGCCGGCCGCACGATTCTCATGGTGGAGCACAACATGAAGGTGATCTCCACCATTGCCGACCGCATCACGGTGCTGCAGCGCGGCGCCGTGCTGGCCGAGGGGCCGTACGAGGAAGTTTCGCGCAACCCGCAAGTGATGGAAGCGTATATGGGCACCACCGACGGCCAGTTGCAGGGAGCGCATTGAGATGACTGCACCGGCATTGGAAATCAAGGGCCTGCAGGCCTGGTACGGCGAATCCCATGTGCTGCACGGCATGGACCTGGTGGTCCAGCCCGGCGAGGTGGTCACGCTGCTGGGGCGCAACGGCGCGGGCCGCACGTCCACGCTGCGCGCCATCATGGGTCTGACGGGCGCGCGCAAGGGCTCCATCCGGATCAACGGCGTGGAGGCCATCCACCTGCCCACGCACCGCATTGCCCACCTGGGCGTGGGCTACTGCCCTGAAGAGCGCGGCATCTTCTCCAGCCTCTCGTGCGAAGAGAACCTGATGCTGCCGCCGCCGCTCAAGACCGGCCAGCTGGGCATGAGCGTGGATGAGATCTACGCCATGTTCCCCAACCTGGCCGAGCGCCGCCACAGCCAGGGCACGCGCTTGTCGGGTGGCGAGCAGCAGATGCTGGCGGTGGCGCGCATCCTGCGCACGGGCGCGCGGCTGCTGCTGCTCGACGAAATCTCGGAAGGCCTGGCACCCGTCATCGTGCAGGCGCTGGCCCGCATGATCACCATGCTGCGCACCAAGGGCTACACCGTGGTCATGGTGGAGCAGAACTTCCACTTCGCGGCGCCCCTGGCCGACCGCTTCTACGTGGTCGAGCACGGCCATGTGGTCGAGCGTTTCGGCGCGTCCGAGCTGCAGGCCAAGATGCCCGTGCTCAACGAGCTGCTCGGAGTCTGACCCGGATATCCATCGTGGCCGGCGCCTGGGGCTCGCCGGCTGCATTCCTGCCATGGCCCTGTGACAAAAACCCAAGACATCAACGCGAAGGAGACACCAATGAAAGCAAAACTGACCGCACTGTCGTGCATGCTGGCTGCGGCCGGCCTGGCCAGCCCGCTTGCCATGGCACAGGAGAAGGTGAAGATCGGCTTCGTGACCGACATGTCCAGCCTGTATGCGGACGTGGAAGGCAAGAACGCCGTCACCGCCATGCAGATGGCCATCGATGACTTCGGCGGCAAGGTGCTGGGCCAGCCCATCGAGCTGCTGAGCGCCGACCACCAGAACAAGGCCGACATCGCCGCCTCCAAGGTGCGCGAGTGGGTGGACACGCAGGGTATCTCGCTGGTGTTCAGCGGCACCAACTCCGGCACGGCCCTGGCGGTCTCGCAGGTGGCCAATGAGAAAAAGCGCGTGCACTTCAACAGCGGCGCAGGCTCGTCGGCGCTGACCAACGAGCAGTGCAATCCCTACACCGTGCACTACGCCTATGACACCGTGGCCCTGGCCAAGGGCACGGGCACGGCCGTGGTGGAGCGCGGCGGCAAGGACTGGTTCTTCCTGACGGCCGACTACGCCTTCGGCCACGCGCTGGAGAACGACACCACGGCCGTGATCAAGGCCAAGGGCGGCAAGGTGGTGGGCGGCGTCAAGCACCCGCTCAATGCCTCGGACTTCTCGTCCTTCCTGCTGCAGGCGCAGGCCTCCAAGGCCCAGATCCTGGGCTTGGCCAATGCCGGTGGCGACACCATCAACGCCATCAAGGCCGCCAAGGAATTCGGCATCAACAAGAGCATGAAGACCGTGGGCCTGCTGGTGTTCCTGACCGACATCCACAGCCTGGGCCTGAAGAACACCGAAGGCATGCAGTTCACCACCAGCTGGTACTGGGACCAGAACGATGCCACGCGCAAGTTCGGCGAGCGCTTCTTCGCCAAGACCAAGCGCATGCCCACCTCCATCCAGGCTGCCGACTACTCGGCCGTGACCAGCTACCTCAAGGCCGTGCAGGCCGTGAAGTCCACGGATGCCGACAAGGTCATGGCCCATCTCAAGAGCACGCCCATCGACGACTTCTACGGCAAGGGCTCGATCCGTCCCGATGGGACCTTCGCCCACGACATGTACCTGGTCGAGGTCAAGAAGCCCGCCGAGTCCAAGAAGCCCTGGGACTACCTGAAGGTCGTGGCCACGCTGCCCGCCGACCAGGTCTGGACCACCAAGGCCGAGACCAAGTGCGCGCTGTGGAAGTAACGCTGCGCCGCCACTGACCCCCAACCGCCACCCGGCCAACCACGACAGCTGCATCCCATGGAAATCTTTGGTGTTTCCCTGCCAGGCCTGATGAGCCAGCTCCTTCTGGGGCTGGTCAACGG
Source organism: Delftia sp. NA_296.1 (assembly GCF_052692095.1). Classification (NCBI taxonomy): domain Bacteria; kingdom Pseudomonadati; phylum Pseudomonadota; class Betaproteobacteria; order Burkholderiales; family Comamonadaceae; genus Delftia; species Delftia sp. NA_296.1. The sequence continues at coordinate 478,492 of NZ_JBQZGF010000004.1, read as the reverse complement.
CTCGTTCTACGCCATCCTCAGCCTGGGGCTGGCGGTGATCTTCGGCCTGCTCAACGTGATCAACTTCGCCCACGGCGCGTTGTTCATGCTGGGCGCCATGGTCACCTGGATGGCCATGAGCTACTTCAACATCAACTACTGGGTGATGCTGGTGCTGTCGCCGTTGCTGGTGGGCCTGCTGGGCGTGCTGATCGAGCGCTTTTTATTGCGCTGGATCTACAAGCTCGACCATCTCTACGGCCTGTTGCTGACCCTGGGCCTGTCGCTGCTGATCGAGGGCCTGTTCCGCTCGGTCTACGGCGTCTCGGGCCTGGGCTACGACACGCCCGAGCTGCTGGAAGGCGCGACCAACCTGGGCTTCATGATCCTGCCCAACTACCGCGCCTGGGTGGTGCTGGCCTCCATCGTGGTCTGCGTGGCCACCTGGTTCATGATCGAGAAGACGCGCATCGGCGCCTACCTGCGGGCGGGCACCGAGAACCCGCGCCTGGTCGAGGCCTTCGGCGTCAACGTGCCCGTGATGATCACGCTGACCTATGCCTTCGGCGCGGCGCTGGCGGCGTTTGCCGGCGTGCTGGCGGCGCCCGTCTACCAGGTCACGCCGCTGATGGGGCAGAACCTCATCATCGTGGTCTTCGCCGTGGTGGTGATCGGCGGCATGGGCTCCATCATGGGCTCCATCCTCACCGGCCTGGGCCTGGGCGTGATCGAGGGCCTGACCAAGGTCTTCTGGCCCGAGGCTTCGTCCACCGTGGTGTTCTTCATCATGGTCATCGTTTTGCTCATCCGCCCCGCCGGCCTGTTCGGCAAAGAGAAATAACAAGAACGAGGACAAGGGGCCGACCACATGAAATCCAAGACTCTCGTTCAACGCATCGCCCCCTGGGGCTATGGCCTGCTGCTGCTGGGCCTGCTGGCGGCGCCCATGCTGGGTGCCTACCCGGTGTTCGTGATGAAGCTCATGTGCTTCGCACTGTTCGCCTCGGCCTTCAACCTGCTGCTGGGCTACACGGGCCTGCTGTCCTTCGGCCACGCGGCCTTCCTGGGCGGCGCGGCCTATGTGACGGGCTACGCCATCAAGGGCTGGGGCTTCACGCCCGAGCTGGCCATGCTGGCCGGCACGGCCGGGGGCGCGCTGCTGGGGCTGATCTTCGGCTGGCTGGCCATCCGCCGCCAGGGCATTTATTTCTCGATGATCACGCTGGCGCTGGCCCAGATGCTGTTCTTCGTGTGCCTGCAGGCGCCCTTCACGGGCGGCGAGGACGGACTGCAGGGCGTACCGCGCGGCAAGCTGTTCGGCCTCATCGACCTGACCAGCGACCTGACCATGTACTACGTCACGCTGGTCATCGTGGTCCTGGCCTTCCTGCTGATCGTGCGCACCATCCACTCGCCCTTCGGCCAGGTGCTCAAGGCCATCAAGGAGAACGAGCCGCGCGCGACCTCGCTGGGCTATGACGTGGCGCGCTTCAAGCTGCTGGCCTTCGTGATCTCGGCCGCGCTCACGGGCCTGGCCGGTTCGCTCAAGACCGTGGTGCTGGGCTTTGCCACGCTGTCGGATGTGCACTGGACCACCTCAGGCCATGTGATCCTGATGACGCTGATGGGCGGCCTGGGCACACTGTCCGGCCCCATCCTGGGCTCGGCCGTGGTGGTCATGCTGGAGAACAAGATCGGCGAGTTCGGCAGCTTCCTGCAGCGCCTCACGGGCGTGGTGTGGTTCTCCACGCTGGGCGAGTCGGTGACCATCGTCACCGGCCTGATCTTCGTGGTCTGCGTGCTGCTGTTCCGCAAGGGCATCATGGGAGAGCTGATCGCCTGGCTGCAGAAAAAGCGTACTCCTTGAGAGCCGGGTTGGGACGGTTTCAAGGGGGTGGGCTACGTGCCCATGCTCTTGACTGCTATAGCTACAACTGCAGCGGCCGGGCGTAGCCCGTCATCTCCAGGTATCCCTGACCGGCTCGCGCCTCCTGGCCCGGGCCGGTCGGCTTTTGGAGGCTGCACAGGCCCTCCCAGTAGATGGCGCCGGTGGAGGCGCTGCTGTCCAGCTCCTGGTCATCGACCAGGGCGTTCACGGTGAAGCGGCCAGCGGGCGTGTCCACCTGCCATTGCACGGGGTAGCGCGCGCCGCTGGCGAGGCTGCTCCAGTGGCGCAGCGGTGTGAACCGCACGGCATCGTGGGCGAAGACCTGTGCCTTGCCATCGGCGCCGCGCAGCGAGCCTCCGGCCCACAGCGCGCTGCCATCGCTGCGGCGCACTCGGAAGGCCGTGAGCGCACCGCCGTCGAACAGGTTCATGCCTATCCAGTCCCAGCCCACGGCCTCGGGGTGCATCAGGGCCCGGCTCCATTCATGGTCCAGCCAGGCGCGGTTGTCACCGGGTTCGCGCGCGGCTTCGATCTCCATGCGCTGGCCTGCCAGCTCCAGCGTGCCGCTCACCTGCAGTTGCGGGCGGCTGTAGTAGTAGCTGGCCTGCTCGGGTTCCGGCCCCTTGCGCGAGAGGCCGGCGCGGCCCTGCAGCAGCGGGTGCTCGCGGGTCTCGAAGCGCAGGTCCAGTGCGAATGCGGTGCTGCGTATGCGGGTGGTGTAGCGTTCGGCCTCGCCGTTACCGGTGTCTTCATCGGTGCGCTGCAGCGACCAGTCCTGCAGCCGCACGTCGGCATCGGCCTCGCTGGCCTGGGCAATGCCAAAGCCTGCGCGTGCGATGCGCTGGTCGTGGTGCAGGCGGGCGCCCTGCACATCGCACAGCGCCGCATGGGCAAACAGCAGCTGGCGCGCCGCAAAGGCGGAGCGCAGCTCCTGCGTGGCCTGCACGCGTGACCGGAAGAAGGTGATCTGGAAACCCCAGGCCTGGCCCGCCGCGCGTGCCTGGCCGGTGATGTACCACCATTCGGTGCGCAGCCCGGGGTGGCTGCCATGGTCGCGCGGGAAGACCAGCGTGCGTGGCGGCAGTGCCTGGGCGGGCAGTCCTGCCGCCCCCAGGCCCAGGCCGGCAGCCAGTCCCAGCAGATGGCGGCGGGGCAGGGGCATCATGGATCAGCTTTGCAACTGCGCGATGCGTGCCTGGGCCGGCCCGCAGTCGCCAATGCGCTGCATCACCCAGTCCGCATCATGGTAGGTGGGCAGGTAGCGCTCGCCCGCATCGCACAGCAGCGAGAGGATGGAGCCCTGCTCGCCGCGCTGGCGCATCTCGCTGGCCAGCCTGAGCATGGCCACGTAGTTGGTGCCCGTGGACGGCCCCACGCGCCGGCCCAGCAGTGCGGACAGGCTGCGCATGGCGGCCAGGGAATCGCAGTCCGCCACCTCCTCCATGCGGTCCACCAGGGTGCGCACAAAGCTGGGCTCCACGCGCGGGCGGCCTATGCCTTCGATGCGCGAGCCCGGCGCGGTGAGGGTGGGATCGCCCGTGCGGTGGTAGGCGGCGAACACCGAGCCCTCGGGGTCGGCCACGCAGATGCCCGTGGCATGGCGCTGGAAACGCACGTAGCGGCCGATGGTGGCGCTGGTACCGCCCGTGCCCGCGCCCACCACGATCCAGCGCGGCACGGCATGGCGCTCGCGCCGCATCTGGGTGAACATGCTCTCCGCAATATTGTTGTTGCCACGCCAGTCGGTGGCGCGCTCGGCATAGGTGAACTGGTCCATGTAGTGGCCGCCGGTCTGCGCGGCCACGGCGCGTGCCTCGTCGTAGACCTGGCCTGCGCTGTCCACCAGATGGCAGCGGCCGCCGTAGAACTCGATCAGCGCAATCTTCTCGGCCGAGGTGCTGCGCGGCATCACGGCCACGAAGGGCAGGCCCAGCAGGCGCGCGAAATACGCCTCGCTCACGGCCGTGGAGCCGCTCGATGCCTCGACGATGGTCGAGCCCTCATGCACCCAGCCATTGCACAGCGCATAGAGAAACAGCGAGCGCGCCAGCCGGTGCTTGAGGCTGCCCGTGGGGTGGGTGGATTCGTCCTTGAGGTAGAGGTCGATCCCCAGGTCGGCAAAGCCGGGCAGGGGCAGCGGGATCAGGTGCGTGTCGGCACTGCGCTGGTAATCGGCCTCGATGCGGTTGATGGCCTCGTGCAGCCAGGAAGAGGTGGTGTGCGGCATGGCGGCCATTGTCGCAGGCTGCCCTGCCCACGTGGCTACAGGCCGTAGAACGGGCGGTTGGCCTCGATGCGTGTCTGCTCGCTGGCGGGGTAGCGGCGTTCGGCCAGCAACTGCTGCAGCGCGGCGCGACCCAGGTCGCGCAGCGGGGTGTAGAAGGCGCTGACGGCCAGCTCGTCCAGCGCGCGCCAGGCGTAGACCTGGGCGTCGATGAACAGGATGTCCTCGGCCGGGCGCGGCAGCGCGGCGGCCTGGCGCGCATAGAGGCAGGCCAGGGCGAACTCGGACCGCTCGCGGTGGTAGCGCGCCAGCTCGCACAGGGGCTCGGCCCGCTGCGGTCGCGCGGCATAGGCGGTGAGATAGGCCTCGCGCACGGCGGCCGGCTCGGCGCCCGAGCGCTCCAGCAGCACGCCGATCTGCAACAGCGCAAACCACTGCTCCTCGGCCCAGCCGCCCATGGCGGCGCGCTGCCGGTACCAATGCAGGCTGGACTCGATCTGGCCCGCGTCGCGGTGGCTTTGCGCCAGATAGAACACGTTGCGCGTGTTGTCGGGCTGCTCGCGCACGGCCTTCTCGAGCACGGCGATGTCGCGCAGGTAGGTCTGCGGGTCCCGGGCCCGCGCGCCGTCGTGCGAGACATCGATGAACGGCCCTGCAAGCATCTGCCAGGGCTGGTGCGCAGGCGCGGTCAGGTACTCGTGCAGCACGCCTTCCCAGCGCCAGTCCACGCGCGTGGCGATCAGCGCATTGCGCTGGTATTCGGTGCCCGCCATGTGGCAGGACAGCATGCAGCCGTCCGCCTCCAGCGCCGGCCATGCAAAGCCTTCGGGCACGCGCAGCTGCTCGTCGGCATCGATGAACAGCAGGTAGTCGCCGTGCGGCCGCGCCAGCTCCAGCGCCTCGTTGCGGTTGTGGGCGAAGTCCACCCAGGGCCGCTCATGCAGGCTGCCAGGCACGCCCTCCATGCACTGGCGCACCAGGGCCTGCGTGCCATCGCTGGAGCCCGTGTCCACGATCACCCAGTGGTCCACCCACGGCCTGACCGAGGCCAGGCAACGCGCGATCACCGGGGCCTCGTTCTTGACGATCATGTTCAGGCAGATGCGGGCAGCAGAGCCTGGGCGTTTGCGCGGCGTGGAACCAGGCATGGTGTGGCTTTGCGCGAGCCTATTGGCACGTCACGGCAGTGCCCACGTCGGCGGCCTGCGCTGCTGTGCTGAACATGCCTGCACTGGGGCACAGGGTCCGGATGCGACGGGAGTGGATGCAGCAGGTGCGACGATCCAGGGTTCCTGTGATGCTTGGATGCATACCGATTCAGGGCGCCGAAAACTGCAGCGGCGCAGTGATGCTTGCCGGCAGACCCGCGTTGCTGAGAAGCGTCTCGACGAGAGGGAACACTGCCTGGTTGGAAGTACTTCCTGTGCAGTCGCCCGAAAGAATGTCCTCGGTGGATGTCACGTCAATGCCCAGGCTGGTCTGGCTTTGCGACAGCACCACGCCGTTGGCATTGGCACCGCTCAAGCTATAGGTCTTGTTGTTGACCTTGGCATAGACCAGCGTCTTGGCAAAGCGAGGGATGCCCTCCACCGACCCTCCTGACGCCATGTAGGGCGTGCCCGTGCAGTCGGGCGTGAGAAAGAACAGGTTGTTGTCGTTCTGGATACGGCCGTCGAAGCGCATTCTTAAGAAATGACGGGTCGAGGTAAGCACGCCGACGGTGCTGTAGTTGGCCGTGTTCATGTCGATCAACGTTCCCAATATGGCGCCGCTGTTGTCCCTGAGGGTGACGCCCCCCCCGCCTGCGGGGCCGGTGGGTCCAGTGGGCCCTGCATCGCCCGTGGCGCCCGTGACACCCTGTATGCCCTGGATGCCTTGTGGGCCCATGGGCCCGATCTCCCCGATCCCCGTGGCGCCGGTCGGTCCCATCGTGCCCTGAATGCCCTGCGGACCCGTGGGGCCGGCCGCTCCCGTGATGCCGGCGCCCGTGGGTCCTGTTGCTCCGGTGACACCGGCGGCACCTGTGGGTCCGGTCGGGCCGGCTGCGCCCGTAGCGCCTGCAGGGCCGATGGCACCTGTCGAACCTGTGGCCCCCGTGGCGCCTGTCGCTCCCGTGGCACCTCCACCCACGCCCGCCGCGCAATGCGTGAGCTGGCCCGAGACGCCATCAAAACACAGCAACTGGTTGCTGGTGGCCGTATCGGCCGGCAGGGCCGGAACCAGTACCTCGCCGGTACGCTGCACCCGCAGCCGCTCGGCGCCCACGGAGTTCTTGATCACGAAATCGCCATTGGCTGGCAGGGTGATGGAGACATCGGCCGCGAGTGCTGCGGAGGTGTGCAGGCCTGCGCCCGCAAACATCGCAAGCAGCAAGGCCGGGACAGGGAGACGGTTCTGTTGCATGTCCGCCCCTCAGATCCGTGTGTTGCGGCGCTGGCGGTGCAGGGCCATGCCGCCCAGCAACAGGCTCATCAGCATCAGCCCGTAGGTGCTGAGCGTGGGAATGCTGGCCGGAGCCGTCACCACAGGCGCTCCGATCTGCACGTTGCCAGGCACCACGCTGCCGCTGCTGTTGACCAGGGTCGCCGACGGCCCCATGGTCACCACGGCGGTGCCAGGGCCGGAAGAGGTCAGTACCACCGGCCTGCCAGGAGAGCCCAGGGTAAGGGTGCCCAGCACCGTGAGGTTGGTGCCTGCCGGCAGAACGATGGTGGGAGGCGTTGCGCTGGTGCTGATCAGCGTGAGGTCCTTCACGATGATGTTGCCGCTCAGTTGCAGGGTGGAGCCGGCTGCGCACGAGTCGGACAGCACCACGCTGCTGGTGCCCAGGTTCAACGGCACGGTGCTGGTGAGATCGCCGCTGACGTTGAGCTGGCCCCCGGCGCCGGTGACCGTCGCGCCGGTGTCGAAGCTGAAGGACCCCGTGTCGAACGTCCCTGTGCCCAGTGTCAACTCGCCCTGCATGAGGACCGCCGTGCATGGCAGCTGGAATGAGCCGCCGGCCAGATCGATGCTGCCTCCCGCCGGAACGACCATCTGTCCCCACGCCGAGCCGCACAGCGCCGTGCCCAGGGCCAGCGACGCCGCCCAACGTTTTCCGAAACCTGCCATGAGTCCGATCTCCCGCGTACAGACGGCAATGCGCCTGTCTGATTTTTGTAGAGGCAGGCACCCCCGTGGATAGGGCGCAGCACTGCCGAAGTCGGGCGAATGATCAGATAGAAAATGATTCTCTTGTAAGAAAAATTAACAATTGATTATGCGTTTTCATTTTTAGCAGGCTATCGGTTTGCGCGGAGGGATGGGGTTTACCAATCCTCCTTGACCGCCAGCACTGCCTCGCGCCCTGCAGCCGCACGCCCGGCCAGCCAGGCCGTCAGCGTACCTGCTGCGATCACGCTGGCAGCCAGCGCCAAAAGGCGGGGCCACGGCAGGGACAGCTCCATGGTCCAGTGAAAGCTTTGCGGATTCACCACGTGCACCAGGATCACGGCCACGCCCAGGCCCAGCAGGCTGCCGGCGATGGCGCCCGCCGTGGTCCAGGCCATGCCTTCGCCAGCCACCACGGCCAGGATGTCGCGCCGCGTCAGCCCCAGGTGGGCCAGCAGGCCGAATTCCTTGCGCCGCGCCAGCACCTGGGCGCTGAAGCTGGCCGCGATGCCGAACAGCCCGATGCCGATGGCCACGGCCTGTAGCCAGTAGGTCACGGCAAAGCTGCGGTCGAAGATGCGCATGGAGCGCTCGCGCAGCGCGCCGCTGCTGGCGAACTCCAGGGCCTGCGCGGCGCCCGGCCCGGCGAGCAGGGACTGGATGCGCGCCTGAAGCTGCTGGGCCGTGGCCGTGTCGTCGCCGTCCGGCCAGATGGCGATTTCGGTGGGGCCTGCCGTGGTGGCGCTGCCGTCGGCAAGCCGTTGGTAGTCGTCCCAGTCCATGGCGATGGCGCCGAACTGGCGCACATAGTCGCGCCAGATGCCGGCCACAAACACGCTGGAATCTTCCGACGGCAGGGCCTGGGCCAGCAGCGGCCACTCCTGGCCCGGCCGCACGCCATAGAGTTGGGCCACGGCTTCACTGACATAGACGGGCGTGCTGCCAGCGGGCGCTTGCACGGGGCCTTGTATCCACGGCAACTGCTGGCCCTGGGGGCCATGCAGCGGACGCAGCAGCAGGCTAACGGCGGGGCGATCCGGGCTGAGCCACAGGCTGGTGCTGCGCATGGGCTGGGCGCGCTGCACGCCAGGCAGGGCGGCAATGCGCGCGGCCAGATCGGCGGGCAGGGGCGCGGCATCGGCACGGCCTGCGCTGCCGGCGGTGCGCAGGTACAGCGGGGCGGGCAGCACGGCGTCCAGCCAGGCGATCATGCTGTCCCTGAAGCTGGCCACCATCACGGTCAGCGCCACGGCCAGGCTCAGGCTGGCCACCACGCCGCCCACGGCCACGGTGGTGCTGCGGCGCATGCGCCGTGCGCGCTCCACGGGCAGCAGGGCCAGCGGCTGGCGCAGCAGCGATTGCGGCACCAGGCGCAACAGCTGGCCCAGCAGCCAGGGCAGGGCGGCCATGCCGCCCAGCAGCAGCAGGGCCACGGCTGCATAGGCAGCCAGGGGAATGCCGGCCACGGGCGGCACAAAGGCCAGGGCCACGCTGGCTGCCATCAGCAGCAGGGCCGGCAGGCCGCGCGCCGCGCGTTCGGAGCCCGCACCCTGGCCCTTGAGCGTGGCGGCGGGCTGCAACTCCATCGCCTGGCGCGCCGGCCACCAGCCGCCAGCCACGGTGGCGGCCACGCCGAGCAGTCCAAAGGTCAGCGCGGCGCCGGCGCTCCACTGCAGCGCGGGCTGCACGCCGGCAAAGTAGCCGCCGCCCAGGTCACCGCCCAGCAGGTGCAGGGCCAGCCAGGCCAGGCCCGCGCCCAGCGCAATGCCGGCCGCGCTGCCCACCATGCCCAGCAGCAGCGATTCCAGCAGCACCAGGCCCAGGCGCTGGCGAGGCGTCAGTCCCAGCACGGCCAGCAGGGCGAACTGCGGCGCGCGCTGGGCCACGCTGAGCGCCAGCACCGAGAACACCAGGAACGCCCCCGTGAACAGCGCCACCAGGGCCAGCACCGTGAGGTTGACGCGGTAGGCGCGCGACATCTCGGCAATTCGCTGCTGGTCGTCGCCGGGGCGGCTGGCCAGGGCCTGGGCGGGCCAGTCGGGCAGGCGGCGCAGCTCGGCCAGCAGGGACTCGCGCGTGGCGCCTTCGGCCAGCAGCACATCGATGCGGTCCACCTGGCCCCAGCGCTGCAGGCTGTCCTGCAGCGCGCCGATGTCCATCACGGCCAGCGGCGGGCCGGATGCGGCCACCGTGCCCGCGATGCGCAGGGTCTGCGCGCGCCCGCCCAGTTGCCATGGCAGGGGCGTGTGCCGCGCCTGCTCCGGCGTCAGGCCCAGGGCTTCGAGTGCCGTTGCATTGAGGAAGACCGCATCGGGCGCGAACAGGTCCAGCCGCCCGCCGCCATCGAACAGCCGGGGCATGAGCGCAGGCGCCACGGGCGCCAGCCGCAGCGCATCGCCGCCCAGCACGCGCAACTGCACCGGCGTGGCGGTGCCGGCCAGGGCCGTGGCTTCGATCCAGGGGGCGGCCAGGCTGACCTGGGGCTGCTGCGCAACACGGCCATACAGCGATTCGGGCAGGCCGCCCTGCATGGCACGCAGCTCCAGGTCCGGCTGGCCGCTGACCGTGCGCACGGCGCGCGAGAACTCATCGAGCGCGGACTGGTTGATCACATGCACGGCAAAGCCCAGCGCCACGCCCAGCATGATGGCCACCAGGGCGGTGGCCGTGCGCCAGGGATGCTGGCGCAGCTCCTGCCAGGAAAAGGTGCGAAGCAGGGCGAGCATGGGCGAGCGATCTTTGGCGCTAGGCGGGCTGCATGCCCTGTGCGGTCAGGCGCAGCACGCGGTCGGCACGGCGCGCGGCCTCGATGGAGTGCGTGACCAGCACCAGGGCGGCCTGGTGTTCCCGGGTCTGCTGCAGCAGCAGTTCCATGACCTGTGCGGCCGTGCCGGGGTCCAGGTTGCCGGTGGGCTCGTCGGCCAGCAGCAGGGCCGGGCCGTGGACCAGGGCGCGTGCAATGGCCACGCGCTGCAGCTGGCCGCCGCTGAGCTGCCAGGGCAGGCGCTGCTCCAGCCCCTGCAGCCCGACGGCCTGCAGCAGTTGCGGCACGCGCTGGCGGCCCGCCGCATCCAGCCGCTGCAGCAGCATCAGCGGCAGGGCCACGTTGTGCCAGACATCCAGGTGCGGCAGCACATGGAAGGCCTGGAACACGAAGCCCACATGGCTGCGCCGCCACAGCGCACGGCCGGTTTCATCCAGGGCCGACAGGTCCTGGCCTTCGTGCAGCACGCGGCCCTGCTGCCATTCATCGAGCCCGGCCAGGCAGTTGAGAAAGGTGGACTTGCCCACGCCCGAGTCACCCACGATGGCCACGAACTCGCCGCGCGCGACGCTGCAGTCCACGTTCTCGAAGACGGCGGTTTCCGTGCCGCCGTCGTTGCGGTAGCGCCGCGCCAGGCCCTGGACCTGAAGCAGCGGCGGCTGAGTCAGTGGCGTGTTGTCCCGGGGCGCGGCAGTCATGAAGGCGGTTTCCTGTTCAGCCGTTGCGGGCCTGGTTTGCTGCAGCCACCACGGCCATCGCTGCCTGCAGCAGTTGCTGCTGGGCATCGGGCGCATCGCAGGCAATGGCATGGCGGGCGGGCATGCTGCGCAGCCAGGTGATCTGGCGCTTGGCCAGCTGGCGCGTGGCGGCAATGCCGCGTTCGCGCAGCGAGTTCATGGAGTACAGGCCGTCCAGCGATTCCCAGGCCTGGCGGTAGCCCACGCAGCGGATGGAGGGCAGGTCCAGGTGCAGGTCGCCGCGCGCGCGCAGCTGTTGCACTTCGTCGATGAAACCGGCGTCCAGCATGGCGTCGAAGCGCTGGGCGATGCGCGCATGCAGCCAGGCGCGGTCCTGCGGCTCCAGCGAGAAGAAGCCGCCGGGGCTGATCAGGCCCTGTGCCGCATCCTTGCCCGCCCGCGTATGAAAGCTGGACAGCGGTTTGCCCGACACATGCCAGACCTCCAGCGCGCGCTGTATGCGCTGGCTGTCGGCCGGCGCCAGGCGTGCTGCCGTGGTGGGATCGACCTGGGCCAGCAGCGCATGCATGGCGGGCCAGCCGATCTGCGCGGCCTGGGCGTCCAGCCGCTCGCGCACGGCGGGGTCGGCGGCCGGCATGTCGTCAATGCCATCCTGCAGGGCCTTGAAATACAGCATGGTGCCGCCCACCAGCAGCGGCAGGGCGCCGCGCGCGCGGATCTCGGCCACCAGGCGCTGCGTGTCCTGCACGAATTCGGCCGCGCTGTAGGCCTGCAGCGGGTCGCGGATATCGATCAGGTGATGGGGGCAGGCAGCCAGTTCTTCGGGCGTGGGCTTGGCCGTGCCGATGTCCATGCCGCGATAGACCAGGGCCGAGTCCACGCTGATGATTTCTGCGGCCTGGCCGCGTTCGGCCAACAGCCTGGCCAGGGCCAGGGCGGCAGCGGTCTTGCCGGAAGCGGTGGGGCCGGCGATGGCCAGGCATGGGAGCGTGGAAGCGGTGGACATTCGAGAAACGGGAACGCAGGAAAGTGGAATCAGCGGTGGCCATCGACCCGGCCGTGGCGGCGCACCAGCCCCCAGGCGACCAGGGCCGTGCACACGCCCCAGAACCAGATGCCGAAGGCCATGGGCCGGGTGGACTGGCCGTCCAGGTGCAGGCCCAGCCAGTGTCCCATGGCAAAGGCGATGAGCATCATGGTGAAGCCGTTGAGCGCCGAGGCCGTGCCCGCCGACTGCGGGAAGGGCGCGATGGCATTGCTCTGGCCGCAGGGCATGTGCACGCCATGGGCGATCTGGAAGATATAGAAGGGCAGGGCATAGGCCCAGAGGCTGCGCGCATCGGCCAGCGCCGCAATGCCGATGGCCGTGGCCGACAGCAGGCTGGCCAGCCCGGCAATCTGCACGGCGCGCCGCACATCCATGCGCTGCAGCAGCCAGCGGCACAGGAAGGTGCCCGCGATGTAGCACAGCGCATTGCTGCCCATCAGCAGGCCGTAGCCCGTGCGGCTCACGCCCAGCACATGGATATAGGTGAAGGAAGATGCGGCCAGGTTGGTGAACAGGGCCGCATAGGTGCAGCAGGTCAGCAACTGGTAGGACTGGAATCCCGGGTGGCGCAAGATGGTGATCCAGTTGCGCGCCAGGGCCAGCGGCTGCAGCGCCGTGGGATTGGTGCGGGCCAGTGTCTCCGTGAAGCGCAGGGCCACCAGCAGCAGGGCCAGCGCACCCATCACCGCCTGGGCCAGCATGGTCGAGCGCCAGCCCAGCGAATCCACCAGCAGGCTGCCGCTGACGGGGCTCAGGAAGGCGATCACGCCCAGCCCGGTCAGCGCCTTGGACATGACCTGGGCACCCAGGTGCGGCGCGAACAGGTCGCGCACCATGGCGCGCGCACACATCACGCCGGCGCCCAGCGATGCCCCCTGCAGCGCGCGCCAGGCGATCAGCGACTCCATGGTCTCGGCGCTGGCGCTGCCCAGCGCGGCCAGCACGTAGATGGACATGCCCGCCAGCAGGATGGGCCGGCGCCCGAAGCGGTCGGACAGCGGCCCCCAGGCCAGCTGCGAGCAGCCGAAGGCCAGCAGGAACGCCGTCAGCGTGAGCTGCACCTGGGACACCTGGGTGGAGAAGGCCGCCTGTATCGACGGCAGGGCCGGCAGGTACAGGTCGGTGGCCAGCGGCTGCAGTCCCAGCAGCAGGCCGAGCAGGACGACGACCAGGACGGGGGACATGGCCGGCTGCGCTTGCGCGGCGGCGGGAGACAGGGGCGCTGACATAGGCGACCGAGGGTAGCAGAGAACAAGGGGTGCCGCTGTCCATGTTCCGGCGGTGCATATCCATCTGCGGATTGCGCAGTTGGGAACCGGCCGGGCCCTGCCTACATTGCATTGCAGAGGAATCAACCCGATCAACGCAACTGTGAACAAAGGACCGCAATGGCAACGCTGACCGCTTTCTCCTCCCTTCCCGCCGCGCTGCGCCAGGGGGCGTGCACCCTGCTGTGGGGCGTGGCCCTGGTCGGTGGTGCGGCCCATGCCAATGCGCCTGTGCCCGAAGGCCCGCTGGTCAGCACCGAATGGTTGGCGGCCAACCTCAACCGCACCGATGTGCGCATCGTCGAGGTCAGCGTCAACCCCGGCCTGTACGAACGCTCCCATGTGCCGGGCGCCGTCAACTTCTCTTGGCACAACGACCTCAATGACAAGGTGCGCCGCGACATCGTGGGCAAGGAGCAGTTCGAGAAGCTGCTGTCCCAGGCCGGTGTGAAGGACGGCAACACGGTCGTGCTGTACGGCGATACCAACAACTGGTTCGCAGCCTGGGGGGCCTGGGTCTTCGACATCTATGGCGTGCAGAACGTCAAGCTGCTGGACGGCGGCCGCAAGAAGTGGGAGGCCGAGAACCGCCCCCTCAACAACCGCGCCCCGGAATATGCGGCCACCACCTACCGCGTGGGCAAGGTCAACACCGCGCTGCGCGCGCGCCTGACCGATGCGCTGGCCTCGGCCGAGGGACGCAGCGACGCCAAGCTCGTCGACATCCGCTCGGCCGACGAATACCAGGGCAAGGTCTTCGCCCCGGCCGGCGTGCCGGAGCTGGCCATCCGCGCCGGCCACATCCCCGGCGCCGTCAACGTGCCCTGGGGGCAGGCCGTGCGCGAGGACGGCAGCTTCAAGTCCGCCGAAGAACTCAAGAAGCTCTATGCGGGCGTGGGCATCGACGGCAGCAAGCCCGTCATCACCTACTGCCGCATCGGCGAGCGCTCCAGCCACACCTGGTTTGCGCTGTCCAAGATCCTGGGCTACCAAGTGCGCAACTACGACGGCTCGTGGACCGAATACGGCAACTCCGTGGGTGTGCCGATCAACAACCCGGCCGGCACGGTCTGGGCCGCGAAATGATCCTGCAGTCGATCAACCTGTCTTGAAGGCGGGGGCCGGGCGAGGGGTGTCGGTGCTCTTGGTTCGACGGATCAGGGGTGGTGACGAGTGGCTTTGGCAAAAGCTCGGCTCCTTTGGGGCCCGCAGACTGCGGGCCCCTTTTTTTATGCGTTGATGGCAACAAAGGGGGCAGGAATGACAAGCGTGACCGGTGAGCACACGCAGAACGTGAATGGCGGGCACAGGGCAAGGGACTGGACCAGATGGCTGCCCTTGGCCGCCGTGCTGGCCGCAGCCTGGCCTGTGGCGGCGCAGCTGCAGCTGCAAGGCGGCGGGCGCACCCTGGTCTTTGCGCTGGCGCTGGGCCTGCTGCTGGGGCTGGTGCTGCAGCGCTCGCGCTTTTGCTTTTACTGCCATGCGCGCGACTGGTTCGAGTTCGGCGATCCGCGCGGCGTGCTCTCCATCCTGCTGGCGCTGGCCGTGGGATCGGCGGGCATGACCGTGGTGCTGGGCAGCTGGGTGGCCGTGCCCCAGCCGGGCCAGTTGCCGCCCGACATGCACATAGGTCCCGTGAGCTGGGTGCTGGTCCTTGCGGGCCTGGCCTTTGGCGCGGGCATGTCGGTCTCGGGCTCGTGCATCAGCGCCCACTGGTACCGGCTGGGCGAGGGCTCGCCCGTGGCGCCGTTTGCCCTGGTCGGCACGGGCCTGGGCTTCGTGCTGGGGTTTCGCAGCTGGAACCCGCTGTACAGCCTGGCCATTGCCGATGCGCCCGTCATCTGGCTGCCGGCCCATCTGGGCTATGGCGGCGCGCTGGCGCTGCAACTGGCCGTGCTGGGCCTGCTGGCGGCCTGGGTCTGGCGCATTCATGGGCGCTCGGGCCGTGCACAGCCCCGGCCTGCGGCAGAACCGGCGCAGCCACCGGGCCTGCGCCAGCTGTGGCTGTCACTGTGGCAAGGCCGTTGGAATGCCGCGCTGGGCGGCTTGGCCGTGGGCCTGATCGCGGCCGCCGCCATCGTGCGCATGCGGCCGCTGGGCGTGACCACCACGCTGGGCAGCACCGTGCGCGGCTGGGCCCAGGCGGGCGGCTGGGTGCCCGAGCGCCTGCATGGCCTGGATACCCTGGGCGGATGCGCCACGGCCGTACTCAACAGCCTGCTCACGCCCCATGCCGTGCTGCTGCTGGGCCTGGTGGCCGGTGCCTGGGGCGCTGCCGTGGCCAGCCGCCAGTGGACGCCGCGTCGCCCCACCTGGCGCGATGCGGCACGCGGCCTGGCCGGTGGCGCCTTGCTGGGATGGGGCGCCATGACGGGGCTGGGCTGCACCATTGGCACGCTGCTGTCGGGCAGCATGGCGGGCGCGCTGTCGGGCTGGGTCTTTGGCGCGGCTGTGTTCACGGCGCTGTGGTTGGGGTTTGTGTTGCGGCGTTGGCTGCACGAGCGTGCGGGAGTGCGGGGGCTTTGACCTGCAGGAGGAGATGATGGCCGAGTGACAGGCGAGAGCGGCGCCTGAAACAGGCTTTCTGGTCATTGTCTGTCCTAGGCTTTTTTCTGCCAGTTTTCAGAGGAGACCGCTGGCAATTGCGGGCAGGTCATTCCTGGAAATGTCTGGAAAATAGGATTTACCTGCCCAATTCATTGCTCCTATTATTTTTCCTTCAGAACGAAGGGAGCGCCTTTCAAAGGCGAAGGAGCCAATGACATTCAGGATCGACATCCATACGCCACTGGGCCGCGCAGGGCGTTTCCATGAGTTGAATGAGGCAGTGGAGCGGCCACTGGCCATCCGCGCGGATACATGAGCTGCGGGCAACTGGTCCCCGCCTTCATTGCCCTCAACCGCCTGAAGCGGTCCAGGCAGCTGTGCAAGGCCGTCGTGCTCATGGGCTTTGACAAGGTATGCGGCACCCGGGACTTCGACAACGAACTGGACCGCAGGGCGCTGTGCGAGCTGTTTTGCTGCTGCATGACCGGCGGCCTGGGCCAGCGCTGCGTGGCCGGCGTGGTCATGCAGGCCGATGGGTTTGAAGGCTACCGGGGCTACTACAAGCAGGAAGTGCCGTACCGGGATGGTGCGCCGGTCATGTCCCGCAACGAGCCCGTGCGCCCCACGCGCAGCCGGCCTGCGGGCTCGCGTATCCCGGATGTGGTCGTGGTGAAGAACCCGCGCCTTCCGCCTGTGCTGGACAACGTGCAGCGGGTCTATGAGATGAAGTTTCCGGGGGATGGGTACTCATCGGACTTTGGTCCAGACGGCATGAATCAGTTTCAGGCCTATACATACATATTTGAAAACAAGTTTCTTAAGGAAGCCTTGGATGCTGGAAGCTGTGCTTGCGACAGTGACGGCGAAAACGCAAACGAAAGTGTGCTGAACCAGGCAACGCGATGGCAGGCCAACAGGGAAAAGGCCATCTCTTTGTCCGAGCGGGTGAATAAGGATACAGCGGCGGCGGTCGGGGCTGCGGCCGGTGCGTCTGCGCTGGGGCGGGCATTGCGAGGTGTTGGTGCGGTAGGGATCGCACTGGCGAGAGTCCTCGGGTTGTCATTCTGAAGTAATGGATGGGGTTGGGTGAAATAAGGAGGACGGATATGGCGAAGGACTTCAACAAACCTTTGAGCACCAGAGAACTACAAAAAGCCACCGTGGCGACGATGGATATTCTCAAGGCGCTGGTATTGCAGAACCAATTTGGGCGTATTTGTGCAAGAGCAGGCTGGACGATCGAGATGGTGTTCCATGACGGGGATTCATTGGCTGTGCGTGAGCGTGCATGGAAGGTGGTCGATTTGTTCTGTGATGTTGTTGGTCCAGAAAATCTCGCAATATGGTGGGGTCTGGCGCCAGTTGCACTGGGTGGCAAGAAAGGGCGGGAGAGAATTGCCAAACACAAACCCAGCACCCTCAAAAATCCCAAAGGGTTTGCAATGGTTTTTAACTTGGCATCTGGTAAACCATCGCCACCAGAAGCCTGGGAAAATAATTCTCAGGACTTTCGTCTTCACTGTTGCATTGCAAACGAGGAGTACATATGGCTGCATGATCGCCACGTTTCACCAGGCATAGGGCCAGCCATGTCTTTCATTCGCATGGCATTCCCTGCCTGGTGGATTCTTGACCAGCCACCTGAGCACAATGTGGGCCGGCTTACCACCCAGATGGTGGAGTTGATGCAGCCCTTCTGGGCCATTGCTGGCTGGGGCGTCATGCCCGCAGTGGATGAGCGCAATATCGGACCCGACGGCAAAGGACAACAAGTGTTGTATCCCTATCTGCAGCGTTTTCCGGGACTGAATGCCCTGGGCAGTCTTGCATTGATTAGCCATGACTTCAACAACGCCATGTACAGCATCAACTGGCTCAGTTTTGTCAGCGATGCCTTGCTGGAGAAACTGGGCGGGCGGGAAGCGGTGCGCAAGCAGGTGGAGGCCAGCCAGTATCTTTCGGCCGGGGATGTGGGCAACTGTCTGGGAATCCGCGCAGGAGATTTTCCTGGGCTGGGGGACATGGACCAGGGGCTGACGCTGCCCGCCTTTGGCGAGGCGGCACGCCTGCTCAAGCCTGTCCGTGCCAGATCCCGGCTCAACAACTTCATCGGCCCGCCGCCTTCGGGGTCCAATGATGAACATGCGTGGCTGCTGGCATGCGATGCCTACATGAGCCGGTTTGATCTGTTCTGACCCATGCAGGCCCTGCAACTGAATCCTGCCGGGCCAGCCGGCAGGACGGGTTTTCGGGTCGGGCGGACCTAGTCCGCGTCAACCCCCAGCAGCAGATCCGCGATCTCCTCCGGATACCGCTGCCGGCTTCCGTCGATGAGCACGCAGCCGGGCGCCTCTGGGTCGGGTCTGGCCAGGGGCATGCTGTGGTCGATGAGGGCCTGGGCGCAGCCCAGCCAGTCGCCGCCGCCGGGTTCCGTGGATTCGGGCCGGTTCAGCGAAGCCCAGCACAGGGTGCCTGCGCAGTTGTCGCCGTAGGCGTGGCGCTCGGTCCATTGCGCGCCGTGCTCCAGCAGGAAGCGCGCCATGGCGGCATCGCCACGGAACACGGCCTGGTTCAGTGCGGATGCATCCCAGTCGCCGCCGCGCGCGGCGATGGGCCAGCCCAGTTCCACCATGCAGCGCACGGCGTCCATGCAGCCCAGGGCCGCCAGTTCGGGCAGCATGCGCAGTTGTTCGGGTGCCAGGCCCTGGAGCAGCCCGGGGTGGGCTGCGGCAAGACGGCGGGCCTGTGCTGCGTCGCCCACGGCGCAGGCGGCCAGGAGCTGCTCCTGCGGCGTGGTGGGCTCGCTGCCCGCCGCCTGTTCCAGCAGGGCGGCCACGTCGGCCAGGCCGAAGCGCCGCGCCAGTGCAGCGGCACTCAGGCCCTGCGGCGTGCGCACCGACGGATCGGCGCCGGCATCCAGCAGCGCCTGCACATGGGCGGGCGAGCGGCGCCGGCGGATGGTCCACAGCAGCGGGCGGCCCCATTCGCCCTGGCCGTTGTCCTCGTTCGGATCGGCGCCGTGGTCCAGCAGCAGGCGCAGGGCCTGCACATCGTCCAGGTCCAGCACGCGGAACAGGGCATTGCTGCCGTCCACGCGTGCGCCGGCTTGCAGCAGCAGCCGCGTGCATTCGCGGCTGGCGGGCGTGCCTTCCAGAGAGTGGTAGAGCGATTCGCCGTCGTTGGGGTCGGCGCCGGCCTGCAGCAGCATCTGCGTCAGTTGCGCATCATGGTTCTGGCCTGCTGCGCCATAGAGGGCCGACAGCCGCTCGGTATCGGAGGGGGACTGCAGCGAGGCGGGTGGCCAGCGGTTGCCTATGGTCTGCAGCGGGTCGGCGCCCGCGTCCAGCAGCCAGCGCGCGCATGCGTGCAGGTGCTCGGTGAATTCGGGCAGGCGCAGCAGGCAGGAATGGGTGACGGCCATCAGCGGCGGCAGCGCCAACGGCCCGCCTGCACGGCGCAGCCAGCCGGGGTCGTTGCGCCCGGCCTCGCGCAGCACGGCCAGATTGCCGGTGGCGCAGGCCACCCAGGGATCACTGCCATCACTGCCCGCAAGTTCTGGCCGCTCGTCCAGCAGGCGCCGGGCCAGCGCGGGCTGCGCGCGGTGCGTGCCGCCCGCCACATCGCCGGCATAGACCAGGGTCAGCCAGTGCAGCCGGGATTTCTCGGGGTCCGCCGCCAGGCGCTGGCATGCCTCGACGTAGCCTGACAGCTCGCTCCATGAAGCGAAACCGTGCTCGCGCGCCACGCAGGACTGGGCGTCGTGCAGCCGCAGGTCCTTGGCGGCGAGCGCCTCATCGGCAAGGCCTTTGGCCGCTGGCAGGTGGGAGCGCATGGACTCCATGGCCTGGGCCGAGCCTGCGCGATAGGCGGCCAGCAGTTGCTTGGCCTGTTTCTTGAGGTGGCCCATGTCGGGCCGGGCGGGAATGCGTTTCACAGGAATACCTCCGTGCACGAAGGCCAATGACCTGCAGCTTGGCGCACAAAGGCATGTGGCAAGAGAAAAACGCCGGGAGGCGCATACAGGTGGGTTCAACCCTTCCCGCAGGTCCGGGTGCGGCCTGCACCGCAAGCGCGGATGTTAGCGCAAGGCGACAGTCATCTGGGTGACAGCCGGCAGCCCCTGCTTGCGGGTTCCTACCCGCATGGCGGGCCAGTTGTCTGGCATAGGCTGCGTCGGCAATCCCGCTTGAACCTGATTTTTTGCGCGCGTTCCTCTCAACACCTTCATCCCAAGGAGACAGTCTTATGCGAGCCCTGCGTTGGAATCGTTGGAAGTATCTCGGTCTGCTGGCGGCCACGGGCCTTGCGGCCTGCGGCGGGGGGGACGGTGATGCGCCCGAGGAGACGCGGGCACAGGACAGCCGCAGCTTTGCGCCGGCCAATCCTTCGGCCACCAGCTTCGACGCGCTGGCCGCCGCTTCGGGCGATGTGGTCGACAACGCCAGCACCAGCCGCTGGGCCGGTGTGCTGGAAGGTGCGGCCTACCGCATCGAGGTGCCGGCCAACTGGAATGGCCGCCTGGTGATGTATGCCCACGGCTATGCGGGCGAGGGCAGTGCGCTCAACGTCACCAATCCGTCCATACGCCGGTACCTGATCCAGAACGGCTATGCCTGGGCGGCGTCCAGCTACAGCAAGAACTACTACGACGTGCGCGCCGGCGTGGAGGACACGAATGCGCTGGCGCTGGCCTTCAACCGCCTGGCCGCATCCCACGGCCGGCCGCTGGCGCAGCCGCAGCGCCTGTACATCACCGGCCATTCCATGGGCGGCCATGTCACGGCGGCGGCCATCGAGGCCGAGGCCCAGGCCACCGCGAGGAACAAGGTGCGCTACCAGGGCGCCGTGCCCATGTGCGGCGTGACGGGAGATACCGAACTGTTCGACTACTTCGCCGCGGCCCAGGTCACCGCGCAGGCCATGGCCGGCGTGGCCCAGCGCCCTGTCACCGAGTGGGCCGCCATCCAGGGCCAGGTGACCTCGACCCTGTTCACCACCTTTCCTTCGGCTCCCACCGCGACGGGGCGCGCCTATCTGTCGGTCATCCAGAACCTCACGGGTGGCCCGCGGCCGCTGTTCGATCTGGGCGTGGCCGTGGGCGGCTCGTTCGCGCCGGTCTGGGGCGTGTTCGGCAGCGATGGCTCGGTCAACGGCATCCTGAACCGCAACGTGGCCGATACCAACCGCTTCACCTACCGCATCGACGGGGATGCCGCGGCCTCGGCCGCGCTCAATGCCGCTGCGCAAAAGCGCACGGCCGCGCCCGATGCCAACCGGCCGCGCCGCGACGGCCTGCGCTGGATTCCCGTGACTTCCGGCGATATCAACATTCCCGTGGTGACCCTGCATACGCTGGGCGATCTGTATGTGCCCTTCAGCATGGAGCAGATCTACCAGCGGCGCGTGGCCGACAAGGGCCGGAGCCAGTGGCTGGTGCAGCGCGCCATCCGCGGCGCATCGCACTGCGACTTCACCGTGGCCGAACAGGTGGAAGCCTTCGATGCCATGGTGCAGTGGGAGCAGGGCGGCGCCAAGCCGGGTGGTGACGATGTGCAGACGGCCGCCACGGTGGCCGCGCCCACCTATGGCTGCCGCTACACGCGCAACACGCTGGGCCCGGATGACAGCACCACCACGCGCCAGTTGCGCGCTGTGATCTCGCAGAACGCGGCAAGCTGCCCGTAGCGTGGAAGGCGGCGCAGGCTGCGCCGCTCAGCGCGGGCTTGCTGGCGCTGTGGGCGCCTGTGCGAGCAGGCGCAGCCCGAACAGCTCGTCCAGCGCCTGCCGGTATTGCTCCATGGCGCGCGACTGGGTGTTGTGGTGGTTGCCGCCTTCGATGAGCACGAAGCGCTTGGGCTCGCTGGCCGCCTCGAACAGCTGGCGGCCCAGCGTGGCGGGGATCAGCGGGTCGGCGCTGCCGTGCACGACCAGCAGCGGCGAGCCTATGCCGGCCACCTTGTCGATGGAGGCAAAGCGCTGCGTGATCAGCGGCCCCACGGGCAGCCAGCCCCAGCGGAAGCTGCGGACCACGTCGGGAATGCTGGTGAAGGTGGCCTCGACCATGACGCCGGCCTCATCCTGGACGCTGCGCGCCAGGTCGATGGCGATGGCGCCGCCCAGTGAATGGCCGAAGATGAAGCGCGGCCGGTCCGGAGCTTGCCGGCCCAGCCAGTCCCAGCCTGCGCGTGCGTCCTCGGCGGCCGATTCCTCGGACGGCAGGCCGGCGCTGCTCTTGCCAAAGCCCCGGTAGTCGATGGCCAGCACCGAAAAGCCCAGTTCGTGCAGCCGCCGGATGCGCGGCGAGGAGCCGGCAACGTTCCAGCGCGCCCCATGCAGGTACAGCAGCACGGGGGCGTTGCTGGCCGTGGCCGGCTGGGGCAGCCACAGCGCATGCAGGCGGGCGCCGTCCTGTGCGGGCATGTCGATCCAGACATCTTCCATGCCGGCCGTGTTGGCGCCCGGCCAGCTGCGGTCGCTGGGCTGGAAGATCCATTCGCGCTGCTTGGTGTCCAGCACGGAGCAGCCGCTGGCCGCCAGCAGCGCGGCCACGCCCAGCGCCGCCGTGATCCGGTGCAGGCGCCTTCGGGGCCACAGAAAGGGAAGCATTGAGGGCATGACGCAACAATGGATGCACGGGCTGGCCAAAAGTTCAGCGCCGCTGCCCTGCGGTCCGGCGCCGTCATGGATTGGCGCTATTCTTGCCGCTGGTTCGCGGGCCGACAAGGCGATGCGGACCTCTCCCCACTGTTGATGAGTGAACCTGTATGCCGATACGCCTGGGCCTGGCCGCCAACCGAATCCACCACCAAACCGAGGATGCCGCACTGTTCGGCTGGCTGCGCGCCTGCGAGTCCGGCATCCGCGAGCTGCAGCTGGGCCTGCATGCCGTGGGCCGTACCTTCGACGCCATCCAGGCCGCCGGCATGCTGGCGTCCTACCGGGGCCTGCGCCGCTATCCCTATGGCCGCGAAGGCGGGCTGATGAAGCTGGTGGCCGAGGTGGTGGGCGTGGAAGGCGACGAGCGCACGATTGACGGCGCCATTTATCTGACCGACCCGGTCGATCCGTCCTCCATCTTCCCTGAGGCCGTGGCGCTCAAGCGCCAATGCGTGATCCATGGCAAGCCCTTCCTGTCCACCGTGGCCTCGGCGCGCGACTGGATCGAGATGGAGCGCATCCATGCCGGCCTTCCCAGGGATGCGGGCGCGCAGCGCTTCCACGACTACGCGCAGCAGACGCTGGCGCTGATCGCCCACGATGCGCTCAAGCCCACCATGCTGGATTTCGCGGCGCGCAATTTCGAGCTGCTGTCGCGCTTTGGCCGGCGCGTGGGCACGGGCACCACGGGCCAGCGCCTCAACGAAATGGCCTGGAGCCGTGGCTGGCCCGAGGACCGGCCCTGGGTGGACCGCTACAACAGCGGCCCGCTGGGCGGCGATGCGCAGATCGCCGACCTGGTGCTGGACCGCCGCTGCCAGCGCGTGATCTTCTTCGAGGACCCGCATGTGGCGCGCCAGCACGAGGCCGACATCCAGCTGCTGGAGCGCGCCGTGACCACGGTGACGCACGACACGGTCTGCACCACTTCTCCGGCCGTGGCGCAGCGCTGGTGCGATGCGGCCTTGATGCGCCGCTGAAATCTTCGTCGCGCAGACGACAGCCTTGCGGCCTGCGGGCGGGCGAACACCCGTGACCGGCCGAGTGCTTTCTGCAAGACTGGCCGTTTCCAAAACCAAGGAGACAACGATGGTCAGTCCGCTCTTTCGGCGTTCCCGGCATGCCATGGCCTTGCTGGCCCTGCTGGCGCTACAGCCCGGCTGGGTGGCGGCCCAGGCACAGGCCCCCGCAGCGCCCGCGCTGCCGCCGCCCGACAGCGTGCGCCTGGAGCAACTGGGGCTGATGCAGGGCTTTCCTCCGGCCGCAGACAAGCGTGTGGATGTGTCCAACGGCTACCGCTATCCGCAACTGCGCTGGGTGGTGCAGCACCTGCGCGAAATCCAGCCCACGCAGAACATCCGTCGCGGCGCGGCGGCGCCCTCGGCTCTGCCCGAAGCGCCCATGGCCCTGGGCGGCCTGCGCTTTGACGACGACAAGGGCCAGCCCGTCACCGTGGACCAATGGCTGGACCGCACCTATACCGACGCCATCGTGGTGCTGCACAAGGGGCGGGTGGTCTTCGAGCGCTACCAGAACCAGATGCAGGCCAGCTCGCCGCACCTGCTGTTCTCGGTCACCAAGTCGTTCACCGGCCTGATGGCCGCTCAACTGGCCCACGAAGGGCGCATCGACCCCCAGGCGCTGGTGACGAAGTACGTGCCTGAGCTGGAAGGCTCGGCCTGGGGCGACATGACGGTGCGCCAGGTCATGGACATGACGGGCGCCGTGCGCTTTCGCGAGGACTACACCGACCCCAAGACCGAGATCTTCGGCTACTCCTGGGCCTCGGGCATGCTGCCGCGTCCGCCCGGCTACGCGGGGCCGACCAATGTCTACGACTTCCTCAAGACGCTGCCCAAGGAAGGCACGCATGGCGAGGGCTTTGTCTACCGCACCGTGCACTCCGAGGTGCTGGGCTGGATCGTCTCGCGCGTCACGGGCCGGCGCTGGAGCGATCTCATGAGCGAGAACATCTGGCAGAAGCTGGGCATGCAGGAAGACGCCTATGTGATGGTGGACAGCACCGGCACGCCGCTGCAGGGCGCGGGCCTGAACGCCACGGCGCGTGACCTGGCGCGCGTGGGCGAGATGCTGCGCCTGGGCGGCAGCTTCAACGGCCACAAGATCTTCGACAAGGCTGTGCTGGACGACATTGCGCGCGGCGGCGACCGCGAGCAGTTCAAGTTCCGCGGCATCCAGGCCGCGCGGCCCGGCTACAGCTACCGCAACCAGTGGTGGGTGCTGCACAACGCCGATGGCGCCTACGAGGCCGCCGGCATACACGGCCAGTTCATCCATGTGAACCCGGCCGCGCAGATGGTGGTGGTCAAGCTGTCATCGCACCCGGTGGCGGGCGCGGCCTTCACGCATGCGCTGACGCTCAAGGCCTGGGCGGCGCTGGCCGATGCGGTGCGCGACAGGTAGCAGGAACAGGCAGCAGGAACAGGTCGCAGGCAGCAAAAAAGGCAGCAAAAAAGGCAGCGTGCGCAAACACGCTGCCTTCGGCCCGTGGGCAGGCCGGGCCGGTTTCTGACCGCCTGGCACGGCCCACAATGGAGCGCACGCGTCAGACCTGGCGGCGCCGCATCCGGGTCATGCCGAACAGGGCCAGCAGGGCCGACATGGCTATCAGGCACCACTGCGACAGGGTGGGCACCGCGGTGGTGGTGGCTGCTGCAGGCATGGCCACGACCACGGGGTCGAGGATGGCGCCGTCCTGGGCTCCGTCATCGTCGCCATCACCGCCGTCCGTGACGGTGTAGCTGGCAGTGCCACCATTGAAGCTGGAAATCTTCACCCACTGGGCAGGCGTTGCCAGCGGCTTCCATTTCAGCAGAACGGCACCTGCGGGCACGTCTGCATGCGTCACCTGCATGGTCAGCGTGTCGCCGACGGTGCAGTCCCGGGTCTCAAACTCCAGCACGGGCCTGGGCATGTCGGGCACGGCCGTGAAGCCGGCGGGCAAGGGGCCGGGCAGGGCGCTGGTGAATGCGACATGGCGGAAGGTGCAGGTGCCATTGGGCTGGCCTTGCGTGAACTGTGTCCTGCTCGTTCCATCGGCGTGCTGTGTGAGGCCGAGAACAGTCACGGAGACGGTGCCGGTTGCGGCTGCGTAGTTCAAGGGATCGCTGCTGGCCTTGGTCCCCCGCACGACGCAGGTGCCGGTGGCCGTGCCGGTCAGCTGGTTGCCGCTGACCGTACATGGCCCGCTCAGGAGCTGGAAGGCGGGGGTGGCATTGCCGATGCCGCCGCTCAGGGCCAGGGTGGTGGTTTCGCCCACGGCGACGGCTGTAGGCGTCGCGGTCACGGTGGCTGCCTGGGGCTCGGGGATCTTGATGGGATTGAGCGTGTAGCTGCGGTCCAGCGTATTGGCTTTGCTGTCGGTGACCCGGATCGTGAACGAGGTGCTGCCTGCGGCCGTGGGCGTGCCGCTGATCGTGCCTGTGGCGGGGTCCAGTTCAAGTCCTGCAGGCAGCGCTCCGCTTTGCAGTGCAAACGTGTAGGGTGCGCCCAGGCCGCCGGTTGCCGTCAGTGTCCGGGAGTACAGGCTGCCGACCTGGGGGCTGGGCAAGGTCGAGGGGCTGATGCTCAGGGGAATGAAGGGCTCGACGGAAACGGACTGCAGGTCTACGCCCACGATGTCGGTGGCCGAGAAAGTGATCTTCACGGCGCCGCTGTTGGTGATGGGCTCGTCCAGCGTGATGGTGGAGATGCCCACAGGCGCCGTCTTGCTGTACGTCACGGCGCCCGATGTGATGGTCAGTGGCAACGGATTGGCCGTGCTGTTGCGCATCACGAATGATTGGAGATTGATCTTTCCGGAGAGAGCCGTCACGGACCAGGAGGCAAAGGGATAGGCCGCGCCGCTGATGCGAAAGCTCATCCAGCCGCTGCTGTCGGTTCCGCAGCGGATGACGCCACTGGTCATCTGTGCAGAGAAAAGATAGCTGGGCGATGAAGGCGTCGTGTCAGTCGTGGATATGCAGTAGCCGTTGGCATCCAGATTGGGTTTGAAGCCGAGGGATTCGTAGGCGAAGGCATTGCCCAGCGACAGGGCAGCGGCGCCGACGAGCAGCGCTTTGGTGATGGGTGCAGGGAGCATGGGGAACGGGGGTGGAGACAGGGCGCGCTGAGTGTCCTCTCCCGTTGGTCGGCGAATCTGAGCAATTCTGAGAATTGGCTTCCAATAGCGAAGGCCGTCGCGCTTTCTGTGTGCGGGCCAGCCATGAAAAAAGCCCATGCAGCAGGCTGCATGGGCTTTCGTCAGGGATGGGGAGCGTTGATGCTCAGATCACGCCCTGGGCCAGCATGGCGTCGGCCACCTTGACGAAACCGGCGATGTTGGCGCCGTCGATGTAGCTGACCGTGCCGTCCTCGCGCTTGCCGTACTTCAGGCAGGCGGCGTGGATGCCTTGCATGATCTGCAGCAGGCGGGCATCGACTTCCTCGGCGGGCCAGGACAGGCGGGCCGCGTTCTGGCTCATCTCCAGGCCCGAGGTGGCCACGCCACCGGCGTTGCTGGCCTTGCCCGGTGCATACAGCACGCCGGCCTTCTCGAAGGCCTTGGCGGCTTCGATGGTCGAGGGCATGTTGGCGCCTTCGGCCACGCAGACCACGCCGTTGGCGATCAGCACCTTGGCGTCTTCCTCGGTCAGTTCGTTCTGCGTGGCGCAGGGCAGGGCCACGTCCACCTTCAGGTGCCACGGCGTCTTGCCGCGCAGGAATTCGGCGCCCACCAGCTTGGCGTACTCGTCCACGCGGCCGTAGCGGTGGTTCTTCACGTCCATCAGGATGGCCAGCTTCTCGGTGGTGAAGCCGTCCTGGTCATACACGGTGCCCGAGGAGTCGGAGACCGACACCACCTTGGCGCCCAGCTGCAGGGCCTTCTCCACGGCGTACTGGGCCACGTTGCCCGAACCCGAGACGGAGACGGTCTTGCCTGCGAAGGACTGGCCGCGCGTGGCCAGCATTTCCTGGGCGAAGTAGACGGTGCCGTAGCCGGTGGCTTCGGGGCGGATCAGCGAGCCGCCGAAGGACAGGCCCTTGCCCGTGAACACGCTGGCGGCGCTGTTGGACAGCTTCTTGTACATGCCGGCCATGAAGCCCACTTCGCGGCCACCCACGCCGATGTCGCCTGCCGGCACGTCGGTGTCCGGACCCACGTGGCGGAACAGCTCGGTGACGAAGGCCTGGCAAAAGCGCATGACTTCAGCGGGGCTCTTGCCCTTGGGATCGAAGTCCGAGCCGCCCTTGCCGCCGCCCATGGGCAGCGTGGTCAGCGCGTTCTTGAAGGTCTGCTCGAAGGCCAGGAACTTGAGCACGGACAGCGTGACCGAGGGGTGGAAACGCAGGCCGCCCTTGTAGGGGCCGATGGCCATGCTGTGCTGGATGCGGAAGCCGCGGTTGACCTGCACATGGCCCTTGTCGTCGGTCCAGCTCACGCGGAACATGACCACGCGCTCGGGCTCGACCAGACGCTCCAGCAGGCCGAGTTCGGCGTACTTGGGGTTCTTCTCGATGAAGGGCCAGAGGCTTTCCATCACTTCGGTGACGGCTTGCAGGAATTCGGGCTGGCCGGGGTTGCGTTGCGCCACTTCTTCAAGGAATTGGCCGACGGACTCGTACTTCATGGAAAAACCTCTGACTAAAAAACGGCTGCGGGAAGGGGTGAGTGCAAACCAAAATTATGCCAAAAAGTTATGCCGTCATGCATCGTTTTGGTGAACGGTGCCCGTGCTTGGTGCTTGAATGCCGTTTTTCGGTGCATTTCCAGAGAGGTGCCGACGGTATTTGGTGCATGGGCAGGGCCTGCGTGCCGCAGTGAGCGGGCAGGCTGCGGCCTGGATCAGCCGTATCCAGTGGCGTGCATGGTCATGGCGAATGGGAATGGCTGGCGCCATGCCAGCTGACATGAAGAGTGGCTAGGAAGGCCTTGCAGCCGGACGGGGCTTGGGCCCGTCCGGCCCTCCCATCGACGGCCTTTCAGCTGCGCTGCAGCTGGGGATGGCGCGCGAACAGATCGGCGGCCCAGTCCACGAAGGCCCGCACCTTGGCGCTGAGGTGGCGGTTGGGCGGATAGACCACGTGAATGGGCAGCGGCGGCTGGGTCCATTCGGGCAGCACCTCGACCAGTTCGCCGCTGTCGATCAGCGGCTGGGCAAAGGCCGTGACCAGCTGCGCGATGCCAAAGCCCGCCAGCACGGCGGCCGTGTAGGCATTGCTGTCGTTGGCCGCGATGCGGTAGTTGCCCGCCACCTCGATGGATTCATCGCCCCGCTGGAATTCCAGCGGGTACATGCGCCGCGTATGGCCCGAGAAGAAGGCGACGATCTGGTGCTTCGTATCCAGCTCGGAAGGGTGCTGGGGCACGCCGTGGCGTGCCAGGTAGGCGGGCGAGGCCACGGTGACCCAGTTCATCGAGCCGATGCGCCGCGCCACCAGGGATTGGTCGCTGAGCTCGCCCCCGCGGATCACGCAGTCCACGTTGTCGCTGATCAGGTCCACCAGGCGGTCGCCCACGCCCAGGTCGATCTGTATGTCGGGGTAGCGTTCGCAGAATTCGGTCAGCGCCGGAATGATGATCAGCCGGGCCATGGAGCTGCCCACGTCCAGCCGCAGCCGCCCGCTGGGCGCGGTCTGGGTGTTGACCATGCTGGCTTCGAGATCGTCGAAGTCGTTGAGCAGGCGTGCCGCGCGTTCGTAGTAGGCCGCGCCATCCGGCGTGACGGTGACGCGCCGCGTCGTGCGGTTGAGCAGCTTGACGCGCACGCGCGCCTCCAGCGCCTGTATCTGTTTGGTGACCGTGCCCTTGGGCAGGTCGAGCGAATCGGCGGCGCGGGTGAAGTTGCCGGCTTCCACCACGCGAACGAAGACACGCATGGCCTGGATCTGGTCCATGGAAAGTTGCTCCTGCAGCGCTCGGCAAGGGAATGCCGGCTCGGCGGAATTCTCACATGCGCGGTATCGGGCGATTGTTCGTGAAACGGAAACAGAGCGATGGCTGCGTTGCTATTTCAGACATGGCCGGCGCCGCCTATATTCCAACCATCGACCATTGCCGCAGGTTCGCGCCATGTCCACTTCCCCGTCGCTTCCGAACGGCCCCGCCGCCGGGGCGCAGATTGCCGAAACAGAATTCTCCATCGAGCTGCCCGAGCACGGCACCGTGGCTGCGCGCGCCTATGGCCAGCGCAGGCCCGGCACGGTCTCGCCGCTGGTGCTGCATTTCCATGGCGGCACCTTTGTCTGCGGCACGCTGGACAACGGGCGCTACATCGGCCGGCTGCTGGCCGAGGCGGGCGCCGTCGTGGTGTCGCTGGCCTACCCGCTGGCGCCCGAGCATCCGTTTCCCCAGCCCATCGAGGTGGGCTACGCCGTGCTGCAGTGGCTGTACAAGCACCGCGTGAAGATGGCGGGCAAGGGCGCGCCGCTGTTCCTCGCGGGTGAAGAAGCCGGCGGCAACCTGGCCGCCGCCGTGGCCGTGATCTCGCGCGACCGGGGCCATCCGCCGCTGGCGGGCCAGATCCTGGTGTCGCCCATGCTCGATCCCTGCACCGGCACCGCCTCGCAGCGCGAGGCAACGCCCGAGGCCGGCGAATGCCGCTGGGCCACGGGCTGGCGCGAGTACCTGAGCTGCCCCAAGGACGCCATGCATCCCTATGCCGTGCCCGGCAGCTCGCTGCGCCTGGCCCAGCTGCCGCCGGCCCTGGTGCTGGTGGGTGGCGACGACCCGCTGCGCGACGAGGCCCAGGCCTATGCGGCCCGCCTGCGCGCGGCCGGGGTGACAGCCAGCAGCCATGTGCTGCCCAGCGCGTCGAACTGGCCGCAGGCCCTGTCCGAGGCCGAGGCCTGTACGGCCTGCAGCGCCGCCGTGTCCCAGCATGTGCATGACTTCTTCGAGGCCACCATGAACAAGCCCGCAGCACCGGGCTAGGCCCCGCGCCGCCGCAGCCGGCGACACCTGCTGCCCTGTTTTCCCCTTCCGCCTTCCCGGCGCGTTCAGGCGCCGGGCGGGCATCGTGTTCCCTGAATTTCGCAAAAAAACACCATGTCCACCGAATCCACCTCATCCTCTTCTTCCGTCTCGGCCCAGCGCAAGGGCTGGAAGCTGCCGGCCGCCGCTGCGGCTGTCCTCGCCGTCAGCGCCGGCCTGTTCGGCCTGCATGGCTTCGAGGCCAAGGCCGATGACGCGCCCGCCAGCGCCCAGCCCGCCGCCACGCCCGTGTCGGTGGCCACGGTCGCCGAAAGCGAGGTCACCGCCTGGGACGAGTTCTCAGGCCGCCTCGAAGCCGTGGAGCGCGTGGACATTCGCTCGCGCGTGGCCGGCGCCGTGCAGGCCGTGCACTTTCGCGAGGGCGCGCTGGTCAAGCAGGGCGATCTGCTGATCACCATCGATCCCGCACCGTATGCGGCCGAGGTCGAGCGCGCCGAAGCCCAGGTGGCCTCGGCCCAGGCACGCCAGTCCTATGCACGCAGCGAGCAGGAGCGCGCACGCCGCCTGTGGGACGAGCGGGCGATTGCCCAGCGCGAGCTGGACGAGCGCATCAACGCAGGCAGCGAGGCCGAGGCCAATCTGCGCGCGGCCCAGGCGTCCCTGCAATCGGCACGGCTGAACCTGGGCTACACCCAGGTGCGCGCCCCCGTGTCGGGCCGCATCGGCAAGCGCGAGATCACCGTGGGCAACCTGGTGGCCGCAGGCCCGGGCGCGCCGGTGCTGACCACGCTGGTCTCGGTCAGCCCCATCTATGCGAGCTTCGATGCCGATGAGCAGGTCATCACGCGTGCACTCAAGGAACTCGGCGGCGGCGCGGGCAACCGCGCCAAGATCGACAGCATTCCCGTGCAGATGGGCACGGCCACGGCCGGCAGCACGCCCTTCGAGGGCCGGCTGCAGCTGATCGACAACCAGGTCGATGCCCGAAGCGGCACGGTGCGCGTGCGCGCCGCCTTCGACAACAAGGATGGCGCCCTCATGCCCGGCCAGTTCGCCCGCATCCGCATGGGCCAGGCGCGCGACAGCAGCATGCTGCTGGTCAGCGAGCGCGCCATCGGCACGGACCAGAGCAAGAAGTACGTGATGGTGGTGGGCGGCGACAACAAGGCCGTGTACCGCGAGGTGGCCCTGGGCGCCTCGGTCAACGGCCTGCGCAACGTGACCCAGGGCCTGCAGCCCGGCGAGCGCGTGGTCGTCAACGGCCTGCAGCACATCCGCCCCGGCGCCCTGGTCGCGCCCAAGGAGGTGTCCATGGATGCGCGGGCCGATGCCCGCCAGCCGGGCACCCGGCAGGCAGCCGAACAAGTGGCTGACGCAACCAAGTCCTGATCTAGCCGCACACCTTTCCTGCCTCTGTAATGCCGCCTGACCGCAGGCGGCATGGGCCGCGCTTTGCCGTGGCGGAGCCAAACACCATGAACCTATCCAAATTCTTCATTGACCGGCCGATCTTCGCAGGCGTGCTTTCGCTGCTGATGCTGATCGCCGGCCTGATCGCCATGGGCGGGCTGCCGATCTCGGAATACCCCGAGGTCGCGCCGCCTTCCGTGGTGGTGCGCGCCCAGTACCCGGGCGCCAATCCCAAGGTGATCGCCGAGACCGTGGCCACACCGCTGGAAGAGCAGATCAACGGCGTCGAAGGCATGCTCTACATGGGCAGCCAGGCCACCAGCGACGGCGTGATGACGCTGACCGTCACTTTCCGCCTGGGCACCGACCCCGACAAGGCGCAGCAGATGGTGCAAAACCGCGTCTCGCAGGCCGAGCCGCGCTTGCCCGAGGAAGTGCGCCGCCTGGGCATCACCACGGTCAAGAGCGCACCCGACCTGACCATGGTGGTGCACCTGGTCTCGCCCAACCAACGCTATGACATCAACTACCTGCGCAACTACGCGGTGCTGAACGTGAAGGACCCGCTGGCTCGCATCGAGGGCGTGGGCCAGATCCAGATCTTCGGCGGCGGCGACTACGCCATGCGCGTGTGGCTGGACCCGCAGAAGGTGGCGCAGCGCGGCCTGTCGGCCAGCGATGTGGTGGCTGCCATCCGCGGCCAGAACGTGCAGGCTGCGGCCGGCGTGGTCGGCGCATCGCCGGGGCTGCCGGGCGTGGACATGCAACTGTCCATCAACGCCCAGGGCCGCCTGCAGAGCGAGGAGGACTTCGGCGACATCATCGTCAAGAGCGGCTCCGACGGCGCCGTGACCCGCCTGCGCGACATCGGCCGCCTGGAGATGGGTGCGGCCGACTATTCGCTGCGCTCGCTGCTGAACAACGACCCGGCGGTGGGCATGGGCGTGTTCCAGGCGCCGGGCTCCAATGCGCTGGAGATCTCGGCCAACGTGCGCAAGACCATGGAGGCCCTGAACAAGAACATGCCCGAGGGCCTGGAGTACCGCATCGCCTACGACCCCACGCAGTTCGTGCGCGCCTCCATCGAATCGGTGGTGCACACGCTGCTGGAGGCCATCGTGCTCGTGGTGCTGGTGGTGATCCTGTTCCTGCAGACCTGGCGTGCCTCCATCATCCCGCTGCTGGCCGTGCCGGTGTCGGTGATCGGCACCTTCGCCGTGCTGCATCTGCTGGGCTTTTCCATCAACGCGCTGAGCCTGTTCGGCCTGGTGCTGGCCATCGGCATCGTGGTGGATGACGCCATCGTCGTGGTCGAGAACGTGGAGCGCAACATCGAGGCGGGGCTGACGCCGCGCAACGCCACCTACCGTGCCATGCGCGAAGTGTCCGGGCCCATCATCGCCATCGCCCTGGTGCTAGTGGCGGTGTTCGTGCCGCTGGCCTTCATCAGCGGCCTCACGGGCCAGTTCTACAAGCAGTTCGCGGTGACCATCGCCATCTCCACGGTGATCTCGGCCATCAACTCGCTGACCCTGTCGCCCGCGCTGGCGGCTCTGCTGCTGCGCGGCCACGATGCGCCCAAGGACGCGCTGACGCGCGGCATGGACCGGGCCTTCGGCTGGCTGTTCCGCGGCTTCAACCGCATGTTCCACCGGGGCTCCGAGGCCTACAGCGGCGGCGTGGGCCGCGTGATCTCGCGCAAGGCGCTGATGCTGGCCATCTACCTGGCGCTGATCGCCGTGACCTTCGGCCTGTTCAAGGCCGTGCCTTCGGGCTTCGTGCCCGCGCAGGACAAGCAGTACCTGATCGGCTTTGCCCAGTTGCCCGACGGTGCCACGCTGGACCGCACGGACGAGGTGATCCGCCGCATGGGCGAGATCATGAAGGACAACCCCAACGTGGAGGACACCATCGCCTTCCCGGGCCTGTCCATCAACGGCTTCACCAACAGCTCCAACTCGGGCATCGTCTTCGCCACGCTCAAGCCCTTCGACGAGCGCAAGCGCGCCGACCAGAGCGGCGGCGCCGTGGCCGGCCAGCTCAACCAGGCCTTCGCAGGCATCCAGGACGCCTTCATCGTCATGTTCCCGCCGCCACCCGTGGCGGGCCTGGGCACGACGGGCGGCTTCAAGCTGCAGCTGGAAGACCGCGCCTCCCTGGGCTATGACCAGATGGACGCGGCCGTGAAGGCCTTCATGGCCAAGGCCTACCAGACGCCCGAGCTGACCGGCATGTTCACCAGCTGGCAGGTCAACGTGCCCCAGCTGTATGCCGACATCGACCGCACCAAGGCGCGCCAGCTCGGCGTGCCGGTGACGGACATCTTCGACACCATGCAGATCTACCTGGGCAGCCTGTATGCGAACGACTTCAACAAGTTCGGCCGCACCTACAGCGTTCGCGTGCAGGCCGACGCGCCCTACCGCGCGCGTGCCGAGGACGTGGGCATGCTCAAAGTGCGCTCCAGCTCGGGCGAGATGATTCCGCTGTCGGCGCTGATGAAGGTGGACTCCAGCTTCGGCCCCGAGCGCGCCATGCGCTACAACGGCTACCTCACGGCCGACATCAACGGCGGTGCCGCACCGGGCTTCTCTTCGGGCCAGGCGCAGGATGCCATCAAGCGCATCGCGGCCGAGACCCTGCCCAAGGGAATCGACTTCGAATGGACCGACCTGACCTACCAGGAAATCCTGGCCGGCAATTCGGCGGTGATCGTGTTCCCGCTGGCCCTGCTGCTGGTCTTCCTGGTGCTGGCCGCGCAGTACGAGAGCCTGACCCTGCCGATTGCCATCATCCTGATCGTTCCCATGGGCCTGCTGGCGGCCATGACCGGCGTCTGGCTGTCGGGCGGGGACAGCAATGTCTTCACGCAGATCGGGCTCATCGTGCTGGTGGGGTTGAGTGCGAAGAACGCCATCCTGATCGTGGAGTTCGCGCGGGAGCTGGAGTTCGAGGGCCGCACGCCCATACAGGCCGCCATCGAGGCCAGCCGGCTGCGCCTGCGCCCCATCCTGATGACCTCGCTGGCCTTCGTCATGGGCGTGCTGCCCCTGGTGCTGTCCACAGGCGCGGGCTCGGAAATGCGCCGTGCCATGGGCGTGGCCGTGTTCTCGGGAATGATCGGGGTGACGGCCTTCGGCCTGTTCCTGACGCCCGTGTTCTACGTGCTGATGCGCCGCCTGGCAGGCAACCGGCCGCTCAAGCAGCATGGTCCAGAGATGGAGGAAGAGGCCCCTGCACATGCACCCGCCCACGGCCATGCCTCGGGTGGCGGCGCGCTGCCCATGCCCTCTGCTGCGCGTGGCGAGCATGAATGAGCCCACACCACAAGAACAGGAACCGATCATGAAGATCCCATCGCTTTCGAAACTGTCCAGGCGTCTGCTGCCCCTGGTGGCGGCGCTGGCCCTGGCCGGCTGCGCCAGCGTGTCCCAGAGCCTGCCCGAGCTGCCGGCCGCCCCCGCCTTCAAGGAGCAGGGCGCCGCGCCGCAGGCGGGCTGGACCCAGGCCCTGCCCGCCGAAGCCCAGGCACGCGGCCAATGGTGGCTGGCCTTTGCCGATCCGGCGCTGGACGCGCTGGTGGACAAGGCCACGCTGGACAACCAGAGCATCCAGGCCGCGGCCGCACGCCTGGCCGAGGCCCGCGCCCTGGCGCGCAGCGCCAATGCCGAGCGCCTGCCCCAACTGGGCCTGGGCGCAGGGGCCACGCGCGGCGCGGGGCTGGACAAGGCCTCGGGCACGCGGCCTGCCACCCTGGTCAATGCGGGGCTGAACCTGTCGTATGAGGTCGATCTGTTCGGCCGCATTTCCCAGGCGGCCGACGCATCGCGGCTGGATGCCGAGGGCCGCGAGGCCCTGCTGCAAAGCACCCGGCTGGCCGTGCAGGCCGAGGTCGCGCAGACCTATCTGCAGCTTCGCGCACTGGACGCCGAGCGCGCCCTGATGCGCGAGACCGTGGAGGCCTACCGCGACACGCTGCGCCTGTCGGAGCGAAGGCTGCAGGCCGGCGACATTGCCGAGCTGGACGTGGCCCGCATCCAGGCCGAGCTGTCGGCCACCGAATCGGACGCGCTGGCACTGGACCGCCAGCGCGCCCAGGTCGAGCATGCGCTGGCCGTGCTGGTGGGTGACTCGGCCTCGCGCTTCGGCCTGGGTGAAGGCGCCTGGACCACGGCGCTGCCCTCCATCCCAGCCGGCGTGCCGGCCACGGTGCTCATGCGCCGGCCCGACATCTCGGCCGCGCAGCGCGCCGTGTTCGCCGCCCAGTCGCGCGTGGGCGTGGCGAAGACGGCATGGTTCCCCAGCATCTCGCTGACCGGCGCGGCCGGCCATGCCTCGCCCGAGGTCGGTGACCTGTTCAAGTGGTCCATGCGCTCCTGGGGCGTGGGCGCCCTGCTGTCGCTGCCGCTGTTCGACGGCGGCCGGCGCGAGGCCGGCGTGCAGGCCGCAGGCGCACAGCTCGATGCTGCGCTGGCCGCCTACCGCCAGCAGGCGCTGGTGGCCTTCCAGGAGGTGGAGGACCAGCTGTCTTCCATCCGCATCCTGCAGGAGCAGTCCACCGTGCAGGGCCAGGCCGTGGTGGCCGCCAAGCGTGCCACCAGCCTTTCGGACACGCGCTACCGCAATGGCTACGTCAGCCAGCTGGACCTGCTGGATGCGCGCCGCAGCGAACTGCGCAACCGCCGCCAGGCGCTGCAGGTGAAATCCGCTCAGTACCAGGCCGCCGTGGGCCTGATCCGCGCGCTGGGCGGGGGCTGGGATGTGCCGGCTGACGTGCCGGTGGCCCAGGCCGCGCTGCGCTGAGGCACCCTCAGGCCAGCACGTCGATGGAGCGGAACACGCGCTGCAGCACCGGGTCCGGGCTGTGGCGGCAGGCGTGGACCTGCTCCATGAGGTGGTGCACGAAGCGCTCGGCCACCCAGGGCAGGGGGCCGTGGCCGCGCTGGACCACGCCCACCGTGTGGGGCTCGAACTGCTCGTGCAGGGACAGCGGCACCAGCGTGCCCTGGGGTACGCCCGATTCGATCAGCGGCCAGGGGCACAACGAGAGCATGTCGCTGTGCGCGATCAGGTGCAGCAGCAGCGATGCCGAATGCACCAGGTGGATGTGGCCCACGGGCACGGGCAGGCCGTGGCGCAGGAACAGGCGCCGCACCAGGTCGTCTTCTTCAGGCGGCGTGTAGTTGAGCAGCCAGTCGCAGTCCATCAGCTCGGCCAGCGAGCGGGCGCCTGCCAGCGGGTGGCCGGTGCGGGCCACGACGGTGGCGTCATAACGGAACAGCGGCGTGCCATGCAGGTCGCCGCCCGAGGGGCCTGAAGGCACGCGGCCGATCAGCAGGTCCAGCGTGCCTTCGCGCAGGCGCGGATGGGCCACGGCCGACAGGCCCTCGAACAGCTCCAGCCGCACCTGGGGCAGTTCGGCGCGGAAGGCGCGCAGCACATGGGGCAGCAGGCTCTGGCCCACCCAGGGCGTCACGCCCACGGACAGGCGCGCCACGGCGCAGGTGTCGCGCAGGCGGGCCATTTCATCCTCGGCCTGGGCCATCTGCCCGGTGATCAGCTGGGCGTGGCGCAGCAGCGTGCGCCCGGCCGGCGTGAGGACGATGCCGCTGCTCTGGCGCTCGAACAGCGCAAGGCGGTGGCCTCCCTCCAGCTCGCGCAGGGCCTGGGTGATGGCCGACTGCGTGATGCCCAGCGCGCGTGACGCGGCGCGCACGCTGCCACAGCCGGCCACGGCGACGAGGTAGCGCATCTGGTGCAGCTTCATTGCGGGGCCGGCATCGGGGTGGGGCTGGGAATTCATGGGCCGATCTTGCAGGTTTCGTGCCATGTGTGCCATGCCCGTGATTGGCGCGTGCAGGTGTTCAGGGGATGACAGGCAATGCCTGGCAGGGCAGGCGCTGGCGGTCTTCCGCCCGCTGCCCACGCTTCCTAGACTGCGGGCATGAACATTGAACCGCCCGTTTCCACCACGGCCGAAGCCGCCGATCCGGTGCTTGCCGGCATTCGTGCCACGCAGGCCGAGATGGTGGCCCTGCGCCGTCACCTGCATGCCCATCCCGAGCTGGCCTTCGAGGAGTTCGCCACCAGCGACCTGGTGGCCGAGCGCATGGCCTCCTGGGGCTACGAAGTGCACCGGGGCCTGGGAGGCACGGGCGTGGTCGGCACGCTGCGCTGCGGTACGGGCACGCGCCGGCTGGGCCTGCGTGCCGACATGGACGCGCTGCCCATCCACGAGCAGACCGGCCTGCCCTATGCCAGCCGCCACGCGGGCCGCATGCATGCCTGCGGGCATGACGGCCATACCGCCATCCTGCTGGCCGCCGCGCGCGAGCTGGCCCAGGCGCGCGGCTTCGACGGCACGCTGCACCTGATCTTCCAGCCGGCCGAGGAGGGCCTGGGCGGGGGCCGCAAGATGGTGGAGGACGGCCTGTTCGATCTTTTCCCCTGCGATGCCATCTTTGCGCTGCACAACATGCCGGGCTTTGCCGAGGGGCAGTTCGGCTTTCGCGAGGGCTCGTTCATGGCTTCGTCGGACACGGTGATCATCACCGTGCGCGGCAAGGGCGGCCATGGCTCGGCCCCCCATCTGTCGGCCGACCCGGTGGTGGCGGCGGCCCACCTGGTGCTGGCGCTGCAGACCGTGGTCTCGCGCAATGTCGATCCGCGCGACATGGCCGTGGTCAGCGTGGGCGCCATCCATGGCGGCGATGCACCGAATGTCATCCCCGGCGAGGTGGAGCTGCGCCTGTCCGTGCGCGCCTACCGGCCCGAGGTGCGTGCCCTGCTGCGCGAACGCATCACCGCGCTGGCCCATGCCCAGGCCGCCACGCTGGGGGCCGAGGCCGTGGTGGACTACCGCTGGCGCTATCCGGCCCTGGTCAACGACGCGGCCAGCACGGCATTCGCCCGCGAGGTGGCGCACGACTGGCTGGGCGAGCAGGCGCTGATCCCCGACCTGCAGCCGCTGACGGGCAGCGAGGACTTCTCCTTCATGCTCGAACAGTGCCCTGGCAGCTATCTGATCGTGGGCAACGGCGTGGGCGACACGCATGGCACGGGCGGCTGCATGGTCCACAACCCCGGCTACGACTTCAACGACCGCATCCTGCCGCTGGCAGCCACCTACTGGGTGAAGCTGGCCCGGCGTTTTCTGTCCGCCGCCTGAGGCGCCGCGCCCGCACCGGATTCCTTTCACGACTTCACCTGCGATTGCCACCATGCGCACTGCATTTCCTCTCTCCTCCGAGGCCCGCCAGGTCCTGAGCCGCCGCAGCCTTCTGGGCGCCGCTGCGCTGGGGCTGGCCCTGCCGGCTGCTGCACAGGTCGGCTTTCCTGCCAAGCCCTTGAAGCTGGTCGTCGGATACCCGGCCGGTGGTTCGGTGGACCTGGTCGCCCGCGTGGTGGGCGATGCGCTGGCCGCGCGGCTGCGCGGCACGGTGGTGGTGGACAACGTGGGCGGGGCGGCGGGTGCCATTGCGGCCCAGCGCGTGGCCTCGGCACCGGCCGATGGCTATACGCTGCTGGTGGGGGCCAGCAACGAGCTGGTGGCCACGCGCATCGTCAACCCCGCGCAGCGCTACGACGGCCGCCGCGATTTCACGCCGCTGGGCCTGGTGGCCACCGGCCCGCTGATCCTGGCCGCACGCCCGGGCCTGGGCGTGAAGAGCATGGCCGACTTGCTGGAGCTGGCGAAGCGCCAGCCCGGCAAGCTCAGCTACGGCAGCTCGGGCGTGGGGTCGACCCTGCATTTCGCGGGAGAGCTGTTCAAGCAGCGCGCGGGTGTTTCCATCACCCATGTGCCTTACCGCGGCGTGGCGCCGTTGACCAGCGACCTGGCGGGCGGCAGCCTGGACCTGGCCATGCTCTCGCCCACGGCGGCGCAACCGTTTTTGCAGAGCGGGCGCATCGTGCCGCTGGCGGTCACCAGCGCGCAGCGCCTGTCCGCCTTGCCCCAGGTTCCGGCCATGGCCGAGCTGGCGCCGCTGCGCGGTTATGAATTGGTGGGCTGGTTTGCGCTGATGGCGCCGCGCGGGCTGCCCGCCGCCACCGCGCAGCACATCACGGCGGCCCTGCAGGAGGCGCTGGCCGAGCCCGCCGTGCGCAAGCGCCTGGA
Source organism: Delftia sp. NA_296.1 (assembly GCF_052692095.1). Taxonomy (NCBI): domain Bacteria; kingdom Pseudomonadati; phylum Pseudomonadota; class Betaproteobacteria; order Burkholderiales; family Comamonadaceae; genus Delftia; species Delftia sp. NA_296.1. Next base: position 438,810 of record NZ_JBQZGF010000004.1, on the reverse strand, counting down.
AGATGCAGGCATGGTGCCCGCCTCCGGCAGCGAGGACTTGGCGCGCCTGATCTCCGAGGAAGACCGCAAGTACGAGCAGCTCGCGGCCTTCGCGAACATGCGCGACTGACGGTGTAGACGGTGCTGACGGCGCTGGCGGCAGCCGCGCAGGTTCAGCGACCGCGCAGGAACAGCGCGTCCAGTTCCTTCATGCTCATCTGCCGCCAGGTGGGGCGGCCGTGGTTGCATTGGTCGGAGCGCTCGGTGACTTCCATCTGGCGCAGCAGGGCGTTCATCTCGTCCAGCGTCAGGCGGCGGTTGGCGCGCACGGCGCCGTGGCAGGCCATGGTGGCCAGGATCTCATTGCGCGCGCGCTGCACCACGGTGCTGGCGTCGTGCTGGGCCAGCTCGGCCAGCACGCTGCGCGCCAGCTCCACGGCATCGCCCTGGGCCAGGGTGGCGGGCACGGCACGCACGGCCAGCGTCTTGGGCGAGAAGGGGGAAACCTCCATGCCCAGCGCCTGCAGCGTGTCGCCATGGGCCTCGGCCGTGGCCACTTCCTCGGGTGTGGCGGCGAAGGTGGCGGGAATCAGCAGCGGCTGGCTGGGGATCTGCTCTGCCGCGTTGACGGCATTCTTGAGCTGCTCGTAGACGATGCGCTCGTGCGCCGCATGCATGTCCACCACGACCATGCCCTGGGCGTTCTCGGCCAGGATGTACACGCCGTGGATCTGGGCGACGGCGCGACCCAGGGGCCAGATGGTTTCTTCGGCAGCGGCAGGGGTGTCCGCTGCCGGGGGCGTGAAGTTCGCAGGTGAAGGCTCGGTGACGGTGACTGGCCGGGGCTGTGCGGCGGGTGCGTAGCTGGCGGGCACATCGCCGGCCGGCCATTGCACGCCGGGCGTGTCCACCGCGACTTCGGCGGCACCGGCAGTCTGGGCAGGAAGCGCCACGGGGGCCGGCGCGGCTTCGCGCATGGGAGCCCACAGGCCCGCCATGTTGCTGACCTTGTGGCCGCCCTGTTCATCGCCAAAGCTCATGCGCGCCTGGGGCCAGGCGGGAGCCGCCACCTTGGGCGCGGTGGCCGGTGCGGCAGGGGCCAGCTCCGGGGTGCGGGCGGCTTCCTCGGCGGCAGCGGCGGCGGCCGCCGCCGCGCGCGGGGCGGCCAGCGCGTTCTCTATGGCGTGGCGCACGGCCTGGTGCACCTCGCGGCTGTCGCGAAAGCGCACCTCGATCTTGGTGGGATGCACGTTCACGTCCACGCGCGCAGGGTCGATCTCCACATACAGCGCATAGACAGGCTGCTTGTGGCCGTGCAGCACATCCTCGTAGGCGCTGCGCGAGGCGTGGGTCAGCACCTTGTCGCGCACGAAGCGGCCATTGACGTAGCAGAACTGGTGGTCGGGCCGGGAGCGCGCCGCATCGGGAATGCCCGCGCGGCCCGTGACGTGGACGGCGCCCGACCAGTGCTCCACCGTCACGGAGTTCTGCACGAAGGCGTCGCCCAGCACATCGCCCAGGCGGCGCGCAAGGGCTTCATCCGACATGCTGCCGGCGGCACGCCACTGCTCGACCAGCTTGCCCTCGTGCCAGATGGCAAAGCCCACGTCGGGCCGGGCCAGCGCATGGCGGCGCACGGACTCGATGCAGTGGGCCAGCTCCGTGGCATCGCTCTTGAGGAATTTGCGGCGGGCCGGCGTGGAGAAGAACAGCTCCTTGACCTCGACCGTCGTGCCCTGGTTGCGGGCGGCGGGGCGCAGCTCGCCGCTGCGCGCATCGAGCAGATAGGCCGAGTCCTGGCCCGCAGGGCGCGAGAGGATGGATGCCTCGGACACCGAGCAGATGGCCGCCAGCGCCTCGCCGCGAAAGCCCATGGTGGCCACGGTCTCCAGGTCGTGCAGGTCGGTGATCTTGCTGGTGGCATGGCGGCGCAATGCCACGGGCAGCTCGTCGCGCGGGATGCCGCCGCCGTCGTCCTCCACCGAGATCAGCCGCACGCCGCCGGCCAGCAGCCGCACGTTGATCTGGCGGGCGCCCGCATCCAGTGCGTTGTCCACGAGTTCGCGCACCACCGAGGCAGGGCGCTCGACGACTTCGCCGGCCGCGATCTGGCTGATCAGCTCGTCGGGCAGGTCGCGGATGGGGCGGCGGGGGAGGGTGTCGGAGGAGGGGATGGATGCGTTCACGCGGCAATTCTAGGGGCTCGCATCCACCGCTTGCGGGCTGTGGGAATGGGGTGTGCGGCGCCGGCGCCCGCAAAAAAAAGGAGCCGCGAAAGCGGCTCCAAGAGGCGTCCCCGGCAACAAAGGCCGGAGCCGGGGGCACTCTTTGAATGAGGGTGGCTGCAGGGTCAGCGGCGGCGGCCTGCGCGGTCGCTGTTGCTGCCCATCTGGTTGCCGACCAGCGCACCGGCCGCGGCGCCGCCCACGGTGCCCAGCGTGGTGCCGAACAGCGCGCTGCCCAGCACGCCACCGGCCACGGCGCCCACGCCCGTGCCCAGTTGCGCATTGTTGGGACGGTGGGCGCAGCCGCCCATCGCGAGCGCGCCGGTCAGCAGGGCGGCGATGGCCAGGGTGCGGCCCATCGTGGAGCCGGACTGGCGTTCGGACTTGTGCGCGAAAGTGCGAAGGGTCTTGTTCATGGCTTGCTTCCTTATGTCTTGGCGATGGTGGTGAGGCCGGGCCGGCATTGCCGACGGCATGGAAGCACTTTGCCTGCAAAAAGCTGACGCACTCATGAGTTTTTCGTAGAGTTTTATCAAGTTGTGTAACAAAACAAGCTTGATTTCAAGCATTTGTAGATTCCTGCAAGCGCCGGTGTGTGCGATGGCGTGACCGGCTCCGGCTCGGCCGTGGGGGCATGTCGGCGAAGTACAGTACGGGCCGGTGCGGCGCCCGCCGCGGAGGACTCTCTTTTGGAAATCATTCAGTTCCTGATCGACTTCATCCTGCACATCGACAAGCATCTGGAGGCCTTTGTCGTGGCCTATGGACCCTGGGTGTATGCGCTGCTGTTTCTCATCGTCTTCGTGGAGACGGGCGTGGTGGTCATGCCCTTTCTGCCTGGCGACTCGCTGCTGTTCATCGTCGGCGCGCTGTGCGGCGTGGGGCTCATGGACTATTCGATCGCCTGCACCGTGCTGCTGGTGGCGGCCGTGCTGGGCGACCAGTGCAACTACACCATCGGCCGCTACATAGGGCCCAAGGTGTTCCAGTGGGAGGACTCGCGCTGGTTCAACCGCCGCGCCTTCGACCAGGCCCACGCGTTCTACGAGCGCTATGGCGGCATCACCATCGTGCTGGCCCGCTTCATGCCGTTCATCCGCACCTTTGCGCCCTTTGTGGCCGGGGTGGCCGCGATGAACCGGGGCAAGTTCACTGCCTTCAATGTGGGCGGGGCGATTGTCTGGGTGTTCGGCATCAGCGCAGCCGGCTATTTCTTCGGCAACCTGCCCTGGGTGCGCGAGAACCTGGAGAAGATCATCTGGGGCCTGATCCTGGTGCCGGGCCTGATCGCGATCTTTGGCGCCTGGCGCGCGGGGCGCGCGCCCAAGACGGCCGCCTGAGCTTTCCGCGCATAGAAAGAACCCCTTGCACCTTCATGGCGCAAGGGGTTTTTTCATGGAGCGGGAGTGGGAATCAGCGGCGGTCGTTGCGCTTGCCCACCTCGTTACCGATCAGTGCACCGGCGGCTGCACCGCCCACGGTGCCCAGCGTGCTGCCGAACAGGGCATCCCCCACGACACCACCGGCCACGGCGCCTACGCCAGTACCGATCTGTGCACTGCTGGGATTGGTGGAACAGCCGGCAGAGAACAGGGCAATGGCTGCTGCGGCGGCAATGGAATAAAGGCGTGTCTTCATGTTCATCTCCTGTGATGGCCTGCCTTGTCGCCGTGAGTGGCGTGTGGCGCAAGCACTGTGTGGAACATGTTTGCATGCTCTCATTCAGGGCTTGCGGCAGCGGTAGGAGATCTGCCCGAGCTGCCGCCGGGCGGCTCGGAAGTGTCGCGTCTTTGCCGTCCGACAGCGGCTGCGGGCGGCATCGCCCGCGCCCTTCGCCCGTGCCCTGCGCTCGTGCCTTTTGGCTCTGTCAGACGGAGCGGCTGCGTGCCAGCGGCGGGTTATGCGCGAAGTAGTTGCGGATGCCGCGCATCAGCGCGTCGGCCAGTTGCACCTGGTAGGCGCTGCTGCGCAGGCGGGCCTCTTCCTCGGGGTTGCTGATGAAGGCGGTTTCCACCAGCACGCTGGGAATGTCGGGCGCCTTGAGCACGGCAAACCCGGCCTGCTCCACGCGCGGCTTGTGCAGCTTGGCCATGTTGCCGATCTCGCCGAGCAGGGCGCCGCCGAGCTTGAGGCTGTCCTTGATCTGGGCCGTGGTGCTCATGTCCAGCAGCATGCGCTGCACATGCTGGTCCTGCGAGCCCATGTTCAGGCCACCGACGATGTCGGACTGGTTTTCCTTGTTGGCCAGCCAGCGCGCGGCCGTGCTGGAGGCGCCCTTGTCGCTGAGCGCAAAGACGCTGGCACCACGCGCGGCCGGCGTGGTGAAGGCGTCGGCGTGGATGCTGATGAACAGGTCGGCCTGCACGCGCCGGGCCTTTTCCACGCGCGTGGCCAGGGGCACGAAGAAGTCGGCATCGCGCGTCATGAAGGCGCGCATGGGGCTGCCGCCGATGCGGGTGTCGTTGATGCGGTCGCGCAGCAGGTGGGCGATCTTGAGCACCACGTCCTTTTCGCGCGTGCCGCTGGGGCCGGTGGCGCCGGGGTCCTCGCCGCCGTGGCCGGGGTCCAGCGCCACGATGATGATGCGGTCGGTCTGGCGCGAGGTGGCGATGTTGGGCGCGGCGATCGGGGCAGGGGCCGGAACGGGCGCAGGCGCGGGAGGGCGAGGCGCCGGGGCCGGAGCCGCAGGGGAAGGTGCCTGTGCCACCACGGCGGGCGGTGCAGGCGTCTTGCCGCCGGAGCCGCTGCTGTGCTGGGCGATCAGGTCGCCCAACGGGTCGGGGGCTGGCGCCGTGGAGCCTGAGGGCCGGGGCAGCGGTGGTGGAGGCGGCGGCGGTGCCGATGCGACAGCGGTATCGTCGCCGGAGGCATCGCGCAGGCGCTCGCTGATCAGCGCCTCCAGCGGGTCCACGGCCTTGGCGGGGTACAGGTCGAACACCAGCCTGTGCTTGTAGGCCGCCACGGGCTGCAGCGTGAAGACCTGGGGCTTGGCGGGCTGCTTGAGATCGATGACCAGGCGCACCACGCTGGGCGAGTTCTGGCCCACGCGGATGGAGGCGATGTTGGGATCGTCGGAGCGGACCTTGGCCACCAGTTCACGCAGCGCGGGATTGAGGTCGATGCCCTCGATGTCCACGGCCAGCCGCGGGGGCTGGTCCACGAAGAACTGCTTGGCAGCCAGCGGCCGGTCGGACTCAATGGTCACGCGCGTGTATTCGGGCGCGGGCCAGACGCGCACGGCCACGATGGTGGCGCCGTGCGCGATGTGCTGGCGGCCCAGCAGCAGCACGATGGAGCCCGCCTGCAAAAGATTGCGGCGCGACAGGCCGGACGGATAGGAGGAGGAGTTGGCGTCGCTCATGCCTTGAGTGCTTGGATCACGGCGCGTCCGACGGGCGTGCCGGCGAGCAAGGTCACCTGGCGCTGCGTCTCGTCGATTGCTTCGATATGAATAGCTATATCTGCCGCAGGCGTAAGCGCTGCGGCCTTTTCGGGCCATTCTGCCAGCTTGAGACCGGGGCTGGCGAAAATATCGCGAAATCCTGCGTCCTCCCATTCGCGCGGATCATCGAAGCGGTAGAAGTCGAAGTGCCAGATGGCCAGGTCCGGCGCCTCATGCGGCTCCACCACGGCATAGGTGGGGCTTTTGATGCGGCCCTGCACGCCCAGTGCGCGCAGCCAGTGCCGCACCAGCGTGGTCTTGCCTGCGCCCAGGTCGCCGTGCAGCGTGACGTAGGCGTTGCGCAGCGCGGGATGGTCCGCGAGCTGCTGCGCAAACCGCTGCGTGTCTTCCTCGCTGCCCCATATCCAGCGACGGCCCGCAGTTTCCGCATCCTGCGGCTGGGCGCTTTCTACAATCGAGGGAGTATGTTGTGCAGCAGTCAATTGGTTCCTTTGATGCAAGGCTGGGCCCGCGAGCTGGGATTTTCCCAAATTGGCGTGGCCGGCGTGGATTTGTCTTCTGCGGAGCCGGGTTTGATGCAGTGGCTGGCCCAAGGGTTCCATGGCGAGATGGACTATATGCAGGCCCACGGCCTGCGCCGCGCCCGGCCTGCCGAGCTGGTGCCGGGCACGGTCAGCGTGATCACGGCGCGCATGGACTACCTGCCGCGCGACACGCCTGCCGATGCGCCGGGCGCCTGGCAAGCGGTGGAGTGGGCGCGGCTGCAGCGGCCCGATGAGGGCATTGTCTCCGTCTATGCCCGGGGGCGCGACTATCACAAGGTGCTGCGCAACCGGCTGCAGAAGCTGGCCGAGCGCATTGCACAGGAAGTCGGCCCCTTCGGGCACCGCGCCTTCACCGATTCCGCGCCCGTGCTGGAGGCCGAGCTGGCCCGGCGCAGCGGCCAGGGCTGGCGCGGCAAGCACACGCTGGTGCTCAATCGCGAAGCGGGCTCCATGTTCTTCCTGGGCGAGATCTATGTGGACCTTGCGCTGGAGCCCACGGAGCCGGTGACCGCGCACTGCGGCAGCTGCGCGGCCTGCATCACGGCCTGCCCCACGGGCGCCATCGTGGCGCCGCACCGGGTGGACGCGCGGCGCTGCATCTCCTATCTGACCATCGAGCATGCGGGCGCCATTCCCGAGGAGCTGCGGCCGCTGATGGCCAACCGCATCTATGGCTGCGACGACTGCCAGCTGGCCTGCCCCTGGAACAAGTTCGCCCAGCCCAGCCGCCTGCCCGACTTCGATGCGCGCGAGGCCCTGTCCGGCGGGCAGCTGGTGCACTTCTTTGCCTGGGACGAGCCGACCTTTCTGCGCCTGACCGAAGGCAGTCCCATCCGGCGCATAGGCCATGCGCGCTGGCTGCGCAATGTGGCCGTGGCGCTGGGCAATGCCTGGCGTGAAACCGGCAACGCGGCATTGCAGCAGGCACTGGCCAGCCGCGCCGAACATCCGGACGCCCTGGTGCGCGAGCACGTGGCCTGGGCGCTGTCGCAAAGATCGGATTGAGCTGATAAGACCAGGGCGCTTGTGTGTGAAACAATTGTTGCGCTCTGTCGGAGTGCCCCCCGGCGGCCTGTTGCGGGCCACTGCCCTTGAAGGCGCGGGGCCTGTGTGACTCAACATGATGTTTGATATGCGCGCAAAGCCTCCCCGCAGCCTGTCCCGCCTGCTGAACGCAGAACCGCTGACCCAGACCACGGTGGCCGTCTGGGTGGGCCTGTGCTGCGTGCTGCTGGCCACGGTGGCGTACTGGACGGTGCTGGTGGACAGCCACCGCACGCAGCGCAGCTTTACCGAGTCCCAGTCCTGGCTGCGGGTGGGGCAAATGTCGCATGCGGTGTCGGTGCAGGTGCAGACCCTGCTGTCCGGCCTGGACTACACCATGCGCGGCCTGGAGTCCGACTTTGCCGATGGCGATGTCGACGGGTTCCGGCGTGCCGTGCAGACCACGTTCGACGCCTACCCGGCCGGCACCTTCCTGCAGATCGCCGTGGCCGACGAGAAAGGGGACATCGTGTACTCCAACCTCCAGCAGGAGGCGCAGACGCGGGCTGCCAAGGTCTCCATCCGGGACCGCGAGCATTTCCAGGTGCATGCCAACCGCGAGAACATGGGCATGTTCATCGGCCGCCCCGTGCAGGGGCGTGTCTCCCACAAATGGACCATACAGCTGAGCCGCGCGCTGTACCGCCAGGGGCAGTTCTCGGGCGTGCTGGTGCTGTCGCTGTCGCCCGAATACATTTCGCGCTATTTCCAGTCCATCTTCGATGGCGCCAACGACGTCATCCTGCTGCTGCGCACCGATGGCGCCTACCTGGCGCGCTCGCAGGGGCAGGAGCAGGTGATGGGCCGCTCGGTCTCCGATGTGCGCGTGGCGCTGTTCGCACCGGCCCTGGAGCGCGGCACCTACGAGGCCGAATCGTCCGTCGATGGCGTGCAGCGCATGTATGCCTGGAGCCGGGTGGAGGGTTATCCACTGATCGTCAGTGCAGGGCTGGACAAGAAAGCCATCTTCGAGTCGCTGGAGGCATCGCTGGAGCGCGGCCTGCTGCGCAACGGCATAGGCACGGCCGTGCTGCTGCTGGGCATGCTGCTGACGCTGTGGCTGGCGCGCCAGCGCCAGCTCAGCGAGCGCATGCGGCTGCAGGGTGAGCGGCGCTTTGCGCGGCTGGCGCAGGAGGTGCCGGGCGGGCTGTTCCAGTTCCGCATAGGCGCGGATGGACAGTTCCGGTTCCCTTTCACCAGCCCCGGATTCTTCGAACTGCATGGCGCCAAGGCCGATGCCGCAAGGTTTGCCGACCATGAACTGCTCAAGCGGGTCCACCCCGAGGATTTGCCGGCCCTGGCGGCCTCGGTGCAGGCCAGCGTGGGCAGCAAGGGTGTCTGGGAGCACAAGTACCGCGTCTACGGCTCTGCAGGCGAGCTGCGCTGGCTGCATGGTCACGCCCGGCCGCAGCAGGAGGAAGACGGCTCCCTGCTGTGGCATGGCTATGTGCACGATGTGACGCAGGACCAGGCCATGCAGGAATCCATACGCCACAGCGAGGAACGCCTGCGCCTGACCGTGGGCGCCGTGCGCGACGGCCTGTGGCAGTGGGACTGCCGCAGCGGCCATGTGGAATGGGATGCCCGCTGCTACCAGATGCTGGGCTTCGAGGCCGCGCAGTTCCCCATGAACTATGACGCCTTCTGCGCCATGGTCCATCCCTCGGACAGGGCGCGGATGCTGGCGCGGCTGCAGCGCCATGCCGAGGCCGGGGCCGACTTCCGCGTGGAGATGCGGCTGCGCAGCTCGGCCGACAGCTGGCTGTGGGTGGAGTCGCGCGGCGAAATCACCCAGCGCGATGCCGACGGCAAGCCCGTGCGCATGCTGGGAACGCACACCGACATACAGCAGCGCGTGGAGCAGTCCCGGCTCATCAAGGCCTTGCTGGACCGGGGAAGCGCCCTGATCGTCATGGCCGGTCCCCAGCGCGAAATCCTCTATGCCAACGAGCGCGCGGTGCAGACCTTCGAGATCGAGACAGACCGGCTGCCCGGCGGCGTGAACTTTCGCGCCCTGCATGTCAGCGACGAGAGCTTCGAGCGCTTCGGCCAGCTCTACGCACAGCTGAACGCACGCGGCACGGTGCGCACGGAATGGATTTTGCGCATGCCTTCGGGCTCGGGCCATTGGTTCGACATGCAGGGCTCGCTGCTGGACCCCGACGAGGACGACGGCCGCGTCATCTGGACCATGATCGATACCGACGCGCGCCGGCGCGCCGAGACCGCGTTGGCCGAGACCCAGCACCGGCTGGAAGCCATCATCGACCGCTTTCCCGCAGGCATTCTGGTCACCGACGCCCAGGGCCGCCAGGTGCTGGCCGCCAACCGCATGCTGGCGGCCGCGCTGCGGCTGGACATGGCGCCTGCCGCCCTGGTGGGGCTGGGCATGCCGGCGCTGATCCAGCTGCTGCCGCCTTCGGTGGCTGGCGTGCTCAGCGCGGGGCCCGTGGCTGGCCGTTCCCTGCATGCGCTGCCCGACGACCACTATGTGGAGATCGAGGGCATGCAGCTGCGCGACGGTGATCGCTCCATCGGCCACTGCTGGGTCTTCCACGATGCGACGGAGCGGCAGCAGCGCGAATCCCAGCTGGAGACCCTGGCGCTGACCGACGCGCTGACCGGCATTCCCAACCGCCGCGCCTTCATGGAGCGGCTGGCGATGGAGCTGGACCATCTGCGCAGCGGACTGGTGGCGCACTCCACGCTGATCATGCTGGACATAGACCACTTCAAGCAGGTGAACGACGGCTACGGCCATGCGGTGGGCGATATCGTGCTCAAGGAGCTGCTGGCCTCGGTGGCGCAGGAAATGCGCAAGGAAGACATGGTGGGCCGGCTGGGCGGCGAGGAGTTTGCCGTGCTGCTGTCCGACACCGATGCCGAGGTGGGCCTGCGCCGCGCCGAAAGCCTGCGCGAAACCGTTGCCGCGCGCGCCATCGATGCGGGCATGGCTGGCGACCTGCGCATCACCATCAGCCTGGGCGTGTACGAGCTGCAGCGCAGCGATGCCTCGGCCCAGGGCTGCCTGGAGCGTGCCGACGCCGCGCTGTACTACTCCAAGCGCAACGGCCGCAACCAGTCCACGCTGTGGAGCGAGCGGCTGCCTGCCATCGCGCGCTGATCCGGGCTGGTGCGGCGCACAGGCCTAGGAATTCACCCCGGTGAATTTTCAGAATCATCCAATGGCCTGATCGGGCCGCAATCCCGAAAATCCTGGGTTCATGCTGTCGCGTGGACCTGCCGCCTCTTGCCTGGCCCCAACACTCGGGTGCGGCCGACTCTCCGTGCAACCCATCACAAAAAGAGGCTGCGCGCCGAGCGCAGGGCGAGGAATGTATGACGTACAACCGCTGGTCCACGGTGCATATCGCGCCGCTTTCGCGAGCGCAGTTCTGGAGCGATGCCAGCCGCGAGGCGCAGATGCCGCACACGCCCCTGGTCGCGCAGCCCGAGCGCTTCGAGGCCGTGCTGACATCGCGCGGCGTGGGCGCGGTGGTGCTCAACCGCATCCAGATGGCGGCCGAACATGGCATGGAGCGCCTGCATGACGATGGCCAGCGCGCAGGCCCGCCCTGCCTGCTGTGCGTGCTCTATGCCAAAGGTGGAGCCCAGGTATTCGCACCGGATGCACCTGACGTACCTGACCTGTCGGACGTGCCGGACGTACCGGATGCCTCGGCGTCATCCGGGGAGCCGGGCATGGCGGTTGCGGGCAGGAGGCTGCAGGCGCAACCCGGCCAGCTGTTCCTGCTGGATGAGCGGCGCGGCTACCGCATCTGGCAGAAAGAGGCCGTGGACCTGGTGGTGCTGGCCGTGCCGCTGGCACTGATCGATCCGCGTGGCGGCCTGGCTTCGCAACTGCTGGCACGCAGCCTGCCCGACTGTGCGTCGCTTCAACTGCTGGTCCAGCAGATGCAATTGCTGGCCGCGTGGCAGGACCCCTTGCCCGAGGCCGAATCCGCCAGGCTGTCCGACTTGGTCATCAACACCGTGAAGACCGTGCTGCAGGCCAGCGCCGACATGGCGACGGCCCGACCGGGCGCGCCCATGCACGTGCTGTTGCGCAGGGTGCGCCAGCTCATTGCCCGCCAGTACCCGGACCCGGCGTTGGGGCCCGAGCGCGTGGCGTCCAGGCTGGGGCTGTCCGTGCGCTCGCTGCAATCCCAGCTGTCGCGCGAAGGCACCAGCCTCAGCGCCGAACTCATGGCCTATCGCCTGGAACGCGCCCATGCGCTGCTGCGTGGCACGGAGCCGGGAACGCTGGGCATCGCGGAGATCTCGCAGCACTGCGGTTTCAGCTCACCCGCGCATTTTTCCCGGCGGTTCAGGGCACGCTACGGCAGCACGCCGCTGGGACTGCTGCGGGATGCGGAGGGCGGGCAGGGGGCCTAGGCAGGCTGGGCGGCGCCGCGCCCGGCGTGGCGTGCGCAGATCAGGCCGAGGATTTCGAACATCATCTGCGCGCCCGCATGGGCGGTGTTGGTGGTGGCGTCGTAGGCTGGCGACACCTCCACCACATCGCCGCCCACGATGTGGATGCCGGCCAGGCCGCGCACCATGGCCTGTGCCTCGCGCACGGTGAGTCCCCCGACCTCGGGCGTGCCCGTGCCGGGCGCAAAGGCCGGGTCCAGGCAGTCGATGTCGAAGGAGACGTAGACGGGCGCATCGCCCACCACCTCGCGTGCGCGGGCAATGACGCCGTCCACGCCCAGCGCGGGAATGTCTTCGGCATGGATCACGGTCATGCCCGACTCATAGGAAAACTCCCAGAGATATTCGGCCGCGCCGCGTATGCCGATCTGAATGGTCCGCGTGGGGTCGAGCACGCCGTCCAGCACGGCCTGACGAAACGGGCCGCCGTGGTGAAAGCGGCTGCCGTCGAAGGGGCCGCCGGTATCGCAGTGGGCATCGAAGTGGACCAGGGCCAGTGGCCGGTCGCGGCCCAGCGCCCGCAATATGGGCAGGGTGATGGAATGGTCTCCGCCCGCAGACAGCGGAATCACGCCGGCCGCATGGATCTTCGCGAAGGCCGACTCTATGTCGCGGTGCGACTGTTCCAGGCTGTAGCGGCTGGACAGCGGCACGTCGCCGATGTCCGCCACGCGCAGCTCGCGTGTGGGAGCGGATCGAAGCACATGGTTGTAGGGGCCCACGCGTTCGATGGAACGCAGGGCCCGGGGGCCGAAGCGGCAGCCGCTGCGGTTGCTGATGCCCAGGTCCATGGGCACGCCGATCAGCGCGGCCTGGAGGTCGCCGAAATCCGGGCGGCTCCAGTCCATGGGGCGCATGGGCGCGTCCAGCAGCGTGGGCATGCCTGCGTAGGGCGCGTTGCGCGTGCCGCTGGCATCGATGATGTGGGCGGCCACGGCGCGGAAATGCGGGTCGTGGATCACGGACTCGTTGGCGCCGCCGAAGCGTGCGCGCAGCGCCTGCAGCCTGTCTGGTGTGAAAAGCGTCATGTGGTCTCCGATTCAGTGCCGGGATCAGGATTGAATGCCCGACAGCGAGCGCTGCTGCGTGCGCTGCGCCAGGCTGATGAGGATGAAGCTGGCCGTGCTCACGGCCAGGCTGGCATAGATGGGCGTGTTGGACGCCAGGCCGTCCCTGACCATGAAGGCGACGGCCGTGGCGCAGCCCAGCAGCATGCTGGCGATGGCGCCCGCCGTGGTGGCCCGGCGCCAGTAGATGGCGCCGATCAGCGGCACCAGCATGCCGCCCACCAGCAGGTTGTAGGCGGTGGTCAGGGCATTGAGCACATCGTCCACCACCAGGGCGATGCCGAGCACGGCCAGCCCCACCAGCAGCGTCAGCAGCCGGTGCCAGCGCACATCGACCAGCGGCCGGCCGCCCCGCAGCAGGGGCACGAGGTCCTCGGCCAGCACGGTGGAGCCGGCCAGCATGGCGGCGCTGGCGGTGGACATCATGGCCGCCAGTGCGGCAGCGATCACAAGGCCGCGGATGCCGTCCGGCAGGCTGGCCTGCACGATGGCGGCAAAGGCATTGTTGGCGTTGTCCAGGTCCGGCAGCAGCACGCGCGCTGTCATGCCCACCAGGGCGCCGACCAGTCCGTAGACCACGCAGTACACGCCGGCGAGGCTGCCCGCCACGGCGGCCACCCGTTCGCTGCGGGCCGTGAACACGCGCTGCCACACGTCCTGGCCGATCATGATTCCGAAGAAATAGATGACGAAGTAGGTGGCGATGGTGTCCCAGCCGATGTGGGTGACATCGAAGCTGGACGCAGGCAGCCGTGCAACCAGCTGGTCCCAGCCGCCCACGCGGTACAGGCAGATGGGCAGCAGGATCAGCATCAGGCCCGCGGTCTTGATCACGAACTGCACGATGTCCGTCAGCGTCAGCGACCACATGCCGCCCACGGCCGAGTAGATGACCACGACGCCCCCGCCCACCAGGATGGAGATCCACAGCGGCAGGTCGAACAGCACCTGCATCACGGTGCCGATGGCGATCACCGACGTGGCCGCCAGCATCAGCGAGTAGGCCAGCATCACCAGGGCGCTGGCCTGCTTGGTACGGGCGCTGTAGCGCCGCTCCAGCACCTGGGTCACGGTGCAGATGCGCAGCCTGAGAAGGGGCTTGGCCAGGAACAGGTTGAGCACCAGCAGGCCCGCGCCCAGCGCCGCGCACAGCCAGAATCCGGAGATGCCGTACACATAGCCCAGGCGCACCGTGCCCACGGTGCTGGCGCCGCCTATCACCGTGGCGGCCATGGTGCCCATGTACAGGCCGGGCCCGAGGTTGCGGCCGGCCACGAGAAAGTCCTCCTGCGTCTTCGCGCGGCGCATGCCGTACCAGCCCAGCAGCAGCATGGCCGCCGCGTAGATCACCACGACCGAGATATCGAGCAACATGGTTTGTCTCCCTTTTGTTGCGGCCCTGTTGGCAGGGGCCTCTTGAAACAGCGGTATCCATGGAAGTGAATCCCCTGGACCGCCCCTCTTGTTCTGTATTGCAGTCCCTCTTTGTTCAATCCAGATGTGCTGCAACAGCCGTGGATGCTAGACAGCAGCCCGGATTGCATCCATTTCAAGTTCCATTTACAAACATCGATAAGAATCGATCTTTTCCGAGTGAAAACCCCATGCTCCATACCGTTTCAGACTTGGACCTGCGGCTGCTGCGCGTGTTTCTGGCCATCGTTGACGCGGGCGGCGTGTCGGCGGCGCAGGCCAGCCTTGGCGTAGGGCAGTCCACGCTCAGCAGTCAGCTGTCCACACTGGAGACGCGGCTGGGTTTCAGTTTGTGCGAACGGGGGCGCGGCGGCTTTCGCCTGACGGCCAAGGGCCGGCGCTTCGTCGATATGGCTCGCACGGCCCTGCAGGGACTGGAAGGCTTCAGTGCGCAGGCGCGCAACATGCACCGGCAGCTGGTCGGCAGCCTGGCCATCGGCCTGATCGGCAATGCACCCATGGAATACAACGCGCTCATGGGGCGGGCCATACAGCGCTTTCGCCAGCGCGACGAGGCCGTGCGCCTGTCGGTGCTGGTGCGCGGGCCGCGCGAGCTGGAAGAGATGCTGCTGCGCGACGAGCTGCAGGTCGCCGTGGGCTATTTCCTGCACCGCGCCCCGGCGCTGGAATACACGCTGCTGTTCAGCGAAAGGCAGGTGGCCTATTGCAGCGCCAGCCATCCCTTTGCCGCACGCGCGGGCCGCATCGGCGCGCAGGAGGCGGGCGAGGCCGACTGGACCTGGCGCACCTATCCACTGCCGCAGGCCCCGCTGACGGGGCGCCCGCGCCATGTCACCTCAGAGGCGGACAACATGGAGGCGGCCGCCATCCTCATCCTGTCAGGCGCCCACCTGGGCTACCTGCCAGAGCACTACGCGGCGCCCTATGTGGCTGCCGGCCTGCTGCATGCGCTGGACGAATCCCTCTTCAGCTATGACGTGGACATCACCATGGTGGCCAAGAAGCGCGCACGCCAGGACGACATCACGGCCGCGTTCACGGACGACATGCGTGCCGTGCTGTAGGGGCGCCGTGGCACAGCGGCATCAGACCTGCAGCAGGCTCAGCGCAAAGGGCAGGCTGAGCACGCCCAGCAGCGTGGACAGCGTGACCAGCCCCGCCACATACGAGCCGTTGTAGCCCATGCGCGCGGCCAGCACATAGCACGACGATGCGGTGGGCAGGGCCGAGAAGGCCATGAGGATCAGCGCCTGCGCACCGCTCAGGCCAAACGCCCGCACCATGGCATAGGCGATCAGCGGCTGCACCAGATGCCGCACGGCCAGCAGGCACACGGCCAGCAGCTTGCCGGCGGCCAGCGCGCCGAACTGCATGCCTGCGCCGGCCGACATCAGGCCCAGCGCGATGGAGGCTGCGCCTATGCGGGAGATCGACGGCTCGATCAGCGCCGGCAGCTTCAACCCCAGCGCGCTGAACACCAAGCCCGACAGCGTGCCCACGATCAGCGGATTGCGCACCAGCTGCCCCAGGAAATGCTGGTTGCTGCCGCGCGCCATGGGCCAGACGGCCGCGATATTGCACAGCGGCACGCTCACGCCGATCAGCACCGAGATGAACAGCAGGCCCTCAGGCCCCGCCAGCCGGCTGGCCAGCGCCAGGCCGATGAAGGAGTTGAAGCGAAACGCCACCTGCACGGCGCCGGCATGCTCGCGTGTGTCGATCCGGCCGCGCAGGCCCGGCCACCAGGGCAGGCTGTAGGCCAGGGCAATGCCGACCAGGGCCGCGCACACGCCAGCGGCCAGCAAGTGGGAGGTGGCACCCCAGTCCACCGGGCTCTTGACGATGGAGTGGAACAGCAGCACCGGGAACAGCAGGTAGTACACCAGCGCCTCCACTGCCTGCCAGACCGTGCGGTTGAGCTGTGTGAAGCGGCACAGCACGTAGCCAAGCACGATGAGCGAAAAATCGGGGAAGAGCAGCACGGCGTAGTTCACGGGGGCAGAGCATAAGCGCAACCCCGCAGTCGCCGCGTCTCCCGAGAAACCATGGCGCGAGGCTAGGGGTAAACACCGGGAAATCAGTGCTGCGACAAACTGTGACAACCGGGCCCCGGGCCTTAGCATCGCTGGGGTCCACACAGCCGATCCGAAAGCGCAGGTCCTGACGACCGTCAAGCGCGCAGCGGGCTCCAGGCCCCACCATGGCTGTTCCGTGGCAGCGTTTGCGAGCCTTCATTTCGCAGACCATCCATCCGCAGGCACGGCCTTGCGGATGTCCATGAAACCTTCTTCGTCAACACGACCCCCAAAAGGAGATCTTGTATGAATCGTCGCAGCTGGATGGGCCTGACCCTGGTCCTCGCAAGCACCGGAGCCCTGGCCCAGGCCTATCCCACCAAGCCGATCAAGCTGGTGGTGCCCTTCGCCCCCGGTGGCACGACCGACATCATCGCCCGCGTGATCGCCGAACCCCTGACCAAGGAACTGGGCCAGCCCGTGGTGGTGGACAACCGCGGCGGTGGCGGCGGCGTCATCGGCGCCATGGAAACCGCGCGCTCGCAGCCCGATGGCTACAGCCTGGGCATTGCCACGGTCTCGACCACGGCGACCAACCCCGCGATCAACCCCAAGATCTCGTACAACACGCTGACGGACTTCACGCCCATCATCAACGTGGCGGCCACGCCCAACGTGATTGCGGTGAACCCCAAGTTCCCCGCCAAGGACTACAAGAGCTTCGAGGCCGAACTCAAGAAGTCCCAGGGCAAGTACTCCTATGCCTCCTCGGGCACGGGCGGCATCCAGCACATGCTGATGGAGCTGTACAAGAGCCTGACCAACACCTTCGTCACCCACATCCCCTACCGCGGTGCGGGCCCGGCGCTCAACGACGTGGTGGCGGGCCAGGTGCCCATGGTGCTGGACAACCTGCCCTCGGCCCTGCCGTTCATCAAGGACAACCGCCTGGTGCCCATCGTGGTGGCCGCGCCCCAGCGCCTGGCCGTGCTGCCCAATGTGCCCACCTTCAAGGAAGTGGGCCTGGAGCCGGTGAACCGCATGGCCTACTACGGCATCCTGGGCCCCAAGAACATGCCCAAGGACGTGGTGGACAAGATCAACGCCGCCGTGCGCAAGGTGCTGCAGGACCCGGCCGTGCGCAAGCGCATCGAGGACACGGGCTCCCTGGTCATCGGCAACTCGCCTGAAGAGTTCGCCAAGCAGATCAAGGACGAGTACGAGACGTACAAGAAGGTGGTTGCTCAGCAGAAACTCACGCTGGAGTAAGCACCGCCTTGAGCGGTTGGCTCAGAACCCGAGGCTCCTTGCGGACCTCGGGTTTTTTCGTTGTAGGCTTGATGGGATGTCCCAAGTGCCTGCTGCTTCCATCGCTTCCCCATCGGCTGCCGAAGCCGAATCTGCTGCCGATCCTGCATCCTGGCCGGCGCCGCTGCCGGCCAGCCTGGATGCGCTGGACCTGTTCATGGATGCGCTGCTGCTGGAGGACGGGCTGTCGCGCAATACGCTGGCGGCCTATCGCCGGGATCTGACGGCCTGGGGGCGGTGGCTGGCGCACCAGCAGCCGCCGCTGGCGCTGGATGCGGCGGGCGAGCTGGAGCTGCAGGGCTATTTCGCGGTGCGGGTGGAGCAGACCAAGGCCAGCTCTTCCAACCGGCGGCTGACGGTGCTGCGCCGCTACTACCACTGGGCGCTGCGCGAGCAGCGCATTGCCGCCGATCCCACGGCACGCATGCTGGCGGCCCGGCAGCCGCCGCGCGTGCCGCATACGCTGACGCAGGCGCAGGTGGAGGCACTGCTCAGGGCGCCCGATGTCGATACGCCGCTGGGCCTGCGTGACCGCGCCATGCTGGAGCTGATGTATGCCAGCGGCCTGCGCGTGAGCGAGCTGGTGGATCTGCCCTTGCATGGCATCGATCTGCGCTCGGGCGTATTGCGCGTGACGGGCAAGGGGCAAAAGGAAAGGCTGGTGCCCTTCGGCCAGGAGGCGCACTGGTGGCTGGAGCGCTACCTGGCCACGGCGCGTGGTGCCATCCTGGGCGGGCAGCGCAGCGATGCGGTCTTCGTGACCCAGCGCGGAGCGGCCATGAGCCGCGTGATGTTCTGGGTCATCGTCAAGCGCTGCGCGCAGGTTGCGGGCGTCACGGCACCGCTGTCACCGCACACGCTGCGCCATGCCTTCGCCACCCACCTGCTCAACCATGGCGCAGACCTGCGCGTGGTGCAGATGCTGCTGGGCCATGCCGACATCTCCACCACCACCATCTACACCCATGTGGCGCGCGAGCGGCTCAAGGCATTGCACGCTTTGCACCATCCGCGTGGTTGATTGGATGTGGAGGGTTCGCCGGTTTAGGTGTTTCTGCCGTTGAAATCGTCGAAGTGGCAAAGCCTGTCCCGGGGATATGCGCTTTGCAGAACAATCACCGCCGTGTTCGATGTGTTTCTGCGGAGTTTTCGATGACTGATTTCCTGCGCCGGCATGTGCTGGTGACTTCCATGCTGGCGGCGACGGTCGCTGCTGCGGCCTTGCCGATGTCCGCGTCGGCCGCCGATGCCGCCTGGCCCAGCCGGCCCATCCGCGTGGTGGTTTCCTATCCGGCCGGTGGCGTCAGCGACGTGGTGGCGCGCGCCCTGGGCGAGAAGCTGGCCGCCCGCCTGGGCCAGCCCGTGGTGGTGGACAACAAGGCCGGCGCCGGCGGCGCCATCGGCCTGGACCTGGTGGCCAAGGCCGCACCTGATGGCTATACGCTGGGCTTTTCCTCCATCAGCCCGCTGACGCTGAGCCCGCACCTGGGCAAGCCGCTGTTCGATCCGCAGCGCGATCTCGTGCCCGTGACCAGCGTGATGTATTCGCCCGTGCTGCTGCTGGGCACGGCGCGCTCCACGGCGACCGATTTCAAGGCACTGGTGGCGCAGGCCAAGGCCCAGCCCGGCGAAGTCCGCTGGGCCACGGCCGGCCTGGCATCGCTGGGCCACATCATGCTCGAGCAGATCATGTATGCCTCGCAGGCCAAGATCACGCACATTCCCTACAAGGGCGGCGGCCAGCAGCTCAATGATGGCCTGAGCGCCCAGTTCGAGGTGCTCTCCACCAACGCCGGGCCGGCCGTGCTGCAGCACATCAAGGCGGGCAAGTTCAAGGCCCTGGCCGTGGGCGCTCCCCAGCGCCTGGAGTCGCTGCCCGGCGTGCCCACGCTGGCCGAGCTGGGCTACAAGAGCGCCAACATGACCTCGGTGTTCGGCATCTTCGCGCCCGCAGGAACGCCCGCGCCCGTGCTGCAAAGGCTCAATGCCGAGATCAACCAGGTGCTGACCCAGCCCGACATGCGTGCCAAGCTGGAGGCCACCGACAACGTGGCCACGGGCGGCAAGGCCGAGGATTTCGCGCGCCAGATCGAGGCCGAGTCCCAGTCCAACGCGCGCATCATCCAGGCTGCAGGCATCAAGCTGAACTGATACCGCTGCGGCGCGTGGCATGCAAAAAGGGCTTGCGGCTTCCCGGCCGCAAGCCCTTTGCCATGATGGCCGACCCGTTCAGACCGAGGCGTCGTCCGCCGTGAGGTTGTCGGCCCAGGCCAGGGCCTGCAGGTGCGCCCAGTTGACCTGGTGGTTGGACAGCTGCAAGGCGTTGGCGGCGCGCGCAAAGCCTTCGTCGTCGCCGCTTTCGCAGGCGCGCGTCAGCTCCAGGAAGGGCGCGAACACGCCCTTGTTGTGCACCAGCGCATCGATCACGGGCTGGGGCAGGGCGATGGATTCCAGCGCCTTTTCCATGGGCTGGCCCAGCATCACGTCCAGCAGCGAGAACACGCCCACCACGAAGGCGTTGTCGCATTCCTCGGGCGAGAGCAGCTCGGCCGTCAGCAGCTCCATCAGGCGTCCGCGCACCACGGCGGTCTGGCCCACGGCCGGTGGCGTGCCGCCCGCGCGCGAGGTGGTCAGCAGCAGCGCGGCCCAGCGGAACAGCTTCTTGAGGCCCAGGATCATCACCGCATGGCGGAACGAGGTGATCTCGCAGGACAGGCCGAATCCCGAGGAGTTGATGAAGCGCAGCAGGTTGAAGGACAGCGTGGGGTCCTTCTTGAGCAGGGCCTCGATCTCGTCCGTGCTGGCCTGCTGGCGCACCAGGTTGATCAGCTGGATGATGGTGGCCTGCGTGGGGCGGATGGTGCGCGCCTGCACGAGCTGCGGCTGGGCGAACCAGAAGCCCTGGAACAGCCGCACGCCCAGGTCGCGCATGCGCTCGAACTGCTCGGAGGTCTCGACCTTTTCGGCCACGATCTGGGCATTGGTATGGGCGCGTGCGAAATTCACCAGGGTCTCGGCATCGGCCAGCGCAAAGGTCTGCATGTCCAGCTTGATGAATGCGG
This sequence comes from Delftia sp. NA_296.1, assembly GCF_052692095.1. Taxonomy (NCBI): domain Bacteria; kingdom Pseudomonadati; phylum Pseudomonadota; class Betaproteobacteria; order Burkholderiales; family Comamonadaceae; genus Delftia; species Delftia sp. NA_296.1. The sequence continues at coordinate 418,294 of NZ_JBQZGF010000004.1, read as the reverse complement.
CCGCAGGCAGCCAGCTGGCATAGGCGCGGCGCAGCAGGTGCTGGTTGAAGGCCAGGCGGAAACCGCGCTGGCGCAGGGCCTGGAAGGTGGGCAGGCGCTCTTCGATATCGGCTGTGGTGGCGTTCTCGCCCAGCGTGGTCACTTCCAGCACCACCTTGTCGGGGTGGATCAGTTCCAGGTGGCCGCCGGCCAGGCTGTCATGCGTGCAGTTGATGAAGACCGTCTTCTTGCCCACCAGCGCCTCGGCTCCCGCATACGACAGCGCATTGAACAGCAGGGCGGCATCGGAGGCCGCCGTGTGCGCATGCTGGGCTGTGGAGCGATCGAAGAGTTCATAGCCGAAGACATCGCGCGCCTCGTTGACGATGGCCTGGCGCGCAATGACGGCCACCTGTCCGTCCTCCACTCCTTCTGGCAGGGGCGGTGGCGGAGCGGAGGAGTTGTCGTTGGTAGTCATTTGGAAGCTGAGAAAGATGAAGGAGCGGCGGCGTTGAGTTGCGTGCGATAGCTCATGACTATAGCGAGCTGTCTGCCAGTTGATCGGTCCAGGCCAGGGCCTGCAGATGGGCCCAGTTGATCTGCTGGCTGCTCAGGCGCAGTGCGTCTGCGCTGCGGTTGAAGGCTGCGTCGTCGCTGGCTTCGCAGGCCTGGGCCAGGATCAGCAGCTCGCCCAGCACGCCTTCGTGGCGCAGCACGGCGGCGGAGACGGCATCGGGCACGGGGATCAGGCTCATGGCCACGTCCTGGGGCAGGTCGAGCATGCTGCCCAGCAGCGAGAAGATGCCGACGACGAAGGCCTGGTCGGAGTCTTCCTCGCTCAGCGATTCCTGGGCCAGCAGCTCCATCAGCCGCCCGCGGATCACGGCGGTCTGGCCGATGGCCGGCGGCGGGCCGCCGTTGCGCGATGCGGTCAGCAGCATGGCCGCCCAGCGGAACAGCTTCTTGAGGCCCATGAGCATCACGGCCTGGCGGAAGGAGGTGATCTCGCGTTGCACGCCAAAACCCACGGAATTGATCAGGCGCATCAGGTTGAAGGCCAGGCCCGCATCCTTCTTGAGCACATCCTCGATGGCATCGGTGCTGGCCTGCTGGCGCACCAGATTCAGCAGCTGGACGATGCTTTGCTGCGAGGGCGACAGCAGCTTGGTGCGCACCACCGTGGGCCGCGCAAACCAGAAGCCCTGGAACAGCTGTATGCCCAGGCGGCCCACCTGCTCGTACTGCTGTGCGCTTTCCACCTTCTCGGCGATCAGCTCGGCGCGCGTGTGGCGGCCAGCGAAGTTGACCAGCACGGCCAACTGGTCAGGGGCCAGCACGGACAGGTCGAACTTGATGTAGTCGGCCAGGGGCAGCCAGGCCGCATAGGCGGACTCCAGCACCGTGTGATTGAAGGCCAGGTTGAAGCCGCGCGCGCGCAGATTGCTGAGGATGGGCAGGCGGGCCTGCACCTCTTGCTGTGCGGCCAGGCCCAGCGGCGGGATCTCCAGCACCACCTTGTCGGGGTTGAGCAGCTCCAGATGCCCGCCGGCCAGGCTTTCATGCGTGCAGTTGACGAACATCAACTTGGTGCCGACCAGGTCCTCTTCGCCAGCATGCGACAGGGCCGTGAACACCAGGGACACGTCCGAGGCCGCCGTATGGTCCGGGTAGGCGCGAGAACGATTGAAAAGCTCGTAGCCGATGATCTGCTGCACCCCGTTGACGATGGCCTGGCGCGCGATCATTCCCCGGTCTGTGGACGCGGGGCTGGCCGCAGGGGCATCGTTGAAGAGATGGACAGGCAATTCGGTCATGGAGTGTTCGGTCGAAGAGGCACGGTAAGCAGCAGATCTGATTGTAGGAATGTTCTGAATAAATATGCCGACAGGCAGTGTCTGCTGGGACAAGTCCGATTGCGGAGTCGGACCCATCCTAGTTTGTAAACCATTGTGCGGCCATGCGGACGGGACGGGCCTGTCCGCGCGGCTGTGGCGGTCTTTCTTCAGACCTGCTGCAGCCAGGCCAGTTCGGTATCGGTGAAGCCAGCGGCGCGGCGCGCGCGCTCGTTGAAGGGCGGGCGCAGGCGCGGTGCCTCGTAGCGCTGCGTCAGGTGCTGGTAGTGCGCCTCCGGCTCCAGGCCTTCCCGTTCGCACAGCCAGCGGTACCAGTGGTTGCCTATGGCCACGTGGCCCACTTCCTCGCGCAGGATGATGTCGAGGATGTCCACGGCCGCCAGCGCATCGGGCGCGCGCGTGTTGCGCAGCTTGTTCTGGATCTGGGGCGTGGCGTCCAGGCCCCGTGCCTCCAGCGTGCGTGGCACCAGGGCCATGCGGGCCACCACGTCATGCGCGGTCTTCTCGCACATGGTCCACAGGCCCTGGTGGGCCGGGAAGTCGCCATAGTCATGGCCCAGGTGCGCGCGCAGATGCTCGCGCAGCAGGCGAAAGTGCTTGGCCTCCTCGGCGGCCACCTGCAGCCAGTCCAGGTAGTACTGCTGCGGCATGCCGTCAAAGCGCCAGACGGCATCCAGCGCCAGATTGATGGCGTTGAACTCGATGTGGGCAATGGCGTGGATCAGCACGGCCCGGCCTTCGGGCGTGGCCGGCGAGCGCCTTGCAACGGCAGTGTGGTGGCGCAGCTCGGGCCGCAGCGGGCGGCCCGGCAGGTCCGGTGCGGGATCGGGCAGGGCCGGTGCCTGCGCTGCTATTGAATAAAGCGCCTGCCGTGCATACATGTCCAACGCGGCGGCGGCCTTTTCTTCGGGGTCCGGGAGGCACAAAACCTCAAGGGCGCGGTGACGTAACTCCATCCCTACAATTCTAGGTTTCCTGCCATCACCAATAATTGACGGAGACAAAGACCCATGGCGATTTATGAACTGGATGGAGTGGCCCCTGAAGTGGCAGCATCGGCCTGGGTGGCCGACAGCGCCGAGGTCATGGGCAATGTGCAGCTGGCCGAAGACGCCAGCATCTGGTTCGGCGCCGTGCTGCGCGGCGACTGCGAGAGCATCTCCATCGGCGAGGGAAGCAACATCCAGGACGCCAGCGTGCTGCATGCCGACCTGGGCAAGCCGCTGGTCGTGGGGCGCCATGTGACCGTGGGCCACCAGGTCATGCTGCATGGCTGCACCATCGGCGACGAATCGCTGATCGGCATCGGTGCCGTGGTGCTCAACGGCGCGAAGATCGGCAGGAACTGCCTGGTCGGCGCAGGCGCCCTCATCACCGAGGGCAAGGAGTTTCCCGATGGCTCGATGATCATCGGCAGCCCGGCCAAGGCCGTGCGCCAATTGACGCCCGAGCAGATCGAAGGCTTGCGCCGCAGCGCCCAACACTATGTCGATAATGCGCGCCGGTTCAAGACCGGGTTGCGCAAGCTGGGCTGAGCGAGGCCCGGCACTTTTTTACGGAATCCATCAGCGTGTCTGAACTGCATAAATTCATCTTCGAAGGCCTGCCCGTGCGCGGCTCCATCGTCCGCCTCACCGACGCCTGGCAGGAAATCCTGCAACGCCGCGCGGGCAACGGCGAGACCGGCGCCTACCCCGCTGCCGTGCGCGAACTGCTGGGCGAAATGGCGGCTGCCGGCGTGCTCATGCAGTCCAACATCAAGTTCAACGGCGCCCTGGTCTTCCAGGTCATGGGCGACGGCCCGGTCAAGCTGGCCGTGGCCGAGGTGCAGTCCGACTTCGGCCTGCGCGCCACCGCCACCCTGATCGGGGAGGCGCCCGAAGGCGCCACGCTGGAGCAATTGCTCAATGTGAACGGTGGTGGCCGCTGCGCCATCACGCTGGACCCCAAGGGACGCCAGCCGGGCCAGCAGCCCTACCAGGGCGTGGTGCCGCTGCAGGATGCGCAAGGCCGCAGGTTCTCCAAGGTGTCAGATGCACTGCAGCACTACATGCTGCAGTCCGAGCAGCTGGACACCGTGCTGGTGCTGGCCGCCAATGACCAGTTGGCTGCCGGCCTGCTGATCCAGCGCATGCCGGTCAAGGGCGAGGCCAACCTGGCCTCCGCCACCGAAAGCGAGCAATCGGGCCAGGACGCCATCGGCCTGAACGAGGACTACAACCGCATCGCCACGCTGGCCGCCAGCCTGACGCGCGACGAACTGCTCACGCTGGATGTGGAAACCATCCTGCGGCGCCTGTTCTGGGAAGAAAAGCTGATGCGCTTCGTCCCCCAGCAGGACGAAGAGCGCCCGCGCTTTGCCTGCACCTGCAGCCGTGAGCGCGTGGGCGCCATGCTGGTGTCGCTGGGCATTGAAGAGGTGGACAGCATCCTGGAGGAGCGCGGCAATATCGAGGTGGGCTGCGACTTCTGCGGCAAGCAGTACGAGTTCGATCCCATCGATGCCGCCCAGCTGTTCACCGAGGCCGGCAAGCAGCCGCCGACCTCGACGAACGTGCAGTAAATACGCTCGGAGTCAGTCTCGCCCGCTGCGCAGTGCGTCGAACAGTCGCCGCTCGCAGTCCGGGTCGCTGCATTGCTCGCAGCCGTAGGGGCGAAGGCGGGCGCTGCGTTGCGCGGGGCTTGCGGGCAGCCAGGACCAGTCCATTTGCGGAGCCTTGAGCCTGAGCGACTCGGCCAGCTGTTGCCATTGCCGGGCGGTATTGCCGTAGAGCACCACGTAGTCGCGCGACTGGCTTTGCAATTGGTCGCGCCAATGCTGGAGCTGTGCGGCAGGGCCATTGCTCACCCCTTCGTGCTCGGTGACGGAGGCTCTCCAATCCAGTCCCAGCAGGTAGACGGCCCCATGTTCCGGCAGAGACTGCCCCGGCTCGGCCGCCAGGCATTGCCAGTCGGCAGGAGATGCTCCGTGGTGCCGCCAGGCCTGGCGCAATGCATGGGCCATGGAAAGCGCGAGCGCGGGCGGCGATCCCAGAAGAATCACCGGGGGCGGGGGCAAGCGGTCTGTGTCCAAGTACCTGTCTCGGCTTGCGCGCAGGCCCGGTTAAGGGGTGCAGGCGCCTTGTTGCAAAAGCACAAGGCCGGCATGAAGCCGGCCTTGGTGCAAAAAATCCCAACCTTCAGCGCCGCACGATCTGCACGAAGATCTCGTTGGGCTTGACCATGCCCAGCTCGCTGCGGGCCTTTTCCTCGACCATGGCCAGGCCGTCCTTGAGGTCGTTGACCTCGGAGGCCAGGCGGTCGTTCTCGGCCTTTTCCAGGGCATTGGCCACGTTCTGGTCGTGGATCTGCTGCTGCAGTTCCTTGACGTAGGCCACGCTGCCATGGCCCAGCCACAACTGCGCGTGCACGGCGGCGAGCAGGGCGAGCAGGACAAGGGGGACGACGCGGTTGACCATGGCAGCAGATGTTGCGGAAAGGAAAAAGGCTTGCAGGCCCGATGGCTTGCAAGCCTAACGCTTTTCAGCGCAGGTTGTAGAAAGCCTCGCGGCCGGGGTAGTGGGCGATGTCACCCAGGTCTTCCTCGATGCGCAGCAGCTGGTTGTACTTGGCGATGCGGTCCGAGCGGCTCAGCGAGCCGGTCTTGATCTGGCCGGCATTGGTGCCCACGGAGATGTCGGCAATCGTCGAATCCTCGGTTTCACCGGAGCGGTGCGAGATCACGGCGGTGTAGCCTGCGCGCTTGGCCATTTCGATGGCGGCGAAGGTTTCGGTCAGCGTGCCGATCTGGTTGATCTTGATCAGGATGGAGTTGGCGATCTTCTTGTCGATGCCTTCCTTCAGGATCTTGGTGTTGGTGACGAACAGGTCGTCGCCCACCAGCTGGACCTTGGCGGCCAGGCGGTCGGTCAGGATCTTCCAGCCATCCCAGTCGCCTTCGGCCATGCCGTCCTCGATGGAGATGATGGGGTACTTGTCGCACCAGCCGGCCAGCATGTCGGTCCACTGGGTGGCGGTCAGCGTCAGGTTGCCTTCACCGGCCAGCACGTACATGCCGTCCTTGTAGAACTCGCTGGCGGCGCAGTCCAGGCCCAGGGCGATCTGTTCGCCGGCTTTGTAGCCTGCGTTTTCGATGGCCTGCAGGATCAGCTGGATGGCGGCTTCGTGGTTTTCCACGGAAGGCGCAAAACCGCCTTCGTCGCCCACGGCCGTGCTCATGCCCTTGTCGTGGATGATCTTCTTGAGCGCGTGGAAGACTTCGGCACCCCAGCGCACGGCTTCGCGGAACGAAGGCGCGCCCACGGGGATGATCATGAATTCCTGCAGGTCCAGGCTGTTGTTGGCGTGCGCGCCGCCGTTGATGACGTTCATCATCGGCACGGGCAGCTGCATGCCGCCCATGCCGCCCAGGTAGCGGTACAGCGGCAGGCCGGCTTCTTCGGCGGCGGCGCGCGCCACGGCCATGGAAACGGCCAGCATGGCGTTGGCGCCCAGGCGGCCCTTGTTGTCCGTGCCGTCCAGGTCGATCAGGGTCTTGTCCAGGAAGGCCTGCTCGGAGGCGTCCAGGCCCAGAACGGCTTCGGAGATCTCGGTGTTGATGTGCTCGACGGCCTTGAGCACGCCCTTGCCCAGGTAGCGGCTCTTGTCGCCGTCACGCAGCTCGATGGCTTCGCGCGAGCCGGTGGACGCGCCCGAAGGCACGGCGGCGCGGCCCATCACGCCCGATTCCAGCAGCACGTCGCACTCGACGGTGGGGTTGCCGCGGCTGTCCAGCACTTCGCGGCCTACGATGTCAACGATTGCACTCATGGCATTTCCTTTGCGGTTTTTGAAATCGGTGTGCAGGCGGGTTCCGGTGAGGTTGCGCCCTGGTGCTTGCCGGGCAAGCGGTATGGGTGGTCGATGGCGTGGCAGGCTGCCGTGCCACCGGGCACAGCCGTGCTCCGCGGCGCAGTATCTGCGATCGGGCGGCGGCTATTGTGCACAAATTGGTTGTATGGCTTTGTATGCGCTGCGCTCTTGACGAGCCGGGGTGGCTGGCCGTCAGACGCCTTCCACGCAGACCATGCGCATGATGGATGCGCCTTCACGCGCCTCGCGGGCACGCAGGTACTCGGGCGTGTCGTAGAAGGCCCGGGCTGCCTCGAAGCTGGGGAACTTGAGGATCACGGTGCGGCCGGGGTTCCAGTCGCCTTCGAGCACTTCGACCTTGCCGCCGCGCACGCAGACTTCGGCGCCATGCACGCGCATGGCCTCGGTGCTCCACTTGCGGTATTCCTCGTACTGCTCGGGCTTGGTGACGGTGACGGACGCAATGATGTAGCCGCTGGCCATGGGTCAGACTCCAAAGTCGTTTTCGAGGAAGCCGTTCTTCTTGGTCACGTCGTCGAGCGCGACCAGGGTTTCGAGAAGGGCCTTCATGTGCTTGAGTGGCACGGCGTTGGGGCCGTCGCTGAGGGCGCAGGGAGGGTTGGGATGGGTTTCCATGAACAGGCCCGCCACGCCCACGGCCACGGCCGCGCGCGAGAGCACGGGCACCATCTCGCGCATGCCGCCGCTGCTGGTGCCGTTGCCGCCGGGCAGCTGCACGCTGTGCGTGGCGTCGAAGACGACGGGCGCGCCGGTCTCGCGCATGATGGACAGGCTGCGCATGTCCGAGACCAGGTTGTTGTAGCCGAAGCTGGCGCCGCGCTCGCAGGCCATGAAGCTGTCCTCGGGCAGGCCGGCTTCCTTTGCAGCCGCACGGGCCTTGTCAATGACATTCTTCATGTCATGCGGGGCCAGGAACTGGCCCTTCTTGATGTTCACCGGCCGGCCCGACTGGGCCACGGCGCGGATGAAGTCGGTCTGGCGGCACAGGAAGGCCGGCGTCTGCAGCACGTCCACGACCTGGGACACGGCCGGGATTTCGGACTCGGTGTGCACGTCGGTCAGGATGGGGACCTGCAGGTCCTTCTTCACCTTGGCGAGGATCTCCAGGCCCTTGTCCATGCCCGGGCCGCGAAAGCTGGCGCCCGAGCTGCGGTTGGCCTTGTCGTAGCTGCTCTTGAAGATGAAGTGGATGCCCAGGGCCGCCGTGATTTCCTTGAGATGCCCCGCCACGTCCATCTGCAGCTGTTCGGACTCGACGACGCAGGGGCCTGCAATGAGAAAGAAGCGCCGGTCGAGGCCGACATCGAAGCCGCAGAGTTTCATGGTGGGGATTCCTTGGGAAATGGTGGGCGGCGGTGCGGGATCAGGGCTTGCGCGGCGCCTTCTGGCGCTCGATCGCAGCCTTCACGAAGGCATTGAACAGCGGGTGGCCGCTCCACGGCGTGGACTTGAACTCGGGGTGGAACTGCACGCCGATGTACCAGGGGTGAACTTCCTTGGGCAGCTCGACGATCTCGGTCAGCTGCTCGCGCTGCGTCAGCGCCGAGATCACCAGGCCCGCTTCGCGCAGCTGGTCCAGATACTGGACGTTGGCTTCATAGCGGTGGCGGTGGCGCTCGGTGACCACATCACCGTAGATGCTGTGGGCCAGCGTGCCGGCCTGCACGTCGGAGGACTGCGCGCCCAGGCGCATGGTGCCGCCCAGGTCGGAGTTCTCGTCGCGGGTCTTGACCGTGCCGTCGGCATCCTTCCACTCGGTGATCAGGGCGATCACGGGGTTGGCGGACTTGGGGTCGAACTCGGTGGAGTTGGCGCCTTCGAGGCCGGCCACGTGGCGGGCGTATTCGATGGTGGCCACCTGCATGCCCAGGCAGATGCCCAGGTAGGGCACCTTGTTCTCGCGGGCGTAGCGGGCCGTGGAGATCTTGCCTTCCACGCCGCGCGAGCCGAAGCCGCCGGGCACGAGGATGGCGTCGTACTGCGAGAGCTTGTCGCGCGCATTGGCGTCGCTGATGGTCTCGGAATCGACGTGGGTGATCTTCACTGCCACATGGCTTTGCATGCCGGCGTGCTTGAGCGCCTCGTTGACGGACTTGTAGGCGTCCGACAGCTCGACGTACTTGCCGACCATGGCGATCTTGACCTCGCCCTGCGGGTGCTCGGTCTCATGGACCAGGTCGTCCCAGCGCTTGAGGTTGGTGGGCGGCGTGTTCAGGCGCAGCTTGTCGCAGATCAGGCCGTCCAGGCCCTGCTCGTGCAGCATGCGGGGCACCTTGTAGATGGTGTCCACGTCCCACATGGAGATCACGCCCCACTCGGGAACGTTGGTGAACAGCGAGATCTTTTCCTTCTCCTCTTCCGGCACCTGGTGCTGCGCGCGGCACAGCAGGGCGTCGGGCTGGATGCCGATCTCGCGCAGCTTCTGCACGGTGTGCTGCGTGGGCTTGGTCTTGAGCTCGCCGGCCGTGGCAATCCAGGGCAGGTAGGTCAGGTGCACGAAGGCCGTGTTGTTGGGGCCCTGCTTGAGGGCCAGCTGGCGAACGGCTTCGAGGAAGGGCAGGGACTCGATATCGCCCACCGTGCCGCCGACTTCGCAGATGGCGACATCGACAGCGTCAGGCGTGCCCAGGCCGGCGCCGCGCTTGATGTACTCCTGGATTTCGTTGGTCACGTGCGGGATCACCTGCACGGTCTTGCCCAGGTAGTCGCCGCGGCGCTCCTTTTCCAGAACGCTCTGGTAGATGCGGCCGGTGGTGAAGTTGTTGGACTGCTTCATGCGCGTTTCGATGAAACGCTCGTAGTGGCCAAGGTCCAGATCGGTCTCGGCGCCATCATCGGTCACGAACACTTCACCGTGCTGGAAGGGCGACATGGTGCCCGGGTCCACGTTGATGTAGGGATCCAGCTTGATGAGGGTGACTTTGAGGCCGCGCGATTCGAGGATCGCAGCAAGGGAGGCTGAGGCGATTCCCTTGCCCAGGGAAGACACCACACCGCCTGTGACGAAGACAAATTTGGTCATGTCTTTTATTGGTGGTGGTAAAGCAGGATTATAGATGCGCCGCCGAATTCGCCGCGCCGCGCGGGGCTGCTCGGATGCTCCGGCTCTGCTAAATTGCGCGCCATGACTGAAGTGTTCGCAGGTAAACATCTGGTGCTCGGCCTCTCCGGAGGCGTGGCTTGTTACAAATCTGCCCAGCTGGTGCGCCTGCTGGTGCAGGCCGGGGCCACCGTGCAGGTGGTGATGACCGAGGCGGCAGAGCAGTTCATCACCCCGGTGACCATGCAGGCGCTGTCGGGCCGCCCCGTCTATGGTTCGCAGTGGGATGCACGCGAGCCCAACAACATGCCCCACATCAACCTCAGTCGCGAGGCCGATGCCATGCTGATCGCGCCTTGCAGTGCCGACTTCATCGCGCGCCTGGTGCAGGGCCGCTCCGACGAGCTGCTGAGCCTGATGTGCCTGGCGCGCCCCATGGACCGCGTGCCCCTGTTGCTGGCGCCTGCCATGAACCGCGAGATGTGGGCGCACCCGGCCACGCAGCGCAACCTGGCGCAAGTGGCGGCCGACGGTGCGATGGTGCTGGGCGTGGGAACGGGCGACCAGGCCTGTGGCGAGGTGGGCGACGGCCGCATGCTGGAGCCCGAGGAAATCATGGAGGAGCTGGCTGCCTTCTTCACGCCCAAGCTGCTGCAGGGCCGCCAGGTGCTGGTCACGGCGGGCCCGACCTTCGAGGCCATTGACCCCGTGCGCGGCATTACCAACCATTCCAGCGGAAAGATGGGCTTTGCCATTGCGCGCGCCGCCCGCGAGGCGGGCGCCCAGGTGACCCTGGTGGCCGGGCCCGTGCACCTGCGCACGCCGCGCGGCGTGCAGCGCATCGACGTGCAATCGGCGCAGCAGATGTTTGACGCCGTGCACCAGCAATTGCCGCAAGCCGGCGTGTTCATCGCCACGGCGGCCGTGGCCGACTGGCGCCCGGCCACGGCGTCAGACCAGAAGATCAAGAAGGACGGCTCGGGCCAGACCCCCACGCTGACCTTCGTCGAGAACCCCGACATCCTGGCGGCCGCCGCGCAGTCCGAGCCCGCACGCAGCGGCCGGCTGTACTGCGTGGGCTTCGCCGCCGAAAGCCATGACCTGCTGCAGCACGCCAGCGCCAAGCGCCTGCGCAAGCAGGTGCCGCTGCTGGTGGGCAATATCGGTCCCGCAACCTTTGGGCGGGATGACAATGCCCTGCTGCTGATCGACGAGGCTGGCACCATGGAGCTGCCGCACGCCTCCAAGTCCCTGCTGGCGCGCCAGCTGGTGGCCGAGATCGCCCGGCGCCTGCCGCCCGCCCGTTGACACTACCGAAGGCCCGCATGTCACAGAACACCTACGAAGGCCCCCGCCACGGCGACTATGTGCGCTATGTGGACGAGCTGCTGCGCGCCAGCCCCCTGTACCGCTCTGCGGCCCACGGCTGGATGGTGCAGGGACGCAGCGATTTCACCGATGCGGTGGCCACGCCGGGCGCGCAGTCCCAGTCCGTGGTCGAGCGCGTGCGCGAGCAGGTGCAGGCTGCGGCCGAGAAGGCGCGCATCGCCGCGCAGCAGGCTTCGGTGCCTGCCCTGCCGGGGCGCCAGCCGTCTGCAGGCGACAGGAATGGCGACAGGAACGGCGATAGAAATGGTGGCAGGGCCGATCGCGGCCGGCAGGCGGCGCGGGCACAGCAAGCCCAGGCCTCCTCCGCCGCCAAGGCCGTCAAGAAGACGGTCTTCAAGATAGGTCCGGGCCAGTTGCTGGGTATCGTGATCGGCCTGATCCTGGCCGTGGTGATTCCGGGCATCGGCCCCTTCATCCTGCTGCTCACCATCATCAATGCCATCGTCAAAGGCTTTCGCAGCGGGCTCAAGTCGTCCGGGTGACGGCGCGGGGCACAATGCGCGCTTTGCTTTTCAAGAGAGCCTGCCGTGAGGCGCTCCCCAGATTGTTTCCATGAACGTTGATATCAAGATCCTTGACGCGCGCCTGCGCGAGAACATGCCCGCCTACGCCACGCCGGGAAGCGCGGGCCTGGACCTGCGCGCCTGCATCGATGCGCCTTTGATGCTGGAGCCCGGCCAATGGCAACTGGTGCCCACGGGCATGGCCATGTACCTCAAGGACCCCGGCTACGCGGCCATGATCCTGCCGCGCTCGGGCATGGGCCACAAGCACGGCATCGTGCTGGGCAACCTGGTCGGCCTGATCGACAGCGACTACCAGGGCCAGCTCATGGTCAGCGCCTGGAACCGCTCGACCACGGCCTTCACGCTGCAGCCCATGGACCGCCTGGCCCAGCTGATCATCGTGCCCGTGGTGCAGCCCAGCTTCAATGTGGTCGAGGAGTTCGAGTCGGCTTCCGAGCGCGGCGCGGGCGGCTACGGCTCCACCGGCAAGCAATAAGGCGCTCAGCCAGAAAACGCCCGCAGCCGCGCTGCCCGGGCATCGCTCCAGGGAGGAATCCGCATGGCCAGGCCATCCCGGCGCACGCGCCACCGCCCATCCGCGTCATGGACGCGCGTGATGCTGACGCAGGAAGACCGCATGCGCCGCCGCCTGCAGCAGCGCCACTGGCTGCGCCTGCATGCGGCACTGACGGGCGGGTTGAGCCTGGCCGGCATGTCGCTGTTGAGCCTGGGCCTGCTGCACGCGGGCATGCACAGCATGGCGCTGCGCTATGGCGTGGCCCTGGCCTGCGGCTATCTGCTGTACCTGCTGCTGCTGCGCCTGTGGGCCGAATGCATGCTGCGCCGCGACTGGGAGGTGTCCGATGTTCCCGATGTGACGCCCGGCGGCAGCGGCTCTTCACCGGCCCGCACGCCGGAGGCTGGCGGATTCGACAGCGGGCAGGGCGGCTCGTATGGCGGCGGTGGATCCAGCGGCAGCTGGGATGACGGCGGCGCCATGTCCGAGGCCGCTTCCTCGGCGTCGCAAGGCTTCGATATGCCGGGCATCGATGGGCTGGACGAAGGCGCCGTCGTCCTGGTTCCCGTGCTGCTGGTGTTTGCGGCGCTGCTGGTCGCGGTCACGGGGGCAGGGTCGCTGCTGTGGCTGGTCTTTGGGGCCGACCTGTTCCTGGCCGTGGCGGTGGAGGTGGCCTTTGCGCTGCTGATGGCGCGCACGCTCTATGTGGTGGAGCGCGAAGGCTGGTTGCTGGCCGCGCTGCGCCTGAGCTGGAAGCCGGTGCTGGGCGCACTGGTGGCCGCCGTGGCGCTTGGCGCGCTGGCCGACTGGCTGTTTCCCCAGGCAGACACCCTGGTGCAGGTGCTGCGTGCGCTGAGAGGACACTGAAAAGCCCCTTAGAGGGCACTGAGCCGCTGCTGCGCGGCTCCTGCCGTCACGCCTGTCTTTTTGCCCCCGGCAGGCGCAGTTGCATGCGCAGGCCGCCCAGTGGCGAGCGGCTGGCCGCGATGCTGCCGCCATAGGTCTGCACCAGGTCACGCACGATATCCAGGCCCAGGCCTGCGCCGGGCCTGCGTTCGTCCAGGCGCTCGCCGCGCTCGAAGATGCGGCCAAGGTCGGCGTCTTCGATGCCGGGGCCGTCATCGTCCACCGTCAGCAGCAAGGGGCCGCCGGCCTGATCGTGCTCCAGGCCCTGGACTTCCAGGCTCACGGCCTGGGCCGCCCACTTGCCGGCGTTGTCCAGCAGGTTGCCCAGGATTTCCATCAGGTCCTGGCCATCGCCCAGAAAGTCCCAAGGCTGCGCATCGCCCTTCAGCGCGAAGCGGATGCCGCGGCCGGCGTGCAGCCGCTCCATGGTGCGCACCAGCGAGGCCAGCGGCGGCTCCAGCGGCGTGCGCAGGCCTGTGGCCTGGCGGGCCGCAGCGCGGGCGCGTGCCAGATGGTGGTCCACCTGACGGCTGGCGCTGGCGACCTGCTCGCGGACCAGTTCGGCCAGCGCCCCGCCTTCCTGCGCGGCGGCATTGCCGAGGATGGACAGCGGCGTGTTCACCGCATGGGCCAGGTTGCCGGCCTGCGTGCGCGCGCGCTGCACCATGTCGGCGTTCACATCCAGCACATGGTTGAATTCTTGCACCAGGGGGCGCAGTTCCTGCGGAAACCGGCCTTCGAGGCGCGGCGTTGCCCCCTTGCGCACGTCGGACAGGCCCTTGCGCAGCAGCTGCAGCGGCCGCAGCGCCAGGCGCAGCTGCAGCACCACGGCCAGCACCAGCCCGGCCGCCAGCGTTCCCAGTGCGGCGATCAGCATGGTGGTGAAGCGCTGCATGGGCTCGGCCAGCAGGGCGCTGTCGGCCGCAACGATCAGGCGCAACGGCGGCGCGTCGGCTTCGGGCAATTGCAGGGGGCGTGCCACGGCCACGAGCTGGTGGCCCTGGCCATCGGGCAGCATGCCGGTGTTCAGCGCCGTGTCCTCGTGGTGCTCATCCGGGCGGCCGGCATCGGCGCGGAACTGGTGCCAGTCCAGCGTCTGGTCCCACAGCGAACGAGAGCGCAGCAAGCCGGCCTTCTCGGGCGGACCCGCACCATCGCTCACCTGGTCGATCTGCCAGTACAGGCCCGACAGCGGCTGCGCCAGGCGCGGGTCGCCCACGGCCAGTCCGACTTCGATGCGCCCTCCGGGCAGGCTGTTGACGGCTGCGCTGAGCTGGTCGAGCTGCAGCACCAGCTGCGCCTGCAACTGCTGCGCGATGTGGTCGCGGAACAGGCCGCGCAGCCCCCAGCCGGCCAGCAGCACGGCCGCCAGCACCCAGGCCAGCGTGCCGGCCAGCAGGCGCAGGCGCAGCGAATCGCCAAGCCGGGATACCTGTCTTTCCTGCGGCGCGTTCATGCAGCAGGCGCGCCTTCCACCAGCCGGTAGCCCAGGCCGCGCACGGTCTCTATGCTGCCGGCCGGCAGCTTCTTGCGCAGGCGGCCGACGAAGACCTCGATGGTGTTGGAGTCGCGGTCGCTGTCCTGCGGGTAGATGTGTTCTGACAGTTCGGTTCGCGATATCACCTGCCCCACGCGCTGCATCAGCAGGGCCAGCACCTTGAATTCATGGCTGGTGAGCGTGAGCGGCTGGCCGGCGACGCTCACGCGGGCATGGCGCGAGTCCAGCACGATGGGGCCGCATTGCCACTGGGCGCTGGCGTGCGGGCTGAGCCGGCGCAGCAGGGCGCGCAGGCGGGCCATCAGCTCTTCCATGTGGAAGGGCTTGGCCAGATAGTCGTCGGCGCCGGCATCCATGCCGGCCACCTTCTCATGCCAGGCGCCGCGCGCCGTGAGGATCATCACCGGCATGACCCTGCCCTGCGCACGCCAGGCGCGCAGCACGGTGAGCCCGTCGCGCACGGGCAGGCCCAGGTCCAGCACGGCGGCGTCGAATTCCTCGACCTCGCCCAGGTACTGGGCCGTTGCGCCGTCCGCGGCCGTCTCCACCGTATGGCCTGCCTGCTGCAAGGCCTGTACCAGTTGCCCGCAGAGCGTGGGCTCGTCTTCCACCACGAGGATTCGCATCTGCGTCTAGTCCTTGCGCTTGAAGCTCAGCACCTTGCCATCGCGTGCATCGATCTTGAGCTTGGCCACGCGGCCGCCCGATTGCAGCAGCCGGATCTCGTAGATGAAGCGGCCGTCGTCATGCTCGAACTCGACCTTGATGACCTGGCCCTGGTAGTCGCGCTCGACCTGATCGAGCACGGTGCGCAGCGGCAGCACGCGGCCTTGCTGCAGGGCCTGGCGAGCGAGTTCATGGTCGCTGTCGCCGGCATCCGAGGGCGTGGTCCAGGAGGCCAGGGCCGCCGCCATCAGCAGCAGTGCGGCCAGCAGCATCCAGGACCTGCGAGGAATGGAGAAGCATGGAGTGGGCATGGAAAACTTTATAGCCCAGCGTGGATGAACCTCGGATGAACGGCTGCTTCAGCTTGCGTTCATGGCCTGCATCGAACAATGGCTGCACGCCGTCGCAATCCAACGGAAACGAAGGCGCAGCAGCCGGCAGATGCGGCCTTTTCAGATGCATCGCCAGCCCAATCGCCGACCCAATCGCCGGCCCAGTCGCCGACCTTCACATGCCAAAGGAGAACCTCATGCCTTCCATCCGACAACTGATTTCCCGCGCTGCACGCCATGGCCTGACGGGCCTGGGCATTGTTCTGATCGCCACTGCCGGGCTGGTCGCCCAGGTGCAGGCCCAGGCCGCCGCCACGGGCGGGCCTTCCGTGACCGTACAGGCCGGCGAGGCCGTGGCCACCACGGTGGCCTCCGTGCGCGGCGCCTTCCAGGGGCCGGGCCTGAGCATCCGCGAAATCTTCGAGCGCATGGAAGTCCTGGGCTACCGCGACCTGCGTGAGATCGAGTGGGAGGACGGCCTCTACCAGGTCAAGGGCCAGACCGGCGATGGCCGCCCTGTGAAGCTCTACGTCGATGGCAACAACGGCAACGTGCTCAGCATCCGCGCACGCAATTGAGGCCGGGTGGGCAGGCTGATTTTTGTCAGCAAGTGTTCTGTCCGGTCGGCAGGCATGCGGCCTGGGACGTTGAAGCGGTATGCAGCCGCCGGCCGGTCCGGTGGCTGCCCTTGATCGATCCACGGACAGTACACAGGAGATTCTCATGCCTTCCATTCATCGCTTGAGCGCCATGGGCGCCGGCTGCATTGCCGCGTTGATGCTCAGCGCCTGCGCGGGCTACCCCCAGCAGGGCGGATACCCGGGTGGCGGCTACCCTGCCGGTGGCTATCCAGCCGGCGGCTATCCGACCAGCGGCTACCCCAGCGGTGGCTATCCCAACGGCGGCCAGCCCGGCACGGCCTACCCGGGCGGCGGTGGCTATGTGCAGCAGGGGCGCGTGACCAATGTGCAACTGGTGCAGATCCAGCAGCCCAGCGGCATTGGCGGCTCGGGCATAGGCGCAGGGGCCGTGGTGGGCGGCGTGGTCGGCGGGGTGCTGGGCCGCCAGGTGGGCAAGGGCAGTGGGCGCGACATCGCCACCATTGCGGGCGTGGTGGGCGGTGCCATGGCGGGCAATGCCATCGAGAAGAACACCGGCCCTGGCGACCTGCGCGATGTCTACCGCGTCACCGTGCAGTTGAACGACGGCAGCACGCGCGTGTTCGACTACCAGAACAATCCGCAGCTGCGCATAGGCGAGAGCGTGCGCGTGGACAACAACCAGCTGATTCGCTGAGTACCAGGCTCGCTCCATGCAAAAGGGCTCCCCGCAGGGAGCCCTTTGCCATTTCAGCGCGGCAATTTCAGTGCAGCGTGTCGTTGCCCGGTGCCATGGGCTGGATGCGGAAGAATCCGGTACCGGCCGAGCCGCGGCCGATTTCCTCCTCGGTGGCCTCGCGCACGCCTTCGACCTTCAGGTGCAGGCGCAGCGCAATGCCGGCCAGCGGGTGGTTGCCGTCCAGCACCACGTGCTCGGGATAGATTTCCGTGACGGTGTAGAGCAGGTCGGGCTGCACGGCGCTGCAGCCCTTGGGCAGGGCGCTGGCCTCGAAGCTCATGCCTTCCTCCAGCTCGGCCGGGAACAGGGCGCGCGGCTCCAGGAAGATCAGGCTTTCGTTGTAGTCGCCAAAGGCTTCCTCGGGCTCCAGGTGCAGGTCCAGGGTCTTGCCCTGGCCGTGGCCCTGCAGGGCTTCCTCGATGCGCTTGAGCAGATCGTCGCCGCCGACCAGGAACTCCACGGGCTCATCGAGCACGTCCAGTTCCTCGCCCAGGGTGTCCTTGAGGGTCCAGGTCAGAGCGACCACGCATTGTTCTGTGATTTCCATGGTGTGCAGCTTGTGCGGCCCATGCCGCAGTGGGGAAAAAGAAAGACCGCCGCGCGCGCCCGTGTTTGAAGAAGGCGTGCCGGCGGCCGCGTTGGCGCGATTTTCCCACGGCTGCCCGGCTGCTGTGCAGGCCGGGCGGCGAGTCCTGCCGATCAGAACGGATAGTGGCGGGGGGTGGTCTGCATGGTGATCCAGCGCGTCTCGGTGAAGGCATCGATGCCTGCCTGGCCGCCGAAGTGGCCGTAGCCCGAGTTTTTCACGCCGCCAAAGGGCATCTGGGCCTCGTCATGCACGGTGGGTCCGTTGACGTGGCAGATGCCGGCCTCGATGCGCGCGGCCACGCGCCAGCCGCGTGCGGTGTCGCGGGTGTAGACGGACGAGGACAGGCCGAATTCGTTGTCATTGGCCATGGCGATGGCCTGCTCCTCACCGCGCACGCGCACGATGGCCTTGACGGGGGCGAAGGTTTCCTCGCGGAAGATGTCCATCTCGGGCGTGACGCCGTCGATCAGCGTGGCGGCCATCAGGGTGTTGGTGGCCTTGCCGCCGCACAGCAGTTTTGCGCCCTTGGCCAGCGCGTCGTCGATCAGGCGGTTGGCACGCTCCACGGTGGCCATATCCACCACCGAGCCCAGCACCACGGGGCCCTTGCGCGGATCGCCCAGCGGCAGCGAGGTGGCACGGGCCACGAGCTTGTCCAGGAAATCACCGGCCACGGACTCGTCCACGATGATGCGTTCGGTGGACATGCAGATCTGGCCCGAGTTGGCGAAGGCACCGAAGGTGCAGCCGGCCACGGCGGCGTCGATGTCGGCATCGTCCAGCACCACGAAGGGCGCCTTGCCGCCCAGCTCCAGGATGGCGGGCTTGAGGTATTTGGCGCAGGTCTGGCCGATGATGCGGCCCACGCGCGTGGAGCCGGTGAAGTTCACGCGGCGCACGGCCGGGTGGGCCACCATGGCTTCGACCACGGCACCGGCATCTTCGGGCGCATTGGTCACGAAGTTGACCACGCCGGGCGGCAGGCCGCCTTCCTGCAGGGCCTCGATGATCAGGCCGTGCGTGGCGGGGCACAGTTCCGAGCCCTTGAGCACCACGGTGTTGCCGCAGGCCAGCGGCGTGGCAATGGCGCGCACGGCCAGGATGACGGGTGCATTCCAGGGCGCAATGCCCAGCACCACGCCGGCGGGCTGGCGCACGGCCATGGCCAGGCTGCCGGGCACGTCCGAGGGAATGATCTGGCCATTGATCTGGGTGGTCAGCGATGCGGCCTCCAGGAACATGTTGGCGGCCAGGTGCACGTTGAAGCCGGCCCAGATGCCCGATGCGCCGGTCTCGGCGGCCATGGCGGCGGCAAACGCCTCGGTCTTGGCCTCCAGCGCCTGCGATGCCTTCATCAGCATCTGGCGGCGTTCGGTCGGGCCCAGCGCGGCCCAGGCGGGGAAGGCCTTTTGCGCGGCCTCGACGGCGCGCACGGCATCTTCGGGCGTGGCGGCCGGGGCGCGCGTGGCCACCGATCCGTCCAGCGGATTGCGGCGCTCGAAGGTGGCGCCATTGCCGGCCTGTGCGGCCTGGCCTGCGATGAGCATGGTTTGTTCGATCATGACTGTCTCCTTGGTATGCGGTTGTGGCCTGGGCGTTGGCGTAGCCGGGCGTGCCGGTCATCGTAGAAGCAGGCGATGGCGCAGGCAGCCCGCTGCGCGCACAAAGCGCATGACGGATCGTGCACGGGCTCCGGGGTTTACCCTTGTCCTGGCTGTCCGCGGGGAAAGCCATGGGGCGCGACGGGCCTGCACTTTCCCATAATCACGTCCATGGCCGCACACAGATCCTTCACCCGTGCGGCGAGCAGGAGAGACCGCACATGACCGATGCCATGGTGTTGAGCACCGACGGACTGCCGCCCGGCGAGACGGCGTCGGCCTGGCACGCCTGGATGTCGCGCCTGTTTGCGGGCCTGGATACCGATGTCTATGGCGATCGCCTGTTCGAAGGCCATGTGCGCGTGGCCAATGCCGGCGATGTGGTGCTGACTCGGCTGGAGGCGGGCCGCCACCGCGTCATGCGCAGCATGCAGGGCCTGCGCGCCCATGAGTCCCCCTATCTGAAGATCGTCGCGCCCTGGGAGGGCGTGGCCAGCGTGCGACAGCACAACCGCGAGGCCAGCGTGCGCAAGGGCAGCTGGGTAATCTATGACACGGCGCAGGAGTACGAGGTCACCAACCCCGAATGGTCCGAACACCTCATCGTGATGCTGCCGCGCCAAGCCATCGTGGAACGGGGCATCCGGCTGGAAGGGCTGATGGGGCGCAATGTGGGCGGCAGCTCGGGCATTGCCCGCATCGCGCTGGAAACCATGCGCAGCACCTACCAGGAGTTGCCCGGCATGGCGCCGCATCTGGCGCGCCGCGCGGGCGAGCTGCTGGTGGACATGGTCCATCTGTCGCTGCAGGAGCTGGCCGGGCAGGGCACGGCAGGCACGCAGCAACTGGCGCTGCAGGACCGCATCCGCGCCCATGTGGCGGCCCATCTGCGCGACCCGGGCCTGTCGGTGGAGTCGGTGGCCGCCGCGCTCAACTGCAGCAAGCGCCACCTGCACAACGCCTTCGCGGACAGCCAGACCAGCCTGGGCGCCTTCATACAGCACAGCCGCCTGGAGCTGTGCATGCGCGAGTTGCTGCAGCCCGCCCAGGCGCAGCGCACCATCACCGAGGTCGCCATGGATTGCGGCTTTGGCAGCACCGCGCATTTCAGCCGCGCTTTCAAGATCTATACGGGCCTGTCGCCCTCGGATTTCAGGGCCATGCGCAAGCCGGCCGGCTGACTGCCACGAAGCCATTGCGGGGCAGCTTGCGCTGGCGCCAGGACAGGGCAATGCCCGCATAGGACAATGCCGCCCTGTCTCTTCGCTCACTTCGGACCATTTCATGGACACCAACACACCGCTTGCCCTGCTGGGCGGGCTTACCGCTTCCCAATTCATGCGCCGCCACTGGCACAAGAAGCCCTTGCTGGTGCGCCAGGCAATCCCGGGCTTCAAGCCCCTGATTCCCCGCGCCAGGCTGCTGGCCATGGCAGGCGAGGACGGTGTGGAATCGCGCCTGATCCAGCAGCAGGACGGTGGCCACTGGAAGCTCAGCCACGGCCCGCTGTCGCGCCGCAGCCTGCCCTCGCTGCAAAAGCCCGGATGGACCGTGCTCGTGCAGGGCGTGGACCTGCACGACGACGGCGTGCACCAGCTGATGCAGCAGTTCCGCTTCGTGCCCGAGGCGCGGCTGGACGATCTGATGATCAGCTTTGCCACCGACCAGGGCGGCGTCGGCCCGCATTTCGACAGCTACGACGTCTTCCTGCTGCAGGCGCATGGCCGCCGGCGCTGGCGCATCGGCCGCCAGAAGGACCTGTCGCTGCAGCCCGATGTGCCGCTGAAGGTGCTCTCGAATTTCGAGCCCGAGGAGGAGTTCGTGCTCGAGCCCGGCGACATGCTCTACCTGCCGCCCAAGTGGGCCCATGACGGCATCGCCGAGGGCGAGTGCATGACCTACTCCATCGGCTTTCGCTCGCCCGCGCGCGACGAACTGGCCCGCGAGCTGCTGCTGCGCATGTCCGACGAGCCCGATGAACCCGAAGCGCCCATGGTCTACCGCGACCCCGACCAGCCCGCCGTCGAGGCCCCGGGCGAGATTCCGTCGAGCCTGCACGACTTCGCGCGCAAGGCGCTGGAGCGCGCGCTGGCCGAGCCGCTGGCGCTGGAGCGCGCGCTGGGCGAGTACATGACCGAGCCCAAGGCCAATGTCTGGTTCGAGCATGGCGAGGAACACGGCATGTTCGAGAGCGTGGTCCTCGATCGCCGCACGCGCATGATGTATGACGCAAAACACATCTTCATCAACGGCGAAAGCTATCTGGCCGGTGGCCGCGATGCCACCCTGATGCGCAAGCTGGCCGATACGCGCGCCCTGTCACGCGCCGATCTGGCCAAGGCCAGCGATGACGCGCTGGAGCTGCTGTCCTCCTGGTTTGACGCCGGCTGGGTGCGAGGCGGGCCGCTGTCCTGAACCGGGTAGACGCTGTGACGCAGTCATGCTAAGTTCGGGCATTCACCGTTGACAGCGTTCTGCTGATTCAAGGCGGACTCCGATAGATTTGTAAAGAATTGTCTTGGGTTCGTCAGTAAATTGACAGCAACCTGGTTTTGTTACACAGTGGACGCCAAGGCAGCTTCGTGCTGCCCCATTCGGACTTGGCAAGAGGATTTGTGCGGAATTGTTCAGAGGTTGTCAGTTTCAGTCAGCCTTGAGAAAATCTCCCTATAATTCGCTCCAAGTCGAATGAATGTGTTTGACGTGGCCTGGCTGCCGCGTACCGGTTGCCCGCATCCGGTGGCGCAAGTGGCGGGGCCCCTCCTGTGTACTGTCTTCTTACCTACTCTCTAGGAAACTGTGATGAAGAACTCTCTGATCCTGGCTACCGTGATCGCTGCTGCAGCTCTGGCCGCTTGCGGCAAGAAGGAAGAGGCTCCGGCCCCCGCTCCCGCACCCGCCGTTGAAGCTCCCGCACCGGCAGCTCCCGCTCCCGCAGAAGCTCCTGCTGCTCCCGCCGCCGACGCTGCTGCTCCCGCAGCGCCTGCCGCTGACGCTGCAGCACCTGCTCCCGCTGCTGACGCTGCCGCTGCAGACGCCGCCAAGGCTGCTGCCGACGCTGCCGCCAAGGAAGCCACCAAGCAGTAATTCGGCCCTCGCCGATGGCAGAGGTTTCGGCCTCTGCCGCGAAAGAACCGCATCCTTCGGGCTGCGGTTTTTTTTCGTCTTCGCTTTGCTTTGGTCCAGTAAAAAAGCCACCGGCAAATGACTGCGCGGTGGCTGCAAGCCAAGGGCGGACGCTGCCGCCCCAAGGCCCGAAAAGAGGCTTGCTTACTTCATGTCGTCGGTGATGACGCGCACGATGCGCTGGGCATTGGCCGATGTCTCGGGCTGGCCCTGGGTGTTGAGCACGGTGACGGTGGACTTGTCGCCTTCACTGCGCACCTGGATCTGGTACTTGACCGGCGCGGCCGCATCGGGCGAGCGGCTGAACAGCTTGCCGAAGAAGCCCTTGGGCTCGACCTTGGCGTCAGGCGCGACATAGCGCACGAAGTAGATGCCGCGGCTGCGGTCACGGTCTTCCACGGTGAAGCCCGTGCGGTCCAGGGCCACGCCGACACGGCGCCATGCGCGGTCAAAGCCTTCGTCGATCTGCAGCACGGGCTGTCCGTTGGCGGACTCCATGCGCACGCTGCCGGTGGCGGCTGCCGTGGTGGTGTTGGCCTTGGCCACGGCATCGGCCTGCTCCTGGCTCACGCCGAGCTTGACCATCAGGCGGCGCAGGAATTCGGTTTCCAGTTCCGGGTCGGAGGGGCGCGGCTGCCAGATGGTCTGGTCCTTCTGGGCGCTGGTGTAGACCTCCTGCATGCCGCGGTGCGTGATGTAGACCTCGGTGGAGCCGTCGGCTGAGCGCTCCAGGCGTGTGCGGAAGCGGTCGCGCTCGCTGGTGGAGTACAGGCCGTCGAAGACCTTGCCCAGCGTCTTGCGGATCACGTCCTGCGGGATCTTGGCGCGGTTCTCGGCCCAGTCGGTCTCGATGATGCCCAGCTGGCGGTCTTCGGTGGTGAAGATGAAGCCGTTTTCCAGCCAGAAGTCACGCACGGGCTCCCACAGCTGGTCGGCCGGGCGCTTGATCACCAGCCAGCGCTGTTCGCCGTTGCGCTCGATGCGCACATCGCCCATTGCAACGGTGGCCGTGCGGCCTTCGCTGGGCTTTTGCGCCTTGGAGTTGGCTTCCATGGCTGCGGCGGAGACCACGCCGCCGGGCACGGCATAGCGCGAGTCCGTGGACAGCTGGGTCAGATCCGGGGGGACTTCCAGGGTGGGCGCCTGCTGCTTGCCGGCGCTCTTGTAGTCGATCTTGCTCTCTTGGAACGTGGTCGTGCAGGCTGTCAGGCCGATGGCCAGGCTCAGCAGGCTCAGACGTGCAATGGGCTGTTTCACGCGAATATCCTTGGTGCGTTCGGTCGGTGGGGCGGGGCGCCTCACAGCAGGCCAGCGGAGCCCAGGGCGGCTTCCACGGTGGCTTCCAGGTTCTTGCTCAGAGGTGTCATCGGCAGGCGCATGGCCGGGCCGCACAGGCCCAGGCGCGCTGCGGCCCACTTGACGGGAATGGGGTTGGCCTCGACGAAGAGGTTCTTGTGCACGGGCATCAGGCGCAGCTGGATGTCCATGGCGGTGCGCACATCGCCGGCCAGGGCCGCCTTGCACAGATCGCTCATCAGGCGCGGTGCCACGTTGGCCGTGACGCTGATGTTGCCGTGGCCGCCGCACAGCATCAGGGCCACAGCGGTCGGATCATCGCCGGAGTACACGCCGAAGTCCTTGGGCACTTCACGGATCAGCCACTGGGCGCGCTCGATGTTGCCCGTGGCTTCCTTGATGCCGATGATGGCGGGGATCTGCGCCAGGCGCAGCACGGTGTCGTGCTGCATGTCGGCCACGGAGCGGCCGGGCACGTTGTAGAGCACCACGGGCAGGTCGCCCACCGCTTCGGCAATCGCCTTGAAGTGCTGGTACTGGCCTTCCTGCGTGGGCTTGTTGTAGTAGGGCACGACCTGCAGCTGGCTGTCGGCGCCGACCTTCTTGGCGTAGCGGGCCAGCTCGATGGCCTCGTGCGTGCTGTTGGCGCCGCAGCCGGCCATCACGGGCACGCGGCCTGCGGCCTGCTCGACGGACACGCGGATGATTTCGCAGTGCTCCTCCACGTTGACGGTGGGGGATTCACCTGTCGTTCCCACCACGCCGATGCAGTCCGTGCCTTCGGCCACATGCCAATCGATGAGTTTTCGCAGCGCCGGGTAGTCAACACTACCGTCCTCGTGCATGGGCGTGATGAGGGCAACGATGCTGCCAGTGAGAGCGACGGAGGAGGATGTCATGTCCGCAAGAAAAAACGGGAAAGGATCATTCTAACGAGTGTCGGAGGCAGGCCCAAGGCGGGCGCCTGTAGGGATTCAGGCGATTGCAGAGCCTGACGCCTTCTGATGCGCCAGCATGGCCACGGGTTCCCGGCCTGTTGCATCGGGGCGCAGTGCCGCAATGCGCTGGACCATGCGATCGGGCTCGCCCAGCTGGCCGTGCTCGTAGGCCACGATGTGCCAGCCCGCGCAGGCCTGCAGCAGCTCGCCGGGCGCCAGCAGGAAATCAGGGCGGGAAGGCTTGCCGAAAGCCTCATTGCCCTGGGCAAAGGTTTCGTACAGCAGCACGCCGCCGGGGGCCACGCTGTTCAGCAGTGCCGGCCACAGCGGGCGCCACAGATAGTGGGTCACGACCACGGCGCCGAACTGCCGGCCGGGCAGGGGCCAGGGGCCGTTTTCGATGTCGGCGCACAGCAGCTCGCCCACGCCCTGCAGGCCGGCCAGGGCCTGGGCGTCGCGGTCCACCCCGGTGACGGCGTGGCCACGCGCATGGAACCAGCGCATGTGCCGGCCGGGCCCGCAGGCTACGTCAAGCACCGAGGCCTGGGGCGCCAGAAGGTGCGACCAGCGTTGGATCCAGGGCGAGGGCGGCGTGGCTGCGTGCATGTGCAATTTTGGAAATAAAGTGAAAGCGGCCGACATTGTGCCGCCGGGCCTTCGCCGCTCCCGCTTCCATTTCAGAAGCAGGCCCAGATCTGGTCTGCCATGCCCAGCATGAACTGCGGCTGCAGGTAGAGCATGAATACCAGGCCCAGCACCATAAGCACGGCGGCCCACAGCGCCAGCCTGCGCAGGATGCGTGGGCGGGGCCTGGTGGATGTGGTCATGGATGTCGTCATGTCAGGCAGCGGCCTGGGCTGCGCGCAACCGTGCCACGGGGGCTTCGCGGATGGGCAGGTTCAGCAGGCCGGCGGCCACGCCCAGGCCGATGGCCAGGTACCAGACCACCTGGTAGCTGCCCGTGTGGTCATAGAGATAGCCGCCCAGCCAGACACCCAGAAAGCTGCCGACCTGGTGGCTGAAGAACACCATTCCGCTCAACATGGACAGATGCTGCACGCCGAAGATCTGGGCCACGGTGGCATTGGTCAGCGGCACGGTGGACAGCCACAGCAGTCCCATGGCGGCCGAGAAGATATAGACCGACCAGGGCGTCAGCGGCGCGAGCAGGAAGAGCACGATCACCACCGAGCGCGTGAAGTAGATGGTGGACAGCAGGTAGCGCTTGGGCAGGCGCTGGCCCAGGTTGCCGGCCACGTAGGTGCCAACGATGTTGAACAGTCCCACCAGCGCCAGCGACACGCTGGCCACTTGTGGCGCCAGCCCGTAGTCCTTGAGGTAGCTGGGCATGTGCACGCCGATGAACATCACCTGGAAGCCGCAGACGAAGTAGCCGGCCGTCAGCAGCACGAAGCTGGGCGTGCGCAGCGCTTCGGCGACTGCCTGGCCCGCGCTCTGGTCGCGCACGGGACGGGTGTTGCCGGGCTGGAAGCCCGGCTCGCGCAGGCCGAAGGCCAGCGGAATGATCATCAGCGCGCACAGCGACAGCAGCAGCAGGGCGTTGGACCAGCCGAAGTTCGAGATCAGGCTGCCTTCCACGGGCACCATGAAGAACTGGCCGAAGGAGCCCGCCGCCGCCGTCACGCCCATGGCCCAACTGCGCCGCGCCACGGGAATCTGGCGGCCCAGCACACCGTAGATCACGGCATACGTGGTGCCTGCCTGGGCTGCGCCGATCACCACGCCGGCCGTCAGGGCGAACCAGGTTGTCGTGGGCGCCATGGCCATGCCGGCCAGGCCCAGCGCATACAGCAGCGCGCCCACCAGGAGCACGCGGAAGGCGCCGAAGCGGTCGGCCAGCATGCCGCCGAAGATGCCGAGCACGCCCCAGGACAGGTTCTGGATGGCGATGGCCAGCGCGAAGGACTCGCGCGTCCAGCCCATTTCCTGGGTGATGGGCTGCAGCCACAGGCCGAAGCCATGGCGGATTCCCATGGACAGCGTCACGACTGCGCCCCCGCACAGCAGTATCTGCACCATGGACATGGGTTGGTTGTTTTTTTGCATGCGGCAAACTTTAGCGAAACTCCGGGTTTTGCGCTGTGCCGCTTGGGTCGCCCATGCGCCAGCGCGGCCCTTGATGGCAGCGGCTTTTTCGGGATAGTCAATGTCAATGACTGTGAATGCATCCAGCACTGAGCCGGGCCGCGCACTACAATCCGCCCCCATGGCAGTCAAACCATCTCCCACTTCCGCCAGCGAATACTCCGAAGGCTCGATACGCGTGCTCAAGGGCCTTGAGCCCGTCAAGCAGCGTCCCGGCATGTACACGCGCACCGACAACCCCCTGCACGTGCTGCAGGAGGTGATCGACAACGCGGCCGACGAGGCACTGGCCGGCTTCGGCAAGAAAATCCGCTTCACCCTGCATTCCGACGGCTCCTACAGCGTCGAAGACGACGGCCGGGGTATCCCCTTCGGCATGCATCCCGAGGAAAAGGCGCCCGTGGTGGAGCTGGTCTTCACCCGGCTGCATGCGGGCGGCAAGTTCGACAAGGGCAAGGGCGGCGCCTACAGCTTCTCGGGCGGCCTGCACGGCGTGGGCGTCTCGGTCACGAATGCGCTGGCCACGCGCCTTGAGGCCTGCATCCACCGTGAGGGCAAGGTGGCCACCATCGCCTTCTCGGGCGGCGACGTGGTCGAGCCCCTGCAGTCGCGGCCGCTGGCCGCAGGCGAACGCAAGCAGGGCACGACAGTGCGCGTGTGGCCCGATGCCCGCTATTTCGAATCGCCCCAGCTGCCCATGGGCGAGCTGATGCACCTGCTGCGCAGCAAGGCCGTGCTCATGCCCGGCGTTTCGGTGACCCTGGTCAACGAGAAGACGCGCGACACCCAGACCTGGCAGTTCAAGGGCGGCCTGCGCGACTACCTGCAGCAAAGCCTGCATGGCGAGGCGGTCATCCCCCTGTTCGAGGGCGAGGGCTTTGCCGACCGCCACCACGACAGCTTTGCCGAAGGCGAGGGCGCCGCCTGGTGCGTGGCCTTCACCGAGGACGGCGCACCGCTGCGCGAAAGCTATGTCAACCTGATCCCGACCACCGCCGGCGGCACGCATGACAGCGGCCTGCGCGACGGCCTGTTCCAGGCGGTCAAGGCCTTCATCGAGATGCACTCGCTGCTGCCCAAGGGCGTCAAGCTCATGCCGGACGACGTCTTTGCGCGCGCCAGCTATGTGCTCAACGCCAAGGTGCTGGACCCGCAGTTCCAGGGCCAGATCAAGGAGCGCCTGAACTCGCGCGATGCCGTGCGCCTGGTCAGCGGCTATGTGCGCCCCGCGCTGGAGCTGTGGCTCAACGAGCACGTGGAATGGGGCCGCAAGCTGGCCGAGATCGCCATCAAGGCCGCGCAGACCCGCCAGAAGGCGGGCCAGAAGGTCGAAAAGCGCAAGGGCTCGGGCGTGGCCGTGCTGCCGGGCAAGCTCACCGATTGCGAAAGCCGCGACCTGAGCCTGAACGAGGTCTTCCTGGTCGAGGGCGACTCGGCCGGCGGCAGCGCCAAGATGGGCCGCAACAAGGAAACCCAGGCCGTGCTGCCCCTGCGCGGCAAGGTGCTCAACACCTGGGAGGTGGACCGCGACCGGCTGTTCGCCAACAACGAAATCCATGACATCTCGGTGGCCATCGGCGTGGACCCGCATGGCCCCAACGACACGCCCGACCTGTCGGGCCTGCGCTACGGCAAGGTCTGCATTCTTTCGGATGCCGACGTGGACGGCTCGCACATCCAGGTGCTGCTGCTGACGCTGTTCTTCCGCCATTTCCCCAAGCTCATCGAGGCCGGCCACATCCATGTGGCGCTGCCGCCGCTGTTCCGTGTGGACGTGCCTGCGCGCGGCAAGAAGCCTGCGGCCAAGATGTACGCGCTGGACGAGGGCGAGCTGACCGCCATCCTGGACAAATCGGCCAAGGACGGCGTGCCGCGCGAGAAATGCCAGATCAGCCGCTTCAAGGGCCTGGGCGAGATGAATGCGGAGCAGCTGTGGGAGACCACGCTCAACCCCGACACGCGCCGCCTGCTGCCCGTGCAGTTCATGAACCTGGACTTCGCGGCGGCCGAGCAGGTCGTCACCAAGCTCATGGGCAAGGGCGAGGCCGCAGCGCGCCGCGAGCTCATGGAGCTCCATGGCGACGCCATTGAAGTCGATATCTGACCCATGACTGTGCTCCGCGCCGCCCTGAAGCACCGCCCGCACCCGGCGCGCGGCGCCGGGGTGCGCGCGCTGGCGGCGCTGGGCCTGGCCCTGGCGCTGTGGGGGCTGGCGCGGCCGGCGCATGCCGATCTCTGGGCCTTCGTGGACGAGCGCGGCATCACGCACTTCGCTGCCGAGGCGCTGGACGAGCGCTACAGGCTGTACTTTCGCGGCTCGGTCTATGACAGCGCCGAGCAGGGGCTCAAGCCCCCGATGGTGCAGGCCGAGGCCGCTGCCGACGCTGACGGCAGCGGCGATGCCGGCCGCAGGCTGCAGGCGCATACGCGGCTGCAAAGCTTCTTCGACATCTCGCCGCGCTACAAGAGCGTGCGCGGCCATCTGCGCAAGGCGGCGGACCACACGGGCGTGGACTACGACCTGCTCAAGGCCGTGATCGCCGTCGAGTCGGGCTTTGACGCGCAGGCCATCTCGCCCAAGGGGGCGGTCGGCCTGATGCAGCTGATGCCGGCCACGGCCCAGCGCTTCGGCGTGGAGGCCAGCCGCCAGCGCAGCGTGCAGCAGCAACTGGCCGATCCGGCCGTCAACGTGCCGGCCGGCGCGCGCTACCTCAACCATCTGATGGGGCTGTTCCCCGGCCGGCTGGACCTGGTGCTGGCCGCCTACAACGCAGGCGAGGGCGCCGTGCGGCGCGCGGGCCAGGCCATCCCTCCCTTCCAGGAAACCCGCAATTACGTGAAGGCCGTGCTCGGCATCTACGAGCAGCTGCAGGGCGGGCGCGAGCGCGCGGGCCCTGCAGCGCCTGCAGCAGCGGCGTTGCCGGGCACCACGCCCCGGGTGCGCATGACGCTGCCCACAGGACTGCCCACGCCGCAATGAGCGGCATTCATTGCATTTTTTGAGATCACGAATTTCTTCATGAGCGACCAAACCTCTCTGGATCTGGCACAACAGGCGGCCGGCGATGCACTGGACCTGGGCCAGTACGCGCAACGGGCCTATCTCGAATACGCACTGTCCGTGGTCAAGGGCCGGGCACTGCCCGATGTGACCGACGGCCTCAAGCCCGTGCAGCGGCGCATTCTGTACGCCATGGACCGCATGGGCCTGAGCTACAGCGGTCCCAACCACAACACGGCAGCCAAGCCCGTCAAGAGCGCACGCGTGGTCGGCGATGTGCTGGGCCGCTTTCACCCGCACGGCGACCAGTCGGCCTACGACGCGCTGGTGCGCATGGCGCAGGACTTCAACCAGCGCTATCCGCTGGTCGATGGCCAAGGCAATTTCGGCAGCCGCGACGGCGACGGCGCAGCCGCCATGCGCTACACCGAGGCGCGCCTGTCCAAGATCACCGGCCTGCTGCTCGACGAGATCGACATGGGCACGGTGGACTTCGTGCCCAACTACGACGGCAGCACGCAGGAGCCGCAGCAACTGCCCGCGCGCCTGCCGTTCGCCCTGCTCAATGGCGCCAGCGGCATTGCCGTGGGCCTGGCCACGGAAATCCCCAGCCACAACCTGCGCGAGGTGGCCGACGCCTGCGTGGCCCTGATCAAGCGGCCCCAGCTCAGCGACGAGGAACTGTTCCAGATCATCCCCGGCCCCGACTATCCGGGTGGCGGGCAGATCATCAGCAGCGCCTCCGACATCCAGGACGCCTATCGCACGGGCCGTGGCAGCCTCAAGCTGCGCGCGCGCTGGAAGATCGAGGAACTGGCGCGCGGCCAGTGGCAGATCGTGGTGACCGAGCTGCCGCCCGGCGTCTCGGCGCAGAAGGTGCTCGAAGAGATCGAAGACATCACCAACCCCAAGGTCAAGACCGGCAAGAAGGCGTTGAGCCAGGAACAGACCCAGCTCAAGGCCAGCATGCTGGCCGTGCTCGACGGCGTGCGCGACGAGTCCAGCAAGGATGCGCCCGTGCGCCTGGTCTTCGAGCCCAAGACCGGCAAGGTGCCGCAGCAGGAACTGATCACGGCGCTGCTGGCGCATACCAGCCTGGAGTCGTCCAGCTCCATCAACCTGACCATGATCGGCCTCGATGGCCGCCCGGTGCAGAAAAGCCTGCGCCTGATGCTCGAGGAATGGATCGCCTTCCGCCAGACCACGGTCACGCGGCGCAGCCAGCACCGGCTGGCCAAGGTGCTGGACCGCATCCACATCCTCGAAGGCCGCCAGGCCGTGCTGCTGAACATCGACAAGGTCATCGCCATCATCCGGGCCAGCGACGAGCCCCGGCAGGCGCTGATCGATGCCTTTGCGCTGTCCGAGCGCCAGGCCGACGACATTCTTGAAATCCGCCTGCGCCAGCTGGCGCGGCTGGAGGCCATCAAGATCGAGCAGGAACTCAAGGAGCTGCGCACGGAGCAAGGCAAGCTCGAAGACATCCTGGGCAGCGAAAGCACCATGCGCCGCCTGATCTGCAAGGAGATCGAGGCCGATGCCAAGCAGTTCGCCGATGCGCGCCGCACGCTGATCCAGGAGGAAAAGAAGGTCGTCGCCGAAGTCAAGGTGGTCGATGAACCCACCACGGTCATCATCTCGGACAAGGGCTGGGTGCGCACGCGCCAGGGCCATGGCGTCGATGCGGGCACGCTGAGCTTCAAGGCCGGCGACAGCCTGCACGGCACCTTCGAGTGCCGCACCGTGGACCAGTTGCTGGCCTTTGGCAGCAATGGCCGCATCTATTCGGTGCCGGTGGCGCAACTGCCCGGCGGGCGCGGCGATGGCCAGCCCGTGACCACGCTCATCGAGCTGGAGGCCGGCACCCAGATCCTGTACTACTTCGCCGGTGCCGAGGGCACGGCGCTGCTGCTGTCGGGGTCGGGTGGCTACGGCTTCGTGGCCATGGTGAGCGACATGGTCTCGCGCCAGAAGGCGGGCAAGGCCTTCGTCACGCTGGCCGACGGCGAGACGCTGTGCGCCCCGTCCACGGCCTACGGCGTGCCCATGGGCGCACGCGCCGAGCCGCAGGAAGGCGAGCAGGGCGCGGGCCTGCTGCTGCCGGCCACGCATGTGATCTGCGCTTCCACGGGTGGCCGCATCCTCACCTTCGAGATCGCCAGCCTCAAGCACATGGCCAAGGGCGGGCGCGGCCTCATGCTGCTCGACCTGGAGGACAAGGACACGCTGGCGGGCGCTGCCGCCTACACGCGCAGCATCCGCATCGATGGCCTGGGCCGCGGCGGCAAGGAGCGCAGCGAGACGCTGGAGATCCGCAGTCTCAACAATGCCCGTGGCACGCGCGGCCGCAAGGGCAAGTCGGCCGACCTGGGCTTCAAGCCGCAAAGCGTGACGCGCGTGGAGTAAGAACGCGGCCGCCCCTGCAATGTCCTGCGCGAAAGGGGCGGATCAGGGGTTTCCTCTGGGTTTTTCCGCCCACCAGGCCTTCTTCCAGGCCTCAACATGGAGTCTTCCAAAATGAGGGAGACTGGATATGCTGCGACTTCGCATGGCACACAAGCTGTGGCTTGCAGTGGCCGCCATCGTGGTGGCGCTGGTGGGCGTGGTCGGCTTGTCGGGCTATCGCTCGGCCCAGGTCCAGGCCCGGTCCGAGGCGGTGACCCAGGAGATGCAGGCGCGGGTCCAGGCCGCCGTGCGTTGGATGGGGCTGACCGAAACCAACGCAGCCCGCACCCAGGCCGTGGTGGTCAGCAGTGATGCTGCCGTCGAGGCCGAGTTCAAGGACGTGATCAGCGCCACCTCGGCGCGGATCACCGAGGTGCAGAAATCACTGGAAGCCATGCCCCTGTCCGACGCAGACAAGGCGCAGATGGCCAGGATTGCGGCAGCCCGCAAGACCATGATCGAACTGCGTGCCCAGGCACGCCAGCTCAAGGCCGATGGCCGGCAGGAGCAGGCGTTGGTCCTGGTCAAGCAGTCCTACAACCCTGCCGTGGATGCCTATCTGCAGTCGCTGCGCGACTTCGTGCAGATGCAGGAGCAGGTGGCGCGCAGCAGCCAGCAAGAGATGGCCGCCTCGCGCAGGCTCACTGTGGGCTTTGCCGCTGCGGCCGTGGGCCTGCTGCTGCTGGGCATCGTCATCGGCGCCCATTTCCTGATTGCCAGCATCCGCCGGCCCCTGGCCGAGGCCAGCGAACTGGCCGAACGCATTGCCGCAGGCGACCTGAGCGCAGGCGTGCAGGGACAGGCACAGCGTGCTGATGAATTCGGCGACCTGCTGCGCTCGTTGCAGGCCATGAGCGAATCGCTGTCGGGCATGGTGCAGCAGGTGCGCCAGAGCACGGACAGCATCGCCATCGCCAGCGCCGAGATCGCCACCGGCAACCAGGACCTGTCCGTGCGCACCGAGCAGACCTCCAGCAACCTGCAGGAGACGGCTGCCGCCATGGAGCAGTTCACCAGCACGCTGCAGCAAAGCGCCAGCAGTGCCCAGCAGGCCAGCAGCCTGGCGGCGGGTGCGTCACAGGTGGCGCAGCGCGGCGGTGAGGTCGTGGCCCGGGTGGTCGAGACCATGAAGGGCATCAACGACAGCAGCAGGCAGATTGCCGACATCGTCGGCGTCATCGACTCCATTGCCTTCCAGACCAATATCCTGGCGCTGAACGCCGCCGTGGAGGCGGCCCGCGCCGGAGAGCAGGGCCGGGGCTTTGCCGTGGTGGCGAGCGAGGTGCGCACGCTGGCACAGCGCAGTGCGGCGGCTGCCAAGGAAATCCGCCAGCTCATCGGCGCTTCGGTGGAACGGGTGGAGGACGGCGCCCGCCTGGTGGGCGATGCCGGCACCACCATGGAGGGCATCGTGCAGTCCGTGCAGCGCGTGGCCGACACCATCGGCGAGATCACGGCGGCCTCTTCGGAGCAAAGCGCGGGCGTGGCCCAGGTCAACCAGGCCGTGGGACAGCTGGACCAGATGACGCAGCAGAACGCGGCCCTGGTCGAGCAAAGCGCGGCCGCAGCGCAAAGCCTGCGGGAGCAGGCCGAGCAGCTGTCGCGCACGGTGGCGGTGTTCAAGGTGGCGCACCTGGCGCCTTCGCCGACGACGCTCGCAAGGCAGGCTGCGCCGGCGGTGCGCACTGCGCACAGCGCTGCCGCAGCGCCAAGGCGGCCGGCAACAGCCGTGGCGCCTGCGGCTGTCGGGCCGGCTGTCGCGCGGCCTGCCGCAGCAAGGGCGGCGGCGCCCAAGCTGGCCTCGGCGCCCCGGCCTGCCGCACCGGCAGCCGAGGATGGCCAATGGGAGAGCTTCTAGCCGCCTGCGAGCACGGCGGCGCCGTGCGGCGGCATGCTGCCGATCAGGCCAGTTCGGCGATCAGCTCGATTTCCACGCAGGAGCCCAGCGGGATCTGGGCCACGCCGAAGGCGCTGCGCGCATGCGTGCCGGCATCGCCGAAGACCTGGCCCAGCAGCTCGCTGCAGCCGTTGGCCACCAGGTGCTGCTCGGTGTAGTCGCCCGTGGAGTTGACCAGGCACATCAGCTTGACAATGCGGCGCACGCGGCCCAGGTCGCCGCCGGCGGCGTGCTGCAGCGTGCCCATCAGGTCGATGGCGATGGCGCGCGCGGCCTGCTGGCCGTCGGCAGTCTGCAGATCACGGCCCAGCTGGCCGGCCCAGACCTTGCCGTCCTTGCGCGCGATATGGCCGCTCAGGAACACCAGATTGCCCGTCTGCACATAGGGCACGTAGGCCGCCGCCGGGATGGCAGGCGACGGCAGTTCGATGTTCAGGGCCTTCAGTTGTTCGTAAACGCTCATCGTTGATTCCTTCGAGACAAGAAAAATCCGGCACCAGTGCCGGGGTGGCGGACAGTGTGACACAGCCCCTTGCACCCTGGCATGTCAGGGCCTGGGCTTCCGTCAGTCTGATTGTTGTCTGAATCCGAGGCGCTGCATGGTGGCTGCGCGGCATCCGCTCCTAGCATGTGTGGATGCACCCTGCGGCAGCTGCCCAAACCCTCTCGCCGTCTTCCTGGACGCCCCTGCTGCTCGGCTGCGTGGCCGGTGCGGCCTGGCAGGTCACGCAGCCGCGCCTGTGGCCGCTGTGGATGTATCTGCTCTTGGCGTGCATGGGGCTGGCAGGCCTGGCATGGAGGGCATGGGCAGGCCGGCGTTGCCTTGTTGTGCACGGCCTGTGGGCCGCTGTCTGCGCCGCCTTGCTGGTGGGCGGGTTGACCGGCTGGCGAGCCCAGGACTTTGCGGGCCAGGCGCTGTCTCCGCCGTTGGAGGGGCGTGACCTGCGCATCGTCGGCGTCGTGGCATCGCTTCCCCAGAACATGGCCCAGGGCATGCGCTGGCGCATGGAGGTGGAGCAGGCTCGGATCGTCGGCAGCGAAGAGGTCTTGGCGCCGTTTCCTGCACTGATCGAACTGTCCTGGTACGCCCCCCGGGGCCGGCAGTCCAGGGGTGTTGCTATGCTGCCCCATCTGCGGCCGGGCCAGCGCTGGGCGCTGACCGTGCGGCTCAAGCGCCCGCATGGCGCGCGCAATCCCCACGGTTTCGACTATGAGCTGTGGCAGTGGGAGCAGGGCGTGCAGGCCACGGGCCATGTGCGCGAACAGCCCGCTGCACGCCAACTGGCCGACACCGGCAGCCATGCCCTGCAGCGCTGGCGCCAGCAGATGCGCGACGCCATCCTGGGCCGCACAGCCGCGCTTGCGTCATCCCTGCAGCGCATCGGCCTGGACCCTGCCCATGCGCCGCGCATGCTGGGTGTGGTGGCCGCCCTGGCCATGGGCGATCAGCAGGCCATTGCGCGGGATGACTGGGCGCTGTTTAGGCATACCGGCGTGGCCCATCTGATGAGCATTTCCGGCCTGCACATCACCTTGTTCGCCTGGCTGGCAGCACTGGTGATGGGGAGGCTTTGGCGCTGCAGCGCACGGGCCTGCCTGTGGTGCCCGGCGCCGCAGGCGGCCCTGCTGGCCGGCGTGCTGCTGGCGGGCGGCTATGCGCTGTTCAGCGGCTGGGGCCTGCCGGCGCAGCGCACCGTCTGCATGCTGGCCAGCGTGGCTGCGTTGCGCGGCGCCGGACTGTGCTGGCCCTGGCCTGCCGTGTGGTGCCTGGCGCTGGCCGTGGTCGTGGTGCTGGACCCCTGGGCCCTGTGGCAGGCCGGCTTCTGGCTGAGCTTTGTGGCCGTGGGCGTGCTGCTGGCCACCGATGCGCGCATGCAGGGCGCGCAGCGGCCTTCGCTGCCTGCCCGTGCGCTGGCCCTGTGGGGCGAGCAATGGCGCATCTCGCTGGCGCTGGCGCCGCTGGGTCTGATGCTGTTCGGCCAGCTGTCGCTGTCGGGGTTGCTGGCCAATCTGGCGGCCATTCCCTGGGTGACCTTCGTGGTCACGCCGCTGGCCCTGCTGGGGGCCTTGTGGCCGCCCTTGTGGACAGGCGCGGCGCTGGCGCTGGCCCCGCTGCTGGAGCTGCTGCAATGGCTGGACCAGTGGGCATGGGCCGTGGTGCAACTGCCGCAGCCGCCGCTGTGGGCAGGGCTGGCTGCGCTGTGCGGTGGCCTGGCGCTGGTGGCTCCGGTGCCTGCCGGATGGCGCTGTTGGGGCCTGGCCATGTGCCTGCCGGCCCTGTGGTGGCCGTCGCCATCACCGGCGCATGGCGAGTTCGACCTGATGGCCGTGGACATAGGCCAGGGCAATGCCGTGCTGGTGCGCACGGCGCGGCACAGCCTGCTGTATGACACGGGGCCGCAGTACGGCCTGGACAGCAATGCCGGGGACCGGGTGCTGGTGCCGCTGCTGCAGGCTCTGGGTCTGAGGCTGGATGCCCTGTGGCTCAGCCACCGCGACAATGACCACACGGGCGGTGCATTGGCCGTGCATGCCGCGCAGCCGCAGGCGGAGGTCTGGGGATCGGATTCCGTGATCCTTGCCCCTGCGCTGGCCGGCCTGGGCGCTGTGCGCCGCTGCCAGGCGGGCCAGCACTGGGAATGGGATGGCGTGCGGCTGGAGGTGCTGCATCCGTCTGCCGGCGAACGGTTGCCCTCCGCACGGGCGCTGGCCCATGCCAATGCGGGCAGCTGCGTGCTGTTGCTGCGCTCGGCATCTGGTGTGCAGGCCTTGCTGGCCGGTGACATCGAGGCTGCGCAGGAGCGGTCACTGGCAAGGGCCGGCGCCCTCACGCCGGTGCAGTGGCTGCTGGTGCCCCACCACGGCAGCCGCACCTCATCGAGCACCGCCCTGGTGCAGGCCCTGGCACCGCGCTGGGCCATGGTGCAGGCGGGATATCGCAGCCGCTATGGCCATCCTGTCCCCGAGGTGGTGCGCCGCTATGAGGCCCATGGCGCCGGCGTGGTGCAGTCGGCCCGCTGCGGCGCGGCGCACTGGCGCTCTTCGGACCCCGTGCACCTGGTCTGCGAGCGGGAAAGGGCGCGCCGCTATTGGGATGTGCACGTCACGCAGAGGCAGGGCGGATAGGGCGTGCGCCGATGGCGGAACAGGATGCATATGCTGGATACCGCTTGTCCGGATTGAGGTTACCTATCGCTACACTGGTGCGATACGAGGGCTGGCCCGTAGCTTGCTAGACCCCGTACACATGCAGCGACAGGAGGTGACGAATGCATCCATTTGACGAGATGTACACGATGACGCCGTTCGACGGCAGCGATGTGCGCCTGCACTACAAGGACTACGCGCAATGGCTTGCGCGCCAGTCCGAACAGACGCTGCGAGCGCGCAGCGCCGAGGCCGAGATCATCTTCCGGCGCGTCGGCATCACGTTCGCCGTCTACGGCGACAAGGACGAAAGCGGCGCCGGCAACGAGCGCCTCATCCCCTTCGACCTGATACCGCGCGTCATTCCCGCACATGAGTGGTCGCGAATGCAGGCGGGCCTGGTGCAGCGCGTGACGGCGCTCAACCGCTTCCTGCACGATGTCTATCACGACCAGGAGATCCTGCGCGCGGGCCTGGTGCCGCGCGAGCTGGTGCTGAACAACAGCCAGTACCGGCCCGAGATGCGGGGCCTGGCGGTGCAGGGCGGCATCTACGCCCACATTGCCGGCATCGACATCGTGCGCGCCGCCAATGCCCAGGGCGAGGGCGTGTACTACGTGCTGGAGGACAACCTGCGCGTGCCCTCGGGCGTGTCGTACATGCTGGAGAACCGGCGCATGATGATGCGGCTGTTCCCGGACCTGTTCTCGCGCCATCCCGTGGAGCCCGTGGCCCACTATCCCGACATGCTGCTGGAGACGCTGCGCGCCAGCGCGCCGGCCGGCACGCCCGAGCCCACGGTGGTGGTGCTGACGCCCGGCATGCACAACAGCGCCTACTTCGAGCATGCCTTCCTGGCCCAGCAAATGGGCGTGGAGCTGGTCGAGGGCCAGGACCTGGTGGTGGACAAGGACGTGGTCTACATGCGCACCACGCGCGGCCCGCAGCGCGTGGACGTGATCTACCGGCGCGTGGACGATGATTTTCTCGACCCCGAAGTCTTTCGCCCCACCTCCACGCTGGGCTGCCCCGGCCTCATGCGCGCCTACCGTGCCGGCAACGTGAGCATCTGCAATGCAGCGGGCACGGGTGTGGCCGATGACAAATCGGTCTACCCCTATGTGCCGGAGATGATCCGCTTCTACCTGGGCGAGGAACCCATCCTGCAGAACGTGCCGACCTGGCTGTGCCGCAAGCCCGATGACCTGCGCTACGTGCTCGACCACCTGGACGAGCTGGTGGTCAAGGAAGTCCACGGCGCCGGTGGCTACGGGATGCTGATCGGGCCTGCCGCCTCGCGCGGCGAGATCGAGGATTTCCGCCGCGCGCTCATCGCCAATCCCGGCGGCTATATCGCGCAGCCCACGCTGGCGCTGTCCACCTGCCCCACCCTGGTGGAGCAGGGCATCGCACCAAGGCACATCGATCTGCGGCCCTTCGTGCTCAGCGGCAACCAGGTGCGCATGGTGGCCGGCGGCCTCACGCGCGTGGCGCTCAAGGAGGGCTCGCTGGTGGTCAATTCATCACAGGGCGGCGGCACCAAGGACACCTGGGTGCTCGGGGCCGGTGAGTCAAACGAGGGAGGACATTGAATGCTCAGCCGTACTGCCGATCATCTGTACTGGATGTCCCGCTACACGGAGCGTGCGGAGAACACCGCCCGCATGCTCAACGTCTCCTATGACACCTCCATGCTGCCCCAGGCGCCGCAGGTGGCGCGCAAGGCCTGGCAGGGTGTGCTGTCCATCAGCGAGCTGATCCCCTCCTACGCTGCCCGCCACGGCGAGGTGCAGCGCGAGGCCGTGCTGCACTTCATGGTGCGCGACGAGAGCAACTCCTCGTCCATCGCCTCCTGCCTGCGCGCTGCGCGGGAGAACGCGCGCGCCGTGCGCGGCGCGCTGACCACCGAGGCCTGGGAGACCCAGAACCAGACCTGGCTGGAGCTCAAGCGCCTGCTGGCCGAGGGCGACTGGGAGCGCGATCCGGGCCAGTTCTTCGAATGGGTCAAGCACCGCTCGCACCTGTCGCGCGGCGTGACGCTGGGCACCATGCTGCAGGACGAGGCCTTCCACTTCCTGCGCCTGGGCACCTTCATCGAGCGCGCCGACAACACGGCACGCCTGCTGGACGTGAAGTTCCACGCCATCGAGCGCGACTACCACGGCAGCGCACGCAATGGCGCATCGGGCAAGGCGGCCACGCCGTTCGACTTCTACCACTGGAGCGCGCTGCTGCGCAGCGTCTCGGCCTTCGAGGTCTACCGCAAGGTCTACCGCGACGTGATCACGCCCGAGCGCGTGGCCGAGCTGCTGATGCTGCGCAGCGACATGCCGCGCTCGCTGCTGGCCAGCATGCTGGAGGTGGTGGCCAACCTGGAAAGCGTGGCCAACGCCCAGTCGCGCGAGACCCAGCGCAAGGCAGGCCGCCTGCTGGCCGACCTGCGCTATGCGCGCATCGACGAAATCCTGGCCACGGGCCTGCACGCCTATCTCACGCAGTTCCTGGACCGCGTGCACGACCTGGGCCAGGGCATCAGCCGGGACTTTCTGGTGCCCGCCTGAGTCCGCCGGCCGCCATGCAGCACAAAGCCGCCCTCGGGCGGCTTTGTTCATTGGTTCATTGGGTGGGCCGAATTCAGGCCTGCGCGCTGCCCAGGTCCAGCACAACGCCCTCGGCGCCGCCGATGGGCAGCACGTCGCAGTTGTCGCCAGGGCCGCCACGGTCGATCACGATGAAGCGCGCCGGCGCATTCAACGCGATCAGCGAGTGATGCCAGACGCCGCGCCGGTAGTTCACGCCCTGGCGGCCGTTGGTGATGAAGGCGCGCAGGTCGGCGGTTGCCACCTGTTCGCCCAGGGGGGCCACCACTACGATGAAGGGCTGTGCATCCAGCGGCATGAAGGCCTGGCTGCCCAGGGGGTGGCGCTCCATGCTGGTCAGCCGCAGGGGCAGCGCATAGGGCCGGGCATGGAACAGGTTGATCAGCCCATGGCCTTCGCTGCCGCCCGTGTCCACGCGGGCCAGGGCGTGGTAGCGCTCGGTCATGCCATCGTTGATGAGCAGCGGTGTGTGGCCTGTGCTGTCCAGGACCTCGCCAAACTCGGCAAAGGCCTCGGCGGTCAGCGGCTGGGCGCGCAGGCAAAGGCTGGCGGGGCGGGTCTCTGACAAGGTGTTCACGAAGTTTTGCCTCTTGTTTTCGTACTGGTAATACCAGTTTGCAGTTGGACCGGATTTTTGTCAAACCTCGGGGAATTAGTTTTCATTGCGTTGAATTGGGGTAAATGCGAGTGCACATGGCAAAGCGCTGGGGGTACCGTTCGCTTCGTAATTTCATACCGGTAATACCAGTTGGTCGCAACTCCTCAACCAAGGACTCCCTGATGTCATCTCTTCCCGCATCTGCCGAGGTCGCCGGCGCGGCGCCGGCGCTGGCCAGCGAAACGCCGGCCGAGGCCGCCGTCTACCGCAAGGTGGCCTGGCGCCTGCTGCCCTTCATCATGGCCTGCTATGTGGCGGCCTACCTGGACCGGGTGAACGTGGGCTTCGCCAAGCTGCACATGCTGGCCGATCTGCAGTTCAGCGAGGCCATGTACGGCCTGGGTGCGGGGCTGTTCTTCATCGGCTACTTCTTCTTCGAGGTGCCCAGCAACATGCTGATGCACCGCATAGGCGCCAAGGCCACCATCTCGCGGATCATGATCATGTGGAGCCTGATCTCGGCGGCCATGATGTTCGTGAGCACGCCCACGCAGTTCTACGTGCTGCGCTTTCTGCTGGGCGCGGCCGAGGCGGGCTTCTACCCGGGCATGATCCTGTACATGACCTACTGGTTTCCGTCGTACCGGCGCGCCCGCATGGTGGCGCTGTTCATGTGCGCGATTCCGGTCTCGGGCATCCTGGGCGGACCGCTGTCGGGCGGCATCATGGACCTGATGCAGGGCGTGGCGGGGCTGCGCGGCTGGCAATGGCTGTTCCTGCTCGAGGCCATTCCCTCGATGATCCTGGGCCTGGCCGTGCTCTGGTACCTGGACAACGGCATCCGCGCCGCACGCTGGTTGACCGAGGCGGAAAAGACTCTGCTGGAGCGCAACATCGCCCGCGAGAACGCCAGCAAGAGCGATAGCCATGTGACGCTGCGCGCGCTGTTCTCCGACCCGCGCATCATCAAGATGGCCCTGATCTGCTTTTGCACCGTCATGGGCCAGTACGGCCTCACGTTCTGGCTGCCCAGCCTGATCCGCCAGTCGGGCGTGGAGGGTGCCTTTCACATCGGCCTGCTGACGGCCGTGCCGTTCTCGGTGGCCGTGGTGTCCATGAACCTGGTCAGCCGCAGTTCGGACCGCATGCGCGAGCGCCGCTGGCACCTGATCGTGCCGTTCTGCGTGGGCGCAGCGGGCCTGATGCTGTCGGCCATCTTCAGCGGCAACGTCTATCTGTCGCTGGCCGCCCTGGCGCTGGCCGCGGGCGGCAGCCTGGCGACCTCTCCGCTGTTCTGGAGCCTGCCCACGGCCATCCTGTCCAGC
Organism: Delftia sp. NA_296.1; assembly: GCF_052692095.1. NCBI lineage: Bacteria > Pseudomonadati > Pseudomonadota > Betaproteobacteria > Burkholderiales > Comamonadaceae > Delftia > Delftia sp. NA_296.1. Next base: position 376,729 of record NZ_JBQZGF010000004.1, on the reverse strand, counting down.
GCGGGTGCGGCAGCCGGCATTGCGCTGATCAACTCCTTTGCCAACCTGGCGGGCTTCATCAGTCCCTACATGATCGGCCTCATCAAGGATGCGACACAGAGCACCAATGCCGCCATGTTCGTGCTGGCCGGCGTGCTGCTGTTCGGCGCCTTCCTGACCTATACGGTGCCGGCCAAGCTGGTCAACAAGTAGAGGCACCAACGCCGCACGACCACACGACCACACGACCCACGACCATGCGGCAGCGGTGCGCAGTCGCTAAGATCAGCGCACCTGCCGCCCCCGACCCCGAGACCTGCCAACGCATGGAACCCAGCACCGCTTCCAGTCCTTCCGCCAGCACCGCCGTTGCCGGCAATGCCGCCCGCGTGATCCGCGAGTGGATCGAGGGCGGCGTGTATCCGGTGGGCGCGCTGCTGCCGTCGCAGCGCGACCTGTCGGAGCAACTGGGCATCAGCCGGACCTCGCTGCGCGAGGCGCTGTCCACGCTGCAGGGGCTGGGCCTGGTCGTGGCGCGGCCCGGCAAGGGCATGTACGTGACCGAGGCCACCGACGCCCCGGCCTCTGCCGCAGAGGCCTGGCGCTTTGCCGACTCGCATGCGCTCACCGATGTCTATCAGCTGCGCTATGCGCTGGAGGGCTTTGTCGCACGCCTGGCCGCCCTGGTGGTGCAGCCCGAAGACGTGGCGGCCCTGCAGGCCAACCTGCAGGCCATGCAGCAGAGCATCGAGCTGGCCGATTTCGTGCAGGCCACGCGCCTGGATTTCGAGTTTCACCTGCAGATCGCCACCATCTCGGGCAACCATGCGATTGCCGACGTGCTGCGCGGCAGCGGCGAGGTCATGCAGGAAAGCCAGCGCCTGCCGTATTACAAGCGCGGCGCGCGCCATGCGACCGCCGAGGAGCATGCCGCCATCATCGAGGCCCTGTCCCAGGGTCGGCCCGAACTGGCGCAGCAGGCCATGGCCACGCACATCGTGCAGGCTGCCCAGCGCGCGGGCGTGCACTTTCCCACCGGCCTGTAGGCGCGCCGGCACGAGCCCGATCGGCCGGGTTTTTGGCCTTACCATCCTTGGCGCAACGCATTTTTTCCCTCTCTACAGACCGCCACGGATGCCGATCCATGACAAGCCAAGGAAATGAACTCTGCAGACTGGCAGACGCCCTCGCGGCGCAGCGCGAAGGACTCTTGCAGACATGGCGCAAGGCCGTCAGGCGGGACCCGGCACTGACCGCCGGCGAGGCGCTTCCCCGCACCCAGTTGAACGATCACATTCCGGCCGTGCTGGCCGCGTTCGAGCAGCAATTGCGGGCCCTCGGCGGTGCCCCGGCAGGCGCTGCCGAGCCGCCGGTCGATGGCGAGCAGGCCGCCGCCCACGGCCTGCACCGCTGGCAACAGGGCTATGACCTGCATGAAGTCGTGCGCGAGCTGGGCCTGCTCAACGAAGTCATGGTGGCGCAACTGGAGGCCTATGCCGAGGAGCATCCCGATGCGCATGGCGCCATGCCCGTTGCGCGCAAGGCCTGGGCCGCCACCTACACGCGCGACGTGCAGGACAGCAGCACCCAGTATTTCCGCCTGCAGCAGCAGGAGGCCGAGGGCCATGTCCGGGACCTGGAAGCGGCGCTGCATGACGTGAGCACGCTGGACCTGCAGCGCTCGCAACTGTGGGAGCAGGTCGCGCATGACCTGCGCAGCAACGTCGGCGTGGTGGCCAATGTGACGCATGGCCTGGGCATGCAGCATGCGCCGGCGCAGTCGCGCGAGAAACTCCTGCGCATGCTGGACCGCAACGTCCAGTCGCTGCGCCATCTGCTGGATGACGTGACGGAGCTGGCCAAGCTGCACGCCGGGCGCGAGCATCGCCAGCTGACCTCCTTTGACGCAGTCGAGGTGATCACCCATCTGTGCGAGGGACTGCAGGCCCTGGCCAACGATCGCGGCCTGTACCTGCACCTGCAGGGGCCGGGGACGATGCCGGTGGAAGGGGATGCCTTGAAACTGCGCCGCATCGCGCAGAACCTGATACTCAACGCGCTCAAGTACACCCAGGAGGGCGGTGTCACGGTGAAGTGGGCTCTGGGCGATGGGGAGGACCGGCGCCGCTGGATGCTCTCCATCGGGGACACGGGCCCTGGCATGGCGCCTGCGGCGCCTTTGGTTGCCGCCCTCAAGCAGGCCACGGACATGGACCCTTCGGGCCACCTGGGGACGGCGGCGTCCGGGGAGGTCCGCACCGGGGGCGCGCCGCAGCAAGGCGGTGCGGCGGCCAGCTACCGCAGCGGCGCAGGCGAGGGGATCGGCCTGTCCATCGTCAAGCGGCTGGCGGAATTGCTGGACGCCACCATCGAGGTGCAGTCGGCCGCGCAGACCGGCACGACCTTTCTTCTGTTGTTTCCGCTGCGATATGCCGACGAGTGACCGATAGCCGGGCCAGAAGATGAAAAAACGGGCACACAGGCCCGTCGTTTCGAGTGGGGGGTGCGGCCTGTGCCGCCGCCCCTGAGTCCGATGCTCAGGACTCTTCGTCCATCTGCGACTGCAGGTAGTTCTGGATGCCGACCTTGTCGATCAGGTCCAGCTGGGTTTCGAGGTAGTCGATGTGCTCCTCGGTATCGTCCAGGATCTTTTGCAGCAGATCGCGCGAGACATAGTCGCGCACGCTTTCGCAGTGGGCGATGCCATCCTTGATGGTCTGCTGCGCGGTTTTCTCGCTGCTCAGGTCGCAAGCCAGGGCTTCGGGCACGTCCTCGCCGACTTGCAGCTTGCCCAGGTCCTGCAGGTTGGGCAGGCCGTCGAGCACGAAGATGCGGTCCATGAGCCAGTCGGCGTGCTTCATCTCGCCGATGGACTCCTTGTATTCCTTCTTGGCCAGCCTGTCGAAGCCCCAGTGCTTGTACATGCGGTAGTGCAGGAAGTACTGGTTGATGGCCGTCAGCTCGTTCTTGAGCTGGGCTTGCAGCCAGGTGATGACTTGTGCGTCGCCTTGCATGGGGAACTCCTTTGTTGTACGTGGGGGACCGCGCCGATCGCCGGCCGCTATAGGGGTGGATTGTCTAGGGTTTCTGCGTCAGATCAAGCAAACCCCTGTTATCGCGCATTGGCTGCTTATGAGGCGCGTTCTCGTTTGCGGGCCGGCTGCCGACGCGGCCGCGGGGTTGCTGCATTGCCTTGTCATATTTCGGCCCAAAATAGCCTCTTCAGGCCGGTGGCGGGCTGGTCAAGCCCGCAGGCCTGGAGACCAAGGATGTTCACATAGTTTTTGGCAATCGGATGAATTCAATCAATTCATTGGATCAATCGATTGCCTGGGCCTAGACTTCGTCCTGTGTTCACTCACCAACCACAAAGGAAACAGCAATGTCCGTGATCAACACCCAAATCAAGCCCTTCAAGACGCAGGCCTTCAAGAATGGCAAGTTCATCGAAGTGACCGAAAAGGACGTCCTGGGCAAGTGGGCCGTGTTCTTCTTCTACCCCGCTGACTTCACCTTCGTGTGCCCCACCGAACTGGGCGACGTGGCCGACCATTACGACGAACTGCAAAAGCTGGGCGTGGAAGTCTTCTCCGTGTCCACCGACACCCACTTCGTGCACAAGGCATGGCACGACACGTCTGACACCATCCGCAAGATCAAGTACACGATGCTGGGCGACCCCACCTGGGAAATCAGCAACAACTTCGAAGTCCTGCGTCCCGGCCAGGGCCTCGCTGACCGCGGCACCTTCATCGTCGATCCCGATGGCGTGATCCAGGCCGTGGAAATCACCGCCGAAGGCATTGGCCGCAACGCCGTCGATCTGCTGCGCAAGGTCAAGGCTGCCCAGTACGTCCGCAACCACCCCGGTGAAGTCTGCCCCGCCAAGTGGGAAGAAGGCGACAAGACCCTGGCTCCCTCGCTCGACCTGGTCGGCAAGATCTAAGCGGTACACCGCTTCCTGTTCACAGTTGAACTGTTGAAGACGCCCGGGTGCCTGGCGCCCGGGCTTTTTTTTCCGAAAATTCGTATTTCCCTAGGAGTCCGACATGCTTGACAACAACCTGAAAGCCCAATTGCAGGCCTACCTGGAGCGCCTGCAGCGTCCGGTGGAGCTGGTGGCTTCGCTGGATGACAGCCAGGGTGCGCGCGAGCTGAAGGAACTGCTGCTGGAAATCCGCGAGCTGAGCGACAAGATCACCGTCGTCGAGCACAACGACGCCGAGGTGCGCAAGCCCTCGTTCCTGATCACCAATCCCGGCGTGGACAGCGGCGTGCGTTTCGCAGGCGTCCCCCTGGGCCATGAATTCACCTCGCTGGTGCTGGCCCTGCTGCAGGTCGGCGGCCATCCGTCCAAGGAATCGGCCGAGCTGCTGGAGCAGGTGCGCAATATCGACGTGCCGCTGCACTTCGAGACCTATTACTCGCTGTCCTGCCACAACTGTCCCGACGTGGTGCAGGCGCTGAACCTGATGTCCGTGCTCAACCCCAAGATCAGTCATACCGCCATCGACGGCGGGCTGTTCCAGAAGGAAGTCGAGCAGCGCGAAGTCATGGGCGTGCCCACCGTCTTTGTGAACGGCGAGCGCTTCGGCCAGGGCCGCATGGAGCTGGCCGAGATCGTGGCCAAGGTCGATACCGGCGCCGCTTCGCGTGAAGCGGCCAAGATTTCCGCCAAGGATGCCTTCGACGTGCTGATCGTCGGCGGCGGCCCGGCCGGCGCGGCGGCTGCCATCTATGCGGCACGCAAGGGCATCCGCACCGGCATCGCCGCCGAGCGCTTCGGTGGCCAGGTGCTGGACACCGTGGACATCGAGAACTTCATCTCGGTCTCCAAGACCGAAGGCCCGCAACTGGCCGCCGCCATGGAGCGCCATGTGCGCGACTACGAGGTGGACATCATGAACCTGCAGACGGCGTCCAAACTGATTCCGGCTGCCACGGAAGGCGGGCTGATCGAGGTGCAGACCGCCTCGGGCGCCAGCCTCAAGGCCAAGACCGTCATCCTCTCGACCGGCGCGCGCTGGCGCAACATGAACGTGCCGGGCGAGGACAAGTACCGCACCAAGGGCGTGACCTACTGCCCGCACTGCGACGGTCCCTTGTTCAAGGGCAAGAATGTGGCCGTCATCGGCGGCGGCAACTCGGGCGTGGAAGCGGCCATCGACCTGGCCGGCATCGTGCGCAGCGTGACGCTGCTGGAGTTCGCCAGCGAGCTCAAGGCCGACGCCGTGCTGCAAAAGAAGCTTCGCAGCCTGCCCAACGTCACGGTCATCCTCAACGCCCAGACCACCGAGGTCAACGGCGACGGCAAGAAGGTCACCGGCCTGACCTACAAGGACCGCACGACGGAAGAGGTCAAGACCGTGGCGCTGGAAGGCATCTTCGTGCAGATCGGCCTGCTGCCCAACACCGACTGGCTCAAGGGCACGGTGGAGCTGACACGCTTCGGCGAGATCGTGATCGACGCCAAGGGCCACACCAGCGTGCCCGGCGTGTTTGGCGCAGGCGACTGCACCAACGTGCCGTACAAGCAGATCATCATTGCTGCCGGTGCCGGCTCCACGGCTGCGCTGTCGGCCTTCGACCACCTGATCCGCCACTGACCAGCCATTGACCAGTTGCTGCTCCGCCATGGTGCGGAGCAGGCGGAGAAAGGGCCCGGATGCCATGGCATCCGGGCCCTTTTTTCATCGCCCTGCCAGGGGCAGAAGGCCTGGCAGCAAGGAGAGGGTGGGGCTATTTTTCATGCCCGCGTCTTCAGGCGCGGGCCTTGTCGCTGTGGGTGTCGCACAGATAGCTGCCTGGCGGCACGCGGCGCCAGCAGGGTTTGTTCCTGGGACCATGCGCCAGATCAAATCAATAAATGAGAACTATTCGCATATAATTTTTCTTCATCCAGCCAGCACATGACGCGCCAACGGCTGGCGGACCACCCGCCAGCTGCTGCAAGCAGAAGCCAGCTCTCGCACATCCATGTTGATCAGAGAGAGAGAGGGCTTCGCAATGGCTTACGACTTCGCAATGCAATCAAGCGCCCGGCGGGCGCGTCATCCCCTGGCCGCCGCCTGCGCGCTGCTGTGCGCCTCCGCTGCCCTGGCCCAGGAGCCGGGGCGGGCCGCCGCAGACGCCGCAAACGTTGCAAACGCCGGAGATGCCGACACGCAATTGCTGGCGCAGGCCGCGTCCGGGGCACGGACCCGTGCCCCGGCCCTCAAGGAGATGGTGATCAGCGCCTCGCGCGAGGTGCAGGACCCTGACACCCTGCCCATGAGCATCGACGTGATCGACGCCGGCCGCATGGAACGCGAGCAGGCCAGCGACATCCGCGAGATGGTCAACCTGCTGCCCAATGTCGAAGTGCCGCGCGCCCCGGCCCGCTTCTCGCTGGCGGCCTCGTCGGCCGGGCGTGACCAGAACAGCGGCTTCAACATCCGTGGCCTGGATGGCAACCGCGTGCTCATGCTGGTCGATGGCGTGCGCCTGCCGCGCAGCTACAGCTTCAGCGCCAACAGCTTCGGCCGCGACTACCTGGACCTAGGCCTGGTGCAGCGCGTGGAAATCCTGCGCGGCTCCACGCCCGCGCTGTATGGATCGGACGGCATGGGCGGCCTGGTCAACTTCGTGACCGTGCAGCCGGACGATCTGCTGGGCAAGGACAAGCGCATCGCCGGCCGCGTGGCTGCCGGCTATGACGGCTCGGACAACGGCCGCAAGCTGGGCGCCACCGTGGCGGGCCGTGCCAGCCCCGAATGGGCATGGCTGCTGTCGGCGGGCCTGGGCCGCTCGCACGCGCTGGAGAACATGGGCACGAACAACGTGACGGGCGCGGCGCGCACCACGCCCAATCCCGAGAAAGACCGCAGCGAGTCGCTGATGGGACGCCTGGTCTTCACGCCCAGCGCCGTGCAAAAGCATGTCTTCACCTTCGAGAACGTGGACAAGCGTGCCGACTACGCCCTGCTGTCCGCGCGATCGGCCACCGTGGCCAACTCGGACTCGCGCACCGACATGAAGCGCTGGCGGGCCAGCTGGCAGGGCCAATGGCAGCAACTGGGCACGGCGCTGGCCGACGAACTGCAGCTGATGGCCAGCTACCAGAAGTCCGACGCGCGCGAATTCGTCACCGAGACGCGCATCGGCCTGCCCTACCGCGAGCGCGACTTGACCTATGACGAGGACGCGATCCAGCTGCACGCCCAGGCCAGCCGCCTGCTGCGCTGGAGTTCTTCGGCCAGCGGCAAGTTCACCTACGGGCTGGACTACCTCCGCAACAAGGTGGTCAACGCGCAAAACGGCATCACGCCGCCCGTGGGCGAAAGCTTCCCGCTCAAGCGCTTTCCCGACACCACCGAAAGCGCCACCGCCCTGTTCGCCCAGGCCGAATTGCACAGCGGCCCCTGGAGCGTGACCCCGGGCCTGCGCGCCGAGCACTACAGCATCAAGCCCCGGCAGAACGGCTTTGTGCCCACCGTGGTCAGCAACTCCGACTCCGCGCTCTCGCCCAAGCTGGGCGTGATGCTGCAGGCCAGCCCGGCCTGGTCCGTCTATGGCAACTATGCGGCAGGTTTCCGGGCGCCCAATGCCGGCCAGATCAACGCTTTCTTCGAGAACCCGGTGGCGTTCTACCGGAACATTCCCAACCCCAATCTGCGGCCCGAAAAGAGCCAGACCTTCGAGCTGGGCCTGCGCGGGCGCATGGACAGGCTGCGCCTGGACGCCGCCGTGTTCACGGGGCGCTACAAGGACTTCATCGTCGACCAGCAACTGGTTGCGGGCCAGCCCGGCAACGCGGCCAACCCCGCCATCTACCAGTCCATCAACGTGGGCCGCGCCCGCATCAGCGGCTTCGAACTCAAGGCCGATTACGACTGGGGCCGCTGGGCCGGCGGCGACTGGCAGACGCGCCTGGCCTACGGCTACACCGACGGCAAGGACACCCAGACCGACAAGCCGCTGGACACCATCTCGCCCCAGCAACTGGTGCTGGGCGTGCGCTATGAGCGCTCTGCCGTGGGCGTGCAGTTCAACGTCTCGCACTGGAGTGGCAAGAAGGCCGGCGACGTGTCCAACGGCAGCGCCGCCTGGCTCAGCCCCTCGGCCACCGTGGCCGACCTGAGCGCCCAGTGGCGCATACGCCCCGACCTGCGCCTGAACGCCGGCATCTACAACCTGACCGACAAGAAGTACTGGCGCTGGGCCGATGTGCGCGGCCTGGCTGCCAGCACGGCGATTGCCGACGCCTACAGCCAGCCCGGCCGCCATGTGCGGGTGTCGATGGTCAAGGATTTCTGAAGCATGCGCCTGTGGCGCGGGCGCATGCATGTGCAACGCTGCCAACTGAAACGCAAGGAGAACCCCATGCATCCATCCAAGAGTGAGAGCCTTGCCCAGGACGAGGAATACCTGCTGCCCGAGAACGAGGCCGCGCTGGCTGCCACGCTGGCCCTGATGACCGGCTTCGGCCACGGCTGCTGCGACACCCATAGGCCGGCCATGGCCGCCCGGGTGGCCGAGCAGCTCGAGAGCCTGGCCTGCGCGGGCGGCTTGTCCCATGACATGCGCGCCCTGCTGGGGCGGCTGCAGCAACGCTGGCAGGCAGTGGCCGATGCGGGCGCGCCATCGCGCTCGCACCGCGCCGTGCCCGATGCCGGAGTGTCCCTGCCTGCAGCCCATGCAGCCCAGCCGGTGCCCCATGCGCTCTGGCACGCACCGCTGGACACCCTGCAATGAGCAGCGCCGTCCACGATGCCGAGGAGGGCGGGCTCCTGATTCCCGTCGATGCTCCCGCAGTCCGCCAGCGCTTTGCGCGGGCGCGCCAGGGTGGCCTGCGCGCCAAGGAGGCAGCCGATTCCCTGGGCCTGCCGGAAGGCGCCGCCATTGCCGCGCATGCGGGCCAGCATGAGGGCAGCCTCCAGGCCGTGCCGCTGCGCGCCGAATGGCTGGCCATCCTGAAGGGCTTGCAGGACTGCGGCCCCGTGATGGCGCTGACGCGCAACGAGTCCACGGTCCACGAAAAGACCGGGGTCTACCAGAAGCTTTCGGCCAACGGCGGCGTGGGCCTTGCCCTGGGCCGCGACATCGACCTGCGAATGTTCTTTGCCCAATGGCATGCCGGCTATGCCGTGACCGAGCAGCCTGCACAGGCCGGCAGGCCGGCCATGCGCAGCCTGCAGTTCTTCAATGCGCAGGGCCGTGCCGTGCACAAGGTCCATGCGCGCGAGTCCACCGACCTGCAGGCGTGGGAGGCGCTGGTGCAGCGTTTCGCCGAGCCCAGCGCTGGTTACCTGTTCCGCCATGCCCGCCCGCGTGCGCTGCCGCAGGCCGACGAGGCCATCGACGTGCCCGGCCTGAGCACTGCCTGGGCCGCCATGCAGGACACGCATGAATTCTTCGATCTGCTGCGCCGGTTCGGCGTTGAGCGCCAGCAGGCCTTCCGCCTGGTGCCCGGCCACTGCGCGCGGCTGGCGCCCGAGTCCGTGGCCCAGTTGCTGGGCGATGCGGCCGTGGACGGCCTGCCCATCATGGTCTTCGTGGACAGCGGCGGCTGCATACAGATCCACACCGGCCCCGTGCACAACATCCAGCCCATGGACACGCCCGGCGGCGCGCAATGGATCAATGTGATGGACCCGAATTTCAACCTGCATCTGCGCTGCGACCTGATCGCCAGCGTCTGGGCCGTGCAAAAGCCCACGGCCGATGGCGTGGTCACCTCGGTCGAGGCCTTCGATGCCCAGGGCGACCTGATGGCCATGTTCTTTGGCGAGCGCAAGCCGGGCCGGGCCGAGCTGCCGGGCTGGCGCGAACTGGTGGCGGGCCTGCCGCGCCTGGCAGCGCAGGCGCTTGCCTGAGCGCCCCCAGGCCCTGAAAACAAAGATCCGGCCCTGCGACGGGCCGCGTCAGAGATGCACGGTGGCGGCCACCAGCTTGCCCACCAGCGGACGCACCACCATCACGCAGACAAAGGCCACGGGCATGGCCAGCACATAGGCCTGTATCACGCGCCGCAGGTAGTCGGCGCCCAGGCCGCTGTTGGCGCCGACGATGGCGCAGCACATCAGAAACGCCATGATGGCCGACATGTAGAAGGCAAAGACGATGGGTGCGAAGCGGCGGTGCAGCTTGCGGCTGCGGGGGGCTGCAGGGGAAATGGAGGCAGAGGTGGATGCGGAGGTAGGAGGCATGGACACGGTCCGGTCAGGCCGCTTGTCGATTCGGCGCGGCAAGTGCAGGACTGTAGGCAAGGCCCGTGCTGCCGTGTAGAGGGCTGCAGCTTGGTGCACTCGTAAGCTATATTGATGAATTGATTTTTCATCCATAGTTTTTTGTGCCTAATCTGCGTTCCATCGAGACCTTCGTCAAAGCCCTGGAAGGCGGCTCCATTGCCTCGGCTGCGCGCCAGCTGGGCATTTCTCCGGCGGCGGCCAGCCAGAACATCGCCCGGCTGGAGCGCGAGCTGGGCACGCGGCTGATCACGCGCACCACGCGATCCATGGCGCTGACCGAGGCGGGCGAGCGCTATCTGGCGCGCGTGGGCCCCGTGCTGCAGGAGCTGGAAAAAGCGCAGTCCGACCTGTCCCAGCTGCACGGCGAGTTGCAGGGCCGGCTGCGCATCGCCTGCATGGCAGCCTTTGGCCGCCATGTGCTGGCGCCGCTGCTGCCGGCCTTTGCCGCGCAGCATCCCCGGCTGGAGCTGGAGTTGCTGGTGGTGGACCGGCAGGTGGATGTGCTCAAGGAAGACGTGGACATCAGCGTGCGTTACCGCGATGTACTGGAGCCCGGCATGGCCGTGCGCCAGCTGGCGGCCGTGCCGCGCGTGCTGTGTGCATCGCCGGCCTATCTGCAGGCCCATGGCAGGCCACGGACGGCCCAGGATCTGCTGGACCATGCCTGCCTGCTGTACCGGCGCGAGGCCGATGGCCGCTTCATGCGCTGGCCGTTTTCACGCGACGGCAAGCGCGTGGACCCGCAGCTGCGCGTGACCGCCATCGCCAGCGACGTGGATGCCCTGACCGAGATGGCCGTGGCCGGGGGCGGCATTGTCTGGATCGGCAGCTTCATTGCCCACCGCTACATGCGCGAAGGACTGCTGCAGCCGCTGGCCCTGGGCCCGGCGCGCAAGGGGCAGCTGCATTTCGAGGACACCACGCTGGATTTCTTCGCCTGCTTTCGTGACCGCCAGTACGTGCCGACCAAGGTGCGTGCCCTGGTGGACTACCTGGTCGAGACGCTGCCGCAGCAGCCCATGCTGCGCTGGAACGTCCCGGACTGAGCAGCGCAGGGGAGGCTAGTGCCCCAGGTGCTGGGGCAGCACCTCCTGCAGGATGGTGGTGGCGATTTCCTCGATGGACTTGGTCGTGCTCGACAGCCACGGTATGCCGCTGCGGCGCATCATGGATTCGGCCTCGGCCACCTCGTAGCGGCAATTGACGAGGCTGGCGTACTTGGAGTCGGGCCGGCGTTCGTTGCGGATGCTGGACAGGCGCTGCGGATCGATGGTCAGGCCGAACAGCTTCTTGCGCGAGGGCACCAGGGCGGGCGGCAGCTGCTTGCGCTCGAAATCCTCGGGGATCAGCGGGTAGTTGGCCACCTTGAGGCCGAACTGCATGGCCAGGTACAGGCTGGTGGGGGTCTTGCCGCTGCGCGAGACGCCGACCAGGATCACGTCGGCGCCCGTCAGGTCCTGGTGGGTCTGGCCGTCGTCATGGGCCAGCGTGTAGTTGATGGCCTCCATGCGCTCCAGGTATTCCTTGCTCTCGCTGATGTCGGCGAAGCGGCCCACGCGGTGCAGCGATTTCTGACCCAGCTCCAGCTCCAGCGGCCGCACGAAGGTGCCGAACATGTCGAACACCTTGCCCTTGCACTGGCTCTCGATCAGGTCGAGCATGTCCTGGTTGACCAGGGTGGTGAAGACGATGGGCTTGTGGCTTTCCGACTCGGCCACATGGTTGATCTGGCGCACGGCCTGGTGCACCTTGTCCATGGTGTCCACGAAGGGGATGCGAACCAGGCGCGACTTGGTGTCGAACTGGGCCATGATGGCCGTGCCGAAGGTCTCGGCTGTAATGCCAGTGCCATCGGAGATGACGAAGATGGTGTGGGTGTGCATGGTGGTCGGACTCTGGACAGGGGGGCTGCCGTCGGTTCACGGCAAACGCCTACAATGGCGCCCATTATTCCCAATTTCCCATCCATGCTCGCTGCCGGCCTCCAACCAGAACAGCAAAGCCTCGCGCACGCCTGCGTGGATGGATCGACCGTGCCCGGCTTTGGCAGCCGGGGCGGCGCACGACGGTTTTCAACTTCTGGAGCTTTCCCATGTCTCAACTGTTCGAGGCCACCGCCCTCGTCGTTCCGTTTGAACAACTGAGGATGACCGATGTCGAGTCCGTAGGCGGCAAGAACGCCTCGCTCGGCGAAATGATCTCGCAGCTGCCGCAAGGCGTGCGCGTTCCCACGGGCTTTGCCACCACGGCCCACGCCTTCCGCCAGTTCCTGGCCCACGACGGCCTGGCCGACAAGATCAGCGCCAAGCTGGCCGCCCTGGACGTGGAAGACGTCCGCGCCCTGGCCCAGGTCGGTGCCGAAATCCGTGCCCTGGTCGAGAACCAGCCCTTCCCGGCCGATCTGGAGCAGGCCATCCGCGAGGAATTCGTGCGCCTGCAGGGCGGCAACGAGGCAGCCTCGTTCGCCGTGCGCTCCTCGGCCACGGCCGAAGACCTGCCCGACGCTTCGTTCGCCGGCCAGCAGGAAACCTTCCTGAACGTGGTGGGCATCGAGTCGGTGCTGCACAAGATGAAGGAAGTCTTCGCCTCGCTGTACAACGACCGCGCCATCTCCTACCGCGTGCACAAGGGCTTTGCCCACGACGTGGTGGCCCTGTCGGCCGGCGTGCAGCGCATGGTGCGTTCCGACCTGGGCGCGGCCGGCGTGATGTTCACCATCGACACCGAATCGGGCTTCGAGGAAGTCGTCTTCATCACCTCCAGCTATGGCCTGGGCGAGACTGTGGTGCAGGGCGCCGTCAATCCTGACGAGTTCTATGTGCACAAGCCCATGCTCAAGGCCGGCAAGAAGGCCCTGATCCGCCGCAACCTGGGCTCCAAGCTGATCCAGATGGTCTTTGCCTCGCCCGAGGAAAAGGCCGCCAGCGGCAAGCTGGTCAAGACCACCGACGTGGCCCATGAGCTGCGCAACCGCTACTCGCTGTCCGACGAGGACGTGCAGCAGCTGGCCCACTATGCCCTGGTCATCGAGCAGCACTATGCCCGCCCCATGGACATCGAGTGGGGCAAGGACGGCACGGACGGCCAGCTCTACATCCTGCAGGCCCGCCCCGAGACCGTGAAGAGCCAGGCCAAGGGCCAGGCCGAGCAGCGCTACGCCCTCAAGGGCACCGGCAATGTGCTGGCCGAAGGCCGCGCCATTGGCCAGAAGATCGGCACGGGCCCCGTGCGCCTGGTCAATGACATCGCCAACATGGACCAGGTCCAGCCCGGCGACGTGCTGGTGACCGACATGACCGATCCCAACTGGGAGCCGGTGATGAAGCGCGCCTCGGCCATCGTCACCAACCGTGGCGGCCGTACCTGCCACGCGGCCATCATTGCGCGCGAACTGGGCATTCCGGCCGTGGTCGGCTGCGGCAATGCCACCGACCTGCTCAAGGACGGCACCCTGGTCACCGTCAGCTGCGCCGAAGGCGATACCGGCAAGATCTACGACGGCCTGATCGAGACCGAGATCACCGAAGTGCAGCGTGGCGAGATGCCCGCCATCAAGACCAAGATCATGATGAACGTGGGCAACCCCCAGCTGGCCTTCGACTTCGCCCAGCTGCCCAACGAGGGTGTGGGTCTGGCCCGCCTGGAGTTCATCATCAACAACAACATCGGCGTGCACCCCAAGGCCATCCTGGACTACCCCGCCGTCGATGCCGACCTCAAGAAGGCCGTCGAGTCCGTGGCCCGCGGCCATGCCTCGCCCCGTGCCTTCTATGTGGACAAGGTTGCCGAAGGCGTGGCCACGATTGCCGCCGCCTTCTGGCCCAAGCCCGTCATCGTGCGCATGTCGGACTTCAAGTCCAACGAGTACCGCAAGCTCATCGGCGGCAGCCGCTACGAGCCCGAGGAAGAGAACCCCATGCTGGGCTTCCGTGGCGCCGCGCGCTACATCTCCGAGGACTTCGGCGAGGCCTTCCGCATGGAGTGCGAGGCACTGCGCCGCGTGCGCGAGGACATGGGCCTGACCAACGTGCAGATCATGATTCCCTTCGTGCGCACGCTCAAGCAGGCCGAGCGCGTCACCCAGCTGCTGGCGGCCAACGGCCTCAAGCGCGGCGACAACGAACTCAAGCTCATCATGATGTGCGAGGTGCCCTCCAACGCCATCCTGGCCGACGAGTTCCTCGAGTTCTTCGACGGCTTCTCCATCGGCTCCAACGACCTGACCCAGCTGACGCTGGGCCTGGACCGCGACTCCGGCCTGGAGCTGCTGGCTGCCGACTTCGACGAGCGCGACCCCGCCGTGCGCAAGATGCTGTCGCGCGCCATCAAGGCCTGCCTGGACCAGGGCAAGTACGTGGGCATCTGCGGCCAGGGCCCTTCGGACCACCCGGACTTCGCCCAATGGCTGGCTGACGAAGGCATTGCCTCCATCTCGCTGAATCCCGACAGCGTGGTCGCCACCTGGCAGCGCCTGGCGCAGTAAGGGCTGGCAGCGTCGCCATGCATACGCCGAAAGCGCACTTGCATGACGACGCGGTCGGGGGACCGTCCGAAGGCGAGACCTTCGCCCCCGACCTGCACGACATCCGCCATCTGTGGCTCAAGGCCGTGCTGTTCGCGGTCTGGGTGGCCGTCTCCTTTGGCGCCTGCTACTACGCGCGCGACCTGCAGGCGCTGATGCCCGACTGGCCGCTGGCCTACTGGTTCGCGGCCCAGGGGGCAGTCCTGATGTTCCTGGCCATCGTCATCGTCTATTGTTTGTCCATGGACCATTTCGAGCGCCGCGAGGCCCGGGCCGCTTTTGCGACGGCACCGGCTCCCGCATCCCCATCGGCCGATACGCAACCGTCCGCACCGCCATCGCCTCCCGGCCATGGCTGAGCGAGCACCGCTGACGGCGGCCTCCCACTGGCGGCTGCACCGCATCGTGGCCCTATACACGCTGGGCGTGCTGGGTTTTCTGGCCCTCATGTTCTGGGCCGAGCAGCAAGGCCTGTCGCGCCACTGGATAGGCCCCATCTTCCTGTTCTTCACCGTCATGGTCTATGCGGCCATCGGCGTGTACCTGCGCACCAGTGACCCCGAGGAGTACTACGTCGCGGGCCGGCGCATTCCGCCCTTCTACAACGGCATGGCGGCTGCGGCGGACTGGGTCAGCGCGGCCTCGTTCATCAGCCTGTCGGGGGCGCTGTACCTGCAGGGCTTTGCCGGCGTGCCGGGCCAGGCCGGCGGACTGGCCTACCTGCTGGGCTGGACGGGCGGCTTTTGCCTGGTCGCCATGCTGATCGCGCCGCACCTGCGGGCGATGAAGCTCTACACCATTCCCGATTTCTTCCAGCAGCGCTACGGCGGGCGCTGGCCGCGCGTGATCGCGGCGCTGGCGGCCGTGATCTGCTCGTTCACCTATGTGGTGGCGCAGATCTACGGCGTGGGGCTGATCGCCTCGCGGCTGACGGGCGTGCAGTTCGAGATCGGCATCATGCTGGGCCTGGGCGGCGTGCTGCTGTGCTCCTTCCTGGGCGGCATGCGCGCCATCACCTGGACCCAGGTCGCGCAGTACGTGGTGATCCTGCTGGCCTTTCTGATCCCCGTGTCCTGGCTGGCCTACCGGCAGATGGGCAATCCCGTGGCGCCGCTGGCCTATACGGCCCAGCTCAGCCAGATTGCGGAGATGGAGCAGCGCCTGCTGGACTCGCCGGCCGAGCAGGAGGTGATCGCCGCCTACCGCCTGCGCGCCGAGGTGCTGGAGGACAAGCTCAAGGACGTGCCGCGCGTTCTGGCCGCCGAGCGCCAGGCGCTGGCCGAGCGCATACGCGATCTGCGCACGCGCAGCGGCGATATCGGCGCCATCATGGCCGCCAGCCGCGAACTGGCCGCCATGCCGCGCGACGAAGCCGCCGCGCGCGCGCTGTGGACACGACAGCTGCAGGAAATGCGCGAGCGCGAGAAGCCGCTGGGCGGCATCCCGCTGCACAGCCTGCCATTCGCCGGCAACCCCGACGGATCGCCCCAGGAGCAGCAGGTCTACGAGGACAGCCGGCGCAACTTCCTGGCGCTGATGTTCTGCCTCATGGCCGGCACGGCCGGCCTGCCGCATTTGCTCACGCGCTACTACACGGCGCCCTCGGTGTCGGGGGCGCGGGCCTCGGTGGGCTGGACGCTGTTCTTCATCGGCGTGCTGTACATGAGCGCGCCGGCCCTGGCCGTGCTGGTCAAGTTCGAGGTCATGAACAACCTCGTGGGCATCCGCTTTGACGAGCTGCCCAACTGGATGGCGCAGTGGGCCAGGGTGGATGCCTCCTTGCTGGCCGTGGAGGATGTCAACGGCGACGGCGTGCTGCAGTTCGGCGAGATCCGCATGGGCGCCGACCTCATCATGCTGGCCACGCCCGAGCTGGGCGGCATGCCCTACGTGGTCTCCGGCCTGGTGGCGGCCGGCGGCCTGGCTGCGGCGCTGTCCACGGCCGATGGACTGCTGCTGACCATCAGCAACGCGCTGGTGCGCGACCTGTACTTTCGCGAGCGCCGCCGCCGCGCCTCGCCCGAGCAGCGCGTGATCCTGTCCAAGTTCGCGCTGCTGGTGATGGCGCTGTCGGCCGCCTTCGTGGCCTCGCGCCGTTCCTCGGACATCCTGCCCATGGTCACGGCATCGTTCTCGCTGGCGGCCTCGGCCTTCGTTCCGGCCATGGTGCTGGGCATCTTCTGGCGTGGCACCACGCGCCGGGGGGCCGTGGCCGGCATGCTGGCCGGGCTGGGCGTCACGCTGTACTACATGGTCTCGCATGTGCCGGCACTGCAGCCCGTGCTGCCCGAAGCGCTGCACGCGCGCCTGTGGTGGGGCATACAGCCGATTTCGTCGGGCGTCTTCGGCGTGCCGGCCGGCCTGCTGGTGACCTGGCTGGTCAGCTGCCTGGACCCGCGCCGCCGGGCACCGGCGCGTTCCGTGCCCGCAAAAGCGTCCTGACGGGCAGAGGCCGCCGGGCGGGAGGATGGCCATTTTCTGCCCCGTTTTTGCGCTTTTGGCAGATCTGGATCATTGCCGGCCCCACTGAAGCCCGTGCGTGCTGGAAAACCCGCTTTTGGGAGCCGGAGGCTCATGACACGCTGCGAGCCGTGTCCGATCCGATCCCTTGCAGAGAATCCCGTCCGCCATGCATTTTGTGAAAACGTCCGCCGGCCAACAGGCATTCAAGGAACGCCATGCCGATCTCTCGCCCCGGTTGCGCTCGGCCTTTTTGCTGTTTGACGGGCAACGCAGCCTGGCGCAGGTGCTTCAGGCCGTGGCCGGCATGGGCGTGACGCAGGACGAGATCCTGGCGCTGGTGGAGCGCGAATGGCTGGCACCGCGCGACGCGGCCGAGCCCCGGCTGGGCGTGGTGGCCGTTGCGGTGCCTTCGGTCCCTGCCGCGCCTGCTGCAGCGGCTTCGTCCACGGATTCGACTGGCGATGCCCCCGCGCAGTCCGAGCCATCGCTGGCCGTGCGCTATCGCAACGCCTATCCGCTGGCCGTGGCCATCACGGCCAACCTGGGCCTGAAGGGGTTCCGGCTCAACCTTGCCGTGGAAGCGGCCATGGGCTACGACCAGCTGGTGGCGCTGGCGCCGCGCCTGCGCGAGGCGGCCAGTCCTGCCAGCTACCTGCCGCTGCACGAGGCGCTGTTCGGCAAGGCACCTTGAATGAGGAATGGCCCGCACGCGTCCCGAGAGGGTTTGGGGCGGACCGTCCATGAAAAAGGGCAAGGCGCCTTCGCACCTTGCCCTTGCATGAATCCGTGGGTGCAGGCTCAGACGGCCAGCAGCTCCACGTCGAACTTCAGCGTGGCGTTGGGGGGGATCACGCCGCCGGCGCCGCGGGCGCCATAGCCCAGCTCGGCCGGGATGATCAGGGTGCGCTGGCCGCCCACCTTCATGCCTTGCACGCCTTCGTCCCAGCCCTTGATCACCATGCCGCCGCCCAGGGGGAAGACGAAGGGATCGTTGCGGTCCTTGCTGGAGTCGAACTTGGCGCCCTGCACGCCGTTGTTGTAGAGCCAGCCCGTGTAGTGCACGGTCACGCTGCGGCCGCGCTGGGCTTCGGCGCCGTCGCCCACGACGGTGTCTTCATACTGCAGGCCGGATGCGGTGGTGGTGAAAGCCATGGTGGTATTCCTTGAGAGAGAAACGGTAGGGGGAAAGGAGACGACCCGGCGGGCCGGTGGCCCTGCGCGGGAAGAGGCCGTGGCGCCTGGTGCCGCGCCCGGCCTGACATCACTTCTTGGCGCGCGCGGCCACCCAGCGGTTGGCAAAGGCCTGCACATCGGACAGGCGCTTGAGCAGGTCCTGGCCGGCCAGCGTCACGGTGTAGCCGTCGGAGCCATGCTCCAGCAGCCCGCACTCGCGCAGCTCCTTGATGCGGGTGTTCAGCGTGTTGGGCGTGATGCCGCCCACGCTGTCTTGCAGCAGTCGAAAGGTCTGAGGATGGCCGTCCCGCAGCGCCCACAGCACGCGCAACGCGTAGCGGCATTCGAGTTTCTCGAACAGCTGGTTGATGGCGGCGTTTTCCTTGGAGCTCATGACGCTTCTCCTTGCGCAATGGTGTGGGTGAGCCGGCGGGTGCGTCCGGGTGGGACGCGCGCCGAGCCAAGTCCCGGGGAACTATAGCTCTGGATCCATTCTGCTACAAGTTTGGTAGCTCAAAACCCACAGCGGCAATGCCCCACGCTAGAGGAATACGCGTATGACCAAGCCAGTGTTGCAGGCCCGCCACGTGGCTTGCCCGCTGCGCGGCGGTTTCTCAGCTCTTGAGTTTGAGCAGATAGGTCATCACGCTGGCCGTGGTGTGCTCCAGCTCCAGAAAGCCGTTGAAATCGCGGCCCGCCTGCCAGGAAGGCTCCCAGCGGTTCTGGCGCAGGGCGCGTTGCCAGCTCTCGTGCTGTGTGGCCTGCTCCACGGCGCCCAGCAGGGCCTGGGCACGTGCGGCGCTGACCTGCTTGCCGGTGAAGACGGCGCGCCAGTTGGCCATGTCCGCATCCAGCCCCTGCTCGCGGAACGAGGGCAGGCCAAACAGGCTGCGGCGCGAGGACACGCCGATGGCGCGCAGCTTGCCGCTGGCCAGCGCCTCGCTGAACTCGCTGTAGCCGGACACGCCCATGCGCGCATCGCCCTTGAGCAAGGCCTCCACCACCTGGGCGCCACCCGGGAATGGTTTGTAGACCAGTTGCTCGGGCGCTGCCTTGGCCGCGCGCGTGAGCAGGCCGGCGAACATGTGGTCCACGCCACCGGCCGAGCCACCCGCAAACGACTGGTGGGCCAGGTCGCTGCGCAGCGCGGCCACCAGGTCCTTGGCATTGCGGATGGGGGAGTCGGCAGGTACGGCGACAACCAGGTAGTCGCTGGTCAGGCGGGCAATCGGCTGCACATGCGACATGTTGACGGCCGGCTTTTGCAGTGCCACCGCACCGACCATCACCATGCCGCCGATCAGCAGGGCGTCGGGGTCCTTGCCATGGCGCTCGGCAAACTGGGCCAGGCCGATGGTGCCTCCCTTGCCGCCCACGTTTTCATACTCCACGCGCTCGGCCGCGCCGCTGGCCACCAGCGCCGCGCCCAATGCGCGGCCGGTCTGGTCCCAGCCGCCACCGGCATTGGCCGGAATGACGATGCGCAGGCTGGTCGCCACGCGCTGGGCGCTGCCGGCAGCCCGTGGCGCATGGGCTGCAGGTGCTGCCGCTGGCGGTGCGGCATGGGCCAGAGGAGAGCACAGCATGGCCAGGGCAGCGCCCTGGGCCAGCATCTGGCGGCGGTTCTGGCGCGTTCCATCGGCGGTATGGGCGACGGTATGGGCGGCGTTGGCGGCGGTTTGCGAAAAGCTCGGAAGGCGCATGCAGTCTCCAATCGGGTTCGCGCGCCATTGTGGGCGCAAATGAATCAGAAAAGCAGATTATGTAAGCATGTGCGTCAGCTGCTTGACACAACACAGTACAGCGCAGTGCGGCCCGCGCGGCTCTGTGATCTCTGGGCCGGTGCGGTCCCTCAGCGCTCAGAAGTCGTAACGCATGCTCACGTTGACGCTGCGTGGCGCGCCCCAGGTGTAGTACAGGCCCTGGGCATTGAAGTTGGTCACGCCAGAGAAGTAGTGCTTGTCGAACAGGTTGTTGACGTTGGCCGCGATGCTGAGGTGGCGGTTGATCTGGTAGCGCGCCATCAGGTCCATCACCCAGTAGGCGTCCTGGCGCAGCGTGGCGGCGCCGCGGCTGGTGGAGATGGCGCTTTGCCAGCGCGCGGCGCCGCCCACGGTCAGGCCGGACAGCGCGCCCTGCGCGAAGCGGTAGGTGGTGCCCAGCTTGAACTGGTGGCGCGGGCTGGTGGCGGCGTTGTCCAGATTGCTGTTGATGGTCACGTAGCTGCCCTGGGCCTGCCAGCCCTTGGCCAGCTCGCCGGACAGTTCCAGTTCGAAGCCGCGCCTGCGCGCGCCCTGGACCGCGCGGTAGGCCGTTTCGCCATTGGGCATGAGCCCGTCTTCCACGGCTGTGTTGTCGGTGCGCATCCAGAAATGGGCGACGCTGGCGTTCAACCGCTTGTCGAAGAATTCGCCCTTGGCGCCGATCTCGTAGGTCAGGCCCTCCTCAGGCGGCAGGGTGCGTTCCTGCAGATCCTTGGCGCTTTGCGCCTTGAAGATGCTGGCGTAGCTGCCATACAGCGAGATGTTCGGGCTGACGTCATACACCAGGCCCGCATAGGGCGTGACCACGCCGTGCTCGCGCATGTTGTAGTTGTACCAGCTGATGTCGGTCACATCCTTCTGGTCGTAGTTGGTCACGCGCAGGCCGGCGATCAGCTTCAGCGGATCGGCCAGATTGAAACGTGCCGCGCTGTAGAGATAGCTGCGCTTGTTGCTGAACAGGTCGTTGGAATAGGGGATGTTGTCCGCTGGCGCCGGGATGGCTGCGCCGCCCTGGCTGAAGTCCACCTGCGGCAGGTCCAGGCCGGGGCGCGCGCCGCGCAGCAGCGTGGTGCGGTTGCGTGCGGCGCCCGCGCCCACCAGCAACTCATGCTGGCGGCCGAACAGCGTGAACGGGCCCTGCACGTCGATGCTGATGTTCTGGTTGCGGGACTCGATGTCCTTGTAGGCCGCGAACTGGGCCGAGCTGGGCAGGGCGTAGCGCAGCAGGCCGATCTGCATGTCGGGCGTCTTCACCTCTTCATGCGACATCTGCAGCTTGGCCTTCCAGCCGCTGGCAAAGCGGTGCTCCAGGCGCGCGAAGCTGTTGAGCGACTCCTGCTCGTAGCCCGACCAGGGCGCGGCGATGTTCAGCGAGCGCGGCATCCAGCCGACGAACTGGCCGGTGCCCGTGTAGCCCTGGATGGGCGTGGTGCCGCCCGAGCCGCGCAGCTCGCGCTGGCGATAGGTGATGCCGGCGCTCAGCAGGGTGTCGGGGGTGAGGTCGTATTCCAGCGTGCCGTACAGCATGGAGCTGTTGCTGTGCTGGTGGTCGCGGAAGCTGTCGCCGCTCTTGCGCGAGGCCACCAGGCGGCCGCGCAGGCTGCCTTCCTGGTTCAGCGGACCGGCAATGTCGGCATCGGCACGGTAGGTGCCCCAGCTGCCCGCGCTGGCCATTGCGCTGGCCTGGAAGTCGCGCGTGGGGCGCTTGCGGATCAGGTTGACCGTGGCTCCGTAGGCGCCGTCGCCATTGATCAGGCCCGACGAGCCCTTGAGCACTTCAACGCGGTCGATCTCGGCCAGATCGTCCAGCGAGTACATGATGTGCGTGTTCCAGCCCCAGCCATTGGTGAGCTGGCGGCTGCCATCGGTCTGCAGGTTGACGCTGGAGCCGCGCACGTTGAAGGTGGTCATCTCGCTTTGGCGGACCACGGCCACGCCGGGCGTCTGCTCCAGCACGTCGGTCAGCGTCTCCAGCTTGAAGTCGTCCATGCGCTGGCGGGTCATCACGCTCACCGACTGCGGCGTCTCGCGCAGCGACAGGCCCAGGCCCGTGGCCGTGCTGCTGGGTCCGGTCGCGGTGTAGGCGCCCGTGCCTTCCGTGGCGCTGCCGACCTCGGCCTTGGCGGTGACGTGCACCTCGCCCAGCGTGGTGGCGCCCACGGCTGAGGCGGCAGGCGCTGTCGAGGACGCAGGCGATGCTTGCGAGCGGCGCAGCGTATAGCCGCCGTTGCCCGAGGTCGCGGCCGCCAGACCCGAGCCCGCCAGCAGGCGGGTCAGCGCCTCGGCCGGCGCATGGCTGCCCTGCAGGCCCGGGCTTTGCAGATCGCGCACCAGCTCGGGCGTATAGGCCAGCAGCACGCCCGAGGCCTTGGCGAAGCGCGTGAGCGCGGCCTCCAACGGTCCTGCCGGAATGTCGTAGGCCTGGGCGCGCTCGGTACCTGTCTGGGCCTGGGCCTGGCCCTGGCCCTGGCCCTGGGCATTCGCGGGCAAGGGCAGGGCGGACAGGCTGGCCAGTGCGGCGGCCAGGGCCAGGGTCAATGCGGACAGGTGGAACAGGGGCGCAGGCTGCGCGGGGCGGAGGACGCGTGCCGCGGCGGTAGCGAGGCGGCGCTGGTGATGGAGGTCGGACATGTTGGTGCGGTCTTTGGATCAGGGAGGAAACATGGCGCCGCAAAGCGCCTCTCCCCTGCTTGTCACGCGAGATGGGAAAAGGTACAGACCGAGGTCACCGGGCCGGGTTGTCCCGCCGCCTTCTCTTCATGTCGGACCTATGCGCACCCAGTAGCGCACCGGCACATGGATGCGCACGGGCAGCACCTGTACCAGGGACTGCAGGATGCGGTCCGTATCGGCGAGCGGGAAGACGCCCGACAGGCGCAACCCGGCCACCTCGGGTGCCAGCGTGATCAGCCCGGGTCGGTAGCGGCGCAGTTCGTCGATGAAGCGGTCCAGGCGCATGTCCGAGGCCACGAGCACGCCTTCGTCCCAGCCCGGCCCCTCGCCGGCCGCGCCGGCCGGCAGCGCCTGCGTGGCACTGAGCTTTGCGGCTTCGCCGCTGTCGACACGCAGCAACTCGCCCGTGCGGCTGCGGGCCTCGACCGCACCCTCGAAAACGGCCACGCGCGTATCCGCAGTCTCCATGTCATGGCGCACCGTGAAACGCGTGCCCAGGGCGCGCAGCCTGCCCGCGGGCGTGTCCACCACAAAGGGGCGCGCGGGCTGGGCCGTGTCATGGGCGGTGGTGACCATCAGCTCGCCGCGCAACAGCAGCACGCGGCGCAGCTGGTCGTCGAAGGCAAGGTCCACGGACGTCTCGGTGTTGAGCAGCAGCTGCGTGCCATCGGGCAACTGCAGGGAGCGCCGCTCGCCCTTGGCGGTGCTGACATCGGCATTCCAGGCCTGCCACGGCAGGCGCTCATGCGCAGTCCATGCCGCAGCACCTGCGCCGGCCAGGCCAGCGACGCTGGCCAGCAGGCGGCGGCGTGACTGGGCGGTCTTGAGGCTGCGCGCCAGCGTGGCCGTGGCAAGGGGTCCATTGAGGGGACCGCTGTCCGGGCGTGCGTCAGGCAGCCTGAGCCGCGCATTCGTGGCCTCGATGCGCTGCCAGGCCCGCTCATGCAGCGGATGGGCTGCGCGCCAGTCCAGCCATTGCGCGCGTTGTTCCTCTGTGCACTCGCCTGACCACAGCTGCACCAGCCAGTCCACGGCGCTGTGGACCACGTCAGGCGGCAGCGCGGGGTCGGCACTATGGGTGGAGCCATCGGCGCCATGGACGCGCCCGGCAGCGCAGCGCTGCGTCATGCCGCATGTTCCGGGAAGTAGCAATGCCGGATGGCGCGCGCCATGTACTGCTTGACCGAGCTGACCGAGACCTGCAGCAGCAACGCGATCTCGGCATAGGCCATGCCGTCCAGCTGGGCGTGCAAAAAGGCCGCGCGCACCTTGGGCGGCAGGCCGTCGAGCAGGCGGTCCAGCTCGCACAGCGTCTCCAGCACGATGGCCCGTTCCTCGGGCGAGGGCGCCAGCGGCTCGGGCTGCAGCGCCAGCGTGTCCAGATAGGCACGTTCAATTTCTCGGCGGCGCAGGTGGTTGGCCATCACGCGCTTGGCCACCGTGGTGAGGAAGGCGCGGGGCTCCCGGATCTCGGACAGTTCGGTGCGGGACTCCATCACGCGCACGTAGGTGTCCTGTGCGAAATCTGCCGCATCGCCTGCATGGCCCAGCCGGCGCTGCAGCCAGGTGCGCAGCCAGCCATGGTGCTGCTGGTAGAGATGGGCAAGGGCCTGGTGGGGAGTCACGGCGGGACAGGACACGAAGGGTGAAGAGGGGGATGCAAGTGATAAGCATTCTTATTTTACTTTGGGTGATGCTGGCACCGCCTTGGCGTGGCGCACGATTAAGCCGGTAAAGCTTGTGTAAATGCGATCAATTCTTATTTGTGGGCGGTAGAATCCCCGGGCCTTTCCTTTCCTGGGCTCCCGTGCCCGCCATCCGTGATGGTTGACGCCGCGTGGCGCTGCCGCCTTTTTCTGTTGCGATGACATCCCCCAAACCGGACCCTCGGCGCCGTTCCTACTGGCTCAAGACACTGCACGAGTGGCACTGGGTCAGCTCCGCGCTGTGCCTGATCGGCATGCTGCTGTTCGCCGTCACGGGGTTCACGCTCAACCATGCGGGGCAGATCGAGTCCAAGCCGCGCATCGTGCGTGGCGAGGCGGCATTGCCCGATGCGCTGCGCGTGCAGTTGGTCCAGCAGCAGGCCAGCCAGCCGCGCGACCGGGCGCCCGTGCCTGCGCCGTTTGCGGACTGGGTGCGCGGCCAGTGGGGCCTTGAGGCCGAGGGCCGCGAGGCCGAATGGACGGCCGACGAACTCTATGTCTCCCTGCCACGCCCTGGCGGCGATGCCTGGGTGCGCGTTGCCCTGGCCGATGGCGAGGCCGAATACGAGCGCACCGACCGGGGCTGGATCGCCTATCTGAACGACTTGCACAAGGGCCGCAACACGGGCGCCGCCTGGAGCTGGTTCATCGACATCTTTGCCGCAGCCTGCCTGGTGTTCACCGTCACGGGCCTGTTCATCCTGAAGATGCACGCAGGCAACCGCCCCTTCACCTGGCCCATGGTCGGCATGGGGCTGGTGATTCCCATGCTGCTGGCCCTCCTGTTGATCCACTGAGAACCGAAAGAGCCTTGCCAATGAATCCGCACTTCTCTCTGCGCTACACCATGGCGCTTGGCGCCTGCCTGGGCGCGGTCCCGGTCTTTGCCGCCGGCCTGAACGTGGGCGTGGAAATTCCGCGCCTGGATGTCGCCGAATACCACCGCCCCTACGTGGCCGTGTGGATCGAGCGCGCCGACGCCTCGGTGGCCTCCACGCTGTCGGTCTGGTACGACGTGAAGATGCGCAATGCCGAAGGCACGAAGTGGCTCAAGGACATGCGCCAGTGGTGGCGCCGCACGGGCCGTGACCTGACCCTGCCGATCGATGGCGTGACCAGCCCCACGCGTCCCGTGGGCAAGCACCAGCTGAGCTTCACCGAAGGCGCCAATCCCTTCGCCAAGCTGCCGCCCGGTGAATACAAGCTCGTGGTCGAGGCCGCGCGCGAAGTCGGCGGCCGCGAAGTGGTCACCGTGCCCTTCAAGTGGCCCGCGGCCAAGGCCGAGCAACTGAGCGCCAAGGGCAGCAGCGAGCTGGGCGAGATCAGCGTCGAGCTCAAGCCTTGAAATTGAAAGCCGCCGAGGCGCTGTGCGCGTTCCCCCTCACGAGGGGGACTACGCCATCGCTGCACGTGCCAGACCCATCCACGAACCAAGGAGATTTTTCATGAAGTCCAAGACCCGCTTTGCCGTCCGTCTGGCTGCCAGCCTCGCCATTGCCTGCGGCGCCTTCCAGGCCGCGCAGGCCCACAACCTGTGGCTGCTGCCCTCGACCACGGTGCTGTCCAAGGCCGAATGGATCACGGTGGATGCCGCTGTCTCCAACGACCTGTTCTTCTTCAACCACGTGCCGCTGGGCCTGGACAACCTCGTTGTCTCGGCGCCGGACGGCTCGGCCGTCGCGCCGCAGAATGCCCATCGCGGCAAGCTGCGCAGCGTGTTCGACCTGGACCTGCAGCAAAGCGGCACCTACCGCCTGGCCATCGTCAACGACGGCCTGTTTGCCTCCTGGAAGGACAAGGCCACGGGCCAGAACCGCCGCTGGCGCGGCTCGCCCGAGAAGTTCGCCGCCGATGTGCCCGCCGACGCGCAGGACCTGAAGGTGACCCAGTCCGTGGGCCGCATCGAGACCTTCGTGACCGTGGGCAAGCCCAGCGCCGTCAAGCCTTCCGGCAAGGGGCTGGAGCTGGTGCCCGTGACCCATCCCAACGACCTGGTCAAGGGCGAGAAGGCCACCTTCGCCTTCCATGTGGACGGCAAGCCCGCCGCCAACCTGGAAGTCGTGCTGGTGCCCGGCGCCACTCGCTACCGCGACAACAAGGGCGAGATCAAGGCCACGACCGACGCCAAGGGCGAGTTCAGCGTGACCTGGCCCACCGCCGGCATGTACTGGGTGGATGCCGATGCCCAGGACAGCAAGACATCGCTGCCCCAGGCCAAGGAGCGCCGCCTGTCCTACGTGGGCACGTTCGAGGTGCTGCCCTGAGCCTTGCGTCCCCACCCGGGGCTCCGTCTGCGCCCGTGCCCGTGCGCGTGAGCTTCGCGCCCGCCCTGTTGCAGGGCAGCGCAGGCCGGGGCCTTGCCACGCTTGTGCCCACAGGCGCGGCGTCCTTTGCCGTCTCCGGCTACGCGCCGCAGGCGGTGCGGCGGGCAGATCCCGCCGCGCTGCAAACACTCACCGGCGAGGCCATGGGCACGACCTGGAGCGTGCGCCTGCACAACCCGGATTTCCGCCCGCTCGATGAGGCGCGCCAGGCCATAGAGGCTGCGCTGGCCCTGGTCGTGCGCCAGATGAGCAACTGGGAAGCCGACTCCGACATCTCGCGCTTCAACCGCGCCGAGCCCGGCAGCTGGCATGCACTGCCGCCCGAATTCTTCACCGTGCTGGCCTGTGCACTCGATTGGGCACAGGCCAGCGGCGGCGCCTGGGACCCTACCGTGGGGCCGCTGGTCGATCTGTGGGGCTTCGGCCCGCGTGCGGAAAAGTCGCAGGGCGCCGGCATCCCCGATGCCGATGCGCTGCGGCGGGTGCGCGAGCGCGTGGGCTATCAGCGCATCGTGCTGGACCTGGCGGGCCGGCGCGCGCTGCAGCCCGGCGCCGTCCATGTGGACTTCAGCGGCATCGCCAAAGGCTATTCGGTGGACCTGGTCGCCGAGCGCCTGCAGGCGCTGGGCCATACCGATTTCCTCGTCGAGGTGGGCGGCGAGCTGCGGGCCTGCGGTCAGCGCCCTGGCAACCAGCCCTGGCGCGTGGCCGTGGCCAGCATGGCGGACCCGTCCACGCCGCTGGCGCTGCCGCTGCGCGACATGGCCATCGCCACCTCGGGCGACCACTGGCATGCCTTCGAGCAGGGCGGGCGCCGCTACTCCCACACCATCGATCCGCGCAGCGGCGAGCCCGTGGCGCATGGCCTGACCAGCGTCACCGTGCTGCATGCCGAATGCATGCAGGCCGACGCCCTGGCCACCGTGCTCACCGTGCTGGGGCCGCGCGAGGGCCTGGACTTTGCCGAGCAGCGCGGCGTGGCGGCGCTGCTGTGCGAGCGCACTGCGCAAGGCCCTGCCATGGCGATGACAACGGCTTTTGCCGCGCTGCTGCCGTGAGCGTTTCCTTCCCTTTTTCCGCCGTGTAGATTTCCGGTCCCCGCCATGACCTTGTCCGAAACCGGGCTGCGCGTACTCGCAGCCGCCGTGCTGGTCCTGCTCTATGCGGCCATGTGCGCCGCCATCTGGTGGCGCGAGCGCCGCCAGCGCATGCGGGCCCGGCAGGAAGCGGCTGCGCTGACCAGCGCACGCGAGGGCGCGCTGCCCCTGCTCGTGGCCTATGCCAGCCAGACCGGCCAGGCCGAGGAACTGGCGCGCGAAACCGCCCGGCTGCTGCACACGGCCGGAGAAAGCGTGCACCTGTGCGCCCTGGACGCTGTGGATGCCGACCTGCTGGCGCGCACGCAAAGGGCGCTGTTCATCGCCAGCACCTATGGCGAAGGCGACCCGCCCGACAACGCGGCGCTGTTCCTGGCGAACGCCATGGCCGATGCACGGCCGCTGTCCCATCTGCAATACGGCCTGCTGGCGCTGGGCGACCGGCAGTACGCGCAGTTCTGCGGCTTTGGCCGCGCGCTGGACAGCTGGCTGCGTGCCGGTGGCGCCAGGCCCTGGTTCGAGCGCATTGAAATGGACAACGGCGCGCCGCAGGCGCTGACCGCCTGGCAGCACCAGCTGACCCAGATCAGCAGCCTGGGCGACATGCCGGCATGGGAGCAGCCGGTCTTCAGCGAATGGACGCTGGCCGCGCGCCGGCACATGAACCCGGGCAGCGCAGGCGAGCCGGTGTTCCACATCGAGCTGCAGCCCCCTGCAACGGAGCCCGCGCTGTGGGAGTCCGGCGACCTGGCGCAGGTCTGCATTCCTGCGGACCCGCAGCATCCGCGCGAGTACTCCATCGCCTCCATCGCCCAGGATGGCTGCGTGCACCTGCTGGTGCGCCAGGCGCGGCGCGAGGATGGCTCGCCGGGCCTGGCCTCGGGCTGGCTCACGCAGGGCGCGCCCCTGGGGGCAGCCATCACCCTGCGGCTGCGTGCGCACCGCAATTTCCGGCTGGAAGACAACCTGCAGCGCCCGCTGGTGCTGATCGGCAACGGCACGGGCCTGGCCGGCCTGCGCAGCCACCTGCGCGCGCGTGCTGCGGCGGGCCTGGGTCCCAACTGGCTGCTGTTCGGGGAGCGCAATGCGGCGCACGACCGGCTGTACGGCGACGAGCTTCAGGCATGGTGCGATGGCAGCGTGCTGCAGCGCCTGGACCTGGCCTTCTCGCGCGACCGCAGCGAAGGCGCGCCGCGCGCCTATGTGCAGGACCTGCTGGCGCAGTCCGGCGATGTCTTGCGCCAATGGGTGGCGCAGGGCGCAGCCATCTACGTTTGCGGCAGCCTGCAGGGCATGGCCCAGGGCGTGGACCAGGCGCTGCACGCCGTGTTGGGCGAGGCGCAGATGGACCAGCTGGTGCGCAGCGGCCGATACCGGCGTGATGTGTATTGAGGTGGTGAGAGCAGCTTGCGCCAGCGCAAGCATTGGTGCCGTCAGCGCTTTCTGCTCCTAGGAACGTAGCATCCGTGCGACAGATAAATCCTATTGTGATCATGAGAATGGAAATGATTCTCAATGTTCATATAATTTCGTTACATATCCCCATCCCATCGCATAACCAAACATTTCAAAGCGAGTTGCACGGGCCCCACAGCCCGTTTTCCGTTTCTGGAGTGTTTGCATGTCGTATCGCGATCTGCGCGGAGTTCTTCCGTCGCGTCCTTCCCATCTGGCCCTTGTGGTGGCTGCCGTCTGCGCTTCGGGTGCCGTCTCTGCACAGACGGCAACAGGCAATGCCGCGCCCGCCACGGAGCTGCGCGAAGTCGTGGTCTCCGCCTCGGGTTTCGAGCAGGACATCAAGGAGGCGCCGGCCTCCATCACCGTCATCCCGCGTGAGGAACTGGCCAAGGGCCGCTTCGGCAGCCTGACCGACGCGCTGGAAAGCGTGGAAGGCATCGACGTGGGCGCCCCCGCAGGCAAGACCGGCGGCCTGAACATCAGCATCCGCGGCATGCCCAGCGACTACACGCTGGTGCTCATCGACGGCCGCCGCCAGAACTCGGCCGGCAACGTCACGCCCAACGGCTTTGGCGAGACGCAGACCAGCTTCATGCCGCCCATCGGCGCCATCGAGCGCATCGAGGTCATCCGCGGTCCCATGTCTACGCTCTACGGCTCCGACGCCATGGGCGGCGTGATCAACATCATCACCCGCAAGGTCGGCAAGACCTGGACGGGCAGCGTCAGCGCCGACTACACGCTGCAGCAAGAGTCGGAGTTCGGCGACATCAAATCCGGCAAGTTCTACCTGAGCGGCCCCATCAAGGAGGACCTGCTGGGCCTGTCGATCCGCGGCAGCACGCAGCGCCGGGCCGCTTCGGACATCACCTATGCGGGCGCCAACGGCCAGCCCGCCGTTCCCATCATGGGCGGCAACCCCGTCAAGTCCGAGATCAACAACCTGGGCCTGCGCCTGGCGCTCACGCCCAACAGGTACCACGACATCACGCTGGACCTGGACTCGGGCCGCCAGACCTATGACAACTCGCGCGGCCAGCTCGGCACGCTGGGGCTGCAGGGCGGCTACGGCCCCGAGCAGAAATACAACCGCGACCAGCTCACGCTGGCGCACACGGGCCGCTTCGGCTTCGGAACCTGGGACACCAGCTTCATGGTCAACCGCACCGAAACCATGGGCCGCACCGTTCCCCCGGGAACGCCGGGCGCGACACCGGGCGCTGCGCGCACGCTGGAGGTGGAAAGCAAGGTGCTGGACAGCAAGCTGGTCCTGCCCTGGGGTGCCCACCTGACCACGCTGGGCGGCCAGTGGTGGGATGCCGAGATGAAGGACGGCGTGGCGCCGAACAAGTTCGCCTTCACGCAGAAGGCCCTGTTTGCCGAGGACGAATGGAGCCTGACCGACGCCTTCAAGCTCACCATGGGCGCGCGCTATGACCGCCACAGCCTCTTCGGCGGCAAGCTCAGCCCGCGCATCTACGGCGTGTGGAATGCCGCGCCGCAGTGGACCGTGAAGGGCGGCGTCAGCAACGGCTACAAGACGCCGCGCGTGGAGCAGCTGGCGCCCGGCATCAACGGCTTCGGCCAGCAGGGCCGCCTGCCGCTGGTGGGCAGCCCCAACCTCAAGCCCGAAACCAGCCGCACCACCGAACTGGGCGTCTATTTCGACAGCCCCACGGGCTTTGCGGGCAGCGCCACGGTGTTCAACAACGAGTTCAAGGACAAGATCACCAGCGGCCCGGGCCTGATCAACTGCGACTTTGCGGCAGCGCCCAACCGCCCCGGCTGCGTGAGCTTCGGCAACTGGCCCCTGGTGGATGCCTTCGGCCAGTCCATCAACGTGGACGAGGCCGTCACGCGCGGCCTGGAGCTGAGTGCGCGCATGCCGCTGGCGCGCGGCTGGAACGCCAGCGCCAACTACACCTTCACCAGGAGCGAGCAAAAGAGCGGCCCCAACCGCGGCAACCCGCTGAGCGACACGCCCAAGCATGCGCTCAACGCCCGCCTGAACTGGGAGCCGGGTGCCCAGTGGAACCTGTGGCTGCGTGCCGAATACCGCAGCGAGCGCTTCCGCGACCCCGGCACCAGCGCCAGCTCCCAGGCCGCCAAGGCCGCGCTGGGCAACTACAAGGCCTATACCCAGTTCCACCTGGGTGGCAGCTACCGCGTGAGCAAGCAGTTCACCATCAACGCGGCCATCTACAACCTGTTCAACAAGGATTTCGTGGACTACCAGCCCTACAACGTACCGGGCCAGGTCCAGGGTACCGTGATCTTTGGCAACCGCTACGCGAACAACCAGGAAGGCCGCCGCCTGTGGGTGTCCGCCAACTACGAGTTCTGAGGCGGGTTCCGGGGCGCCTGGCTGGCCTGCATGCGTGAAGGGGCCAGCCTGACCAGCACCTGCAGCGTGCGGTTCAGCGGCACGGGCACGCCCAGGGCCTCGCCGCGCCGCACCACGTAGCCGTTCAGGTGGTCGATTTCGCTGGGCTTGCCCAGCGCCAGATCCTGGGCGGTGGACGAGAACTGGCCCGGCATGGTGGCCGGCAGGCCCCGCACGGCAGCGGGCACGTCGCCGGGCAGGGCCACGCCGTCGGCCCTTGCCACGGCCAGGCATTCGGCCACCACATCGTCCACCACGTGCGCCACGCCGGGCGCCTGCACCAGCGGGCCGTAGGGCAGCTGGCACAGCGCCGACAGCGCGTTGTAGGCGCAGTTGATCACCAGCTTGGCCCACAGCGCGCCGCGCACATCGGGCGATACCTGCACGGCAATGCCCGCCGCGCCAAATTGCCGGGCCACCTGTTCGCTGAGTGCAGAGGGCGCGATGACCAGCTCGCCACGCCCGAAGTGGCGCACATGGCCGGGACCGGCCATGGCCGTGGCCACATAGACCACGGCGGCCGCCACGGCAACGGACGGGCCCAGCACGGCGCGCACGCGCTCGTCGTTGTCCACGCCGTTTTGCATGGTCAGCACCAGGGCGCCCGGCGCCAGGTGCGGCTGCATCTCGCGGGCCGCTTCCTCGGTGGCCGTGGACTTGACGCAGAACATCACCACATCGGCATCGCGCACGGCGCTGGCCTCGGTTGATGCCTGCATGGGCACCTGGATGTCCAGCGCCGCCGTCTCCAGCCGCAGGCCATGCTGCTGCACGGCCTGCACATGGGCGGGGCGGCCGATCAGCGTGACCTGGTGGCCGGCGCGTGCCAGCAGTGCGCCGAAATAGCAGCCCACGGCGCCTGCGCCCATGACGGCGATGCGCAGCGGCGCGGTGGGGGAGGAGGGGCTGGCGGAAGAAGCGTCCATGGTGCGAATCGGATAGGCCTTTGATGGCGCCCAGTCTAGCCAGGCTGCCGTCAAGGGCCCATGCTGTCTTCCCTGCCGGGGGGCACTGCGGACTTCAGGCCGTCCTCATGCCGTGCTCATGCCGTCTGCAGGCACAGGTACTTGGTCTCCAGGTATTCCTCGATGCCGTGGCGCGAGCCCTCGCGGCCCAGGCCGGACTGCTTGACGCCGCCGAAGGGCGCAACCTCGTTGGAGATCAGGCCGGTATTGATGCCCACCATGCCGTACTCCAGCGCACGCGATACGCGCCAGATGCGGCGGTTGTCGTTGGTGAACAGATAGGCGGCCAGGCCGTAGATGGTGTCGTTGGCGCGGCGCACCACTTCGTCCTCGTCGTGGAAACGGAACAGCGGCGCCAGCGGGCCGAAGGTCTCTTCCTCGCAGACCCGCATGCTGTCGTTCACATCGGCCAGCAGCGTGGGCTCGAAGAACAGCTGGCCCGGCACCGGGCGCCTGCCACCGGCCAGCAGGCGTGCGCCCTTGGACAGCGCGTCGGCCACATGGCTTTCCACCTTCTGCACGGCGGCCTCGTTGATCAGCGGGCCATGCGTCACGCCGGGCTCCAGGCCATTGCCGACCTTGAAGCCCGCCATGGCCCGCGCCAGGCGGCGGGCCAGTTCGTCATGGATGCGGTTGTGCACATAGATACGGTTGGCGCATACGCAGGTCTGGCCAGCGTTGCGGAACTTGGAGGCCAGGATGCCGGCCACGGCCTGGTCGATGTCGGCATCGTCGAACACGATCAACGGCGCATTGCCGCCCAGCTCCAGCGACAGCTTCTTGACCGTGTCGCTGCACTGGCGCATCAGCAGCCGCCCGGTGGCCGTGGAGCCCGTGAAGCTGAGCTTGCGCACCACGGGGCTTTGCGTCAGCGCCTGGCCGATGTCCTGCGGGTGGCCGGTCAGCACCTGGAAGACGCCGGCTGGAATGCCGGCCTCCTCGGCCAGCACGGCCAGGGCCAGGGCGGTGAAGGGCGTGCTTTCGGCCGGCTTGACCAGCATGGTGCAGCCGGCGGCCAGCGCCGGGCCGGCCTTGCGCGTGATCATGGCGGCCGGGAAGTTCCAGGGCGTGATGGCGGCGCACACGCCAATGGGCTCGCGCAGCGTCAGCAGCTGCTGGCCGGCCGTGGGCGACTGCAGCAGTTCTCCGTCCACGCGCTTGCCTTCCTCGGCAAACCATTCGATGAAGGAGGCCGCGTAGGCGATCTCGCCGCGTGCCTCGGCCAGGGGCTTGCCCTGCTCCAGGGTCATCAGCCGCGCCAGATCGTCCTGGTGCGCCAGCATCAGGTCGAACCAGCGGCGCAGGATGCCTGCGCGCTGCTTGCCCGTCAGCGCGGCCCAGGCGGGCAGGGCGCGCTGTGCGGCGGCAATGGCGGCTTCGGTCTCGCCGGCCTGCAGGGCGGGCACCTGGCCCAGGCGCTCGCCCGTGGCGGGGTTGAAGACGTCGATGGCGGGGCCGGAGCCCACGGCTCGCCAGCCCTCGGCGAGCAGGCAGGCCTGGCGGAACAGATCGGGGCGTTGCAGTGAAAGACTCATGGTGCGGCAGGGTGTGGCTGGGATGGGGATTCAGGCGGCGACTGGCTGGGACGCGCTCTGGGTGATGGCGCTGTCGATGATGTCCAGGGCCCTGGCGAACAGCGTCTGTGGAATCGTCAGCGGATAGAGAAAGCGGATGGCGTTGCCGTACAGGCCGCAGGTCAGCAGCAGCAGGCCCTGCTCCTGCGCGTGCCGGACGACGGCGGCCACGCGCTGCGCGTCGGGCTCGCCGCTGCCGGGAAGGCGGAACTCCACGGCCAGCATCGAGCCCAGTCCGCGCACGTCGGCAATGCCGGCATCCTGCGCCTGCAGGGCTTGCAGGCGCGCGCGCAGCTGGTTGCCCAGTGCGTGGGCGCGCTCGCACAGCCGTTCTTCATCGATCACGTCGAGCACGGCATGGGCCGCGGCCACGGCCAGCGGGTTGGCGGCATAGGTGCCGCCCAGGCCGCCGGGGTGGGGTGCGTCCATGATGGCCGCGCGGCCCACCACGCCCGAGATCGGCAGGCCGCCGCC
Organism: Delftia sp. NA_296.1; assembly: GCF_052692095.1. Taxonomy (NCBI): domain Bacteria; kingdom Pseudomonadati; phylum Pseudomonadota; class Betaproteobacteria; order Burkholderiales; family Comamonadaceae; genus Delftia; species Delftia sp. NA_296.1. The sequence continues at coordinate 341,946 of NZ_JBQZGF010000004.1, read as the reverse complement.
CAGGCTCTTGGCCATGGTGATCAGGTCGGGCTGCACGCCGTAGTGCTCCATGGCGAACAGCTTGCCCGTGCGAGCGAAGCCGGTCTGCACCTCGTCGGCGATCAGCAGCATGCCGTGCTGGTCGCACAGCTGGCGCAGGCCGGTGAACAGGGCGGCAGGCACGGGGTGAAAGCCCCCTTCGCCCTGGACGGGCTCCACGATGATGGCGGCCACGCGCTGCGGGTCCACCGAGGTCTTGAACAGCATGGCAATGGCGTCCAGCGACTGCTGCACGCTCACGCCGGCCTGCTCGCCGGGGAAGGGCGCGTGGAAGACTTCGCCCGGCATGGGGCCGAAGCCCTGCTTGTAGGGCGCCACCTTGCCCGTCAGTGCCATGCCCAGCTGGGTGCGGCCATGGAAGGCGCCCTGGAAGGCGATCACGGCCGAGCGGCCCGTGGCATGGCGCGCGATCTTGACGGCGTTCTCCACGGCCTCGGCGCCCGTGGTGAAGAAGGCGGTCTTGGCCGGGCCGGCGATGGGCGCCAGCGCATTGATGCGCTCGGCCAGCGCAATCGCGCTTTCGTAGGGAACGATCTGGAAGGCCGTGTGCGTGAAGCGCTCCAGTTGCTGCTGCACGGCCTGGACCACACGCGGATGGCGGTGGCCCGTGTTGAGCACGGCAATGCCGGCCGCGAAATCGATGTACTGCCGGCCCTCGGCATCGGTCAGCAGGGCGTTGTCGGCCTGCACGGCATGGAAGCCGCACATCACGCCCACGCCGCGCGGCATGGCGGCGTTGCGCCGGTTCTGGAGTTGCTGGTTCGGGGAAGAGGCGGTGGCGCTGGACATGAGAGGGTTCTCCGTTGATGGGGATGCAAGGCTTCCCGTTATAGTGGCCATTGGTTCCATGACTGGAGCCATCTTTTGAAAAGATGGTGGTGCCAATTGAGCGCGCCTCCACTTCCACCTCTATCCTCACTCCACCAAGGCAGGCATGGCAAAACCCTCCGTGTGCGCGGATCTCATCCTCCAGATGGACTGGCGCGGGCTGGGCGGCGACCGCACCCATCTCAATCGGGGCCTGTACCTGGCCATCCGCCAGGCCATAGACAGCGGGGCCCTGTTGCCGCGCAGCCGTCTGCCTGCCTCGCGTGACCTGGCGCGCGAGCTGGGCGTGTCGCGCAACACCGTCAACCACGCCTACGAGCAGCTGCAGGTGGAGGGCTATGTGCGCAGCCAGGTGGGGCGGGGCACGCATGTGGTGGACACCCTGCCTGCGGCCTTGCTGCTGAGTGGCGGGCGTGCGCCCGCACGCCGCGCCACCGCCACGGCGCCCGCACCGGGCGGCGGCCTGTCTGCACAGGCGCAGGCCCTGCTGAAAACGGCCCAGGCCTCCGAGCAGCAATGGGGCGCCTTCATGCCCGGCGTGCCCGACGTGACCGAATTTCCGCGCGCCACCTATGCGCGCATCCACAACCGCCTGCTGCGCCACGCCGGGCCGCAACTGCTGACCTACGGCACGCGCGGCGGCGTGGACGCGCTCAAGCAGGCCCTGGCCGAGCACCTGCGCGTGGCGCGCTCGGTGGACTGCGGGCCGGGCCAGGTGCTGATCACCGAAGGCGTGCACCAGGCCATCGATCTGGTGGTGCGCAGCCTTGCCGATCCCGGCGACTGCGTGTGGATGGAGGAGCCCGGCTACTGGGGCATTGCCAACGTGCTGCGCATGCAGCACGGGCTGCACCTGCACAGCGTGCCCGTGGACGAGGAGGGCATGCAACTGCCCGAAGGCCTGCCCGCGCCCCGGCTGATTTTCGTCACGCCCTCGCACCAATATCCTTTGGGCACCGTCATGAGCATGGCCCGGCGCCGTGCGCTGATTGCCTATGCGCGCCGCGTGGGCGCCTGGATCGTGGAGGACGACTACGACAGCGAATTCCGCTTCTCCGGCAGTCCCGTGCCCAGCATGCAGGGCATGGAGGAAGGTGCGCCCGTGATCTACATAGGCACCTTCAGCAAAACCCTCTATCCGGGGCTGCGCATGGGCTACATGGTGCTGCCACCGGCCCTGGCCGAGCCCCTGCGGCGCATCCATTCCGAGCTGTACCGCGAGGGGCACCAGCTGCCCCAGCAGGTGATTGCCGAGTTGATCACCGAAGGCCATTACGCCGCCCACATCCGCAAGATGCGCCTGCTCTACGGCAAGCGCCGCCGCATGCTGCTGTCCCTGATCGAGCGCTACCTGGGCGCCGACCACCTGCCCTGGGTGGAAAGCAGCGCAGGCCTGCATTTCGTGATGCAGCTGCCGGGCCAGGACGACGATGTGGCGCTTGCCGGGGATCTCCGGCAGGCGGGCATCTTCGTCAAGCCGCTGTCGCGCTATTACGCAGGCCCGCACAAGCGGCGCGGCCTGCTGCTGGGATACGCCTGCGTCTGCGAGGAGGAGATCGGTGCCGCCTTCTTCCGTATGCTGGCGGTGCTCGCAGCCCGGCATGGCCGGGGCTGAAGTTCTCTTTCCCAACCCCTTTGTCCGACGCAGAAAGCTCCATGATCTCCACCCGCCCCGTTGATCCCCATGAATGGCCGCAGTACCGCGATATCCGCCTGCGTGCCCTGCGCGATGCCCCCGACGCCTTCGGCAGCACCTGGGCGGCAGAGGCTGCAAGGGCTGACGCGGACTGGGCTGCACGGCTGCAGGCTGCTGCTGCCGGGGGCAGGGACAGGCTGCTCTTCGCCGTCAACGGCGAACAGGCCTGCGGCCTGGTCTGGTGCAAGCTGTGTGCCGACGAGCCCGGCGTGGCCGATCTCTTTCAAATGTGGGTCGATCCTGCCGCGCGTGGCCGGGGCGCGGGCCAGGCGCTGCTGGCGCAGGCCGTCGCCTGGGCCTGGCAGATGGGCATGCGGCGTGTGCGGCTGGGCGTGACCGCAGCAGACTCTCCCGCCATGCGGCTGTATTTGGCGCATGGCTTCCGGGCGCAGGGCGATCTGCAGCCGCTGCGCGAGGGCTCCGGATTGCAGGTGCAGGCCATGGCCCTGGACCGCGCCGGCGGCTGAACCGCCGCGGCACAGGGCCGTCCTGTTTCAACCCGGCAGCAGTGCCGGCGAAGGCAACTGCCGGGTCTTGGCCAGTTGCGAATTGCTGTAGCGCAGGTCGGAGGTGACCTCCGCGCCCAGCCAGGCGGGCGATGGCGGCTGGATATCCTCGCTCGCCAGTTCGATCTCGGCCGTGACCAGGCCGGCCAGGGGGCCTTCGAACACATCGACCTCGAAGTCGAAGCCGTCCACCGGCACGATGTAGCGCACCTTGTCGATGGCGCCATGTGCGCAGTGCTGGGCCAGCAGCGTCTCGGCATCGGCCAGCGGGATCCGGTATTCGAATTCGGCCCGGCTCATGCCGCGTGCCGGGCCCTTGAGCGTGAGAAATCCGGTGTCTCCGGCGATGCGCACCCGCACCCACATGCCGTTGTCGGCGATGTATCCCTGCGCCATGCGCACGCCGGTCAGGCCTGCCACGATGCCAGGGTCGGCCACCAGGTATTTGCGTTCGATTTCGAGAGCCATGCTGTTGCCCGTGCAGACAAAGGCGGCAGTCTATCGCGCCACCGTCGCCCTGCCCGGCAGATGGCCCGCCACAAACAAAAAGCCCCGCAGGGGAGTGCGGGGCTTTCCAGGGGGTGTTTGCCGGCCCGGGGGCCGGCATCCACAGCGCCTTACAGCGAGTCGATGAAGCTGCGCAGCTTGTCCGAGCGGCTCGGGTGCTTGAGCTTGCGCAGGGCCTTGGCCTCGATCTGGCGGATGCGTTCGCGCGTGACGTCGAACTGCTTGCCCACTTCTTCCAGCGTGTGGTCGGTGGACATTTCGATGCCGAAGCGCATGCGCAGCACCTTGGCTTCGCGCGGGGTGAGGCCGTCGAGGATGTCCTTGACCACGTCGCGCAGGCCGGCCTGCATGGCGGCGTCCACGGGAGCGGTGTTGTTGGTGTCCTCGATGAAGTCGCCCAGGTGCGAATCGTCGTCGTCGCCGATCGGCGTTTCCATGGAGATCGGCTCCTTGGCGATCTTCATGATCTTGCGGATCTTGTCCTCGGGGATCTCCATCTTGGCCGCCAGGATGGACGCATCGGGCTCGAAGCCGAACTCCTGCAGATGCTGGCGCGAGATGCGGTTCATCTTGTTGATGGTCTCGATCATGTGCACCGGGATACGGATGGTGCGCGCCTGATCGGCGATCGAGCGCGTGATGGCCTGGCGGATCCACCACGTGGCATAGGTCGAGAACTTGTAGCCGCGACGGTATTCGAACTTGTCCACCGCCTTCATCAGGCCGATGTTGCCTTCCTGGATCAGATCCAGGAACTGCAGGCCGCGGTTCGTGTACTTCTTGGCGATGGAGATCACCAGGCGCAGGTTGGCCTCGATCATCTCCTTCTTGGCGTCACGGCTGGCGCGCTCGCCATCGTTCATGCGCTTGTTGATGCGCTTGAGCTCGTCCAGCGGCACGACCACGCGCGATTGCAGGTCGATCAGGTTCTGCTGCAGCTCCTGCACGGGCGGGATGTTGCGCTCGAGCACGTTGCTCCAGGGCTTGCCGGCTGCGACCTGCTGCACCACCCACTGCAGGTTCAGCAGGTTGGGCGGGAACTGGGCGATGAAGGTCTCCTGCGGCATGCCGCACTTGTCCACGATGATCTTGCGCAGCTCGCGTTCCTTCTTGCGCACGTCATCCACCTGGGCGCGCACGAGGTCGCACAGCTTCTCGATGGTCTTGGCCGTGAAGCGGATGGTCATCAGCTCTTCGGTCAGGGCCTTCTGCACCTTCATGTACACGGGCGTGCCGTAGCCGTCCTTGTCGTACACCTTGTGCATCTTGTCGAAGTTCTCGCGCATGGCGTCGAAGCGGCGCAGCGCCTCGTTCTTGAGCTCTTCGAGCTTCTTGGTCAGCGCCTTGGAGCCGCCCTTGCCGTCGTCGTCATCCTCTTCGTCGTATTCGTCGAAGTCTTCCTCGGCCACGTAGTCGTCGTTCTCATTGGCGTTGACGAAGCCGTCGACGATGGTGGAGATGACAACCTTGCCTTCGCGGATTTCCTCGGACATGGCCAGGATTTCGGCGATGGTGGCAGGCGAGGCCGAGATGGCCTCCATCATGTCCATCAGGCCGCCTTCGATGCGCTTGGCGATTTCGATTTCGCCTTCGCGCGTCAGCAGCTCGACCGTGCCCATTTCGCGCATGTACATGCGCACGGGGTCGGTGGTGCGGCCGAACTCGGAGTCCACCGTGGACAGGGCGGCTTCGGCCTCTTCCTCGGCTTCCTCTTCGGTGGTGGCGGACTGGCCCGTGTTGTTCAGCAGCAGGGTTTCCGCATCGGGAGTCTGCTCGTAGACGGCCACGCCCATGTCGTTGAGCATGGAGATCACGACTTCCAGCGTCTCGGCATCGACCAGCTTGTCGGGCAGGTGGTCGTTGATTTCGCTGTGCGTCAGGTAGCCGCGCGTCTTGCCCAGCTTGATCAGCGCCTTCAGGCGCTGGCGGCGGGTGGACATTTCCTCTTCGGTCAGGACGGTTTCGTCCAGGCCGAATTCCTTCATCAAGGCGCGTTCCTTGGCCTTGCTGATCTTCATGCGCAGGGGCTTGACCTTTTCGGCCGGGGCCGAAGTGGTCTCGACCTCGACTTCCACTTCGGTCTCGACCTCGGACTCGCCTTCACCTTCGCCGTCGATGTCGCCATCGATGTCGGACAGGTCGGCATCATCGATGTCGTCGCCGCCTTCCTTGGCCTTGGGCTTGCGGCCGCGCTTGGCGGGGGTCTTGGCAGCGGCGGTGGAGCTTGCGGCTGCCTTGGCCGGCGCCTTCTTGGCGGCGGCAGGCTTCTTTTCGGTCTGGGCGGGGGCGTCGTCGCCTTCGGCTGCCTTCTTGCGGCCGCGCTTGGGGGTCGCGGCGGCGAGCAGCTCGTCGGCCATGGCTTTGAGTTCGGCTTGGGACTTGGTTACCACGTCGGTATCTTTCTTTGCTTTGGCCGCAGATGCGGCGCTCTTCGGTCCTGCAGCGGCTTTGCCGGCACCGGCCTTGGCCGGGGCTGAAGAGGTTGTCGAAGTCTTGGGCTTCGCTGGAGCTTCGGGGGCCTGCTTGGACTTCACGGACTTTGAAACGGGCATGAACACCTCACGGTCAGGAGCGAACACACACAAAGGGAAACTCAAACAAGCGCCGCCTAGGCGCACGCGCGGACGGACTAGGTCCGCCAGGGAAGCGAAAAACGTTCCAGGCAAGATGTCTGGGCGAACATTTGGTGTGCAGTCCTTGCGGGAAATTGGGCCGTGCAGTTGCTGCAATCACGTGAGTTCTTCACGGGGCCCGGTCCGGAGGTGCTGCTGTCGCTCTTGCCGATAGCCCCTAATTATATCTGCTTACCTCGATTTCAAGAGGAAGTACGCATCTGGTTTTCCAGGACCTGCTGTCGGGCAAAGAGATCGCGATAGCGCTGGGCGGCGCTGGGGTCCCGTGCCATGTCGCGCACGGCTTCGTCGATCTGGGCCTTGATGTGGTCGATGACGATGCGGTTGAGCACGCCGCGCAGCTCGCGGCGCAGCTCGGACAGCTCGCCTTCGGGATGGGCGTGGGGGCCGCTCATCAGCTTGTCCGCCAGCACCTCATGGGGCAGGCCGCGCAGTTGCTCGCGCAGCACGGCGAAGGGCCGGGGGCCGGATTCCTGGAACTGTGCTTCCATCCAGCGGAACAGCGCGCCGTGCCCGGCGGCGCAGCGCGCCAGCGCCTCGAAGTCCTCGTGGGTGAGTTCTTCCATGAACTCCATGTGCGCCATGAGCAGGCGCGCCGCCTGGTCCGTGCGCGTGGCGGGGGCTACGCGCGGCCCCATGGGCGGCGGGTTGAAGTCGCTGCGGCCATTCTTGTCCCAGGGCTTGCGCGGCCAGGGCTTTTTGCCGCCGCGCCCGGGCTCGCCGCCACGCCAGCCGCCTGTGCCGCCGCCCTGGCTGCCCCCCTCGGGCCAGCCCGATGGGGCGTTGTATTCGGCCGGCTGGCCCCAGTCGGCCGCGGCCGGTGCATGGCTGGCCTGGCCCGGATGGTGGGCGCCACCGGCCATGGAGCCCCGTGCCGGGCCGCTGCGGGCGGCTTCCTGCGACCACAGGTCCGAGAGATCGCGCGCATCCAGCTGCACGAGTTCGGCGATCTCGCCCAGCAGCTGGCGCTTGAGGGCGCCGTCAGGCAGTGCCGTCCACAGCGGGCGGGCATTGCTGGCCATGTGGGCACGGCCTTCGGCCTGGCCCAGGTCGCAGCCCTCGCTGGCGGCTTCGATGAGAAAGCGGCTCAACGGCAGCGCGTCGCCCACGTAGCGGGCAAAGGCTTCGCTGCCGTATTCGCGGATGAAGCTGTCCGGGTCATGCTCGGCGGGCAGGAAGAGGAATTTGACGCTGCGCGTGTCGCTGGCATAGGGCAGGGCGGCATCAAGCGCCTTGCGCGCGGCGCGCCGGCCCGCCGCGTCGCCGTCGAAGCTGAAGACGACGGCCTCGGTAAATCGAAACAGTTTGTGAATATGGTCGGGCGTGCAGGCCGTGCCCAGCGTGGCGACGGCGTTGGCAAAGCCCAGCTGGGCCAGGGCCACCACGTCCATATAGCCTTCGGTGACCAGCGCATAGCCCATGTCGCGCAGGGCGGTGCGGGCCTCGAACAGGCCGTAGAGCTCGCGCCCCTTGTGAAAGACCGGGGTTTCGGGCGAATTCAGGTATTTGGGCTTCTCGTCGCCGAAGACGCGGCCGCCGAAGCCGATGCACTCGCCCTTGACGTTGCGGATGGGAAACATCAGCCGGTCGCGGAAGCGGTCGTAGCGCTTGTCGTCGCCCTCGCCAACGATGACCAGGCCCGATTCTTCGAGCTGCGGATCGTCGTACTGCGGAAACACGCTGGCCAGCGACCGCCAGCCCGCAGGCGCGTAGCCCAGGCCGAAGCGCTTGGCGGTCTCGCCCGAGACGCCGCGGCGCTTGAGGTAGTCGATGGCCTGGGGCGATGCCTTGAGGTGCTTGCGGTAGGCGTCGCCTGCCTTCTCCAGCACGTCGGTGAGGGTGGCCTGTTTCTGCTTTTGCGCGGCCTGGCGCTCGCGCTCGGCGGGGCTGATGTCGTCCTGCGGCACCTGCAGGCCGACCTGGCCGGCAAGATCCTGCACGGCTTCGACGAAGCCCATGCCGGCATGGTCCATCAGAAAGCCGATGGCGTTGCCATTCTTGCCGCAGCCAAAGCAGTGATAGAACTGCTTGCTGGGACTGACGGTGAAGGAGGGCGACTTCTCGCTGTGGAACGGGCACAGGCCCATGAAGTTGGCGCCGCCCTTCCTGAGCTGCACGTAGCGTCCCACGATATCGACCACGTCGACGCGCGAGAGCAATTCCTGGATGAACGATTGGGGAATGGACACCCGCGTATTGTGCCTTCGCGGGGCCATCCGGCCGTGCCCCGGGGGCACTGGCCGGCGGTGCCCGGCCCTCAGCCCAGGCGCTGGAAGGTCAGCGTGAAGGCCACGCCATCGCGCGTGTTGTGCGCCTTGATCGTGCCTCCCATCTTGGCCATGTAGGTCCTGGCCACGAACAGGCCCTGGCCCCGGTGCTCGGCGCCGCCGGCGGCCGCCGGCTCCTGGGGGGCGGACACGCCCAGCTCGAAGATGCGCTCCAGCAGGTCCTCCGCAATGGTGGCGCCCTGGTTGTGCAGCGTGGCGCTGGCGGCGGACTCCGAGGCCGACAGCGACAGCGTGATGGCCGTGCCCGCGGGCCGGTAGCTGTCGGCATTGCGCAGGATGTGGGTGACCACGTCTTCCAGCGCAAACTCGTCGGCGCGCACGATCACGGCGCCCGTGACGTCCCTGTTCCCGCCCCCGCTCCCGCCCCCGCTCCCGCCTTCGTAGACCACGTTGGCAATGCCCGCAAAGTGCGCGTTGGCGGCCACGTGGGACAGAAAGGCGTTCAGGTCCAGCCGGCCTTCGGGCACGTTGGCGGCCTGCAGCGCCTCGGCCGGCGATGCCGTGCCGTAGAGCACATGCACGGCCTGCTGCATGCGCTGCACGTAGCGGTGGCCGGGGTCGTCGGGCCCGTAAAGCACCATCAGCGATTGCAGGGGCGACATGATCTCGTGGCCCACGGCATGCCACATGTCGCGTTCCTGCTGGGCGCGCAGTTGCTCGCGCTGCAGGTCGTCCTTCACGCGCTGCAGCAGGTCGGCCAGTCCGCCGGCCAGAATGCCCAGCTCGTCGGAACCACGAAGGTCCGATACTTCGAGGTCGCCCAGGCGCGGGCCGACATGGCCGTCCTGCACGTTGTAGGACACGGCGGCGGCGCGCCGGGTGAGGGCGGTCACGCGGCGGATCAGCCCCAGCTCGACGATCAGCCAGGCCAGCGCAATGGCGGCCAGCATGGCGCCCAGGTACCAGGACAGGCGCGTGGCCACGGCGGCCAGGCCCTGCTCCACATCGCGCGGGTGGCCGGTGAAGCTGACGGTGTAATTGCCCGTGGGCGTGTCCAGAATGTCCTGGCCCGTGGGCACGGCCGGGGTCATGGTGGCGGCGGAGACGCCGGCCGCATCCAGCGGCAGCCAGCTGATCAGGCGCAGCAGCCAGGGCGCCGACGGCGCGGCCTGCACATCCACGCCCTTGAGGGTGATGGCGCTGGCTTCATCGGCGCCCACCTTGCGGATCTGCACGCGCTCGCCCGGCAGCAGGCTGCGCGAGATGTCGTTGAGCGAGGCCGCAAGCTGCGCTCCCGGCGCATTGCTGTCGAACAGCGGCGGCTCCGTGTTGCCGGGGGCCAGCATTTCCACGCGCACACGCATGCTGCCCAGGTCTTCGGGCGGCCAGACGGGGCGCACGTCCCTGCGGAACAGGGCTTCGCGGAACAGCTCGACCGGCAGGCGGATGGAGTAGTGCGTGCGGCGCAGGCAGTCGGCTGCAGGGGGGGTCTTGTCATTGCCTGCATTGCCCTGCACGCCAGGCGGCAGGTCGCGGCAATGGCCGTTCTGCCAGAGCCAGCCACGGAAATCGCGCACGGGCCGCGCGCGGGCCTCAAGCTGGGGCGTGCCGTTGTCCACAAAGCCGGTGAGCCGGCCGTGCTCGCCGTTACCGGACTTGTTGCCCTGCTGCGGCATGGCCTCATAGGGCGCGATCCAGCGGTAGGTGCTGCCGCGCATGTCCAGCGTGATGCGGGCGCGGTGCGCCTGGGCGGGCTCGCGCGAGCCGCGCTCGCGCGGTGTCAGCTCGCCTGCGAAGAAGCTGCCCACCAGATAGATGAATCCGCCTGCGTAGGGATTGTTGCCAATGGCTGCGCACAGCGAGGCGCCATCGGGGTACTGCACCGAGCAGCCGGCCATCTCCACGGCCTGCTGGGACTTTTGCGGATCGTCGAAGTCGATGGCCGCGTAGGGCAGCAGCAGCGGCGCCAGCGGCGTCACGCCCTGGCCCAGGTGGCCGGCGTTGAGCAGGGCCAGCCGGCCCGAAGGATGGCGCAGCCGCGCCATGACCTCGGCCTGGCTGCGCACAAAGCCGTGCTGGTAGGCCTGCCAGGCGCGTTCCTTCTCGTCCTTGAGCACCACCACGCTCAAGGACACCGTGGCCACGGCCAGCAGCACGAACACGCCGCGCAGCAGGATGCGCTGGCGGAAGGCGGCCAGGCCCAGGCGAGGCACTTCCAGCCGGCGCAGCTCCAGCCTGGGGTTGAGCAGGCGCTTCATGTGCGGACGGCGGCGCCGGCCTGGCCCACCCAGCGAAAGCCGCGCATGGGCACGTTCTCTATGCCTTCGAAGCCCGGGTCCACCTCGCGCAGGGCCTCGCGGATGGTGCTGACGTGCTTGCGCACGTTGTCGCGGTTGCGGCCGCTTTTGACCACCTCGAACAGCTCGTCGTAGGACACCACTTCGCCGCCGCGCTGGTGCAGCGTGGCCAGGATGCGCTGGGCCGTCAGCGGCAGGTTGATGCGCTCGCCGCGCCAGGTGGGCGTGCGCTGCCACAGCGGGTCCAGCACCAGGGCGTCGCCTGCGGGCGCTGCGGCGGCCTGCGCGGCCACGGGCGCCGCGCGCTGCGTGGTGCGCAGGATGTCCAGGAAGGTCTCGATGAAGTCCGCCTCCTCGAAGGTGGTCTTTTGCAGGTAATCCCAGGCGTCCAGCGCTTTCATGATGCTGCGGTAGATGGCGGCCGGCATGGCCGAGACCACCAGCACCGGCGTGCCCTGGCCCAGCTTGTTGATGGCGTTGATCAGGGCCACGCCCGCATGGCGCTCGCGGCCCAGCTCGATGTCCAGCACCACGGCGTCGTAGTGCTCGCGGGCCAGGGCGGCCTCGGCCTCGTCGCGCGTGAACCACTGGTCGATCACGATGCCGCTGCGCGCACTGCGTATCCATCCCGCCAACTGGTTGCTGGTGGGCAGGTCGTCTTCGATCACGGCGATACGGGTCATGGGGCTGTGCGGTGGTGGGGTCGGGGGAGGCCGCCGTGGCGGTGTTCGCGGGATTATCTCGGCCCTGCGCCGGCCCGGGTGTGAGTTTTTCTTCCGGGGCCGGAGCGTTTGCGCCGCCGGTGTGAGCGCTTTGGTCCGTGCGCTGCGTTGTTGCTTCCGGGGGAGATCCGAACAATCGGTCCTCAATGAGCCACCCCTGTTTCCGGTGCCTCAGAAACAGCCAACAACAGCCATCACAGCCGAGAGAGAGAACACCATGAAAGCCACCTGGAACCGCATCATGCAGGCCCTGACGGGCCGCAAGTCCGCCCGTCTGGACGAAGCCGGCACTGCCGCGCCCGCAGCCGGGTCCGATGCTGCAACGCTGCCGGGCAACGCGCCCCGCCGCCAGCCCGTGGACTGGGCGGTCCTGCTGCCCACGGCACGTACCGTGCGCTGGTTGGCCATCGGCGCCGTGGTGGTGGCGGCAGGTCTGGTGGTGGTGCGCAACCCGCCCGTGCAGCACCTGGAGCAGGGCACGCTGGGCGTGCGCCTGAACCAGTTCACAGGCTCCGTCAGCCTGTGGCGCGATGGCAGCGTGTGGGTGGTGCCGGGCCTGCACACGGTGCGCGTGTTCTCCCTGCGCGACCAGAGCTACCGCCCGGAGGCCATGCGCCAGGCCAATGGCAGCGCACCCCTGCAGTCGGTCGAGGGCCTGTCCCTGGGTCTGGACCTGAACGTGCGCTATGCGCTCGATCCCGCATCGCCCGCCGTCAAGGCCGGCAACCTGCCTCTGGACATAGGCGGCGACATCGTGGAGCCCGCCGTGCAGGGCCTGGTCTACAAGGTGTTTGCGCGCTACACCGTGCGCGAAATCTTCTCGACCAAGCGTGCCGAGATCGCCCAGATCATGGAGACCGAACTGCGCACGCGCCTGGCGGCCGACGGCGTCACGCTGCGCAGCATCCAGATCGGCAAGGTGGACCTGCCCGCCGAGTACCGCCGCGGCATGGACAGCCTGCTGGCCGAGGAGCTGGCCTCGGAGAAGATGCGCTACACGCTGGAACTCAAGGACAAGCGCGTCAAGGAAACCGAGCTGGATGCCAATGCCGACAAGGTGCGCCGCGAAGTGGCCGCCGAAGCCGCCGCCCGCGAGCAGGTGATTGCGGCGCGTGCCCAGGAAGAGGCCATGAAGCATGTGCTGCCCTTCAAGCAGCGCCAGATCGAGCAGCGCCAGCTGGAGGCCGAGGCCGAGCGCGTGGCCCGCGTGAAAGCCGCCGAGGGCAGCGCCCAGGCCCGCCGCATCGAGGCCAATGGCGAAGCCGATGCACGCCAGAAGCTGGCCGAGGCCGAGGCCTTCCGCATGGACCGCCTGGGCAAGGTCAACGCCGAGCAGATGGCGCGCGAGGGCACCCTGGTCACGCGCTACCCGCTGCTCATCCAGAAGACGCTGGCCGACAAGCTTTCGGACAAGATCCAGGTCATCATCGCGCCCCCGCCGACCAATGGCGACTTCATCGGCGCGGCCCTGCTGGGCGGCAGCCGCAATGCACAGGCCGGCGCAGCCTCCGTGGCGGCCGAAGATGCCAACGCAGCCGTTCAGGAGCAATAAGCCATGCTGACCGTATCGACCTTGGCCGCCGCAGCGCTGGCCACCGGCATGGGCAGCGCCATCGTGGTGCAGGACCAGGCCAGCCTGCGCGCCGCGCCGCGCGATGGCGCCCAGCAGCAGGCCAGCCTGTGGCAGGGAGAGGTGCTGGAGATCAGGGGCGAACGCCTGGACTACCTCCAGGTCTGGGACCACAAGCGCGAGCGCGGCGGCTTCATCCGCGCCGGCGATGTGCGCCGCGTGGCCATGACCGAGGCCGATGCCCCCGCCTTGCTGGCCGTGCTGCGCTTCGTGCAGGACACGCCCGGTGCCGAGGCGCTGGGCATCGGCCTGGTGGCCGCCTACCTGCAGGCTGCGCCCGCCAGGACCCTGGCCGGCGCCGAAGGCGCGCAGGCCTTCGACGCACTGGGCGGCTTTGCCGACCGGCTGGCGCGGCGCGCCTCCGCTGCGGCGCCCGGCAAGGCCTCGGGCGCCACGCTGTCGGCCCACCTGGATGTGGCCAACGGCTACGGCCTGCGCTTTGCGACCTATGAGGTCGAAGGCCGCATGCAGGTCTGCTATGAAGGCGAATTCTTCCGCCGCGTGCTGGCCATGCCCGCCGCCGACGCGCCGCAGCGCGCCCGCGCCGCCCTGGCGCTGACAAGGCCCGAATGCGTGGACCCCGATCTGCCGGCCCATGAGCGCGCCCGCATGCATGCCTGGCAGGCCGATGTGCTGGAGCGCGTGGACGTGACCGGCCTGCCGCCCTACCTGCGCGGCCGCGTGCAGATGCGCCGCGCCAGCGTGTGGGCGGCGCTGGCCTTTCAGCAGGCGCGCAAGAGCATGGCCGACCCTGCCGTGGCGGCATCGGCCGCCCGGGCGCTTGCCGAGTTCACGGGCGTCAGCAAGTCCGAGCTGCCCGATGAAGACCAGAGCGCCTACAACGACGCGGCCATGCGGGTGAGCGCCGTGCGCTGGGCGCTGTCGCCTGTTGCTGCTGCGGCTCCTGCTGCCGGAGCCCGCCCGACGCTGCTGACCGAGCCCGGTGCTGCCGGCGAAACCTGCGTGCTGCTGGTGGACGCCCAGCACGGCGCCAAGGCCCCGCTGCTGCGCCGCTGCACCTATGGCGTGGTGTGGGCTGCATCGGCCAGCACCAACCGCGAGGGCACGGCCGTGGCCCTGGCCGTGCAGCCGCTGGAAGGCTGGCGCGAACTGTGGGTGCTGCGCAAGACCGAAGGCGGCTGGCTGGCCGACGTGCTGCCCCCGGCCGCCACCGCCCCGGAGACCGGCGTGGCCGAATGGGCGGGCTGGGTGCCTGGCGGCCAGCTGATGCTGGTGGCGCGCGAGGCCCGTGGCCAGGGCCGCTACCGCAAGAGCTTCGAGGTGGTGCGGCTGGACGGCCTGGCCACCGAGCGCGTGACCGGCGATGTGTCTGCCCTGCCGCTGTTCCAGCGCTGGCAGGACCCGGCCTGGAAGCGCCAGTCCCTGAGCCTGCGCTGAAGCAAAAAAAAGCCTGCACCGGTGGGGTGCAGGCTCGTCTCCAACGATGCCTGGAGCGTTGCCAGGCGACTCCTCTAGGAACTCCTTGTTCGCCTTCCAGCGGTGCTGGCCGGCGAATCCAAGCGGCGATTCTACGAGTGAAGCCGAGGCCGTGCGGCCGAGTCATCTGATAAATGATGTCTTATAGAGGACTGTGGTTGTGCAGTCGCCTGGGGGACAGTCGGGGGCGCGCCTGCAGGCAGGTCAAGTGATTGTTCTGCATAAGTATTTTCAATTTCCATGAAATTCTGAAAGTTGTGATGCCCTGCAAAGACCATGCATGCCGCTTTGGTTATCCGGGCCTGTGCGGTGGCGAGCCGGATGGATGCGCATCAAGCTTGTGTAAGCCTGTCTTGCTATATCTTCAGGTTTCGCCAGCCTGCGGCGGCAGGCGGGCATCTCACCAGAAAACCCAGCGAACCGGAGACCACGATGACCCACATTTACGACCAGCATCTGGAGCGCAACAGCGCCAACCATGCGCCGCTCAGCCCCTTGGGCTTCATCGCCCGCACGGCCGAGGTCTATCCCGAGCGGCTGGCCGTGGTCCACGGCACGCTGCGCCGCAGCTGGGGCGAGACCTATGCGCGCTGCCGCCAGCTGGCCAGCAGCCTGCACAAGGCGGGCGTGGGCAAGAACGACACCGTGGCCGTGATGCTGCCCAATACGCCGCCCATGGTGGAGGCGCATTTCGGCGTGCCCATGGCGGGGGCCGTGCTCAATGCGCTGAACACGCGGCTGGATGCGGAAACCATTGCATTCATGCTGGACCACGGCGAGGCCAAGGTGCTGATCGTGGACCCGGAGTTCACGGGCGTGGTGGCCAAGGCGCTGAAGCTGCGCCAGCGCAGCGCGCCGCTGCTGGTGATCCAGGTCGAGGACGCGCTGTACGGACCGGCCGCCGAGCAGGTGGGCAGCCTGGACTACGACGACTTCGTGGCCGGTGGCGATGCCGGTTTCGACTGGCAGCTGCCTGCCGACGAGTGGGACGCCATTGCGCTGAACTACACCAGCGGCACCACGGGCAACCCCAAGGGCGTGGTCTACCACCACCGGGGTGCGGCCATCAATGCCATCAGCAATGTGCTGGAGTGGGACATGCCCAAGCACGCCGTTTACCTGTGGACCCTGCCCATGTTCCATTGCAACGGCTGGTGCTTTCCGTGGACGGTGGCGGCACGCGCGGGGGTCAATGTCTGCCTGCGCAGGGTGGAGGCGCAGGCCATCTTCGACGCCATCCGCAACCACGGCGTCACGCATTACTGCGGCGCGCCCATCGTGCATGGCCTGCTGGTCAACGCGCCGGCCGCCATGAAGGAGGGTGTGCCCGCCGGAGTCAAGGCCATGGTGGCAGGCGCGGCGCCACCGGCGTCGATGATCGAGGGCATGGAGCAGCTGGGCTTCGACATCACTCATGTCTACGGCCTGACCGAGGTCTATGGCCCGGCCACGGTCTGCGCCAAGCACGCGGCCTGGGATGCGCTGGACATCGGCGAACGGGCGCGCCTCAATTCCCGCCAGGGCGTGCGCTACCACCTGCAGCGCTCGGCCAGCGTGCTCGATCCGGAGACCATGGAGCCCGTGCCCCATGACGGCCAGACCATGGGCGAGATCATGTTCCAGGGCAACATCGCCATGAAGGGCTACCTGAAGAACCCGCAGGCCACGGACGAGGCCTTCCGCGGCGGCTGGTTCCACACGGGCGACCTGGCCGTGCAGCATCCGGACGGCTATATACAGATCAAGGACCGCAGCAAGGACATCATCATCTCGGGCGGGGAGAACATCTCGTCCATCGAGGTCGAGGACGTGCTCTACCGCCACCCGGCCGTGCTGGCCGCCGCCGTGGTGGCCAAGCCCGATCCCAAGTGGGGCGAGACGCCCTGCGCCTTCATCGAGCTGAAGGCCGGCGCGCAGACCACGGCCGAAGACATCGTGGCCCACTGCAAGAAGCACCTGGCCGGCTACAAGGTGCCGCGCGCCGTGGTCTTTGGCGAACTGCCCAAGACCAGCACGGGCAAGATCCAGAAGTTCGAGCTGCGCCGGCAGGCCGGATCGGTCCAGGCCATCACGGGCTGATGGTCGGGCCGCAGCGCGGGCAGCGGCTCAGTGTCCGGCCGTCTTGGAAAACAGCTGGATGACCAGCACGCCCGCCACGATCAGGCCCATGCCCGCCAGCGCGGGCAGGTCCAGCGTCTGGCCCTGCCAGAGCCATCCGACCAGGGAGATCAGCACGATGCCCGCGCCGGACCAGATCGCATAGGCCACGCCCGTGGGCACGGTGCGCAGCGTCAGCGACAGGAAGTAGAAGGCCAGCGCGTAGCCCAGGACCGTGACCACGCTGGGCCACAGCCGCGTGAAGCCTTCGGACTGCTTGAGGCAGGACGTGGCCGCCACCTCGGCGACGATGGCCAGGCCCAGGTACAGGTAGTTGGACGCCATGCTCAGATGGCCGCGTAGCTGCCCGTGCCCTCGGGCCAGCGCGTGAGCACGTCGAAGCCCGTGTCGGTCACCACCACCATGTGCTCCCACTGGGCGGACAGCGACTTGTCGTTGGTGATCACCGTCCAGCCGTCGGCCAGTTCGCGCGTGGCCGCCTTGCCGGCGTTGAGCATGGGCTCGATGGTGAAGATCATGCCGGCCTCCAGCACCATGCCCTGGCCGGGCTGGCCGTAATGCAGCACCTGAGGGTCGTCGTGGTAGACCTTGCCGATGCCGTGGCCGCAGTACTCGCGCACCACGCTGAAGCGCTCGCGCTGGGCCACGGTCTGGATGGCATGGCCGATGTCGCCCAGCGTGGCGCCGGGGCGCACGGCGCGGATGCCGGCCAGCAGGGCCTCGTAGGTGGTCTCCACCAGGCGGCGCGCCTGGTTGGAGGGCTGGCCCACGAAGTACATGCGGCTGGTGTCGCCGATCCAGCCCTCGGGCGTGGTCACGGCCACATCGACATTGAGGATGTCGCCCTCGCGCAGGATCTGCCGGGCGTCGGGAATGCCGTGGCAGACCACGTGGTTGGGCGAGGTGCAGACCGTCTTCGGAAAGCCGTGGTAGCCCACATTGGTGGGCACGCAGCGCAGTTCATCGACGATGAAGTCATGGCAGAGCTTGTCCAGGTGCTCGGTGCTGACGCCCGGCTGCACGTGGGGCACCAGCATCTGCAGGACGCGGGCGGCCAGGCCACCGGCCTTGCGTGATTGCCCGATATCGAGGGCATCGTGCAGCGGGACGCTGCGCAGCTTGGCGCCCCTCATTGCAGGCCTCCCGACAGGCGCACGGGGCGCGGGCGGCGTGCTGCCGTATCGGCGGGAGCCGGTGCCGCCTCGGGCTCGCCCAGCTTCAGCGTGGCCGCGGCCTCTTGCAGCAGCAGGGCGCAGATGCCTGCGTAGTCGAGATGGGGATGGTGTTCGGCCAGCTGGCCGACACGCAGCCAATGCTCGGCCTGGGCGTTGATGGATCGACCCAGGGCCGCGCTGGACAGGCGGATCTGGTCGTGCAATTGGTCGGATATTTTGACGATTCCCATGGGGTGGCGATCATACGGGGAATATACGTTTCGTATATTGACAATCGCAAATCGCGGGCCCGGAGGCGGGGCATTCGTGCAGGCCTGCAGATGCAGGTCGTCATGTCGTCGGCAATGCTGCGTGACGGACGGGGCGGATGCTCTTGTGTTGATAGCGCAATGATCACGTCCGGCTGGCCATCCGGCAGAGACAATGTTTTTCCTGCAGCGCGGTCCTGTACAAGACTGGGCCTTGCGCGATCGGCGGTCTTCTATCAGATATCTGTTGCAGATCTGGGGCTTACCCCTAGCAAGTCGCCTGCTACCCAAACTGACAAGAATCAAGACTGTCTGGAAGCGAATGTCCTGCAAGCCGGCGCATGGTGCGGCCGGCCGGGCCTTCCGGCAGGGAGCAGCAATGGGCAAGGAACAAGAAGCGGGTTCGGCAACGGGATCGGGCGGGGCGCGCATCGTCGTCGTGGGCGGTGGCGTGGCGGGGCTGGAGATTGCCACGGCGCTGGGCAAGGGGCGCACGGGGGCCATCGGCTCGGTGACCCTGGTGGACAGCGATTCGGCCCATGTCTGGAAGCCCATGCTGCACACCATTGCAGCCGGCACGCGCGACCTGGCCCAGCAGCAGACCACCTACCTGGCCCAGGCCAGCGACGCCAGCTTTGCCTACCAGCCCGGCGAAATGTGCGGCCTGGACCGCGAGGCGCGCGAGGTGCTGCTGGCCCCCATCGAGGCGCCCGATGGCCGCGAGATCGTGCCGGGCCGGCGCATTGCCTACGACCGGCTGGTGATCGCCGTGGGCAGCGGCGCCAATGATTTCGGCACACCGGGCGTGGACGAGCACTGCTTCATGATCGACTCGCGCCGCAAGGCCGATGCCTTCAACAGCGAGATCCGCCTGCGCATGGTGCGCTGCATGACCAGCGGCGAGCAGTTGCGCGTGGCCATCGTGGGCGGCGGCGCCACGGGCGTGGAGCTGGCGGCCGAGCTGGTGCAGCTGGCCGAGAGCGCCCGCGCCTACGGCGCGCTGGGCGAGGCCGCGCGCTTCGGCATCGTGCTGATCGAGGCCGGGCCGCGCCTGCTGCCCGGTTTTCCTGAAGAGATTTCCGAAGCCACGCGCCTGCGCCTGCAGGCCCTGGGCGTTTCGGTGATCGTCAACGGCCGCGTGCAGTCGGCCAGCGAAGAGGGGTTTGTGCTGGCCAGCGGCGAGTTCGTCCCCGCAGGCCTGCGTGTCTGGGCAGCGGGCGTGAAGGCCCCGGCCTTCCTGGCGCAGCTGGGACTGGAGACCACGCAAGGCAACCAGCTCAAGGTCAACGGCCAGCTGCAGACCAGCGACCCCCATGTCTACGCCGTGGGGGATTGCGCCAGCTTCACCCTGCCCGGCGCCAGCGTGCCGCTGCCGCCCACCGCCCAGGTGGCGCACCAGCAGGCCCGCTATCTGGTGGAGACGCTGCCGCGCCTGCTGAAGGAGCCGGGTTTCCGTCCCGAAGGCTTTGCCTACCGCGACTTTGGCGCCCTGGTGTCATTGGCCCATTACGACGCCTATGGATCGCTGGGCAAATTCGGCCTGTTCAACGGCGGCGTGATCCGCGGGCGCATGGCCATGCTGAGCCACATCATGCTGTACCGCTCGCACCAGGCCCGCATCTACGGCTTTTGGCGCGGCGGGCTGCTGTGGCTGATCGATTTGATGAATTCGCGCCTGCGCCCGTCGATCCGGCTGGACTGAGCGGCCAGGCCCGGCATCAAAGCAGCCCCTCGATGGGCAGCCAGCCCAGCACGCGCAGCATCAGGCGCTTGAATGCACTGCTGCCGGGCTCGGTGGTGGTGGTGAGTGGCTCAGGCGGCGTGCCGCTTTCCGTGGTCCAGCTCAGGCGGCACTGTGCATCGATCTGCACGTGGTAGGCGGCGGACGGCAGGCTCTGGTCGAGCATGCGGCTCATCTGCGAAGCCATCTCGGGGCTGTCGATCAGCAGGCCCATCTCGGTGTTGAGGTGGGCCGAGCGCGGGTCGAAGTTGAACGAGCCCACGAAGATGCGCTCGCCATCGACCGCAAAAGTCTTCGCATGCAGGCTGGAGCCCGAGCTGCCGGGGCGGCTGCCCGAACCCACGCCCGCCTTCCCGCCCGACTTCCCGCCCGAGGACGCGGCGGGCGACGGTAGCCCTTGCCGGGGCACGCCTGCATCGGCGGCGGGCGTGTCCGGCTCGCCGATCTGGCGGCGCAGCTCATACAGCTGCACGCCTTCCTCGATCAGCGGGCGCCGGTACCGGGCATAGCCGGCGTGGACCACGGCCACGTCGGTCGCCTCCAGGCTGTTGGTGAGCACGCGCACGGCAATGCCCTGGCGGCGCAGGCCGGCCAGGGCGCGCACACCGGCCTCGGTGGGCACGAAGTAGGGCGAGACCAGGTCCAGCTGGCGCTGCGGCTGGCCGATGGCGGGTGCCAGCTGCGTGATCAGCAGCCCCTGCCTGGGCTCCTGGCCCAGCACCTTGGCCGGGTCGTCGCTGACCAGGGTGGCGCGGGCCCATTGCAGTGGCAGGCGGCCGGCCAGCAGCTCTTGCGTGAACGGGCTTTGCGCCACGGCGCGCCCATAGGCCTGGGCCTCGGGCCGCTGCACCTCGGTGGCCAGGGCCTCGCTGGCGCGCGCCACCGCATAGTCGGGCAGCGGCGGCAGCAGACTGGCCACGGGGTAGGCCGAGGCGCTGGCCCAGTACTGGTCGAACGAGTGCGCGATATCGGCCACCACCGGCCCCATGGCGACCACGTCCAGGTCGGCGAACAGCACGCCGTCGGTGGCTGCGAAGTACTCGTCGCCGATGTTGCGTCCACCCACGATGCTGGCCTGGCTGTCGGCCGTGAAGCTCTTGTTGTGCATGCGCCGCTGCGTGCGCGAGAAATCCGTCACATAGCCCAGCGCCTTGGGCGTGCGCTGCGCAAAGGGGTTGAACAGCCGCACCTCGATCTGCGGATGCCGGTCCAGCGCGCTGAGCTGCGTGTCCAGCCCCGCCGTGCCGCCGTCGTCCAGCAGCAGGCGCACGCGCACGCCCCGGTCGGCGGCCTGGCGCAGTTCGTCAAGCAGCAGGTGGCCCGTGGTGTCGTCTCGCCAGATGTAGTACTGCACATCCAGCGTGCGCTGGGCCACGCGGGCCAGCAGGGCACGCGCCGCGTAGGCGTTGCGTGCATCGGAAAGCGCGTGGATGCCGGTAAGCCCCGGATGCTGGTCCAGCAGCGGTGCCAGCGCCTGGCCCAGCAGCGTGGCCTGGGCGGCCTCGGGCGGCAGCGCCGTGGATTCGCTGCGGCCAGCCAGCGGCGGCAGGCTGCAGCCTGCCAGCAGCAGGGCCAGGACGAGCGCCTGGGTGGTGGCAAGGGCGCGGCGCAGCAGGGGCATGGTGCGTTCGGTGTTTGCGGTGGTCAGTGCAGCCAGCGGATGAACAGCTGGATCACCGTGGCATTGACGATGTCGACGAAGAAGGCGCCCACCATCGGCACGATGAGAAAGGCCTTGTGCGAGGGGCCGTACTGGTTGGTGATGGCCTGCATGTTGGCCACGGCCGTGGGCGTGGCACCCATGCCGAAACCGCAGTGGCCGGCGGCCAGCACGGCCGCATCGTAGTTGCTGCCCATGATGCGGAAGGTCACCAGCGCGGCATACAGGCCCATCACCAGGGTCTGGGCCGCCAGGATCACCATCAGCGGCGCCGCCAGCCCTGCCAGCTCCCACAGCTTGAGCGACAGCAGGGCCATGGCCAGGTAGATGGACAGCGAGGCATTGCCGAAGACGTCGATGGCCCGGTCGAATACCTGGAAGTGAAAGACATAGTCCAGCGTATTGCGGATCACGACGCCGCCTGCCAGCGCCCAGACGAAGGTGGGCAGGGAGAACAGGGTGCCGGCGGTGAACTGCGCCATGAACTCGGCAAAGCCCAGGCAGCCCGCGAACAGGGCCAGTGTTTCTATGGCCGCGCTGGTGGTGATCAGGCGCGTCTGCTCGGGGTTCTCGAAGCCGCCGTGGCTTGCACTTTCGCCCAGCGGGGGCTGTTTTTCGGGGGCGGCTGCGGGGTCGTGCACGGCAAGCCTGCGGCGCGTGATCAGGGCCTTGGCCAGCGGGCCGCCGATCAGGCCGCCGATCACCAGTCCGAAGGTGGCACAGGCAATGCCCAGCGTGACCGCGCCCTGGATCCCGTATTCGCGCTCGAAAACCTGGCCCCAGGCGCCTGCCGTGCCATGGCCGCCCGTCAGGGTGACGGAGCCTGCGATCAGCCCGAACAGCGGGTCGAGCCCGAGCATCGTGGCCAGGCTCACGCCCACCAGGTCCTGCAGGCCGATGAAGACGGCGACCACGGCCAGGAACAGCAGCAGCGAACGGCCGCCTTCGCGCAGCTTGGCGAAATTGGCGCTCAGGCCGATGGACGAGAAAAACACCAGCATGAAGGCCATCTGCAGCTCGCTGCTGAAGCTGAAGGTGTAGCCCAGGGTCTGGTTGAGCACGAACAGGGCGACGGCGACGACCAGACCGCCGGCCACGGGCTCGGGGATGTTGAATTCGCGCAGCAGGCGCAGGTGCTGCACCAGCCATTTGCCCAGCAAAAGGACGAGGGCGGCGAAGATCAGGGTGTAGTAGGCGCTGAAAGTCAGGTGCATGGCTTCCGTGTTCTGGTGGGCGGGGCAAGGCAGCTCACCATACGATAGGCGGCATGCCGGGGGGCGATGTCAGGATAGCCACTGATTCCGAGGCCTGCTGAAAGTGCCCTTCGGTCGTGCCCTGTGTCAGTGCCCTGTCAGCTGGCTACGGGGCCGGGCCGCCTGTCCTCGACGGTGAAGCGGGCCAGCGTGTAGATGCGGCTGTCGGCGCGCATGGGGTTGGCCACGGCACGCAGCTCGCTGGTCCAGCGTTCGGGCGTGATGTCTGCCAGGCCATAGCCGCGTTCCTCGCAGCGTGCGTACAGCACCTGCGGGTTGTGGGCGACGATGGCATCGACCTTGGCCTGTGTGGTGCCGCTGCGCGAGGTGATCGAGGTGCTGCAGAACTCGCTGGCCACGATGGGGTTGCGCCGTTCGGGCGCGGCCTCGGGATCGGCATGCACGGCACAGACGTAGTTCTGGTGCAGGTCGCCGCCCAGCAGCACGCTGTTGCGCGGCGTGGGCTGGGCGCCCGGCGTGAGGTGGCGCACCAGACGCTGGCGCGCGGCTGGGTAGCCGTCCCAGCTGTCCGTGGCCTGCGATCCCGAGGGCGGCCGGTGTGCCGACAGCAGGGTGGGCTGGGCCAGGATGCTCCAGCGCGGCCCCTCGCTGCCCTGGTGGCGTGCGTCCTCGGCCAGTTGGCGGTACAGCCACTGCTCCTGCGTCCAGCCCAGGAAGCTGCGCGCCGTGTCCGACAGGGCCGCACATTGCGCAGGGCGCACGCTGCCCTTGTCTGCCTCGCCCTCGATGCGGCAGGCCTGGGCGCTGCGGTACTGGCGGCCGTCCAGCAGATGCAGCCGGGCCAGCCGGCCCCATTGCAGGCTGCGGTACAGCTGCAGTCCGCCGCCGCCATGCGATGCCCCGGCGCCCGTCAGCGCGCTGGCACGCAGCGGCATGTTTTCGTAGAAGGCCTGCCAGGCGGCCATGCGCCGGGCCAGGAAACGCGCGGCATCGCCCTGGCCCTGGTCGCCCGCGTAGTTGTTCTCCACCTCATGGTCGTCCCAGCCCACGGACCAGTTGCACAGGGCGTGCGCGGCCTGCAGCAGCGGGTCGCTCTTGTGCAGGGCGTAGCGGTCGCGGTAGTCCTGCAGGGTCTGCGCGGCGCGCAGGTTGTGCGTGCGGGCCAGGCCCAGCGTCATGGCGGGCGTGGCGTATTCGTAGATGTAGTCGCCCAGGAAGATCACCAGGTCCGGCGCATCCTGCACCACCTGGCGCCAGGCCGCGTAGTAGCCGTGCTCCCAGCGCTGGCAGGAGGCATAGGCCAGGCGCAGGCGCTGCGGCATGCTGCCGGGGGCGGGCGCCGTGCGGCAGCGGCCCGTGCCGCTGACCGCCTGTCCCAGCATGAAGCGGTAGTGGTACCAGCGGTCGGGCGCCAGTCCTCCCACCTGCACATGCACGCCGTGGCCCCATTCGGGCTGGGCCATGGCCTCGCCGCTGCGCACGATCTGGCGGAACAGCGGGTCGTGCGCCAGCTCCCAGCGGATCTTGAGCGCAGGCATGGCCGTGGTGTCGGTCTCGCCCAGCTGGGCCAGCGGTGGCGTCAGCCGCGTCCACAGCAGCACGTTGTCGGGTTCGGGGTCGCCGCTGGCCACGCCCAGCGTGAAGGGGTTGTGCGCAGGCCGCTCGCCCAGCCGGGCCCAGGCAGGCAACTGGCCCAGCGCCGTGGCCAGGCCCGAGCCGACCAGAAACTGGCGCCGCGGTGCAGGGACGGAGGCGCTGAAGGGCAGGTGCATGGCGGTTCGGGGCAGGTGGCGCAAAAAAGCGGGGAAAGACGGGGCGTGGCCCTGGGTGGATCAAAGGCCGGCGCCTGCATTTCCAACTGGCTGCCATTGTGCGCCTGATGCCGTGGCAATGCAGTGCTTGCCGCGCTCCTTGGCCTGCAGCATGGCGGTGTCGGCGCGGCGCAGCACGTCCATGCCGTTTTCGTGGCTTTGCAACTGGGCCACGCCCGCGCTGAAGCTCAGGGGCCGGGGTGCGGGCTGGCCTGGGGGCTGAGCAGATGCGGGCAAAGGCGCCTGCTCCAGCAACTGCAGAAGGCGCTGCAGCGCCTGGGCGCCCGCCGTCTCCGGGGTCTGTGGCAGCAGCAGCACGAAGGCCTGGCCTTCATAGCGGCCCACCACGTCTTCTGGGCGCAGCCCTTGGCGCGCCAGCTGGGCCACATGCACCAGCGCGGCATCGCCCATGGCATGCCCCAGTTCGGCATTGAGGGCCTGCATGCCGTCCATGTCGACCAGGGCAACGCTCAGCGGCTGGCCATGGCGCTGTGCGCGTGCCACCTCGCGGTCCAGTGCCTCGCTCACGCCCAGGCGGTTGAGCTGGCCGGTCAGCGGGTCGTGGCGTGCGCGGCGCGCGGCCTCGTCCAGCTCCTGCTGCAGTGTTTCGATGCGGGCCTCGCAGGCATCGACATGGGCGCGCAGCGCCTGCAGCTCCTCCTGGGCCACGCGGCTGCCGGCGGCCATGGTGCGCGTGGCCTCCAGCACCTGCTGCAGCAGCGGGGCTGCGTCTTCCAGGCGCTGGATGCCGTCCAGCTGGCGTGCCGCCTCTTCCATGCGGGCGCCCAGCGTTTCGTTGCTGCTCGTGATCTGCGCCAGGTGCTGGACGAAGCCGCCCAGCATATCCCTGAGCGCCTGCTGCGCGGCGGCCATGCCGTCCTGCAGCTGCAGGCGCCGGTGGATCACGGTCTGCAGCTCGCGCCGTGCATCGGCCAGGGGCGCGGGCGACAGCGGCGGGGTGATGGCCTGCTCGATGGCCGTGAGCTGCTGCACCAGCCAGCTGCCATGCGTGGGGTCCTGGGCCAGGTGCTGCACCAGGGTCTGCAGCAACTCCTGCATCAACTGCAGGACCTGAAGCTGGTCGGCGATGGCGAACGACAGCTGGTAGTGCTGGTCGTGCAGGCGCCGCGCCAGGGCCTTGGCATCCACGGGCGGCGATTGCAGCTGCTCCATCAGCTGCTGGTGCAGTTGCCCGGTTTTGGTGTCCTGGGTGTCCAGCAGCGTGGACAAGGCCTCGAAGCGCCGCGCCAACTGCTGGGTCAGGTCGTCGGGCAGGGCCTGGACGGGCGGCGGCACGGGCAGCTCCACGGGCCTGGCCTCATGGGCGGGCGGCTGCAGGGCCGCGTTGGCATAGGCGGTGATGACCTGCTGCAGCCCTTGCCAGTCGCTGCGCTCTATGGCGGCGCCCAGCTGGTCGCGCAGGCGCTTCTGTCCGGGCGTCTGCGCAGGCAAAAGCGCATGCACGTGGCGCAGCGGGCCCTGGGGAAAGCTGGCGGGGCCGGGCTCGCCGGCCGCCTGTTCATAGAGGCGGGTGTAGTTTTCCGGGGTGGGCGGCAGGCGGTTCAGCGCCAGTTGCCGCAGGGTTTCGCGTGCCAGTTCGGAAGCGGAGCGCTCGGCCATGGGTGGGCAGTTGTTTCAGAATGCAATGCCCTCCAGTGTGGCATGGCCAGCGCCCGGTTCACTGCTCGTTGACCATCACCAGCTTGCCCTGCACCTGGCGCGATCCCATGCGCGCATAGGCGGCGTGCAGCTCGGCCATGGGCATGGTGCGGTCGATCACGGGCTTGATCTTTCCCTGGCCGTACCACTGCGCCAGCTCCTGCATCATGGCCGCATTGGCCTTGGGTTCGCGCCGGGAGAACTCGCCCCAGAAGACGCCCACCAGCGATGCGCCCTTGAGCAGCGGCAGGTTCAGCGGCAGGGCAGGAATCGGGCCTGCGGCAAAGCCCACGATCAGATAACGGCCGCGCCAGGCGATGGAGCGGAAGGCCGGCTCAGCGAAGTCGCCGCCCACGGGGTCGTAGACCACGTCGGGGCCCTTGCCGTCGGTGGCTTCCTTGATGGCAGCGCGCAGATCGCCCTGGCTGTAGTTGATGGTGGCATCGGCGCCCTGTGCCTTGCACAGCGCGCACTTTTCGTCGGTGGAGGCCGCTGCGATCACACGCGCACCCGCCGCCTTGGCGATCTGGATGGCGGCCGTGCCCACGCCGCCCGCCGCGCCCAGCACCAGCACCGTCTCGCCCGCGCGCAGCTGGCCGCGGTCGATCAGCGCATGGTGCGAGGTGGCATAGGTCATGATGAAGGCCGCAGCATCGACAAAGCTGAAACCGTCTGGCAGCGGCATGCAAAGCGCGGCCGGCGCCAGCGTATGGGTGCCGAAGCCACCCGTGCCCGACAGGCAGGCCACGCGCTGGCCCACGGCCAGGTGGCTCACGCCTTCACCCACGGCCTGGACCACGCCCGCGTATTCCGAGCCCGGCACGAACGGCAGCTCAGGCTTCATCTGGTACTTGTTCTGCACGATCAGCAGATCGGGAAAGTTCAGGCTGGCCGCCTTCACTTCGAGCAGTACCTGCCCCGGGCCCGGCGTGGGCGTGGGCAGCTGCGTCCACTGCAGTTGATCGACGCCTGTGGGCGTGGTGCAAAGCCAAGCGTGCATGGTGGTTGTCTCCTGTGATTGAATGCCTGGCCGATGATAGGAGTGTGGTGGGAATGCCTCCTGTCCCTCGGGCGACGAGACGCCCGCCTACAATCGCCCGCAATCCCTGCTGTATCCATGAAGATTCTCATTTGTAACGACGACGGCTACCAGGCGCCCGGCATCCAGGCCCTGTACGAGGCGCTGCGCACGGTGGCAGACGTCGAGGTGGTGGCACCGGAGCACAACAACAGTGCCAAGTCCAACGCCCTGACGCTGAACGCGCCGCTGTATGTGCACCAGGCCCACAACGGCTTTCGCTATGTCAATGGCACGCCTGCGGACTGCGTGCACATCGCCCTGACCGGCCTGCTGGGCTACCGGCCCGACCTGGTGGTCTCCGGCATCAACAACGGCGCCAACATGGGCGACGACACCATCTATTCCGGCACCGTGGGCGCCGCCATGGAGGGCTTTCTGTTCGGCATTCCCTCCATTGCCTTCTCGCAGGTGGACAAGGGCTGGTCCGAGATCGAGGCCGCTGCCGCCGCCGCGCGCCAGCTGGTCATGGACATGCAATCGCAGGAGCTGATCGGCCTGTCGCCCTGGCTGCTCAACGTGAACATTCCCAACATGCCCTTGTCCGCGCTCAAGCCCCTCAAGCTGTGCCGGCTGGGCCGCCGCCATGCGGCCGAACGCGTCATCACCCAGGAGAGCCCGCGCGGCGAAATGATGTACTGGATAGGCAGCGCAGGCGCGGCCAAGGATGACTCGGAGGGCACGGACTTCCACGCCACGGCGCACGGCCATGTGTCCGTCACGCCGCTGAAGGTGGACCTGACCGACCATGACAACCTGGGCTACTGGGCACAGACGGCGGCCAGGCTGGCGTCGGCCGGCCAGGGCGTGCAGGCAACCCAGGGCGGGGCGGTGCAACCGTGAGCGAGCGCCGTCCCGGAGTTCCCTCGTGGGTGGCGCGCTCGGTGCAGACCCCTGCGCCGGCCTCGCGCGCGGCGCCTGCGCGCTCTGCGCTGGCGCCGGCCGGTGCCCGTGCCCCGCAACAGCCTTCGGGCATCGGCCTGGACTCGGCCGCCGTTCGCGCCCGCATGGTGCAGCGGCTGGCTGCCACCGGCATACAGTCGCCGGCCGTGCTGGCCGCCATGGGATCGGTGGAGCGCCACCGCTTTGTGGACAGCGCCCTGGTCAACCAGGCCTATGAAGACACCAGCCTGCCCATTGGCCTGGGCCAGACGATCTCCAAGCCCAGCGTGGTCGCCCGCATGACCGAGCTGCTGCTGGGCTCGGAAGCCGCGAAGTCGGGCCTGGGCCGCGTGCTGGAAATCGGCACGGGCTGCGGCTACCAGGCGGCGGTGCTGGCGCGCGTGGCACGCGAGGTCTATTCGATCGAGCGCCTGCGCGGCCTGCACGAGAAAGCGCGCAGCAACCTGCGTCCCTGGCGGCTGACCAATGTCCATCTGATCTTTGGAGATGGCATGGAAGGCTATGGCAGCGGCGCGCCGTATGCGGGCATCATCTCGGCCGCTGGTGGCGAGAGCATGCCCTCGGCCTGGTGCGACCAGCTGGCCGTGGGCGGGCGGCTTGTCGCCCCCATGGTGGTTACGGGTGGTAAGCAGGCACTGCTGGTGATTGACAAGAGTTCACACGGGTTTACGCAGTCGATTTTGGAGGCCGTGAACTTTGTCCCCCTAAAATCGGGCATCGCCTAGAAGGGAATAACTTATGTTGGTATCGCGAAGTCTTGGGGCTTGGGGAACGGTGGTGCTGGCCGGCATGGTTCTGGCAGGCTGCACATCCCAAGTGAACAGGGCTCCCGTGGAGGACCGTGGAACGACCACCACCTCCTCCACCTCTTCCTCGCCATCGGCAGCCGTCAAGCCGCTGCCCGGCGTCGAAAACGCCGGCAAGCCCGGCTACTACACGATCAAGCCCGGTGACACGCTGATCCGCATCGGCCTGGAAACCGGCCAGAGCTGGAAGGACATCGCGCGCTGGAACAATCTGGAGAACCCCAACCTGATCGAAGTCGGTCAGGTGGTGCGCGTCGTGCCGCCGACCAGCTCGGACAGCGTCGGCACGCGCCCGTCGTCCACTGCCTCCTCCACGCCCAGCGGCTCGCCCGTGGTGGCAACGCCGCTGCCGCCCGTGGCATCGTCGGGCGGCTCCACGGCAACGCCTGCACCCGCACCGACCCCGGCACCCGCCCCTGCACCCGCAGCCGGCAAGGGCGCCGACGATGTGGACTTCATCTGGCCTGCATCGGGCAGCCTGATCGCCGGTTTTGACGAGGCGCGCAACAAGGGTTACGACATCGCAGGCAAGGCCGGCGATCCCGTGATGGCCGCTGCCGATGGCCGCGTGGTCTATGCCGGCGCCGGCCTGCGTGGCTATGGCAACCTGATCATCCTCAAGCACAACAACACCTACCTCACGGCCTACGCGCACAACCAGACGCTGCTGGTCAAGGAAGACCAGACCGTGCGCAAGGGCCAGAAGATCGCCGAGATGGGCAGCACCGACGCGGACCGCGTGAAGCTGCACTTCGAGGTGCGTCGCCAGGGCAAGCCTGTCGATCCTTCGCGCTACCTGCCTTCTCGCTGATGAGCCGCAGCACCAGGCAAACCGGACAAGCCCCTGCCCCGCAGGGGCTTGTTTCTTCTGCGCCCGGCGAATCGCCGTGGGAGCCGGTCGAGGACGAGGCCGAAGGCGGTGAGGTCGAGGCCGCCGCAGCCGAGCTGCGCGAGATCACCGTGCCGCCGGCCCAGCACGGCCTGCGCGCCGACAAGGTGCTGGCCGAATGCGTGGCCGAGTTCTCCCGCAGCTATCTGCAGCAACTGCTGGCGCAGGGCGCGGTCACGCTCAATGGGCGTGTGCTGGTCAAGCCGGCCACCAAGGTGGCCGCCGGCGACCGGATGGTGCTGGAGATGCGGCCCACGCAGCAGAGCATGGCCTTCCAGCCCGAAGACATGGCGCTGGACGTGGTGTATGAGGACGAGCACCTGCTGGTCGTCAACAAGCCGGCTGGCCTGGTCGTGCATCCGGCCCCGGGCAATTGGACGGGAACCCTGCTCAACGGCCTGCTGGGGCGCGACCCCAAGGCGCGGGAGGTGCCGCGCGCCGGCATCGTCCACCGCCTGGACAAGGACACCAGCGGGCTCATGGTGGTGGCACGCAGCCGCGCCGCCATGGACGCGCTGGTGGCCATGATCGCCGCGCGCGATGTCAGCCGCCAGTACCTGGCGCTGGCCCACAAGGCCTGGGGCCCGCGCAAGCGCCGCGAGGTCGATGCGCCCATCGGCCGCGACCCGCGCAACCGCTTGCGCATGGCCGTGGTCGACCTGGCGCAGCATGCGGGCAAGACCGCGCGCACCGACATCGACCTGCTGGCCGGCAACGAGGAAGTCAGCCTGGTGCGCTGCACGCTGCACACGGGCCGCACCCACCAGATCCGCGTGCACATGGCATCGCTGGGCCACCCGCTGGTGGCCGATGCCGTCTACGGCGGCAAGGAGGCTGGCGGCATGGCGCGCCAGGCGCTGCACGCCTTCCGGCTGGCCTTCACCCATCCCATGACAGGCCAGGCCCTGGTGCTGCGCGCGCCGCTGCCGCCCGATATGGCACAGGCGCTGGAAAATTGGGGGCTGAGCTACAATCCCGCCGAAAGCCTCTGACCATCTCTCGCATGGCATCCGTGGAGCGCTTGCTTCCTCTTCTTTGATTCGGCGCACCCTGGCTGCCACCTCTGGTGGCACGCGCGCCTTTGTTCCCGAGACGCTGAGCCATGAATACGGTAGATGCCAAGCGGGTCCTGGAAACTGCATTGATCTGTGCGCCGCAGCCTGTCACGCTGCGTGAGCTGCGCTCGCTGTTCGATGACGTGCTGGGCTCCGACACGCTGAAGGACCTGCTGCTGGACCTGCAGAAAGACTGGGCGCAAAAAGGTGTGGAGCTGGTGCAGGTGGCGTCTGGATGGCGCTTCCAGAGCCGGCCCGAGATGCGGGTCTATCTGGACCGGCTGCATCCCGAAAAGCCGCCACGCTACACCCGCGCGACCCTGGAGACGCTGGCGATCATCGCCTACCGCCAGCCAGTGACGCGTGGCGACATCGAGGACATACGCGGCGTGACGGTCAACAGCCTGCTGATCAAGCAACTGGAAGACCGGGGATGGATCGAGGTCATTGGCCACCGGGAAACCGTGGGCCGGCCCTCTTTGTTCGCCACCACGCGCCAGTTTCTGGACGACCTGGGCCTGCAGTCGCTGGACCAGTTGCCCATGCTCGAGGAGCCCGAATCCCAGCAAAGCCTGTTCAAGGCGCTGGAAGAGTCGGGTGCGCAGGAATTGGCAGCGGACGAGGCCGCGCCAGCCGGTGACGCTCCCTTGCCCGAAGAGCCCCAGGGCGAGACAGATGCCACGGAATCGGACGGGGCAGATGCCGCAATGGCAGCAGATACGGCTCAAGCAGATACAGCAGACCTGGCGGATGCGGCAGACGCAGCGGATGCGGCAGAGGCAACAGACGCAACGGATACAGCGGATACAGCGGATACAACGGATACGGACGGCACTGCAAAGCAGGCCGAAGAAGGAAAGCCATGACGGGTAGTGATATCTCCAAAGACCAGGACGCCCAGCCGGCGTCCGATGAGGCCGGCGCGCAGCGCAAGGCCCGCCCCGCGCGCTCGCGCGCTCCCAAGGCCGGGGCGCGGCCCGGCGCCAAGCCTGTGCGCAAGCCGCGTCCGGCCGCCGAGGCGGTGCATGCCGAAGACACCGTGCAAGAGCTGGTGCCGGCTGATGCATCAGAGTCAAGCGACTCAGGGTCTGTCGAAGGCTACGGTTTTGCGGACGTCATCTCGGGCGAGCTCGACGCTGCCGAAGAGCGCGACGATGCCGCGCCTGCCAAGCGCGTGCTGCTGCCCCAGGTCGATTCGCCCAAGCTGCACAAGGTGCTGGCCCAGGCCGGGCTGGGATCGCGACTCGAAATGGAGCAGCTCATTCTTGAAGGCCGCATCTCGGTCAACAACGAGCCTGCCCACGTGGGCCAGCGCATCCAGTTCGGCGACCAGATCAAGGTCAATGGCCAGCCCATCCGCTTTCGCATCGACCCGCCGCCGGCGCGTGTCATCGCCTACCACAAGCCCGTGGGCGAGGTCGTCACGCATGACGATCCGCAAAACCGTCCCACGGTGTTCCGCAAGCTGCCTCGCCTGCAGCATGGCAAATGGCAATCGGTGGGCCGCCTGGACCTGAACACCGAAGGCCTGCTGCTGTTCACCAGCTCGGGCGAGCTGGCCAACTCCCTGATGCACCCGCGCTTCGGCCTGGAGCGCGAATACGCAGCCCGTGTGCTGGGCGCGCTCAGCAAGGAAGAAAAGCAGCGCCTGACCGACGGCGTGCAGCTGGAAGACGGCGTGGCCGCCTTCGGCTCCATTGAGGACGGCGGTGGTGAAGGCGCCAACTGCTGGTACCGCGTGACCATTTCCGAAGGCCGCAACCGCGAAGTGCGCCGCATGTTCGAGGCGGTGGGCCATGCCGTGAGTCGGCTGATCCGCATCCGCTACGGCGCCATGGTGCTGCCGCGCGGCCTCAAGCGCGGCGCCTGGGTGGAGCTGGACCAGGCCGATATCCAGTCCCTGGCTTCGGCGGCCGGCATGCAGGCGCGTGCGCCCGCTGCACCCAAGCCCCCGGCCGGAGGCCGCCGTGGTGGCCCGGCAGACCGCAACACCGTTCGCCGCGAAGGCGGCGGCCGCTACTTCGACGGCAATCGCCCGGCGCCCAACGCCATGCTCGACGGCCCGCGTGCCAAGCCTGCCGCCAAGGGCGGCAAGGCTGACGGCGGCCAGGGACAGGGCAAGGGGCAGGGCGGCGCAGGCGGGCGTGGCAAGGGCGGCGGCAGCCAGCAGCCCGATCCGATGCGTACATCGGTGGGCTACATCGGCTCCGACAGCCTCTCGCGTGCACGCCAGAACGCCAAGCGCAAGCCGGGAGGACGCCGCTGAAAGGCGGCCGGGCCGTCCTCCTTCTGGTTCATCCAGAGGGGGTCGGCCCGCCCTGTAAGCCTGCCATTTGGCAGCACCATGTCATCAAGGACTTTGATGGCACAGCTAGAATCAACGGTTTTGTCCAATTGACAAAAATCCATAGTAACCCTGATTAGGAACCATTCAAATGGCCATCGAACGCACTCTTTCCATCATCAAGCCCGACGCCGTTGCCAAGAACGTGATCGGCCAGATCTACGCACGCTTCGAAGGCGCTGGCCTGAAGGTCATCGCTGCCAAGATGGTGCACCTGTCGCGCGGCGAAGCCGAGCAGTTCTACGGCGTCCACAAGGAGCGTCCTTTCTTCAAGGACCTGGTGGACTTCATGGTCTCCGGCCCCGTGATGATCCAGGCTCTGGAAGGCGAGAACGCCATCCTGAAGAACCGCGAACTGATGGGCGCCACCGACCCCAAGAAGGCTGAGAAGGGCACGATCCGCGCCGACTTCGCCGACAGCATCGACGCCAACGCCGTGCACGGCTCTGACGCCGCTGAAACTGCAGCCGTGGAAGTGGCTTTCTTCTTCCCCGGCATGAACGTCTACTCGCGCTAATCCCCGCGTCTTCCGCGGCCGTCATGGTCTGTCCGGTGCAGGCCGTGCCTGCCGCGGAAGAGCCGAGAGCGGCGTGGCACCGGCCTGCCGACATGAATACCAATTTGCTAGATTTTGATCTCGACGGACTTGCCGCTTACTGCGAGCAACTCGGCGAGAAGCGTTTCCGCGCGACGCAGCTGTTCCGCTGGATCCACCAGCGAGGCGCCAGCGACTTCGACCAGATGAGCGATCTGGCCAAGTCCCTGCGCGAAAAGCTCAAGGCGTGTGCCCACATCACGGCCCTGCCGGTTCTGACCGAGCATGTGTCTGCCGATGGAACAGTCAAGTGGCTGTTCGACGTGGGGGGCGGCGATGCCGTCGAAGCCGTTTTCATTCCCGAAGATGACCGGGGCACGCTGTGCGTGTCGTCCCAGGCGGGCTGCGCCGTGGGCTGCCGCTTCTGCTCCACGGGTCACCAGGGCTTCAGCCGCAACCTCAGCACGGGCGAGATCCTGGCCCAGCTGTGGTATGCCGAGCATGCGCTGCGCAAGCGCCTGGGCACGGGCGGCGAGCGCGTCATCTCCAACGTGGTGATGATGGGTATGGGCGAGCCGCTGCAGAACTACACGGCCCTGGTGCCGGCGCTGCGCGCCATGCTCGATGACCATGGCTATGGCCTCTCGCGCCGCCGTGTGACCGTGTCCACCTCGGGCGTGGTGCCGATGATCGACCGGCTGTCCCAGGACTGCGCCGTGGCCATGGCCGTGTCGCTGCACGCGCCCAATGACGAGCTGCGTGACCCGCTGGTGCCGTTGAACCGCAAGTACCCCATCCACGAGCTGCTCGATGCCTGCGAGCGCTACCTGGAATTCGCGCCCCGTGACTTCATCACGTTCGAATACTGCATGCTCGATGGCGTCAATGACCAGCCTGAGCATGCGCGCCAACTGATAGAGTTGGTCCGCGCGCGTGGCGATGGCCGCAGCTGGTGCAAGTTCAACCTGATTCCGTTCAATCCGTTCCCGGCCTCGGGGCTGCTGCGTTCACCCGCAGCGCGGGTGACGGAGTTCGCCAGCCTGCTGAGCAATGCCGGCATCGTGACCACGGTGCGCAAGACACGTGGCGACGACATCGACGCAGCCTGCGGACAGCTGGCTGGCGATGTCAAGGACCGCACGCGCGCTGCCGAGCGCATGGCCAGGCAGCGCACCATTGTTCTCAAGCAGGTGCCTTGAGAAGACCTGGGGCATGCCTGGCATGCCCCGACGGAACAAAGGACAGTTCATGAAGTCAGTGGCTCGGCGGCTGCGAACGGGGGATTTCGGTACAGGCATGCGCTGGGCAGTGCCCGCGCTGGTTCTTTTCTTGGCGGGCTGCGCAGGCAAGCAGCCTTTGGTGCCCCCGACGAATTCTGGCTCCGGCAACGCTTCCTCCGTCTCCAATGCCTCGATGGCTTCTGCCGCCGAGGCCGATCCCCGCCGCCGCGCAAGCATCCGCCTGGAGCTGGCGGCTTCCTATTTCCAGGCTGGCCGCATCGATGTGGCCCTGGAAGAGGTGAACCAGGCTCTGGCCGCTGACCCCAGTTCCGCCGACGGCTACGGCCTGCTGGCCCTGATCTACATGCGCAACCAGGACTGGGACCAGGCCGACGCCAGCCTGCGCAAGGCGATGTCGCTGCGTCCCCAGGACGGCGACCTGCAGCACAACTACGGCTGGCTGCTGTGCCAGCGCAAGCAATACGCGCAAGCCCAGGAATGGCTGGACAAGGCCCTGGCCCAGCCCGGCTACCTGGAGCGCCCCAAGACCTGGATGGCCAAGGGCCTGTGCCTGCAGCAGGCCGGCCTGCTGGTCGAGGCCCAGCAGGCGCTGCTCAAGGGCTATGAACTCGATCCCGCCAACCCGGTGATCGCCTACCACCTGAGCAACGTGATGCTGCAGGGCGGCGACGCCAAGAGGGCGCAGTTCTACATCCGGCGCCTGAACAGCAGTCCCCAGTCCAATGCGGAAAGCCTGTGGCTGGGGATCAAGATAGAGAGGGCGCTGCAGCAATCTGCAGCGATGCGGCAGCTGGCTGACCAGCTGCACCAGCGCTTCCCCGAGTCCCGCCAATGGCTGGCCTACGAGCGTGGAGCATTCAATGAGTGAGGTGTTGGCGGTGCATGACGAAGCAGGTACGCAAGGCGAGAACGCACAAACTTCCATGACGGCGGGCACGCTGCTGCGCCAGGCGCGCGAGGCGGCGGGTCTGTCTCTGGCCGGGCTGGCGGCGGCACTCAAGGTGCCAGCCCCCAAGCTGGAGGCGCTGGAGGCGGATGACTACGCCGCATTCCAGGACCATGTCTTCATGCGGGCCCTGGCGCAAAGCGTCTGCCGCACGCTGCGCATGGACTCGGCATCGGTGCTGGCCCTGCTGCCGCGCACCCAGCTCAAGAGCCTGGCCGATGATCGCGGCAGCATCAACGCCACGTTCAAGGAGCGCTCCTTCAAGGCCACCGGAACATCGCTGGGACGTGAAAACGGCTCGCGCAAGGTGGCCATCATCGTGCTGCTGCTGCTGGCCGCTGCCGCTGCCGTCTACTTCCTGCCCAAGCATGAAGGCGACGCCGAAGAGCCGCAGGCCGGCGCTTCCGATGCCGCTGCCCTGGTGCAGCCTGCAGGGACTGTGTCCGAGCCCGTGGCCGCCCAGGAGCCCGTTGCGCCTGCGGCGACGACGCCGGCCGATGTGCCGGCTGCATCTGCCCCCGCATCCGCATCTGCATCTGCACCGGCAACTTCAGCGCCTGCAGCGGCAGCCGTTCCGGCTCCTGCGTCCACCACAACGCCTGCTGCCCCTGCCGCCGATGCGCCTGCCGAGGGCGCCGCAGCGACATCGGCAGCCACCGCGGCGCAAACGCCTGGTGGCGTGCTGGTCATGAAGGCCAACGCACAATCATGGGTACAGGTCAAGGATTCCAGCGGCCGCGTGGTGCTGCAAAAGACGCTGGCGGCCGGTGAATCCATTGGCGCCGAGGGCGCGCTGCCGCTGTCGGTCATCATCGGCAATGCCAGCGGCACCGAGGTGCGTGTGCGTGGCGAATTGCTGGAAGTCGCCAAGACCACCCGCGACAATGTGGCCCGCTTTGAGGTGAAGTGACCGTGCAAGATCTCCCCATCACGCAGCAGCCGATAGCGATTGCCTCGCCGCTGCCGCGCAAGTCCCGCCAGGCCCGTGTGGTCTGGCGCAACAACGTCGTCACCGTGGGTGGCGATGCGCCTGTGCGCGTGCAGTCCATGACCAACACCGATACGGTGGACGCGGTCGAGACGGCCATCCAGGTGCGCCAACTGGCCCAGGCCGGCTCGGAGATGGTGCGCATCACCGTCAACACGCCCGAGGCCGCCGCCGCCGTGCCCTACATCCGCGAGCAGCTGGACCGCATGGGCGAGTACGTGCCGCTGGTGGGTGACTTCCACTACAACGGCCACCGCCTGCTCACCGAATACCCGGCCTGCGCCGAGGCACTGTCCAAGTACCGCATCAACCCCGGCAACGTGGGCAAGGGCGACAAGAAGGACAAGCAGTTCGGCCAGATGATCGAGGCGGCGGCCCGTTACGACAAGGCCGTGCGCATCGGTGTCAACTGGGGCTCGCTGGACCAGGAACTGATGGCCCGGCTGATGGATGAGAACTCGCGCCGCGCCCAGCCCTGGGACACGCGCCAGGTCATGTTCGAGGCGCTGATCTCCTCGGCCGTCGATTCCGCGCGCCTGGCCGAGTCCATGGGGCTGAACGGCGACAACATCATCCTGTCGTGCAAGGTCAGCGGCGTGCAGGACCTGATCTCGGTCTACCGGGCTCTGGCGCAGCGCTGCGACTATGCGCTGCACCTGGGCCTGACCGAAGCCGGCATGGGTACCAAGGGCACGGTGGCCTCGGCCGCCGCGCTGTCCGTGCTGCTGCAGGAAGGCATTGGCGACACCATCCGCGTCTCGCTCACGCCCCAGCCCGGCGAGGCGCGCACGCAGGAAGTGGTGGTCGCCTCCGAAATCCTGCAGGCCCTGGGCCTGCGCATCTTCGTGCCCAGCGTCACGGCCTGCCCGGGCTGCGGCCGCACCACCAGCACCACCTTCCAGGAACTGGCCAAGCAGATCGATGACTATCTGCGCGGCCAGATGCCGCTGTGGCGCATGAAGTATCCCGGTGTCGAGGCGATGAAGGTGGCCGTGATGGGCTGCATCGTCAACGGTCCCGGCGAGAGCAAGCACGCCAACATCGGCATCAGCCTTCCCGGCACGGGCGAGGCGCCCGCCGCCCCCGTCTACATCGACGGGGAAAAGGCGCT
This sequence comes from Delftia sp. NA_296.1, assembly GCF_052692095.1. Lineage (NCBI taxonomy): Bacteria > Pseudomonadati > Pseudomonadota > Betaproteobacteria > Burkholderiales > Comamonadaceae > Delftia > Delftia sp. NA_296.1. The sequence continues at coordinate 303,901 of NZ_JBQZGF010000004.1, read as the reverse complement.
CACGCTGCGCGGCGAGCGGATTGCCGAGGAATTCCAGGCACTGGTCGAAAATTATGTGGCGCGCACCTATGGCGCCACCGCCGCTGCACCCGCCTGATCGGCTGCATCGAGCATTGCAGTTATTGCAAAATAGATAGCGCACCACGCTTTGCCCTATTGGCTCTCACGCGAGACAGGCGTTGAGGGCATGGGGCTAAAAAAAGCGGGGTCAGCGCCTGTTTCCGAGCATTCATCGAACGAGAACAACGTGGCCAAACCCGAAAAACTCTCCGCCGTCAAAGGCATGAACGACATTCTTCCCGCCGAGTCCGCTCGCTGGGAATGGCTGGAAGCGCAGGTGCGTGAATTGATGGCGCGCTTTGCCTACCGCAACGTGCGCACGCCCATCGTCGAGCATACGCAGCTGTTCGTTCGTGGCATCGGCGAGGTGACGGACATTGTCGAGAAGGAGATGTACTCCTTCGAGGACAAGCTCAACGGCGAGCGCCTGACGCTGCGCCCCGAAGGCACGGCCAGCCTGGTGCGCGCCACCATCGAGAACAACCTGCTGTACGACGGCGGCAAGCGCATGTGGTACATGGGGCCCATGTTCCGCCATGAGCGCCCTCAGCGCGGCCGTTACCGCCAGTTCCACCAGATCGGCGCCGAGGCCCTGGGCTTTGCCGGCCCCGATGTCGATGCCGAACTCATCATGCTGGCCGTTTCCCTGTGGAAGCAGCTGGGCCTGACCCAGTGGCGCCTGGAAATCAACAGCCTGGGCCAGCCCGAGGAGCGCCAGGCACACCGCCAAGCCCTGATCGCCTACCTGGAGCAGCACCAGGATGTGATGGACGAAGAGGCCAAGCGCCGCATGTACAGCAACCCGCTGCGCGTGCTGGACACCAAGAACCCCGCCATGCAGGAAATGGTCAACGGCGCGCCGCGCCTGCTGGACTTCCTGGGCGAGGGCTCGCTGGCCCACTTCGACGGGCTCAAGGCCATTCTGGACGCCAACGGCGTGCCCTGGACCGTGAACCCGCGCCTGGTGCGCGGCCTGGACTACTACAACCTGACGGTGTTCGAGTTCATCACCGACATGCTGGGCTCGCAGGGCACTATCTGCGCGGGCGGCCGCTACGACTACCTGATCGAACAGGTAGGCGGCAAGAGCGCGCCTGCCGTGGGCTGGGCATTGGGTGTGGAGCGTGTGCTGGAACTCGTCAAGGAGCTCGGCACCGACATTCCCGCGCCCACGCTGCATGCCTACGCCATCGTGCCCGACGTGGCGGCCATGCCCGTGGCGCTGCGCACCCTGCAGCAACTGCGTGAGGCCGGTGTTCGCGTGCAGATGCACGCGGCCAGCGCCGAAGGCATGGGCAGCATGAAGTCGCAGTTCAAGAAGGCCGATGCCAGCGGCGCACATTTCGCGCTGATCTTCGGCTCCGATGAGCTGCAGCAGGGCCTGGTCACCGTCAAGTCGCTGCGCGACGGCGCGGGCCAGCAGGTGCAGCAAGCCCTGGCTGATGCGGCCCAATGGGCTGCCACCCTACAATCGGCGGTTTGACCAGCATCCGCAGCTTTTCAAGCGACCGCTCCAGCGGCGACCTCCATACATAAAGCGACACAGGCGATCCATGGCAAACCATTTCGATCTCGAAGAACAAGAGCAGATAGAGCAGCTCAAGCATTTCTGGAATACCTGGGGCACGTTGATCACCGGCGTGCTCGTGGTCATCTTCGTCGGCTTTGCCGGCTGGAATGGCTACCAGTACTGGGAAAAGCGCCAGGCCACGCAGGCTGCCGCTCTGGCGCATGCCGTTGACGTGGCGCTGGCTGGCAAGGACGCGGCGCGCGCCGGCCAGGCCTTCGCCGATCTCAAGGACAAGTACGCCGGCACCACGCAGGCGGCCCAGGCCGGCCTGCTGCTGGCCAAGGCTGCAGTGGACGAAGGCAAGCTCGATGACGCCAAGGCAGCCCTGACCTGGGTGGCCGACAAGGGCGACGAAGGCTACAAGGCCCTGGCCAAGCTGCGCCTGAGCGCCGTGCTGGAGCAGCAAAAGCAATACGACGAAGCCCTCAAGGCGCTGGAAGGCAGCATGCCCGAATCCTTCGCCGGCATCGTGGCCGATCGCCGTGGCGACATTCTTGCGGCCCAGGGCAAGCAGGCCGAGGCCATTGATGCCTATCAGCGCGCCCATGCCGCACTGGACAAGGGCGTGGACTATGGCCGTCTGATCGAGTTCAAGCTCAATGCGCTGGGTGCTGAACCCACCGTGCTGGCACAGGCCAAGACGTCGACTTCGGAGAAGCAACCTTGAAAACCTCGGCTGATCAATTGATGGCGATTTCGCGCCCGCGCGGCGTTGCGCGCTGGATGGCTCTGGGCCTGCTGGCCGGTGCCCTGGGTGGCTGCTCCACCGTGTCCTCGTGGTTCAGCAGCGACACCAAGCCCAAGCCCCAGGAGCTGGGAGCCAACCCCGGCCTGCTGGCCGTGCACCAGGCCTGGACCGCCAAGCTCGGCGCCGAAGTGCCGCTGGCCACCGACATCCATGTGCAGGGCGACACGCTGCTGATCGCTGCCAAGGATGGCAGCGTCACGGCTCTCGATGCACGCAACGGCAGCCAGCTGTCGCGCTTCACCGTGGGCGAGCCGCTGACCGCGGGCGTGGGCGGTGACGCCGAGCGCCAGGCCGTGCTCACGCGCAGCAACCAGGTCATCGTCTACTCGCAAGGCAAGCAGCTGTGGAAGCAGCCGCTGCCCGCAGCCGCCTACACGCCGCCTCTGGTCGCGGGAGGCCGCGTCTTCGTGCTGGCAGCCGACCGCTCGCTGGCCGCTTTCGATGCCGCCAACGGCCGCAAGCTGTGGACCGCGCAGCGCCCGGGCGAGCCCCTGGTGCTGCGCCAGCCCGGCGTGCTGATCGCCGTGGGCAACACGCTGGTGGCCGGCCTGTCGGGCCGCATGGTGGGTATCGATCCCGACACCGGCGCCGTGCGCTGGGAGGCCCCGCTGGCCAGCCCGCGCGGCACCAATGACGTGGAGCGCCTGGTGGACCTCGTGGGCCGCGTCAGCCGTGTCGGTGACAGCGTCTGCGCGCGTGCCTTCCAGGCTGCCGTGGGCTGTGTGGATACGCAAAACGCATCGGTGCGCTGGACCCAGCCGTCCAAGGGTGCCGATGGCATCGACGGCGATGGTGATGCCGTGTTCGGCGCCGAGAGCAATGGCACCGTCCAGGCCTGGCGCCGCGGCGACGGCTCGCGCGTGTGGTCCATCGACCAGCTGCAGCACCGCCGCCTGACGGCGCCGTTGATGCTGGGCCGCTCGGTGGTGTTTGGTGATGACTATGGTGTGGTGCACCTGCTGTCCAAGACGGACGGACAGGCGCTGGCACGATTGAAGACGGACGACTCCGGCGTGGCCTCGCCCCCGGTATCGGCTGCCAATACGCTGGTGGTGGTAAGCCGCAGCGGAACTGTGTACGGCTTCAGGCCGGATTGATAGGTATTTTCGGGAATGAAGCCAGTTATTGCCCTGGTAGGGCGACCCAATGTGGGCAAATCGACGCTGTTCAATCGGCTGACCAAGTCGAGGGATGCAATCGTCGCGGATTTCGCGGGCCTCACGCGTGACCGCCACTATGGACAGGGCCGCCAGGGTAAGCACGAGTACATCGTGATCGATACCGGCGGTTTTGAGCCAGATGCATCCAGCGGCATCTTCAAGGAGATGGCGCGCCAGACGCAGCAGGCTGTTGCCGAGGCTGACGTCGTGGTCTTCGTTGTCGATGCGCGCCTGGGCATGTCCGCCCAGGACCACGACATCGCCAAGTACCTGCGCCGGCTGGGCAAGCCCTGCGTGCTCGTGGCCAACAAGGCCGAGGGCATGAAGGAAGGCGTGCAGCTGACCGAGTTCTACGAACTGGGCCTGGGCGATGTGCTGCCGGTTTCCGCAGCACACGGGCAGGGCGTGCGCGACCTGCTCGACCTGGCCCTGGGCCAGCTCAACCTGCCCGAGCCCGAGGAAGACGACCCCTTCGACGATGTGGCCCAAAAGCCCATCCGCCTCACCGTGGCAGGGCGCCCCAATGTCGGTAAATCCACGCTGATCAACACCTGGCTGGGTGAGGAGCGGCTGGTCGCCTTCGACATGCCGGGCACCACGCGCGACGCCATCTCGGTGCCCTTCGAGCGCGCCGGCCAGAAGTTCGAGCTGATCGACACGGCAGGCCTGCGCCGCAAGGGCCGGGTGTTCGAGGCCATCGAGAAGTTCTCCGTGGTCAAGACGCTGCAGGCCATCGAGAGCGCCAACGTCGTGCTGCTGCTCATCGATGCCACGCAGGGCGTGACCGACCAGGATGCGCACATTGCCGGCTACGTGCTGGAAAGCGGCCGTGCCGTGGTGCTGGCCGTGAACAAATGGGATGCGGTGGACGACTACCAGCGCCAGATGCTGGAGCGCTCGATCGAGACGCGCCTGTCCTTCCTCAAGTTCGCTCCCATGCATTTCATCTCGGCGGAAAAGCGCCAGGGCCTGGGTCCGCTGTGGAACTCCATCATCCAGGCGCACAAGGCTGCCACCTGCAAGATGCCCACGCCGGTGCTCACGCGCCTGCTGATGGAGGCCGTACAGTTCCAGACGCCCAAGAAGACGGGCATCTACCGCCCCAAGATGCGCTATGCGCACCAGGGCGGCATGAACCCTCCGGTCATCGTCATACACGGCAATTCGCTCGAGCATGTGACGGAGGCATACAAGCGCTTCCTCGAAGGGCGATTCCGCAAGGAATTCAATTTGGTTGGCACGCCGTTGCGGATCGAGTTGAAAACCTCTCATAATCCTTTTGCCGACAAGGACAAGTAACAAGCCACGGGATTTCGGGAAAACCCTTGTGCGAACAAGGGCCCCAAAACACTGTGGTAAGGTGTCGGTTTACAACAACACTCTTCGAACACGGAGAATATCGTGAGCAACAAAGGCCAACTCCTCCAAGACCCGTTCCTGAACGCGCTTCGCCGCGAACATGTTCCGGTGTCCATCTACCTCGTCAACGGCATCAAGCTGCAAGGCCAGATCGAATCCTTCGACCAGTACGTGGTTCTGCTTCGCAACACCGTCACGCAGATGGTTTACAAGCACGCCATCTCCACCATTGTTCCCGGCCGCGCCGTGAACTTCTCCACGGCCGAAGCTGCCGGCAGCGACGCCAGCGCTTGAGCTCGCTGCGCCCTGATGCCTCCCCGCACCGCCGGGGAGCTTCCTCACCCTTCGGGAGAGGTTTTTCTTGAGTTCTGAATCTTTTGACCGGTCCACGCCAACGCCAGTGCTGCTGGTGGGCGTGGATTTCGGCTTTCCCCATTTCGATGGCGAGTTGGAAGAGCTGGGCCTGCTGGCCGGCACGGCCGGCCTGCGTCCCGTTGCACGCCTGACCTGCAAGCGCAAGGTGCCCGATGCGGCGCTGTTCGTGGGCAGTGGCAAGGCCGACGAAATCCGCATGCTCGCCCAGATGCACGGTGCCCAGGAAGTGCTGTTCGACCAGGCCCTGAGCCCGGCCCAGCAGCGCAATCTGGAACGCCATCTGCAGATGCCGGTCAACGACCGCACCCTGTTGATCCTGGAGATCTTCGCCCAGCGCGCGCGCAGCCATGAGGGCAAGCTGCAGGTGGAGCTGGCGCGCCTGCAATACGTGGCCACGCGCCTCGTGCGGCGCTGGACCCACCTGGAGCGGCAGATGGGCGGCATCGGCGGCCGTGGCGGCCCTGGCGAGAAGCAGATCGAGCTGGACCGCCGCATGATCGACGAGTCGATCAAGCGCACCAAGGAGCGGCTGCAGAAAGTCAAGAAGCAGCGCGCCACGCAGCGTCGGCGGCGCGAGCGCCATGGCATCTTCAATATCTCTCTGGTTGGCTACACCAACGCCGGCAAGTCCACGCTGTTCAATGCGCTGGTCAAGGCGCGCGCCTATGCGGCCGACCAGCTGTTCGCCACGCTGGATACGACCACGCGCCAGCTGTATCTGAATGAAGCCCAGCAATCGGTGTCCCTGTCGGATACCGTGGGGTTCATCCGCGACCTGCCGCACGGCCTGGTCGATGCATTCCAGGCCACGTTGCAGGAGGCGATCGATGCCGATCTTCTGCTGCACGTGGTCGACGCCTCCAATCCGAATTTCCCAGAGCAAATCCAACAAGTCCAGAAAGTTCTGAAGGAAATCGGTGCCCAGGAGGTGCCTCTGGTACTGGTTTTCAACAAATTGGACGCCGTCGATCCGGAGCGGCTTCCAGCGCAGTTGCAGGACCAGTACGAGCTTGACGGGCTGCCTGTTTCACGGGTGTTCGTCAGCGCCCGCTCCGGCGAGGGGCTGCCGCAGCTGCGGCAGTTGCTGGCCGAGCATGCGCTGCGCGCGGAGGCGGAACACGCCGAAGCGCACGGTGGTGATGAGCGGGATCAGGAGGAGGTGGATGGCGCGATGCCCCCTGGGCAGGACGCCGAATACTAGGGGCTAGCGCCCTGATTGGGCAAAATGCCGATTGGGTCCCTGTCTTTACCGAAGAAACCGAGACTTCTCGCATGAATCTTTCACAACGCGCCCATCGCTGGGCGATGCTGCCGCAGCGCCTTCGCGGGATGTTCAACCTGAATGATCCGCGATGGGGACGCGGCGACGACAAGAACGACGATGCTTCGCGCCCCGATGCCGACCGTCCCGCGCCGCCGCCCCCGCCTGCGGAGCCTGCACGCGACAACCGCGACAGCCGTGACAACCGCCCCTCGTCGGGCGGCGGCCAGCCGCCTGATCTGGATGAGCTGTGGCGCGACCTCAACCGCAAGCTCTCGGGCCTGTTCGGCGGCAAGCCGGGCGGCGGCCGTGGCCAGCCGCCCATCCGCAATGGCGGCGGCAGCCAGCCGCCGGACATGCGCAGCGCCGGCATGGGCGTGGGCCTGATCGCCGGCATTGCCTTCATCATCTGGATGGGCACGGGCATCTTCATCGTCCAGGAAGGCCAGCAGGCCGTCATCACCCAGTTCGGCAAGTACAAGAGCACGGTGGGCGCCGGCATCAACTGGCGGCTGCCGTACCCGATCCAGCGCCATGAACTGGTCTTCGTGACGCAGATCCGCTCGGCCGACGTGGGGCGCGACACCATCATCAAGAGCACGGGCCTGCGCGAGTCGGCCATGCTCACCGAGGACGAGAACATCGTCGAGATCAAGTTCGCCGTCCAGTACCGCCTGAGCGACGCGCGCGCCTGGCTGTTCGAGAGCAAGAACCCGTCCGAGGCCGTGGTCCAGGCCGCAGAGACTGCCGTGCGCGAAGTCGTCGGCAAGATGAAGATGGACACGGCGCTGGCCGAGGAGCGCGACCAGATCGCCCCGCGCGTGCGCGACCTGATGCAGACCATCCTGGACCGCTACAAGGTGGGCGTGGAAGTCGTGGGCATCAACCTGCAGCAAGGCGGCGTGCGTCCGCCCGAGCAGGTCCAGGCGGCCTTCGACGACGTGTTGCGTGCCGGCCAGGAGCGTGAGCGTGCCAAGAACGAAGCGCAGGCCTACGCCAACGACGTGGTGCCGCGCGCAGCCGGCTCGGCGGCGCGCCTGCTGGAAGAGTCCAACGGCTACAAGGCCCGCATCGTGGCCCAGGCCCAGGGTGATGCGCAGCGCTTCAGCTCGGTGTTCACCGAGTACCAGAAGGCTCCCCAGGTCACGCGCGACCGCATGTACCTGGAAACCATGCAGCAGATCTACGGCAACGTGACCAAGGTGCTGGTGGAATCGCGCCAGGGCTCCAACCTGCTGTACCTGCCGCTGGACAAGATCATGCAAGGCGTGAGCGGCAATGTGCCGGCAGCCGACAGCTCGGCGGCCCCCAGCACCCAGGCGCCTGCGCCTGCCGCCATTCCCGGCCTTTCGAACGATGCGCGCAGCCGCGACAGCAGTCGCAGCCGTGACCGCGAAGCACGCTGAGGAGCAGCCCAAGTGAACCGAGTTGGATTTTTCATCACCAGCATTCTTCTGGCGCTCGCGCTGCTCAGCTCCATGCTGTTCGTCGTCGATCAGCGCCAGTTCGGCGTGGTCTATGCCCTGGGTCAGATCAAGGAAGTGATCACCGAGCCGGGCCTGAACATCAAGATGCCGCCGCCGTTCCAGAACGTGCGCTACATCGACAAGCGCCTGCTCACGCTGGACAGCACCGACACCGAGCCCATGCTCACTGCCGAAAAGCAGCGTGTGGTCATCGACTGGTACGTGCGCTGGCGCATCTCCGATCCGTCGGAGTACATCCGCAATGTGGGCCTGGACGAGTCGGCCGGCGCCATGCAGCTCAACCGCGTGGTGCGCAATGCCTTCCAGGAGGAAATCAACCGCCGCACCGTGCGCGAACTGCTGTCCAGCAAGCGCGATGCGCTGATGAACGACGTCAAGCGCGAAGTGCTGGAGACCGTGCGCGGCGCCAAGCCCTGGGGCGTGGACGTGGTCGATGTGCGCATCACGCGCGTGGACTATGCCGAGACGATCACGGAATCGGTCTACCGCCGCATGGAAGCCGAGCGCAAGCGCGTGGCCAACGAGCTGCGCTCCACCGGCGCCGCCGAAGGCGAGAAGATCCGCGCCGAGGCCGATCGCCAGCGCGAGATCACCATCGCCAACGCCTACCGTGATGCCCAGAAGATCAAGGGCGAGGGCGATGCCGAGGCCGCCCGGACCTACGCCGAGGCCTTTGGCAAGGACCCGCAGTTTGCGCAGTTCTACCGCAGCCTGGAGGCCTACAAGGCCAGCTTTGCCAAGAAGAGCGATGTGCTCGTGCTCGATCCTTCGCAGACCGATTTCTTCAAGGCCTACCGCAGTGGTGGAAGCTCTGGAAAATAAGCGCGCCTGAGCGGCAATGCCGCCCGGTCCCTGCACGGCGCCCCTGTTGGGGCGCCGTTTTTTCTTGCGCCGCCGCTGTCGCCCGTGCACCGAATCGATTCGGAATACCGAACACCCGCCGTGGGCCTTGGGTCACCCCCAATTTGGGCTGGCCCGCAACAGCCGGTAGAATCACGTTTTTAACAGCCTCCCCCTTTTCCATGTCTGCTTGGGTCCTGCCGGATCACATCGCCGATGTCTTGCCTTCCGAGGCCCGGCACATCGAAGAATTGCGTCGAGGCCTGCTCGATACAGCGCGTGGCTATGGCTATGAACTGGTCATGCCGCCCATGCTGGAGTACCTCGAATCCCTGCTCACCGGCACAGGGGAGGCGCTGGACCTGCAGACCTGCAAGCTCATCGACCAGCTGACAGGCCGCACCATGGGTCTGCGTGCAGACACCACGCAGCAGGTGGCCCGCATCGACGCCCATCTTCTCAACCGCAAGGGCCTCACGCGCCTGTGCTACTGCGGCCCCGTCGTCCATGCCCGCCCTGACCGCCCCCGCGCCACGCGCGAGCCGCTGCAGTTCGGTGCCGAGATCTACGGCCACCAGGGCATGGAAGCCGACCTGGAGGCACTGCACCTGGCGCTGGACTGCCTGCGCAGCGCAGGCGTCACCAACATCAATGTCGATCTGGCCGATGTGCGCATCGTGCGCAGCCTGCTGGCTGGCGTGATGGTGGACATGCAGGTGCTGCGCGGCGTGCACGCTGCGCTGGCCGCCAAGGATGCGAGCGAACTCGAGCGCCTCACGCGCGACTTCCCTGCCGCCTCGCGCGAGGGACTGATGGCCCTGCTGCAGCTGTACGGCGGCATCGAGGTGCTGGACCGCGCCGAGAAGCTGCTGGCCCGCACCGCAGGCGTGCAGCCTCTGCTGGACCAGCTGCGCTGGCTGGCGCAGCGCCTCGAAGGCGTGAGCGTGAGCTTCGATCTGGCCGATCTGCGCGGCTATGCCTACTACAGCGGCACGCGCTTCGCCATCTATGTGCCGGGTGCCAGCGATGCGCTGGTGCGCGGCGGCCGCTATGACGAGGTGGGGGCGGTCTTTGGCCGCAACCGGCCCGCCGCCGGCTTCAGCCTGGACATCAAGCAGCTCGTCGCCGTCGTGCCCGAGCGCCCGCTCAAGGCTGCCATCCGCGCGCCCTGGGGCGACGATCCCCAGGTTGCGGCTGCCATTGCTGCATTGCGCCGGCAGGGCGAGACCGTGGTCTGCGTGCTGCCAGGGCATGAAAGCGAAGTGGACGAATTCCACTGCGACCGCGAGCTCGTGCAGGTTGCCGGGCAGTGGGCCGTGCAAGCCATCTGACGCATTTGTCAATTTCTTCGGATTTCATCGGATTTGAATATGAAAGCTACCAAAGGTCGCAACGTGGTCGTGGTCGGCACCCAGTGGGGTGACGAAGGCAAGGGCAAGCTGGTGGACTGGCTGACCGAAAGCGCCCAGGGCGTGGTCCGCTTCCAGGGTGGCCACAACGCTGGCCACACGCTGGTCATCAACGGCGTGAAGACCGCACTGCACCTGATCCCCAGCGGCATCATGCGCCCCGGCGTGAAGTGCTATATCGGCAACGGCGTGGTGCTCTCTGCCGCCAAGCTGTTCGAGGAAATCGAAGGCCTGGAGAAGGCCGGCGTGCAGGTGCGTGACCGTCTGCGCGTGTCCGAAGCCTGCCCGCTGATCCTGCCTTTCCACTCGGCGCTGGACGTGGCGCGCGAAGCTGCGCGCGAGCAGGGCGGCACCGAGAAGATCGGCACCACCGGCCGTGGCATCGGCCCCGCCTACGAAGACAAGATTGCCCGTCGCGCACTGCGCGTGCAGGACCTCAAGTACCCCGAGCGCTTCGCCACCAAGCTGCGCGAACTGCTGGCCCTGCACAACCACATCCTGGTCAACGTGCTGGGTTCGAAGAACTTCACCTTCGGTGACGCGCTCAAGCCGTACATCAAGGATGGCGAAGTGCAATTCGACGCGGTGTACGAAGAGGCCATGCGCCATGCAGAGCTGCTCAAGCCCATGATGGCCGACGTCTCCCGCGAGCTGAACGCCGCGCACGCCGAAGGCGCCAACCTGCTGTTCGAAGGCGCGCAGGGCACGCTGCTGGATGTGGACCACGGCACCTATCCCTATGTCACCTCGTCCAACTGCGTCGCCGGCAATGCGGCTGCAGGCTCGGGCGTGGGCCCCGGCATGCTGCACTACATCCTGGGCATCACCAAGGCCTACTGCACCCGCGTGGGCGGCGGTCCTTTCCCCACCGAACTGGATTGGGAAAAGGAAGGCACGCCGGGCTGGCACATGAGCACCGTGGGCGCCGAAAAGGGCGTGACCACCGGCCGCTCGCGCCGCTGCGGCTGGTTTGACGCCGCGCTGCTCAAGCGCAGCGCCCAGGTCAACGGCCTGTCGGGCCTGTGCATCACCAAGCTCGACGTGCTCGACGGCCTGCAGGAACTGCTGCTGTGCGTGGGCTACGAGCTCGATGGCGAGAAGATCGACCTGCTGCCCATGGGCGCCGACGAGATCGCCCGCTGCAAGCCCATCTATGAGTCCATCCCCGGCTGGACCGATTCCACCGTGGGCGTGACCGACTACGACAAGCTACCGGCCAATGCCCGCCGCTATCTGGAGCGCATCGAGGAAGTGACGGGCGTGCCCATCGCCATGGTTTCGACCAGCCCCGACCGGGATCACACCATCCTGATGCAAAACCCCTACGCCGCCCAGTGAACCACTGGCGGCTGAACCCCAAGATTGAACCAGGAGCCATTCCATGCTGACGGAAGACGGTCAACACCTGTATGTGAGCTACGACGAATACCACGGACTGATCGAAAAGCTCGCGATCAAAGTGCACCAGTCCGGCTGGGAATTCGACACCATTCTCTGCCTGGCCCGTGGCGGCCTGCGTCCCGGTGACATGCTCAGCCGCATCTTCGACAAGCCGCTGGCCATCATGTCCACCAGCTCCTACCGCGCCGAAGCCGGCACGGTGCAGGGCCATCTGGACATCGCGCGCTTCATCACCACGCCCAAGGGTGAGATCGCCGGCCGCGTGCTGCTGGTCGATGACCTGGCCGATTCGGGTCACACGCTGAACGCCGTGATCGCCATGCTCAAGACCAACTACCCGCCGATCACCGAGCTGCGCAGCGCCGTGATCTGGACCAAGGGCCTGTCGGCTTTCACGCCCGACTACTCGGTGGACTACCTGCCGACCAACCCCTGGATCCACCAGCCCTTCGAGCACTACGACACCCTGCGTCCCGAAAAGCTCATGGAGAAGTGGAAGATCTGATCGCCACTGCGCCTTTGGGTGCATGCCAGCGAGAAGGGAGCCTGTCGGCTCCCTTTTTCGTTGTGGCGGGTATTTCCATGCGCCGTTGTCATGCCTTGATGCAAGTCATGGATTGGCGCGCTTGCCGCGATATCTCGGGCCAACGTCGCGCAAATGTCGGTTTTTTGCACAGCAGCAAAAGCCGATGCCCCAGAGCGTCCGAGGGGCTGATTGGCGCAGCTACACTGCGCAGATTCTCAGAAGGTGGTGCTTTGTGAAACGTCTTTCCGTCGGGCGCTTGAGCGCGGCTGTGGCTTTGGTTGTGGGCGGCGGTGCGCTGGCCTGGCTGGCCGTGGCATCCCTGCCCGGATCCAAATCGGCCCGCGCGGCCTCGGCCACGTCTGCTGCCGTGCAGGCGCAAGCCGCATCGGCCCAGGCGGCCGCCGTTCCTGCCGCGCCTTCCGTTCCCTCGGCTACGGCAGCTCCCGCGGCCCCGGTCGCGCGTGTCACGCCGCCACCGCAGACCCAGGGCCCCACGCCCATCTTTGTGCTCAACTCGCTTGATGCCAACATCAGCATCGTGGACCCGGTCACCTGGCAGGAGACGGCACGCATTCCCACGGGCAAGGAGCCGCATCACCTGTACCTCACGCCGGACGAGAAATCGCTGGTCGTGGCCAATGCGCTGGGCGACACCCTGACCCTGGTCGATCCGCGCACGGGCGAGGTGCAGCGCGTGATCCGCGACATCATCGATCCCTATCACCTGCGCTTCAGCCCGGACATGAAGTGGTTCGTCACGGCGGCCAACCGCCTCAACCACATCGACATCTACCGCTGGGATGGCCAGAACCCGCAGCTGGTCAAGCGCGTGCCCACGGGCAAGACGCCCAGCCATCTCTGGATCGATGCCAAGAGCACGACCATTTATTCCACCATGCAGGACAGCGATGCCCTGGTGGCCATCGACATCGCCACCCAGACCATCAAGGCCCGCGTGCCCACCGGCCCCATGCCGGCCGATCTCTATGGCAGCCCGGACGGCACCAAGCTGTTCATCGGCCTGACTGGCAGCGATGGCGTGGAAGTGTTCGACATCACCGGCCCCGAGCCGCGCAGCGTGGCCCGCATCAAGACAGCCGCTGGCGCCCACGCCATGCGCGCGGCCGGCGACGGCCGCCACCTGTATGTGAGCAACCGCGTGGCCAACACCATCAGCAAGATCGACATGCAGACCAACCAGGTCGTGGCCAACTACCCGGCACCGGGCGGCCCCGACTGCATGGACGTCTCCGCCGACGGCCGCTACCTGCTGGTCAGCTCGCGCTGGGCGCGCAAGCTGTCGGTGATCGACACCGTGGAAAAGAAGGTGGTCCAGCAGGTCAAGGTCGGCAAGTCGCCGCACGGCGTGTGGACGCTGGCCCACGCGCAACGCTGATGGACCGCCGTCTCTTTGCGCAATCGCTGGCCGGTACGGCGGCTTTCGGCCTGCTGCGCCCCGCCTTGGCGGCAGGGCAGGGCACAGGCTGTGCCAAGACCGCGTATCTGACCTTCGACACGGGCCACATGGGCATTGCCGACCTGGTGGCCGATGTGCTCAAGCGCCATGCGGTGCCAGTGACGTTTTTCGCGGCCAACGAGCCCACCCAGCAAGGCGAGGGCAGCCTGGGCGAGACCTGGGCGCCCTGGTGGCGCGCACGCGCTGCCGAAGGCCATGAATTCGCCTCGCACACCTACGACCACATGTACTGGCGCGGTGATCTGCGCGCCGCGAAGAACGGGCCGGTCACGGGTTTTCGCGTGCGCCCCTCGGCAGGGCCTCGCGCCAACGAGAACTTCACGGTCGATGCGGCAGGCTATTGCGACGAGATCCGCCGATCCGCACAGCGGCTGCAGCAGATCACGGGGCGAAAGCCCCTGCCGCTGTTCCGTGCGCCCGGCGGCAAGACCTCGCCCGCGCTGCTGGATGCCGCGCGGCAGGGCGGCTACATGCATGTGGGCTGGGCCAGCGCGGGTTTTCTGGGCGATGAGCTGCCCAGCGACCGCTACCCGAATGCGCAGCTGCTGGCCCAGGCGCTCAAGAACATCCGCAGCGGAGACATCCTGCTGGCCCATCTGGGCATCTGGTCACGCAAGGACCCCTGGGCACCTGCCGTGCTGGAACCTTTGGTCACGGGCCTGCTCAAGCAGGGGTTCTGCTTCCGCACACTGCGGGAGCATCCCGACTATCGGGATTGGGTAGCAAAATTCGCATAGTGTCCGCGCGCGCAGCGCGGCGGGCGATGGGAGCGTGGTGTGGACTGGTGGATTCAGTGGTTCGGTAATGCGCAGCAGCGCCTGTTCGAGGGCGTTGTTCAGCCCCTGCTGTTCGGCCTGGGGCAGGCCAGCCTGCTGGAGGACGCCTATGGCGCCACGGGCTGGCTGCTGGTGGGCCTGCTGCAGATCTTCATCATGGTGGCGGTGATCGCGCCGCTGCAGTACTGGCGGCCCGTCGAGCCCGTCACCGACCGGCGCGCCATCCACGTGGACATCATCTACACCGTGGTCCACCGGCTGGGCCTGTTCCGGCTGGCCCTGTTCTTCACGCTGGACCCGCTGTGGGACGAGCTCATGGGCCGCCTGCATGTCTGGGGGCTGCCGAGCTTTCACCTGGACGGTGTCTGGCCCGGCGTGACCGATCTGGCCTGGGTCAGCCTGATCATCTACCTGCTGGCCTTCGACTTCCTCGACTACTGGATACACCGCGGCCAGCACAGCATCGGCTGGTGGTGGAAGCTGCATGCGCTGCACCACTCGCAGCGCCAGATGACGGTGTGGAGCGACAACCGCAACCACCTGCTCGACGATGTGATCCGCGACACCATCATCGTGCTCGTGGCCCAGCTCATCGGCGTGGCGCCAGGCCAGTTCGTGGCCATCGTGGCCTTCACCCAGCTCAGCGAGAGCTTCCAGCACGCCAACCTGCGCGTCTGGTTCGGCACCATCGGCGAGCGGCTGTGGATCAGCCCGCGCTTTCACCGCCGCCACCACGCCATCGGCATTGGCCACGAGCCCATGGCGCCCGTGCGCAACAAGAAGGCGCATGGCAACAACTTCGGCGTGCTGCTGCCCTGGTGGGACATGCTGTTCGGCACCGCCAACTTCGAGCTGCGCTTCGATCCCACCGGCGTGCGCGACCAGGTCCAGCCCAATGCCCAGGGCCAGCTGCGCGACTACGGCCAGGGCTTTTGGGCCCAGCAATGGCGTGGGTTCCTAAGGTTGATGGGTCGCGCTTGAGGCTGGGCTCGGGGTATGCTTGCCGGCATGGGCTTGCTACTCGATTCCTTCTGGCGTGCGACGGCGTATTGCCTGCATAAGCGGGTGATTGCATGGTCGCTGTTTCCCTTGCTGTTCATGGCCATCACGGCCTGGCTGCTGGGCTATTTCTTCTGGGCCGATGCCGTCGTCTGGACGGAAGGGGTCCTGCAGGGCGTGGGCTGGCTGCACACCGTCTGGTCCTGGATGGGCGTGCAATCGCTGCCCGAGCTGGTGGCGCCGGTGCTGGTCGTGCTCTCGGTCACGCCGGTGCTGGTCGTGGTCTCGCTGCTGCTGGTGGCGCTGTTCATGACGCCGGCCCTGGTCGAGCTGGTGGCCCAGCGGCGTTTTCCCGCGCTGGAGCGCAGGCAGGGCGCCACCCTGGTCGGCAGCCTGGTGTGGTCCGCAGGCTCTTCGCTGATTGCCTTGATCGCGCTGCTGGTGTCGGTGCCGCTGTGGTTCGTCCCGCCCCTGGTGGTGGTGATCCCGCCGCTGATCTGGGGCTGGCTGACCTATCGCGTCATGGCCTTTGACGCGCTCTCTGCCCACGCCAGCAAGCCCGAGCGCCGCAGCCTGTTCCTGCGCCACCGCCTGGCGCTGATGCTCATGGGCGTGGTCTGCGGCTATCTGGGCGCGGCGCCGGCCATTGTCTGGGCCTCCGGCGTGGTCTTCATCGCGGCCTTCTGGATACTGATTCCGGTGGCCATCTGGATCTATGCGCTGATCTTCGCTTTCTCCTCGCTGTGGTTTGCCCACTTCTGCCTGGCCGCGCTGCAGCGCATGCGCGAGGAGGAACCGGCGCTGCCCGACACCCCCATCGTGCCCTACGCTCCCGACGCGCCGCTCGGAGCCGGCGCGGCCTCTCCCCCCTCCACCCCGCAAGAAAAGACCTCATGACCCTTCAAGTAGGCGCACTCATCATCGGAGACGAAATCCTGTCGGGCAAGCGTGCCGACAAGCACCTTCCCAAGCTGATCGAGCTGTTGGGCGCGCGTGGCCTGTCCCTGGCCCATGCCGAGTACGTGGGCGATGACCGGGCGCGCATCACCGACGCCCTGCGCCGCGCCTTCGCATCGCAGGCCGTGGTCTTCAGCTTTGGCGGCATAGGCGCCACCCCCGACGACCACACGCGCCAATGCGCGGCCGAGGCCCTGGGCGTGCCGCTGGCACTGCACCCGGAAGCCGTGGCCCTGATCCGCGAGCGCATGCGCGATGTGGCCACCGAAGAAGGCAAGCCCTACGAACCCCAGCGCGCCGACAACCTGCACCGGCTGCAGATGGGCAACTTCCCCGAAGGCGCGCGCATCATCCCCAACGTCTACAACAAGATCCCGGGCTTTTCCTGCTCGGGCGCAGCGGGCACCGTGCACTTCGTGCCCGGTTTCCCTGTCATGGCCTGGCCCATGGTCGAGTGGGTGCTGGAGCAGCGCTACGCCAAGCATTTCCACAGCACGGTGCAGCGGGAGCATTCGGTCATCGTCTACGGCGGCATGGAGGCCACGTTGACCCCGCTGATGGTGGCCATAGAGCGCGACCACCCGGGCGTCAAGGTGTTCAGCCTGCCCAGCGTGGATGATTCCAAGCACGGCCGGCACATAGAACTTGGTGTCAAGGGCGAAGCTGGTGCCGTCACCAAGGCCTGGCCCACGCTGCTGGAAGGTTTGCACTCATTTGGTGCAAGTCTTGGCCCTGAATTGGTGCGTAATATCTGATTTACGGGCCGGTCCCTGAATCTGCACCGATTTGGTGAAGATGCCGGGCGGTGGATCGAATGCCGACAGAGGCCTCAATGTCATCCACAAGCCCTTCCCAAGGCGGCAGAATCACGGGGCTGGCGCGCCAAGCAGGTGCCAGTCTGCAGGCATGCACTCAATGGATGCAGCCTGGCACGCAAACTGCTTAAGAGTATTTATCTTTTTTGATCAGCCAGATTGGCAGGAGAGATCTGATGGCAAAGACCGTTGCAGACGTGTTGAACATGGTGAAGGAGAACGAGGTCAAATTCGTGGACCTTCGTTTTACGGACACCCGTGGCAAGGAGCAGCACGTCACGGTGCCGGTGTCGCACTTCGACGAAGACAAGTTCACCTCGGGCCACGCCTTCGACGGCTCGTCGGTGGCAGGCTGGAAGGGCATTGAAGCATCTGACATGCAGCTGATGCCCGATCCCGCTACCGCGAACATCGACCCCTTCTTTGAAGAGACCACGCTGTTCCTGCAGTGCGATGTGATCGAACCCGGTGATGGCAAGGCCTACGACCGCGATCCCCGCTCCGTGGCCAAGCGCGCCGAAGCCTATCTGAAGGCATCGGGCCTGGGCGACACCGCCTACTTCGGACCCGAACCCGAATTCTTCATCTTCGACGGCGTGCGCTGGAACACCGAACCCGGCAGCACCTTCTACGAAATCGAAGAGTACGAAGCACCCTGGAATTCGGGCGCCAAGTTCGAATCCGGCAACCGCGGCCACCGTCCGCGCAACAAGGGCGGCTACTTCCCCGTGCCCCCCGTGGACAGCACCCAGGATCTGCGCGCCGAAATGGTGCTGCTGCTCGAACAGCTGGGCATTCCCGTCGAAGTGTTCCACCACGAAGTGGCTGGCGCCGGCCAGAACGAGATCGGCACCCGCTTCAGCACCCTGGTGGAGCGCGCCGACTGGACACAGGTCATGAAGTACGTGATCTGGAACGTGGCCAACACCTACGGCAAGACCGCCACCTTCATGCCCAAGCCCTATCCGGGCGACAACGGCTCGGGCATGCACGTGCACCAGTCCGTCTGGAAGGATGGCAAGAACCTGTTCGCAGGTGACGGCTACGCCGGCCTGTCCGACTTCGCGCTGTACTACATCGGCGGCATCATCAAGCACGCCCGTGCCCTGAACGCCATCACCAACCCCGGCACCAACAGCTACAAGCGCCTGGTGCCCGGCTTCGAGGCTCCGGTCAAGCTGGCCTACTCGGCCAAGAACCGCTCGGCATCGATCCGCATCCCCTACGTGGCCAACCCCAAGGGCCGCCGCGTCGAGGCACGCTTCCCCGATCCGCTGATGAACCCCTACCTGGGCTTCTCTGCCCTGCTGATGGCAGGTCTGGACGGCGTGGAAAACAAGATCCATCCCGGCGAAGCCGCGACCAAGGATCTGTACCACCTGCCCCCGGAAGAGGACAAGCTGGTGCCCACGGTCTGCCACAGCCTGGACCAGGCCCTGGAAGCGCTGGACGCGGACCGCTCGTTCCTGACCAAGGGCGGCGTGTTCTCGGACAGCATGCTCGATGCCTACATCGAGCTGAAGATGGGCGAAGTGACCCGTTACCGTCAGGCCGTGCATCCGGTCGAGTACGACATGTACTTCTCGCTGTAAGGCGAGTCGGCAAAAAGGCGGCGCAAGCCGCCTTTTTTGCTTTCGGCCAGGACCTGGGTATGCTGGGCGCGGAACCAAAAGGGGTTGGCCCGCTCAAGAAATGACGTCCAGCCCGGAAGATGGAGCGATACTTGCCCGGATAAGCCGGGCCCTTCCGATCTGGCTACCCGAGGGAATGGAATGAAGAAACTGTTTGTGTCACTGCTGCTGCCCCTGCTATCGGTGGGAGCCTGGTCCCAGGACGTGATCTACCGCTGCGGCAACGAGTACACCAACAACGTCAGCCAGGCCAAGGCCAAGGACTGCAAGCCGGTGGATGGCGGGCATGTGACGGTGATCCATGGCGGCAGCAAGCCGGCGGCCTCGGGCGGCAGCCAGGCACCGCGCACCTCCGCCGCTCCGGCCGCAGGATCGCCCGCTCCGGCCAAGGTCAACAGCAGCGCCCAGAAGGCCCGCGACTCCGACGCGCGGACCATTCTGGAAAGCGAGCTGGCCCGCGCCCAGGAGAAGCTGACACAGCTGCGTCAGGAGTACAACGATGGCAATCCCCAGCGCACCGCATTGGAGTTGCGCAATCCCCAGGGCTATCTGGAACGTGTCGAGCAGCTCAAGAGCAGCATCTCGCGGCAGGAAGGCGATGTCGCCGGCATCCGCCGTGAGCTGGATCGACTTCCCAAGAACTGACGGGCCCGCGCGGCCCACCGGAGCCCGGCCATGATCCAGGACGACCGGCCGGCGCCCCCGGCCTCCTATCAGGCGCTTGACCTGCTGTGCACGCTGATGACCGTGCTCGACGAGCAGGGTGCCGTGCTTTTCGCCAACGCCGCCCTTGAAAACGCACTGGGCCTGTCGCGCCGCATGCTCGAAGGCAGCGAGCTGGCGGCCTGTTTCACCGAGCCTGCCTTGCTGGACAAGGCCTTGCGTGGCGCCCAGGACAACGACTTCGCGGCCCTGCGCTTCGAGGCCAGCCTGCACCGCGTGGGCGGCGATGCGCTGCCCGTGCACGTCACGGTCTCGCTGGCCGAGCGGCCCGGCCATGTGCTGGTCGAGTTCTGGCCGCTGGAGCAGCAGGCCCGCCAGGACCGCGAGGAGCGGCTGCGCGAGCAGGCCCAGGCACACAAGGAGCTGATCCGCAACCTGGCCCACGAGATCAAGAACCCGCTGGGCGGCATCCGTGGTGCAGCCCAGCTGCTGCAGATGGATCTGGACGCCCCCGAGCTGCGCGAGTACACCGAAGTCATCATCCACGAGGCCGACCGGCTGCAGGCGCTGGTGGATCGGCTGCTGGCGCCGCACCGCCATCCGCATGAGGTGGGCGACGTCAACATCCACGAAGTCTGCGAGCGCGTGCGCTCGCTGGTGCTGGTCGAGCACCCTGCCGGGCTGACCATCACGCGCGACTACGACATCTCCATCCCGGAGTTCCGGGGCGACAGCGCCCAGCTGATCCAGGCCGTGCTCAACATCGTCCAGAACGCGGCGCAGGCGCTGCAGGAGCGCATCGCCGCCGGTGATGCCGAGATCATTTTGCGAACGCGCGTGGCCCGGCAGGTAACTTTTGGTCGCCAGCGCTATCGGTTGGCATTGGAATTGCATGTGATCGACAACGGGCCAGGCGTTCCCGATGCCATCAAGGAGCGGATCTTCTATCCGCTGGTATCGGGAAGGGATGGCGGTTCGGGACTGGGGCTGACGCTGGCGCAGACCTTCGTGCAGCGCCACCAGGGGCTGATCGAATGTGAAAGCCAGCCGGGCCGCACGGATTTCCGCATCCTCATTCCCCTGCCTTGAGGCCCACGGAAGTCAACACTGCAACAAGGGAAGGATGCACCACCAATGAAACCGATCTGGATCGTGGATGATGACCCTTCCATCCGCTTCGTGCTGGAAAAGGCACTGGGCCGGGAAGGCTGGGCAACGCGCAGCTTCATCCAGGCGCGCGATGTGCTCACGGCACTGTCCGATGTCGATGCCGGCGACCCGGCGCGCCAGCCACCCCAGGTGCTGGTGAGCGACATCCGCATGCCCGGCGGCTCGGGGCTGGAGCTGCTCGAGCAGATCCGCGCCCAGCAGCCGGGCCTGCCCGTCATCATCATGACCGCGTACTCCGACCTGGACAGTGCCGTCTCGGCCTTCCAGCGCGGAGCCTTCGAATACCTGCCCAAACCCTTCGACCTGCCCAAGGCCGTGGAACTCATCCGGCGCGCCGTCGAGGAAAGCCTGCGCGAGGATGTGGCCGAGGCCCAGGCCCCGCTGCAGGCCGAGATGCTGGGCCAGGCGCCTGCCATGCAGGACGTGTTCCGCGCCATCGGCCGGCTCAGCCAGAGCCAGGTCACGGTGCTGATCACGGGCGAGTCGGGCTCGGGCAAGGAGCTGGTGGCGCGCGCGCTGCACAAGCACTCGCCCGTGGCGGGTGGCCCCTTCGTGGCCATCAACACCGCCGCCATCCCCAAGGACCTGCTGGAGTCCGAACTGTTCGGCCACGAGCGCGGCGCCTTCACGGGCGCCCAGACGCAACGGCGCGGACGCTTCGAGCAGGCCGAGGGCGGCACGCTCTTTCTCGATGAAATCGGCGACATGCCCTTCGACCTGCAGACGCGCCTGCTGCGTGTGCTGTCGGACGGGCACTTCTACCGCGTGGGCGGCCACCAGGCCGTCAAGGCCCATGTGCGCGTCATCGCTGCCACCCACCAGGACCTGGAGCAGCGCGTGCGCAACGGCGGCTTCCGCGAGGATCTGTTCCACCGCCTCAACGTCATCCGCCTGCGCCTGCCCGCGCTGCGCGAGCGCAATGAAGACGTGCCCATGCTGGCTCGCCACTTCCTGCAGCAAAGCGCGCGGCAACTGGGCGTGGAGCCCAAGCGCATGGGGGTCGATGCCATGCAGCGGCTGCAGACCTTCGCCTTTCCCGGCAACGTGCGACAGCTGGAGAACATCTGCCACTGGCTGACCGTCATGGCCCCTGCCCAGGTCATCTCGGTCAAGGACCTGCCCCCCGAGGTGCTGGGCGAAGCCGCCCCGCCCGTGGGCGGTGGCAACGGCGGCGTGCCTGCACCGGCCGCGCTGCCGCATGCGCCGGCACCGCTGGCGGAAGAGGGCCTTGGCCGGCTGGCCGTGCCCGTGTCCGCGCTGGCCCCGCCGCATGACGCGGCCCTGGCCGCTTCCGACCTGGACTGGGTCCATCTGCTGGGGCAACAGGCGCGCCAGCTGCTGGAGCACACCCACGCCCAGGGGCATGGTGAAGTCTGGGACCAGCTGTCCCGCCGCTTCGAGGCGCAGCTGATCCGCTCGGCCCTGGCCGTCACCCACGGCCGCCGGGTCGAGGCCGCCCAGCGCCTGGGCATCGGCCGCAACACCATCACCCGCAAGCTGCAGGAGCTGGGCATGGACGAGGACGCCTTCGAGTAAGGCAAGCCTGCGGGCGGCCGGGCCCTTGCTTCGGCAAGGGTCCGGCTCCTACAGGCCGGCGCCCGGGGTGCTGACGGGCCGGGCCGCCCGGGCTTGGGACAATGGGGTCCTCTTCGCTGGAACGGCCTACGTCCCGACCTATCGTGCCCACAGTCCTCTCCAACCTCTGGCAAAAAGCCAAGCCCGCTCGTCCGGGCCTGATGTACCCATCGACACCGCGCACGCTTGGCGAGCCGGTCGATGCGTACTGGCATGACCGCTACTTCCTGGAGCCTTACTTCGTTGCAGGGCGTGGTTACGACCAATACCGTCCCGCCTACGCACTGGGCTGGAAAGCGTCACTTGAACCCGAGCACGCGCAGCAGGATTTCGACGATGTCGAATTCGAGCTTGAAGAGCGCTGGGAGCAGGTTCGGGGCAGCAGCCTGCTGCGCTGGAGCCAGGTGCGCGAGGCCGTCGAGGCCTCATGGCTGCAGGCGCGCCAGCGCACGCCCACACAGCCAGTGGCCACCACGCTGGAATTGCAGAGCACGGCCCTGCTCAATGCCGTGCTGGCCCTGGGCCGCCAGGCGCATGCACGCCTGGGTGAATGCATGAATCCCATGCCCCAGGGGCTGATCGGACAGGTGCTGGCGCGGCACTTCAATGCCAGCCAGATCCTCGTCGAAGACCTGGAACGTGCCATCGGCTCCAGCGGCGGCGTGGTCCTGCCCGTGCGCGACAGCCGTGCCGCACTGCGTCGCAACGCCTTCTGGGACGGGCTGCTGGGCAGGGAAGAGGGCGCTGACTACGTGCTGGACCAGGCCGAGTCCTGCCAGCAGCAATGGCTGAGCGCCTATGAGGCTGCCGAGCAGGTACGTCTGCCCAGGGCGCTCAGCGAGATTCTTCACCGCCAGTCCCTGATGCTGCGCGGCCATATCGAGGCCATCCACTGGCTGCGCCGGTACATGCTGTAGCCGGCTGGCTGGAATTCAGCCTAAGGTCACGACCACGGGCGCGTGGTCGCTGGGCTGCGGGTTCTTGCGCGGCGCGCGGTCCACGCTGCAGGCGCTGACGCTGGGGCGCAATGCCTCACTGACCAGGATATGGTCGATGCGCAGGCCCCGGTTCTTCTGGAAACCCAGCATCCGGTAGTCCCACCACGAATAGCTTTTCTCGGGCTGGTCGAACATGCGGAAGGCATCGGTCAGGCCCAGTTGCAGCAGCGCCTGGAAATGCGTGCGCTCTTCCACCGTGTGGTGGATCGTGTCCTTCAGGCCGATGGGATCGTAGGAGTCGCGGTCTTCGGGGGCCACGTTGAAGTCGCCCACCAGCACCAGGCGCGGGTGGGTCGCCATTTCGCTTTTCACCCAGCCCTGCAGCGCCTGCAGCCAGCGCATCTTGTAGGCGAACTTGTCGGTGCCCGGCGCCTGCCCATTCACGAAGTAGCCATTGATCAGGCGCACCGGGCCGCCTTCGGCATCGAGGGTGGCGGCAATGATGCGGGCCTGCTCGTCATCCAGGCCCGGAATATTCCGCACCACGTCGCGCACCGGCGTGCGCGTCAGCCAGGCCACGCCGTTGTAGGTCTTCTGTCCATGGCTGACCGCGTGGTAGCCGGCCTCCTGCAGCGCCTGCAGCGGAAACTTGTCGTCGGTGAGCTTGAGTTCCTGCAGCGCCAGCGCATCGACAGGGTTGGCCTGCAGCCAGGCCAGCACCTGCGGCAGGCGCACGGACAGGGAATTGACGTTCCAAGTGGCGATTTTCATTTGAAGAATGGTCCTTTGATTTGATTGTCGCATCACGGGTGGCAAGGCTACGATCCCGATGCTGATCTGCCTGGAGGAGCTTTTGGGAGGGCACATCAGAACCGTCACACTCCATCGACAAGACTATTCAAGATGATGAACTGGCTCTCACAAGCCGCGCCCTGGCTGGCGCTGCTGGGCGCGATTCCCTTGCTGTATGCGCTCTCGCTGCTGCTGGCCACTTTGAACTGCATGCGCCTGCGCCTGCGTGCTGCGCCCATGGCCGTGGTGGAGCGCCAGGCGCTGGAGCCCGAATCACGGGCGGTGCTGGATGCCATGCGGCCGGAGTTGCAAGCCTTGGGCTTCACCTGGTGTGCCAGCCTGCAGGGCACGCATCCGCAGGCCATGGATCCCGACCTGCCTCTGGAGGTGGACTTGTTCGTCCATGCCGACGGGCGGGCCTGGGCGATGGTCCAGGCCGAACAGGCGGGAAGCGCCAGGCATGGCCGCACCGTGGGCTCCGTGACCTGGCTCACATTCTTTGCCGACGGGCGCAATTGGATGGGCTTCAATGGCCTACCTCAGACAAGCCTGCCTGCGCTGCCCGGCTGGACCTACCTGGACGATGCCCAGCCCGATACCGCATCGGCCTGGGCCGCCTACGCCGAGCGCCTGTCCGGCGACCGGGCTCCCGTGGTCCAGGGCCTTGACCAGGCGGTACAGCGCCTGGATGAGTGGGGCCGGAGCCAGGTCCCTGCACTGGTGGCCCAGGGCCGTGCGCTGCCTGCCGGGCCAGGGTTCTGGCGGCTCAGCTGGCGCGAGTCGCTGCGGCTGGCCTGGCGCGCCTTGCGCCAGGTGCGCAAGGAAGACAGGCCGGTGCCCGCCAGCCCATCTGCCGGCGCATGCCTTCATGGGCCGCAGGTCCGGCAAGTGTCCGAGGCGCTGCGCTTTCGCTACCAGAAGGCCGTGCAGCGCGGGCTGGGCATGGCGCACAACCGCCACCGCAGTTTCTGGATCACGGCGGCGCTGTTCCTGGCAGCAGGCGCCGTGCTGTTTTCATGGGACATGGCGTGGATGCTTCTGGTGGTGATCGCCGTGCATGAAGGAGGGCATTGGCTGGCCATGCGCTGGGCGGGCTACCAGCGGCAATCCGTCTTCTTCATTCCTGGCCTGGGTGGCATGGCCACCGGAGAAAAGGCGGACGCCACGCCGCTGCAAAAAGTGGGCGTCTATCTGGCCGGTCCCATGCCTGGGCTGTTGCTGGCTGTGGGAGCGCTGGCTGCCGTAGGCTGGGGCCTGGTCCCGCAGCCACCCGCCTGGACCATGCAATTGCTGCTGCTGACCCTGGTCGTCAACGCCTTCAACCTGTTGCCCCTCACGCCGTTGGATGGCGGCCGCGTGGTGGAGAGCCTGCTGTTCGCTCGCCTGCCCGCAATGCGGCTGGTGTTTGCACTGGCGGGCATGGCCGCGCTGGGTGGGCTGGCCTGGTTCAGCCGGGACCCCCTGATCTCCATCCTCACCGGCGTGCTGCTGATGGGGCTGCCGTGGCAATGGCGTGTGATGCAACTGGAGCGGGCCGTGCATCGCACCCTGCACACGCTTCCTCAACAGCAGGCATGCCAGGCCCCGGTCAGTGAGGCCGATGCCGTACACCGCGCATTCGGCGTGCTGCAGCAACCCGCTTTTGCGCGCTGGCCCTTTGTCCGGCGCGCGGCCGTTGCAGGCGCGCTGCTGCCTGCCTTGCAATCGCGTGCGCCCGGTTGGGCCGAAGGCGCAGCGGGCCTGGCAATCTACCTGGCCTGCCTGCTGCTGCCGGTGGCCATGGTCATGGGCATTCATCAAGCTGCGCCGCAGGGGCGGCAGGTTCTTGCTGCGCTGTGGGATGTGGAGCTGTCTGCCCGCCGTGATTACGTACCGGAGCAGCACCTGGCCGAGATCGAGGCCCGCCTGGCCCAGGCCGATCAACTGCCCCCGTCTGCCCAAGAGCAACGGGTGGAGATCTACCTGGAGGCCGCCCGGGAACTGCAACTCATGGACGACCATCCTCAGGCCGAGGCGCGCGCCAAAGCACTTTACCAATCGGCCTGGGCGATGACGCAGTCCCGGGCACAGAGTGATCTGCAGCGTGCCCATGCATTGAAAGGCATGGCCGACACGGCGGATACCGCCGAGCAGGCAACGAATTTGCGCCAGCAACTGGTGGCCGACCTGCAGGACGTGCAAGGCCCTGCACGCCGGGTGCTGGCCAGCGTGCAGGAAGTTCTTGCGTTCTGGGGACCGCCTGATCAGACCGTGGCGCAAAGGCTTGATCGGATGGTGCAAGCCGTGGAGATCCGCCGCGCCGACGCCGATGCGCCGGACGATTTCCTGCTGCTGCACGCGCGCATCAAGCTCGCCCGGTTGCTGGATGCCAGCGGCCACCCCGAAGCGGCGCAAGCCCAGTTGCAGGCCAATGTGATCGCGCTCCAGGCTGCGCTTCAGGCAGCGCCGCAAGCTGCGCATGCCGTGACTGCGGATTCGGCTCAGCGCCGTGAATGGAAAATCTTCTCATTGATGCAGGCCGAAACCCTGCATGCCCGGTTCATGGCCGAGCACGGCCAGACTGGCGCTGCCGTGGCACTGGCCCGCCAAAGCGTGGAGCGCACCCCGCCGAAGAAGGCCGGCCACTACGCCTCCCAGGACAGCTGGATCGCCTGGCTCTGGATTGCCATAGGCATGGGTGATGCCGCTGAAGTGCGCCAGGCCCTGGCGCAACAGCTGCCTGCACCCCGTGCATATGCCGAAATCGGAATCGCCCAGGCCCGGCTGGCCGCCGCGCAACTGCTGAACGACGATGCCCTGCGCATGCAGGCACTGGCCGCGTTGCAACCGCTGTCCCAGGCGCGCCACGTTGCGCTTTGCAGGAGCCCGCGCGTGGCGCGCGACCTTCATAGCGACTGGCAAAACCTGGAGCGCAGGCTCCAGCACGAGTCTGCGCAGGCCGCAGGACTGTGCCCCCGATAGGTATCGTCGGGGGAGGGCGCGCGCATGCCGGCAGCGCAGGGCCAGCTATCCGCAGGCCCTGATGAAACCCCACCGAAAGAGAGAACGCCGGGCCCTGCCCGCAGCATACGCAAATGCTTGATCTACTCGTCATTCACGCCACGCTGCCCGATGGCCGCCAGGACATGTCCATCGCCTGCCTCGCCACGACCTTCATGGCACCGGGCAGACCTTGAATCAGATTGATCTGATTTCATCTCGGATGAAAGGTGTCTACGATTGAAAATTTTCCAAGGAAATGCGGCCTTGGAATTTTTTCATTATCCGGGGGTATTCAAAATGCATATATTCATAGGTGTTTTTTGCAGAATAAACAAGGCTGTCATGATATTTATTTTTGCAATGATGGCCACCTCCGCATGGTCTGCATGCGCAATTGAAAATACAACTGATGGGTCAGGCTATTACAAGTATGTGTTCAGTAATTTCAATCCTCCAGAATTCAATTCCAATGTGGCCAAGAACACGGTGATTTACTCAAAAACCGCTGTAGCGGTAATAAGTAATGGGCTTGGCGCTAGATTGATGAATTGTGTTCCATCGGTCACGGGCTATATTGTAGGTAAATCTACACCAGTCAATAATATATACCCGACGACAGTCGATGGTATTGGCATGAGGGTTTCGACTAGATATGGTGCTGCGCCTGTAAGTACTTCGGAGCATTCCAATCACCCCGGATCTTTTGCATATCCACTTATCGATGTCACAGTTGAGTTGATCAAGACCGCAGATGGCGATATCACTGCAGGTGGCGTGCTGGACAGCGATTTCATGTACGAACGCGCGAATGATGCATTTGGCCAGCTTCTCGCTCAATACAACTTTTCCTCGCCCGTCGTCCTCCGGCCCAAGGTGCCCACCTGTACCCCACAGGCGCCGGAGCCCGTGCGCATGGCCCAGACTGTCACTCAAAAACTCACCTCAATCGGCTCAACCGGTGCTCCCCGCTCCTTCCTCATCTCGTTGTTGTGCAAGGGCGGCATCCCAGGTTCGTTGACCAACGCCTATGTCACGCTGACGGATGTGGCAAATCCTGGAAATATCGGCAATGCTCTGACCCTGTCCAAAACCTCGGTGGCAAAAGGTGTGGGTGTGCAGATCCGCAAGGATGACCAGATACTGGGCTTTGGCCCGGACTCCAATGCCGCCGGCAACAGGAATCAATGGTTTGCAGGGGCTGTTGCCTACGGGCAGGCGCGGTTGGATATCCCGCTGACGGCGCGCTATGTCAAGACCGGAGAGAACGTGACCATAGGCAGTGCCAATGCGGCGGCGACCTTCACCATCAGCTACCAGTAGTTCCCCCTGATCCCTTGCGCTTTCGGTCTGACCGCTGGCAGGCCATTCAGCGTGGTCAGGCAAGTCTGCGGTTGCGCGGCCATGCCCGCAGAATACGCAGATGCTTGATCTACTCGTCATTCACGCCACGCTGCCCGACGGCCGCCAGGACATGTCCATCGCCGTGCAGGGCGGGCGCATCGTCGAGGTCGCGGCGGGCCTTTCAGCGCCTGCCCACCAGGTGGTCGATGCACAGCACCAGCTGGTCTCGCCGCCCTTCGTCGATCCGCATTTCCACATGGATGCCACGCTGAGCCACGGCCTGCCGCGCGTCAACCGCAGCGGCACGCTGCTGGAGGGCATTGCGCTGTGGGGCGAGCTCAAGCCGCTGCTCACGGCCGAGGCGCTGATCTCGCGCGCGCTGGAGTATTGCGACTGGGCGGCGGCCAAGGGGCTGCAGGCCATCCGCAGCCATGTGGATACCAGCGATGCCCGCCTGTTGGCCGTCGATGCGTTGCTGGAGGTCAAGCGCCAGGTGGCTCCCTATATCGACCTGCAGCTGGTGGCGTTTCCGCAGGACGGCGTGCTGCGCTCGCCCGGCGGCGTCGCCAACCTGCGGCGGGCGCTGGACAAGGGCGTGGACGTGGTGGGCGGCATTCCCCACTTCGAGCGCACCATGGCCGAGGGTGCCGACAGCGTCAGGCTGCTGTGCGAGCTGGCGGCCGAGCGCGGCCTGCTGGTGGACATGCACTGCGACGAGTCCGACGACCCGCTGTCGCGCCACATCGAAACCCTGGCCTTCGAGGCGCAGCGCCTGGGCCTGCAGGGCCGCGTGACGGGCTCGCACTGCACCTCCATGCACAGCATGGACAACTACTACGTGAGCAAGCTGCTGCCGCTGATCGCAGAAAGCGGCGTGGCCGTGATTGCCAATCCGCTGATCAACATCACGCTGCAGGGCCGCCAGGACAGCTATCCCAAGCGCCGCGGCATGACGCGCGTGCCCGAGCTGCTGGCCGCAGGCGTCAACGTGGCCTTCGGCCATGACTGCGTGATGGACCCGTGGTACGGCATGGGCTCGGGCGACATGCTGGAGGTCGCCCACATGGGTCTGCATGTGGCGCAGATGACCAGCCAGGACGGCATGCGCGACTGCTTCGACGCCGTGACCACGCGCGCGGCGCGTGTGATGCACCTGGACGGCTATGGCATCGAGGCCGGCTGCGATGCCAGCTTCGTGCTGCTGCAGGCGCGCGATGCGGCCGAGGCGATACGGCTGCGCGCCACGCGCCTGAAGGTGTTCCGCAAGGGCCGGTTGCTGGCCGAGGCGCCTGCTGCAACGGCTGCGCTGCATCTGCCGGGCCGCCCGGCAAGAATCGACTGGCGCCGCTGAACCGGCGCTGAACTGCCGCTGCGCTGGCGCCGGCCTCAGGCGCCGGCCAGGCTGGCCTCGCGCACGATGGTCTGCAGAGCCACCAGGTCCCTCACCACCAGACCCTGGGCTTCCACGCGAATGCAGTTGTCGCGCTCCATGCGCTTGAGTTCCTGGTTTACGCGCTGGCGCGAGGCGCCCAGCAACTGGGCCAGCTCCTCCTGCACCAGTTGCAGGCCTATGCGCAGCTCGCGCGGGTCGTCCAGCACCTGTGTGCCGTAGCTGCGCGACAGGTGCAGCAACTGCTTGGCCAGGCGTGCGCGCAGGGGCAGGGTGTTGAGGTCTTCCACCAGCCCGTAGGTCTGGCGTATGCGGTGGGCCTGCAGGCGCAGCAGGGCGTCGTAGAACTCCACATGCGTGGCCAGGATGGCGTGAAAGCTCTCCTTGTCCACGCACAGCAGCGTGGTGTCCCCGTGGGCATAGGCATCGCGCGTGCGCGGCTCGTCAAGAAAGGTGGACATGGCACCGAACCAGGCACCCGGCTCCACATAGGCCAGCGTGGTCTGCCGACCCGACAGGCTGGTCGAGCTCATGCGCACGGCGCCCTGCGCACAGGCATACCACCTGTGCGGCACATCGCCGCGTGCATAGATCAGTGCCCCGTCCTTGAGCCGCCGGACCGTAGTCTGGCGCAGGATGTCATGGCGCAGCGAGGGCGAAAGGCTGCAGAACCACTGGCCGGAATTGATGGCCTCGCGCTCGGCGGGGGTGAGCATGGGCTCGTGGGTACTCGTTTGCAAACCGCTTGTCTCCAATCGGCCGCAATTTTAGGGCGTGCGGGCCTGCGGATAGGCGTGCAATTGCTCGCGCAGCAACTGCACGAAGCAGTCAGCCCTTTCGGTGGGCGCGTATTGGGGCGGCAGGGCCAGCACCACCTCCACCGCGCAGGCTGGAAGCAGTGGCAGCACACGCAGGTCGCGCGCGAACACCGAGGCCACGTAGGGGTTGACCACGCCCAGCCCCAGTCCCTGTGCGGCCAGGCTGCAGATGGTGGAGGAGTAGGTGGTCTCCATGGTGGAGCCGGCTTCTATTCCGTGTTCCTGCATGGTGTGGCGCAGTTGCAGGCAGATATCGTCATCGGCGTTGAGGGTCAGCAGCAGCTGGCCCTGCAGGTCGCGCACATGCAGCCGCGTGCGCGTGGCCAGCGCATGGTCCGGGTGCATGACGCAGACGGCGCGGCTGCGGTGCAGCACGGTGGCATCCAGCTCGGGCGTGCTCAGCGCCATGGTGCTGACCACCAGGTCGAAGTGGCCATGCAGCAGGCCCTCGCGCAAGGGCGTGGAGCCCAGGGTCTGCAGGCTGATGTGGGTGCCCGGGTAGCGCTGCGCGAAGCTGCGCACCACGGCCGGGATCACGCTCAGGCCCAGGGCCGGCGTGCAGCCTATGCGCAGCGTGCCGGCGCCGGACTGGCGCAGTGCGGCTAGGTCGCGCTCTATGCGCTCGCGCCCCAGGAAATGCTGCTGCACGGTGGCGAACAGTTCCACGGCCTCGGCCGTGGGGCGCAGCCGGCCCTTGTGCATGTCGAACAGCTTGAGCCCTGCGGCCGCCTGCATCTGGGCCAGCAGCCGGCTGACCGAAGGCTGCGTGGTATGCAGCAGCCGCGCGGCGGCCGTGGTGGTGCCGGTCTGCATGACGGCACGGAAGGCTTCGATCTCTCGGGCGCTCAGGGGTCTGGACATGGCGATTCGGTCCTGCTCGGGGTGGCTGGCAATGTATATCTTTTTTGTATAGAGGCCACGGAAAAATGCATTTTTCCAAAGATGACAGGCTTTCTACACTGCCTCCATTGCATCGATTGCCCAGGCGCGGCAGCGCCGTCGAAAGGATTCCATGAACAAGACAACAGCACGCCGCACGGCCGCTGCATTAATCGCCGCCGCCGTGGCGGGCATGGTGCCGGCAGCCGCCCAGGCACAGGACGGCTTTCCCCAGCCCGGCCGGCAGATGCGCATCATCGTGCCGTTCACTGCAGGCGGCAGCTCCGACGTGCAGGCACGCATGCTGGCCGACCGCCTGAGCAGGCTCTGGGGCCAGCCGGTGGTGGTGGAAAACAAGCCCGGCGCCGGAGGGCACTTGGGAGGCAAATACGTGTCCGATCAGCCGGCCGACGGCTACACGCTGATGGTGGGCTCCATCGGCCTGCATGCCGCCTATGGCGTGTACAGCAAGCTGGCCTATGACCCCGCAAGGGATCTGCGCGTGGTGACCGTGCTGGCCGAGATGCCGCATGTGGTGGTGGCCACGCCCAGCCTTGCCGCCAGCAACCTGGCCGAGCTGACGGCGCTGGCCAAAAAGGCGCCTGGCACGGTCAACTTCGGCTCGGCCGGCGTGGGCTCGTCCGTGCACATGATGGGCGAGCTGTACAAGCTGCAGGCGGGCGCGCCCATCGTGCACGTGCCTTATCGCGGCAGCTCGGCCGCGCTCAACGACCTGCTGGGCGGCCAGATCCAGCTCATGTTCGAGAACCCGCCCACGGTGCTGTCGCACATACGCGGCGGCAAGCTCAAGGCGTTGGCCGTCACGGGCAGCCAGCGCCTGGCGGCCCTGCCGGACGTGCCCACGGCGGCCGAGTCCGGGCTCAAGGACTTTGTGGCCACCTCCTGGACCACGGTGGCCGTCTCCTCCAAGGTGCCCGAGGCCATCGTCAAAAAGCTCAATGACGACATCCGAAAGGTCGTGGCCACGCCCGAGTTCCGCAAGGGCCTGCAAGAGCAGGGCATGAGCGCCGTCGCCAACAGCCTGCCTGAGGCGCAATCCTTCGTTGCCCGCGAAAAGCAGCGTTGGGACCGCGTGATCGCTGAAGGCCACATCTCCGCTCAATGAAACGCTCCATGACTTCGAACACCCCCGCATCCTTCGTCCCCTGCCGCCGCCTGGGCGATGGCCGCCAGCACCACTTCTTCGGCTACTACAACAAGTCCAGCTGGGACCGCAGCAACCGCCTGGTGCTGGCGCAGCAAACGCCGTGGATGGACCAGTACCTCACGCCCCAGGCGCGGGCGTCCATCGGCTACTTCGATACCGAAAACGGCGACCGCTTCCACGCCGTGGGCGAGACCGGCGCCTGGAACTGGCAGATGGGCAGCCAGCTGCAGTGGCTGGACGGGCTGGCGGGCCGCCAACTGATCCACAACGACAGGACGGCAGATTCCGGGGGGCACTATCCGGGTTTCGGCTCCGTGGTCATCGATGTGGACAGCGGCGAGCGGCGCACCCTGCCCATGCCCGTCTATGTGGTGGCGCCCAGCAGCGCCTGGGCGCTGTGCGTGGACTACCGGCGCCTTCACATCACGCACGAAACCATCGGCTACAGCGAAGAGGGTGGTCCCTTCGCCTTGCCCCTGGCGCCCGAGGACGACGGCATCTGGCGCATGGAGGTCGCGACGGGCGAGGCAAGGCTGCTTGCCAGCTATGCGCGGCTCAAGGCCTTTCATCACCGCGCATCGATGGACAAGGCCATCCACTGGGTCAGCCATATCGAGGTCAACCCGTCGTCATCGCGCATCCTGTTCCTGCACCGCTGGACCGAACGCGTCAAGGACGAAACCTGCTTTCTGCACCGCCTCATCACCATGGCGCCCGACGGCTCCGACATGCGCCTGCTCGAATGCTCGGACCATCCGCTGCCCCAACTGGCCGACGACTTCGACCCGATGGCCGTGGGTACGTTCGACTACGAAAAGTCCGAATACCAGATCTCGCATCCGCTATGGCAGGACGACAGCCACATCATTGTGTGGGGCCCGCATGCCGGGGAGATCCACTATCACCTCTATGACGATGTGGAGGGCGGTGACGTGCAGGTGGTGGGCGCAGGCGTGCTGGTGGAGAACGGCCACATGAGCTTCTCGCCCGTGGACACGCGCTGGCTGCTCAGCGATACCTACCCCGACGACCGCACGCACGAGCGCTTCCTGTTCCTGTACGACATGCACACGGGCGAGCGCCACGACCTGGGCAGCTTCTACGCCTCGCCCGATCTCAGCAAGGAAAACCGCTGTGACCTGCACCCGCGCTGGAGCCGTGACGGGCGCCAGGTCTGCATCGACTCCGTGCACGAGCACCAGCGGCAGATGTATGTGCTGGATGTGTCGGGGATCGTGGAGGCCCCGAGATAGCTATTTGCGGGGCCTTGGAACCTCAGCGCCCCCAGCGCAGCACCAGCGGATCGAGCCGCCGTGCAATGTCCAGCAACTGGCGGCACACCTCGGGGTGCATGGGCGGCCAGGGCGCGCGCGGCGCGTCGCAGGCGATCACGCCGCCGGCCTTCATCAGCGCCTTGGCGGCCAGGAAGCCGGCCTGGCGGTTTTCGTGGTTGATCAGGGGCAGCCAGCGCTGGTAGAGGGCGAATGCGGTGTCGGGGTCGCCGTTTCTGTGCGCTTCGATGATGGGGCGTATGCCGTCGGCAAAGCCGCCGCCCGTCATGGAGCCCGTGGCGCCGGCCTCCAGGTCGGCCAGCAGTGTGATGGCTTCCTCGCCATCCCAGGGGCCTTCGATGGCGTCGCCGCCCAGGGCGATGAGTTCGCGCAGCTTGCCGGCGGCGCCTGCGGTTTCCATCTTGAAGTAGCAGACCTGCTCGATCTCGCGGGCCATGCGCGCGAGGAAGGCGGGGGGCAGCGGCGTGCCTGCGGCCGGCGCGTCCTGGACCATGATGGGAATGGCGATGGCATCGGACACGGCCTGGAAGAAGCCCTGGATCTGGGGCTCGCCGAAGCGGAAGGTGGCGCCGTGGTAGGGCGGCATGACCATCACCATGGCCGCACCCATGTCCTGCGCACGGCGGCTTCGCTCGGCGCACACGCGCGATGAGGTGTGCGTGGTGGTGACGATCACGGGCACGCGGCCCGCCACATGTTCCAGGGCTGTGCGCGTGAGGGTCTCGCGCTCGTCATCGGCCAGCAGGAACTGCTCGGAGAAGTTGGCCAGGATGCACAGGCCGTCCACGCCCGAGTCGATCATGAAGTCCAGGCAGCGCCTCTGGCTGGCCAGGTCCAGCGTGCCGTCCTCGTGGAAGGTGGTGGGTACCACGGGAAAGATGCCGCTGTAGCGCGGCCGAGAAATTCCGGGCATGGCGTGCTCCCTCATTCGACGATGCGGAACTGGTCCAGGTACTCGGTCTTGAGCGTGAGGCCCAGGCCCGGCACATCGTCCCTGAGCTGCAGGAAGCCGTTCTCGGCCACGGGCTCGCCGTCGAAGATGTACCAGAACAGCTCGTTGCCCACCTCCACGTCGAAGATGGGGAAGTACTCGGCCATGGGCGAGGCCAGCGTGCTCATGGTCAGGTGGTAGTTGTGCATCTGGCCCGCATGCGGGATCACGGGCACGCTGAACGCCTCGCACAGCGCGTTGATCTTGTGCGCCGCCGTGATGCCGCCCACGCGGTTGGTGTCGTACTGCACGACGCTGACGGCCTTTTTGTCGAGCAGCTGCTTGAAGCCGTAGAGGCTGAACTCGTGCTCGCCGCCCGAGATCGGAATGCTGGTGAGCCGGTTGAGTTCGGCGTAGCCGTCGATGTCGTCAGCGATCACGGGCTCCTCCAGCCAGCGCGGCTCGAACTTCTCCAGCTTGGGCAGCATGCGCCTGGCGTACTCCAGATTCCAGCCCATGTAGCACTCCAGCATCAGGTCGCAGTCGTAGCCTATGACCTCGCGCACTGCCTCGACCGAGCGCAGGTTCTCACGCACGCCTTCCTGCAGATGGGCCGGGCCGTAGCCGAAGCGCATCTTGAAGGCCTTGAAGCCCTGGTCCAGGAATTTTTGCGCCTCTTCCTGCATGGCCTTGAGGTCGGTGCGGTAGAGCTTGCTGTAGTAGCAGGGAATCCTTTCCTTGGTGCGCCCGCCCAGCAGCTTGAACACAGGCTTGTTCACGCTCTTGCCCAGTATGTCCCAGATGGCCAGGTCCACGGCCGAGATTGCGGCCATGGTCACGCCCTTGCGGCCCCAGGCGTGCGTGGCGCGGTACATGCGCTGCCACAGGTACTCGTAGTCCCACGGGTCCTGGCCGATGACCAGGGGCGCCAGGTACTCGTCGATGATGGCCTTGGCGATGCGCGGCGCCAGCGCCACGTTGCCCAGGCCGACGATGCCGTCGTCGGTCTCGATCTCCACCACCGTCCAGGAATGGAAGCGGAAGGTGGACATGGTCTCCTGCGGTGCATAGAGCAGGTCCATGGCGTTGGAGCAGAAGTTGCCCTGGGGCGGCACGGTCTTGCCTTGCCATTCGTAGACGCGGGCGCGGACGGATTTGATTTTCATGATGGTGATGGCGAGGGAGTGAAGTCAGTCAGGGCAGGCGCGCGGCGCCCATGCGGCAGGCGATCAGAAAGGCCTGCCAGGTGGCCTCCACGCTGGCCCGGCCCTGGCCCGCGATGTCATAGGCCGTGCCATGGGCCGGCGTGGTGATGGGGATCGGCAGGCCGCCCTGCACGGTCACGCCGCGCGAGAAGCCCAGCAGCTTGATGGCGATCTGGCCCTGGTCGTGGTACATGGTCACGATGGCCTGGTACTCGCCCGCCTGGGCCTTCAGGAAGATGGTGTCGGCCGGGAAGGGGCCGTGGAACGGATCGGGCGTAGGCCAGTCGCGGGCCTGCAGCGCGCGCACGGCCGGCGCGATGATGTCGATCTCCTCGCGCCCGCAGGTGCCGCCATCGCCGTTGTGCGGGTTGAAGCCCGCCACCGCCACCTTGGGGGCTGCCATGCCGCTGGCCAGCAGCGCGCGGTAGATCAGCTCGGCCGCCTGCGCGATGCGCTCCTGGCTCAGATAGCTGGCCACATCCCTGAGCGGAACGTGGGAGGAGATGCGCGCCGTCCACAGATCGCCCAGCGTATTGAATTCGCAGAAATAGCCGGTGACGCCCAGGTACTCGGCAAAGTGGTGCAGCTCGTCCTCATGGCGCAGGCCGCCCAGCTTCATGGCCTGCTTGTTGAGCGGCGCAAAGCAGATGGCGTCGATCTGGCCGGCCTGGGCCGCGTCCATGCACCGGTCCAGCACCTGCAGCACCGAGCGCCCGCCTGCGGCTTCGGCACGGCCCTGGTGCACGGCTTCGGCGGCCACCGTGTCCAGGGCCAGGAAGGCGGGCAGGGCGGTATCGGTGCGGCCCCGTGCATGGGCCATGCTGGCGATGGGTGTGGTGGCCACCTGCAGGCCCGCGATGCGCTGGCCCTGCTGCCACAGCCAGGGGTCGCCGGCCAGCACGATGTTGGCCTTTTGCATGGCCTCGGGCCGCGCCAGCAGGCGTGCGATCAGTTCGGCGCCTATGCCGGCGGGATCGCCCAGGGTCAGGGCGACGACGGGAAGTTCGGATGCGGGCATGTGCGGCTCAGTCGATCTTGATGTGGTTCTTGCGGATGATTTCGCCAAAGCGCTGGTACTCGGCGTTGTGCAAGGCGATGAACTCCGCCTGGCCCATGGGCTGCAGCTCGGCGCCCACGGCCTCCAGGCGCGTGCGCGTCTCGGGCAGGGCCAGCACCTTGTTGACCTCGTCGTGCACCCGGGCCTGCACGGCGCGGGGTGTGGCCGCTGGCATGTAGATGCCGTACCAGGCGCCTATTTCCACGCCGGGCAGGCCGGCCTCGGCCAGCGTGGGCACCTGGGGCAGTTGGGCGTTACGCCGGGCCGATGTCACGCCCAGGGCGCGCAGCTTGCCGGCCTTGATCTGGCCGATCACCGAAGGCATGGTGTCGAAGCTCATCTGCACCTGGCCGCTGACCAGGTCCACCAGGGCGGCGGCGCTGCCCTTGTAGGGCACGTGGGTCAGTTCAATGCCGGCCGCGTCCTTGAACATCTCGGCCGCGATGTGCTGGGTGCTGCCCGTGCCGCTGCTGGCGAAGTTGATCCTGCCGGGCTCCTTGCGGGCCAGGGCGACCAGTTCCTGCACCGAATTGGCGGGCAGGTTGTTTCCCACCACCAGCACATTGGGCACTGCGCCCACATAGGCCACCGGCACCAGGTCGCGGTTGCTGTCGTAGCCCAGCTTGAGCAGGTGCGGGGCAATGGCATGGGCCGTGACCACGCCCATCACCATGGTGTGCCCGTCCGTGGACTTGGCCGTCATGTCCACGGCCAGGGTGTTGGAGACGCCGGGGCGGTTTTCCACGATCACCGGCTGGCGCAGCAGCGGCGCCAGCCGGTCGGCCACGGCGCGTGCCATGGCATCCGTGCCGCCGCCCGGGGCCGAGCCCACAAGCATGCGCACGGGCCGCGTGGGCCAGTCCGGCGGGGTTTGGGCCAGGGCGATGGCGGGCAGCAGGGCAGCTGCGGCCAGCAGCAGGGGGCGGCGTTGCATGTCTTGTCTCCGGTGCTTTTGTTGTGGACCCATGCTAGGCAGATGATTGATTGCCGTAAACTGAAAGTTGCTGATGAATCAATAACCTTGGGTAATCAATTCGCGGGATATTCCTATGGGCTCCATCGACCGCAGGGACAGCACGCCGCAACTGCTCAACCGCCTGCGCATGCGGCAGGTGGCGCTGATGCTGGCCATCGACCAGAAGGGCACGCTGCGCGGCGCCGCAGCCGAGCTGGGGCTGAGCCAACCGGCCGCCACCAAGATGCTGCATGAGCTGGAAAGCGCGCTGGGCCTGCCCCTGTTCGACCGCGTTGGGCGCGGCCTGCAGCTGAATGCCGCCGGCGAGCGCGTGACGGGCTACTTCCGCCATCTGCGCGGCGGCATGGAGGCGCTGAACCGCGAGCTGCAGGAACTGCGCGAAGGCAGCGCGGGGCGGCTGGCCGTGGGCAGCATCATGGCGGCCTCGCCGGGGCGGCTGACACAGGCGCTGCTGGCGCTCAAGCGCCAGTGGCCGCTGCTGTCCATCGAGGTGGCCGTGGACACCAGCGACCGGCTGCTGGCGCAGTTGCAGGACGGCGTGCTGGAGGTGGTGGTGGGCCGGCAGACCGGGCAGGCCGATCCCGCCCATCTGTTCCGCACGATTGATGACGAGGCCCTGTCCATCATCGTGGGCTGCAACCATCCGCTGGCGCGTGCCCGCAGCCTGGGCTTTGCGCAACTGCAGGCCCATGGCTGGGTGCTGCAGCCGCCCGGCAGTCCCATGCGCGCACTGATCGACCAGGAATTCCAGGCCCATGGCCTGCCGCTGCCGCGCGGCCTGATCGAGACGGGCTCCATCCTCACGACCATGAACCTGGTGCGCAACTCCGACCTGATCGCCGTGATTCCGCAGGCCGTGGCCCGGGACAGCGCCGCGCACGGCATGGTCCGCATCCTGCCCTATCGCATGCGCCGCAACCTGCAGGCCTACGGCAGCCTGGTGCGCCGCGACCGGCCGCTGAGCCAGGCGGCCGCCAGCTTTCTGGCGCTGTTGCACGGGCAGGAGCCGCCGCCGGCATCCGCGCCCTAGCCGATGTACCGCGCCAGATGCGGGCTGACCCGCTTGCAGTAGCCCTTGCAGACCCGGCGCAGCACTTGTGCGGTGTCGGTGACGCCGGGCGACGGGCTCTTGGGGTACCAGGTGGTGATGCGAAAGGAAGGCGGCGTGGGCAGCTCCAGCTCCACCAGCTCCCCGCTTTCGAGCTGCGGCGCCACCAGC
This sequence comes from Delftia sp. NA_296.1, assembly GCF_052692095.1. Classification (NCBI taxonomy): domain Bacteria; kingdom Pseudomonadati; phylum Pseudomonadota; class Betaproteobacteria; order Burkholderiales; family Comamonadaceae; genus Delftia; species Delftia sp. NA_296.1. The sequence continues at coordinate 264,654 of NZ_JBQZGF010000004.1, read as the reverse complement.
ATGCCGTGCATGATGGCGACGCCCAGGCCCTCGCGCACCAGCGAGACCAGGGCCGCCAGCGAGGGCGATCCCGAGATGCGCAGATCGCTGGAGACCATGCCGTTTTGCACGGCCAGCTGCTGTGCCATGGCCACGGCCTGCTCGTAGGGGCCGGTGCCGCGCATCTGGGTCAGCAATTGCTTGCCCAGCGCCTTGTGCAGACCATCCTTCCTGGGCACCAGGCCCCGCCTGGCAATCCAGTGCACGGGCACTTCCAGCAGGTTCTCGACCACGGCGAACTGGGGGTCCACGCCGCTGCCGGTGCGCACGATCAGGTCCAGGTCGCGCCGCATCATCTGCTCCGACAGGTGGGTGCTCAGATCGACGGTCAGGTCCAGCTCGATGTGCGGCAGGCTGGCGCCCATCGCCTTGACGAATTCGGGCAGGAAGGTGTGTACCGCCGTCTCCAGCACGCCGACCCGCAGGCGGCAGCCGATGGCGTCGTCGGACCTGGCGGCACGCTCCAGGGTGCGTGTGGCTTCGATGACGGCTTCCGCATGCCGCAGCAAGCGGGCGCCGGCATCGGTGATCTGCAGCGTCTTGCGGTCCCAGTGGAACAGGGTCACGCCCAGGTCCGACTCCAGCCCGCGTATGCGCATGGAGACCGCGCCGGGGCTGGCATGCACCAGTTCGGCCACGCGGCGCACGCTGCCGATGCGTGCCAGCAGCACAAAGGTTTCCAGAAAGCGGATGTTCATGGGGGTGCTGCGCGGGCTGCAGTGGCTGTTCAGTTTTCCTGGGGGAGGCTGCGCACAATTCCTGAGTGGACCGGTGGCCTGCTGCTTTTTACATTGGGGGGCATCTCCATTCAATAGAGGCTCCCCCATGACGCATTGGACCCATCCGACCGAATTCCGCCAGGAGGTGCGCGCCGGACGCTTTCGCGGGCAGACGGCCGGGCAGTGCCCCGGCTACACCCAGGGCAACCTGGCGATACTGCCGCGCGAGTGCAGCGAGGAGTTCCTGCGCTTTGTACGGCTGAATCCCAAGTCCTGCCCGCTGATCGGCGTGACCGAGCCCGGCAGCAGCCGCGTGCCCGAGCTCGGCGATATCGATCTGAAGACCGATCTGCCCTCGTACTGGGTGTTTCGCGATGGTCACAGGGCCGAGCAGGTGAATGACCTCACGGACCTGTGGCGCGACGACCTGGTGGGCTTCGTCATCGGCTGCTCCTATTCCTTCGAGGACGCGCTGCGCGATGCGGGCGTGCCCGTGCGCCATATCGACGAGGGCCGGGGCGCTCCCATGTTCATCACCGACATTGCCAACGGCCAGGCGGGCCGGTTCGGAGGCCGGATGGTGGTCAGCATGCGGCCCATGACGGCGGCCCAGGCCATCCGTGCGATCCAGGTGACTTCGCGCTTTCCCAGCGTGCATGGGGCGCCCGTGCACCTGGGCGACCCCGCGCAGATCGGCATTGCCGATATCGAGCGGCCGGACTTCGGCGAGCCCATGGCGCTCAAACCCGGGGAGATCCCCGTGTTCTGGGCCTGCGGCGTGACGCCCCAGCAGGCCATACGCTCGGCGGCCCTGCCATTCGCCATCACGCACGAGCCGGGCCACATGCTGGTGACGGAGTTGCGCAACAGCCATCTGGCCGCGTTCTGACGGCCTGCCTGCCTGGCATGGGGCCCGCTTCGGCGGGCCTTTTTCTTTGCGTCGCCGGCCGGCAAGGGGCCGCTCCTGTTCAGTTTTCGTGAACAGAGGGGGCGAAAACTTCTCGATGGACGCGGTCCAGGGGCACTTTTAGATTGGACGCCAGTGGTGGGCACCGGCGGAGGGCCGTGCTCCAGGCCACGGTTTTCCTGACTTCAACTTCGAGACAAACGGGTTCCGACACCATGCAAGAACGCTCCACTCCCCATGACAGGCGCTGGCAATTCTGGATAGACCGCGGCGGCACTTTCACCGACATCGTGGGCAAGCGGCCCGATGGCAGCCTGGCCACGCACAAGCTACTGTCGGAAAACCCCGAGCAGTACCGTGACGCGGCCGTGGCCGGCATCCGCCACCTGCTGGGCCTCAAGCCCGGCGAGCCGGTCACGCCGGACCTTGTGGAGTGCGTGAAGATGGGCACCACGGTGGCCACCAATGCGCTGCTGGAGCGCAAGGGCGAGCCCACGCTGCTGGTGACCACGCGGGGCTTTCGTGATGCGCTGCGCATTGCCTACCAGAACCGCCCGCGCCTGTTCGACCGGCATATCCAGCTGCCCGAGCTGCTGTACAGCGAGGTGGTGGAGGCGCTTGAGCGCGTCGATGCCCATGGGCAAGTGCAGCAGGAACTGGACGTGCTGCACCTGCACACCGCGCTGCTGCAGGCCCATGCCCGGGGCCTGCGCAGCGTGGCCATCGTCTTCATGCATGGCTACCGCTACATGCGGCACGAGCAGATTGCGGCGCGCATTGCGCGGCAGGCGGGATTCACGCAGATCAGCACCTCGCACGAGACCAGTCCGCTGATGAAGTTCGTGAGCCGGGGCGACACCACGGTGGTCGATGCCTACCTCTCGCCCATCTTGCGCCGCTATGTACAGCAGGTGGCTGGCGAGATGCCGGGCGTGCGGCTGTTTTTCATGCAGTCCTCCGGCGGGCTGGCCGATGCGGGCAGCTTCCAGGGCAAGGATGCCATTCTGAGCGGGCCGGCCGGCGGCATCGTGGGCATGGCCCGCACGGCGGGGCTGGCCGGGCACGACAAGGTCATCGGCTTCGACATGGGCGGCACCTCCACCGATGTCAGTCACTACGCTGGCGCCTTAGAGCGCGAGTTCGAGACCCAGGTGGCCGGTGTGCGCATGCGCGCGCCGATGATGAGCATCCATACGGTGGCCGCCGGTGGCGGCTCGGTACTGGTCTATGACGGCTCGCGCTTTCGCGTGGGACCGGAGAGCGCGGGGGCCAACCCCGGCCCCGTGAGCTACCGCCGTGGCGGGCCCCTGGCCGTGACCGATGCGAACGTGATGGTGGGCAAGGTCCAGCCCCGCTACTTCCCCAGCGTGTTCGGCCCGGCCGCCAACGAGCGGCTCGATGGCGAGGCCGTGCGGGCGCGCTTCGATGAGCTGGCGGTGCAGACGGGGCGCAGGCCCGAGGAAGTGGCCGAAGGCTTCATCCGCATCGCCGTGCAGCAGATGGCCAACGCCATCAAGAAGATCAGCGTGGCGCGCGGCTATGACGTGACGCGCTACACGCTGCAGTGCTTTGGCGGCGCGGGCGGCCAGCATGCCTGCCTGGTGGCCGATGCGCTGGGCATGACCCGTGTGTTCGTGCATCCGCTGGCCGGCGTGCTCAGCGCCTACGGCATGGGCCTGGCGGACCAGACCGTCATCCGTGAACAGGCGATGGAGGTGGCGCTGTCTGCTGCGGCCTTGCCGCTGATCGCGGAGTCGCTGGATTCGCTGGGCGACGCGGCCAAGGCCGAGCTTGAGCGCCAGCAGGTCGGTGCCAGCCCCGTGCAGGTACGCTACAACGTGCATGTGCGCTATGAGGGCACCGATTCCGCCCTGGCCGTGCCCTTCGGCGGGCTGGACGACATTCAGTCGGCCTTCGAGTCGGCCTATCGCCAGCGGTTCGCCTTCCTGATGGCGGGCAAGGGCCTGGTGGTGGAAGCCGTTTCCGTCGAAGCCGTGATTGCGGGCGATGCGCCCAGCGAGCCGGTGCTGCAGGAGCATCCGCCGCGCGAGCATCCGCGCCGCGAAACCGTGCGCATGTATTCCGACGGTGCCTGGCATGACGCGGCCCTGGTGGTGCGCGAGGACCTGCGGCCCGGCGACGCCATTCCCGGCCCGGCCATCATCGCCGAGCGCAATGCCACCACGGTGGTCGAGCCCGGCTGGCTGGCGCGGCTCACGGCGCTGGACCATCTGGTGCTGGACCGCGTGGTCGCGCGCAAGGCCGAGTACGCGGCCGGCACCTCGGTGGACCCGGTGCTGCTGGAGGTCTTCAACAACCTGTTCATGAACATCGCCGAGCAGATGGGCCTGCAGCTGCAGAACACGGCCTACTCGGTGAACATCAAGGAACGGCTGGACTTCAGCTGCGCGCTGTTCGATGCCGAGGGTCACCTCATCGCCAACGCGCCGCACATGCCCGTGCACCTGGGCTCCATGGGCGAGAGTATCCAGACGGTCATCCGCAAGAACGCCGGGCGCATGGCCCAGGGCGATGTCTATGTGCTCAACGACCCCTACCAGGGCGGCACCCACCTGCCCGACATCACGGTCATCACGCCCGTGTACGTGGCCGACGAGGCCTCCCCCACCTTCTACGTGGGCAGCCGGGGCCACCATGCCGACGTGGGCGGCATCACGCCCGGCTCCATGCCGCCGTTTTCCACGCGCATCGAGGAAGAGGGCGTGCAGATCGACAACTTCAAGCTGGTCGATCGCGGCGTGCTGCGCGGCCAGGAGATGGTCGAGCTGCTGCAAAGCGGCGAGTACCCGAGCCGCAACCCGCACCAGAACCTGGCCGACCTGAAGGCCCAGATCGCGGCCAATGAAAAAGGCGTGCAGGAGCTGCGCAAGATGGTGGCCCAGTTCGGCCTGCCCGTGGTGCAGGCCTACATGGGCCATGTGCAGGACAACGCTGAGGAGTCGGTGCGCCGCGTCATCACGCGGCTCAGGAACGGGCAGTTCACGCTGCCGCTGGACAACGGCGCGCAGATCCGCGTGGCCGTCACCGTGGATACGGCGGGCCGCAGCGCGGTCATCGACTTCTCGGGCACCAGCGCCCAGCAGACCAACAACTTCAATGCGCCGCGCGCCGTGTGCATGGCGGCCGTGCTGTACGTGTTCCGCACGCTGGTGGACGACGACATCCCGCTCAACGCGGGCTGCCTCAAGCCTTTGAAGGTCATCATTCCCCAGGGCTGCATGCTCAACCCCAATGCACCGGCCTCGGTGGTGGCGGGCAATGTGGAGACCTCCACCTGCATCACCAATGCGCTGTTCGGCGCGCTGGGCGTGATGGCGGGCAGCCAGCCCACCATGAACAACTTCACCTTCGGCAATGCGCACCACCAGTACTACGAAACCATTGCCGGCGGCAGCGGCGCGGGCGCGGTGCTGGACGCCGAGGGCCGGGTGGAGCGCGGGTTCAACGGCACCAGCGTCGTCCAGACGCACATGACCAATTCGCGCCTGACAGATCCGGAGGTGCTGGAGTTCCGCTTCCCCGTCATGCTGGACAGCTATGCCATCCGCGAAGGCTCGGGCGGCAGCGGGCGCTGGCATGGGGGCAGCGGCGGTGTGCGGCGCGTGCGCTTCCTGGAAACCATGACGGCCAGCATCCTGTCCAACGGGCGCCTGAACCCGGCCTTCGGCATGGCGGGCGGCCAGCCGGGGCAGCCGGGCATCAACCGTGTGCTGCGCGCCGATGGCCAGGTCGAGGCGCTGGAGCACATCGGCGCCGTGCAGATGCAGCCCGGCGATGTGTTCGAGGTCTGCACGCCGGGGGGCGGCGGCTACGGAGCGGCGGCCTGACACGCCGCCTGCAGGGGTCTGTCCGGGTGGTGGATGAGGGCCGCCCGGCCAGGCCTGGTTCATCACCGATGCAATGCCATTGAAGGCAAGACGCTTCTCCATACCGAAGCGCAAGGAGACTGAAAAATGACAAGCCTTGAAAATGCCAAGCCCCTGGCTGGCGAACAGTCGCAGGGCAGCTGGCTGGGCCAGCTCGAACCCCGGGAAAAACGCGCACTGACGGCCTCGTTCGGCGGCTACGCGGTCGATTCCTTCGACTACTACACGCTGCCTCTGGTCACGCCGATCCTGCTGTCGCTGTGGGGCATGAGCAAGACCGAGGTCGGCCTGATCGGCACCTCGACCCTGGTGGCCTCGGCCATCGGCGGCTGGATGGCCGGCATCCTGGCGGACCGCTACGGGCGTGTGCGCGTGCTGCAGTGGACCATCCTCGTGTTCGCCCTTTTCACCTTCGCCTGCGGCCTGGCGCAGACGCCGGGCCAGTTGCTGCTGGCCCGCACGCTGCAGGGGCTGGGCTTTGGCGGCGAATGGGCCGTGGGCTCGGTGCTGATCGCCGAGACCATACGGCCGGCTTTCCGTGGCAAGGCGGTGGGGCTGGTGCAAAGCAGCTGGGCCATAGGCTGGGGGGCGGCCGTGCTGGTGTCCATGGCGCTGTTCTCGTTTCTGCCGCCCGAGATCTCATGGCGGGCCATGTTCCTGCTGGGCCTGCTGCCGGCCTTGCTGATCCTGTTCATCCGCCGTTCCGTCAAGGACCCCGAGGTCTACCTGAAGACCCGCGCCGCCGTGGGCCGGGGCGAGCGCAGCGGGCACTTCCTGGACATCTTCAAGGGCGGCATGCTCAAGACCACGGTGCTGGCCAGCCTGATGTTCACGGGCATGCAGGGCGGCTACTACGCCATTGCCGTGTGGCTGCCCACCTTCCTGAAGAACGAGCGCCATCTGACGGTGCTGGGCTCGGGCGGCTACCAGTTCATGTTCATCTTTGGCGCCTTTGCAGGCTACCTGTGCGGTGCCTACGCCTCCGACCGGCTGGGCCGGCGCCTGGCCTTCACGCTGTTCGCCATCGGCGCCGGCAGCCTGGCCTATGCCTATACGCTGCTGCCCATCACCGATGCCTGGATGCTGGTGCTGGGCTTTCCGCTGGGCTTTTTCATGTCGGGCATCTTCAGCGGCGCCGGAGCCTTCCTGGCCGAGCTGTTCCCCAACGAACTGCGCGGCTCCGGCCAGGGCTTTTGCTACAACTTCGGCCGCGGCATCGGGGCCACCTTCCCAGCGCTGGTGGGCGTGTTCAGCGACCGGCTGGGCCTGTCGCTGGGCACGGCCATCGGCATCTGCGCCACGGCCGGCTACGTGATGGTGGTGATGTTCGCCATGTGCCTGCCGGAGACGCGGGGCCGGGATCTGGCCGCGCAGTGAAGCGCAGGCCAGACCGGCCACGGCACGCTCAGTAGCTGCCCATGTAGTCGCGCTTGCCGACCTCGACGCCGTTGTGGCGCAGCAGGGCATAGGCGGTGGTCACATGGAAGAAGAACTGCGGCAGGCCGTAGTGCAGCAGGTAGGCGCTGGCGGTCAGCTTCTTTTCCTTGGGCGTGCCGGGGCGCAGCACGATCTCGCGGGACTCGCTTTGCGCGAACTGCTCGGGCGCGAACGAGCCCACATGGTCCAGCGCCTTGGCGATCAGCGCCTGCAGTTCGGCAAAGCTGGTCTGCGTGTCGGGCCACGAAGGCACCTCGGCGCCGGCCAGGCGCGAGGCGATACCCTTGGCGAAGTCCGCAGCAATCTGCACCTGGCGCACCAGCGGGAACATGTCGGGGAACAGGCGGGCCTGCAGCAGGGCGTCGGGATCGATGTTCTTCTGCGCGGCGTGTTCCTCGGCCTTTTTGAGCACGTCGGACAGTGCCTTCAGCATCTGCTGCAGGACGGGGATGGAGGCGGTGTACAGGGGGCTGGTCATTGCGGGCTCGCTAAGGATTGTGAAGGGCTGGCAATCGCATGCACCTGCATCCGTCGCCAGCCGGCACAGGCTAACAGCAACTGCTTTCACTTGCCGCCTGCGCTAGCATGCGCGCCATGCAAATCCCTGAAGCCGCTCCCTCGTTCGCAGGCCTTGGCCAGGCCGGATTCGGCGCCGCCATCTTCGACATGGACGGCCTGCTCATAGACTCCGAGCCCTTCTGGAAGCGTGCCGAGCGCGAGTCCTTTGCCGAGGTCGGCATCGACATCACGGCCGAGATGTCCCGCGTGACGGCGCCCATGACCACGGCGCAGGTTGCCGCGCACTGGTATGCCCACCGGCCCTGGCAGGGGCCCAGCCAGCGCGAGCTGGAGAGCCGCGTGGTCGCGCGCGTGGCGGCCCTGGTCAGCGCGCATGGACAGGCCCTGCCCGGCGTGCGCGAAACACTGGGCGCCTGCCGCGCCCTGGGCTGGCGCGTGGCGCTGGCTTCGAACTCTCCTTTGTCTTTGTGCCACCACACCCTGGATGCGCTGGGCCTGCGGCCGGCGTTCGACGCCATCGTCTCGGCCGAGCAGGTGGTGCGCGGCAAGCCCGCACCCGACATCTACCACTTCGCGGCGCAACGCCTGGGCGTGCCGGCCGGGCGCTGCCTGGTGTTCGAGGACTCCGTCTCGGGGACACATGCGGCGCGGCAGGCCGGAATGACCGTCATCGCCGTGCCGTCCGAGGACCAGTGCTTCGACGGGGCGCAGCCTGCGCCGCACTGGGTGGTGCCCACGCTGGTGGCGCTGCATGGGGCAGCGGGCCGGTAAGGCATCCGCAGCACTCGCATCGCATGGCACGTGCCGGCCGCAAAGGCGTTGATGAGAACCATTCTCAGTACAATCGCCGCCCGTGCCGTTCTTCTTCGTCCTGTCCGTTTCCCATGCTGGCGTGCCTGCCCGCGTCCAGACCGCCGTGCCGGGAGCCTGCCCGTGAGCGCGCGCGTGCCTGGCGCGGACGATGATGCCGCTCCCTCGCTGCTGGCCCGCGTGTATGCGCGCTGGCACCAGCCTCTGCGCCGCCTGCTGGGCCGGCAGATGCGCAACCGCGAGGATGCCGAGGATGCGGTGCAGGAGGTCTTCGTGCGCTATGCGGCCTCGGGCAAGGCCCTGCCGCCCGAGGAGCAGGAACCCTATCTGCGCGTGATCGCCCGCCATGTCTCGCACGATGCCTGGCGCCGCTCGGCGGGCGCGCCGGGGCGCGAATCGGTCTCGCTGGATGAACACATGGAACTGGCGCAGCAACTGCCGGCCGGCGAGGGGTCGGACCCCCTGCAGGCGGCGCACCACCGCGAGCGCCTGAGCCGGCTGGAGCAGGCCATGGCCGAGCTGCCCGAGCGCCGCCGCGAGGCCTTCGTTCTGCACAGCATCGACGGTCTCACGCAGACCGAGGTGGCGCAGCGCATGGGCATCTCGCGCCGCATGGTGCACAACCATGTGACGCTGGCCATGGCCTATTGCGAACTGCGCGTGCAGTACGGCAGCGCCGAAGACATGCGCCTGATGCAGGGCCTGCTGGCGCAGGCCGCGACGGACGGGGAGGGCCGGGAATGACGCTGACCCCCGAACGCCTGCAACTGCATGCCCGCGCCGCTGACTACTTCGCCCGCCGCCGCGAAGCCGACTGGACCGGCGCCGATGAGCGCGAACTCGACGCCTGGCTGGCCGCCGACCCGCAGCACCGCAGCATCTTCGAGAGCCTGGGGCGCACGGTGCTGGACCTGCAGCAGTTGCGCAGGCCGGCGCTGGCCTGCGACGCGGCTGCTGCGCCGCAAGCCAGGGCGAGCGGGCCGCGTGCGCAGACACAGGCCCACTTGCCAGCGCCGGCACGTCAGCGCACACGCCGCGGCCTGATGCCTGCGTTGCTGTCGGTGGCTCTGGTCACGACGCTGGCCGTGGGCGGGGGCTGGTATGCCTGGGACAACCACGCAAGCCATGTGATCGAGATGGCCACCGGCCCCGGCGAGGTGCGCGAGGCCGAACTGCCCGATGGCACGCGGGTCACGCTGAATTTTTCCTCCAGGCTGCAGGTGCGCTACTACCAGCGCCGCCGCGAGACGGTGCTGGACCAGGGCGAGGCCTTCTTCCAGGTCGCCGCCGACCGCTCGCGGCCCTTCACAGTGGACAGCGGCGCCAGCCAGGTCCGGGTGGTGGGCACGGCCTTCAATGTGCGCGCCGGGCCGCCCGCGCTGGTGGTGAAGGTGCTGGAGGGCAAGGTGGAACTGCGTCCCGACCGCCATGCTGCGGACGGCAGGCGCCTGCTGCTGGGCGCGGGTGCCGGCATGTCCGTCGATGCCCGCGACGGCACGCAGCATCCGCTGGCGGCCGGCGCGGACACGGTGGGCGACTGGCGCAGCGGCCAGATGGTGTTCCAGCAGGCAACGCTGGCCGAGGTCGCCGCCGATCTGTCGCGCTACCTGGGCCAGCCCGTACGGGTGGATGGCGATGCGCGGCTGGCCGCGCTGTCCGTGTCCGGCGTGGCGCTGACCGGCAAGCCCGAGGTGTTTCTGCGCTCGCTGCCGCACTTGTTGCCGGTGCGTGTGCAGGCCGAAGCGCAAGGCGGCTGGCGAATCTCGGCGCATTGAGTGCCTTGTCTATTTGTAAATTAATGTAAACAACCCGCTTTCTCGGTTCGGCCACGTTCCCACTTTGGCGCGGTAGCGGGTTTTACCTTCATGGAGGCCGGGTTTTCTCGCGCCTCCATGGTTGCCAGCCAGGCCGCTGCCCAGTGCACAGCTCAGCCAACAACCGCGACGGCCGCGCACGCGCGTGGCGGGTGGACGCTCAACTGTCTGCCTGCCACCCACCGCGCACACCGCGACAGCGGGCAATGGACACAGTGCAGCAGGAGCAGGGATGCAAGCAGGAAAAGAACACGGCAGCGCCGCCATGGGCGCGGGCATTTGGGGAGGAGAGTTTCAGCACAGGGGCAGGCCATGGCGGCGGGCAAGGATGCCGTCGCTGGTGGCCGCAGCCCTGGTTGCGCTGGCGCAGCCGGCGGTGCAGGCGCAGCAGCCATCGTCCGTGCAGGCGGGCCAGGCAGGGCAGGCAGGGGAGCTGGCCTTCAGCATCGCGCCCCAGCCGCTGGCCGGCGCGCTGCGCCAGTTCACGCAGCAGGCCCAGCACCAGGTGCTGTTCGATCCGCAGATCGTTGCAGGCCGCACTTCGCCGGCCTTGCAGGGCCGCTTCACGCCGCGCCAGGCGCTGGACCGGCTGCTGGCCGGCACGGGCGTGACCGTGATCGACGCCGTGCCGGGCGCCTACACGCTGAAGGCACCCGCCAGGGAGCCGTCGCCGGCAGCCGATGCTGCGCTGGGCACGGTGCTGGTCACGGCCCAGGCGCACGCTGGCGATACCACGGAGGGTTCGGGCTCCTATGCGGCCTCGCGCGTGTCGCTGGGCAAGGGGCAGAGCGTGCGCGAGACGCCGCAGTCCATCTCCGTGATCACGCGCCAGCGCATCGAGGACCAGGGCCTGGTCTCCGTGGGCGACGTGATGCAGCAGACCACGGGCGTGACGGTGGACTACGCGGGCTCGGGTGGCCTGGGCGGCACGGCCAACAGCTTCTACGCGCGGGGCTTCCAGATCAGCAATGTCCAGATCGACGGAGCGGCGGTGGATGCCTTCAGCCAGGGCACCTTCGACCCCAACATGGCCATGTACGACAGCGTGCAGGTGATCCGCGGCGCGGACGGCCTGTACAGCGGCAATGGCGAGCCCGGCGGCTCCATCAACCTGGTGAGAAAGCGTCCCACGGCGCAGCCGCAGGTGCTGGCCTCGGCCTCGGTGGGCAGCTGGAACCAGCGCCGGGCCGAACTTGATGTGGCGGGCCCCCTGGCTGCCGATGGCCGGGTGCGCGGCCGCGCCGTGCTGGCGCACAGCGACCGCGAGTTCTTCTATGACTACGCCGATGCGCGCAACACTTTGCTCTACGGCATCGTGGAAGCCGATCTCACGCCTGCGACCAAGCTGACCCTGGGCGGCAGCTACGACAAGTCGGCCAGCCTGCCTTGGCGCGGTGGCCTGCCGCGCGCGGCCAATGGCGACGATCTGCGCCTGCCGCGCCATACGGCACTCATGGCGGGCTGGGGCCATTACGACAGGACCAACAAGGAGCTGTTTGCCCAGTTGGAACAGAAGCTGGAGGGCGACTGGCGCGTCCGCGCCCATGCCAACTATGTCAAGGTGGACAGCGACAGCCGGTTGGCCGACGTCACCGGCGCGGTCGATCCGACGACGGGCCTGGGAGCCACGCTCAACGGCTTCTCCAACGACTTCTATTCCACCAAGAAGGCGCTGGATGCCAACGTCAGCGGAACGTTCTCCCTGCTGGGGCGCAGGCACCGGCTGCTGCTGGGCGCGGACTGGGCCAAGATCCGTGACACGCAGGACACCTTTCTGTCCGAGGTGGACATGCCGGGGGGCATCAACGTGTTCGGCTTCGACCCGGGCGCCATTCCCTTGCCCAGCTTCGTCTGGAAGACGCGCAGCTTCGCGGGCTATGGCGCCACGCAGAAGGGCCTGTACGGCCGGCTCAACCTGAGCCTGACGGACCGGCTGACGGCCATCGTCGGCGCACGCCGCGCCAGCTATGCAACGCAGACACCCTGGCTGCGCTTCGACCGGGCCGGCAATCTCACCAGCCGCATCGTGTCGTCCAATAGCGAGAGCGGTATCTTCACGCCCTATGGCGGCCTGGTCTACGACATCGACGACCGCTGGACGGCCTACGGCAGCGTCGCCGAGATCCACAAGTCCCAGGCCGACAAGCTGGGTGGGCCCTTGCCAGGCACGCCGCTGGACCCCATCAAGGGCCGCAATTTCGAGCTGGGCGCCAAGGGCGAGTTCAACGAGGGCCGGCTGATGGCCTCCATGGCCCTGTACCGCATAGAGCGCAATGGCGAGGCCGTGGCCGATCCCTCCTACCCCAACACCGACATCGGCGACGCGGGCCTGAACTGCTGCTGGCTGAGCAAGGGCAAGGTGGTGAGCCAGGGCGTGGAAGGCGAGATCTCGGGCGAGCTGGCGCGCGGCTGGCAGCTGTTTGCCGGCTACACCTTCAACCGCAACCACAACAAGACGCCGGGCATCGAAGGCATCTACCACTCCGTCACGCCCAAGCATCTGTTCAAGCTGTGGAGCACCTACCGCCTGCCGGGCGAGCTGTCGCAATGGACGATTGGCGGCGGGGCCAATATCCAGAGCGCACATTTCGTCAGCGGCACGGCCAAGGCCTTCAATCCTGACTCGGGCAAGTTCGATGGCGCGGCCGTGCCCTTCAAGTTCAGCCAGGGTGGCTATGCCGTGTGGAATGCCAGCGTGCAGTACCGCATCAACCGCAACTGGCAGGCCGTGCTCAACCTGAACAACCTGTTCGACAAGGTCTACTACCGCACAGTGGGCACCAGCGGCGGCAACAACTGGTATGGCGAGCCACGCAATGTGATGCTGACGCTGCGCGGTAGCTTTTGAAGACCCCCTGAGGCGCTGCGCGCCTTCCTCCTGAAGGGGGACGACACCCTCGGTGCGAGGCGGCTCTTCCTCGGTGTCTCTGGTTCTGGAGCGCGCCGGTTTGCGAAGGGGAGGGCATCAAGGCCTAATCCTTATAGAATGAGAATCTTTCTCATTCATGTGGCGCACGCCTGCACGTGCTGCCGCACCAGGAGCCTGTCTTGCCCGCCGCCCCCGCCGCTTTGCACCAAGAGGTCGATACGCTGTACCGCGTCCACCATGGCTGGCTCCAGGGCTGGCTGCGGCGGCGATTGGGCAATTCCACGGAGGCGGCCGATCTGGCGCAGGACACTTTCATGCGCCTGCTCACGCGCAGCGAGCCCATTGCCGCACGCGAGCCGCGTGCCTTTCTGACCACAGTGGCGCAGGGCGTGGTGGCCAATTTCATGCGGCGCAGGCAGATCGAAGAGGCGTACCTGGCCACGCTGGCGCATTTGCCCGAGCCGCAGGTGCCGGGCCCCGAGACGCGCGCCATCCTGCTGGAGACGCTGGTCGAGCTGGACCGCCGCCTGGACACGCTGGCACCCCCCGTGCGCCGTGCCTTCCTGCTGTCGCAGCTCGACGGCATGAAGCAGGCCGACATCGCGGCCGAGCTGCAGCTGTCGCTGGCCACCGTGCAGCGCCATATCGCCAAGGCCGCGCACTGCTGCTTCTTCGGCGGCTGAGCGCCAGCCCATGACCGAATTCCGCCACGCATCCACCGGCCTGCCCGTTTTTGAAGGCCCGCCCGTTTCAGAAGCCGTGAGCCTGCAGGCCGTGCAATGGCTGGTGGCCCTGCAGGCCTGCGAGGCCGGCGAGGACACGCAGGCCTCGTGGCGGCGCTGGCGTGCCGATCATCCCGACCATGAGCGCGCCTGGCGGCACATCGAGGCCTGCGGCCTGCACCTGCGCGATCTGCCCGCACCGCTGGCGCATGGGGCGCTGCAGCCGCGCCGCAGCCGTGCGCGCGGCCGGCGCCAGGCCATGAAGCTGCTGGCCCTGGCCGCGTTCACGGGCAGCAGCGCCTGGTGGATACAAGGCGGCGATTGGCGCGAATGGTCGGCCGACCACCGCACGGCCACCGGCGAGCGCCAGGCACTGACCCTGGCCGATGGCACGCGCATCCACCTGAACACGGCCAGCGCCATCGACGTGCGCTTTGACGCCAGCCAGCGCCTGCTGCGGCTGCTGGGCGGCGAGGTGCTGGTCACCACGGCCAGCGACCCGCAGGCCCGCCCCTTTCTGGTTGAAACCGCGCAAGGGCGGCTGCGTGCGCTGGGCACGCGCTTTGCGGTGCGCCAGCGCGATGGCGCCAGCCATGTGGCCGTCTATGAGGGCGCGGTCGAGGTGCGGCCGGCCAACGCCCCGCAGGCCGTGCGCATTCTGGCCGCGGGCGAGCAGGCCGGTTTTGACCGCCTTGCCGTGGACGCGCCCCAGCCCGCCGACGAACTGGCCGCCGCCTGGAGCACAGGCCTGCTGGCCGCGCGGGACATGCCGCTGACCGACTTCATTGCCGAGCTGGCGCGCCACCGCAGGGGCCGCCTGGCCTGCGATCCCGCGCTCGCCTCGCTGCGCGTCTCGGGCATGTATCCGCTGGACGATACCGACCGTGTGCTCGACATGCTGGTGCGCACACAGCCCATCGAGCTCACCGGCTTTGGCCGCTACTGGCTGACCGTGCGTGCCCGGCAGAGCAGGACATGAGCCAAAAAAGGCTGGATGGTTGTTGTTGCGAATTGTTGCAATTTGATCGATGCCTGAGACCCGTTGGCATGAGGTGTTTTCTTTTCTCGCGTGGCAAGTCCTGAAGAAGCCACTTTTCAGGGAAGAGATATTTCATGGTCCAACGACTTGCTCACACTGCGGCACCGGCCTTCCGGCGCCATTCGCTGGCACTGGCTGCCAGCACCATGCTGGCGCTGTGCGCCGTCAGCGCAGCCCTTGCGCCGCAAACCGCGCAGGCCCAGGCTCCCTCCGAAGTGCGCAGCTACGCCATACCGGCAGGCCCGCTGGAAGGCGCGCTGGCCCGCTTCGCCCAGGAAAGCCGCGTCATGCTGTCGTACACGGCGGCCGACATCGCGGGCAGGCGCAGCGCGGGCCTGAGTGGAAACCATGCAGCGCCTGCGGCCCTGGATGCGCTGCTGGCCGGCTCGGGGCTGGCCGCCCATGCGCAGCCCAATGGCGGCTATGCGCTGCGCCCCTTGCCCGAGGTGCGCACATCGCGCGGCCAGGCTGCCGCTGGGGCAGAGGCGGGCCTGCCGGCCGTCATGGTGACCGACACGCGCATCCGTGACGGCGTCACCGAAGGCTCGGACTCCTACACCAGCGGCACGGTCACGCTGGGCAAGACCGCGCAGGCGCTCAAGGACATTCCGCAATCGGTCAGCGTGCTCACGCGCCAGCGCATGGATGACCAGGGCATGACCAACCTGCCTGACGCCATCCACAACGCCACCGGCATGGTGGCCGTGCAGGGCGTGGGCGCAGGCCTGGCCATCAATGCGCGCGGCTTTGCGGTGGACTCGCTGCAGTACGACGGCCTGCCGTTCACGCGCAATACCTACAGCCTGGGCAACTGGGAGCAGGAGTCGCTGGTGTTCTATGACCGCGTGGAGATCCTGCGCGGCGCGGCCGGCCTGCTGCAGGGTGCGGGCAGCCCCGGCGGCGCGATCAACCTGGTGCGCAAGCGCCCGGGCCGCGAGCGCTCCGTGGTCTTCACAGGCAAGCTCGGCTCCCATGACCACTACGGCCTGCAGATGGATGCCAGCACGCCGCTCAATGCCGAAGGCACGCTGCGCGGCCGCGTGGTGCTGGACGGGGACTACAGCCACGGGTTCACCGAATACACGCGCGACCGCACGCGCAACATCTACGCGGCGCTGGACTACGACATCAGCGCCAGCACCACGGTGGGCCTGGCCGTGGGACAGCGCCACAGCCGCTCGCGCCCCATGATCGTGGGCCTGCCGCGCTTTGCCGACGGCAGCGACATCGGCCTGCCGCGCTCCACCTACACAGGCGCCATGTGGAACCGTGCAGGCAATGACCAGAACATGCTGTTCGCCGACCTGGAACACCGCTTCAATGCGGACTGGCGCTTCAAGATGGTGGGCATGGCCATGAACGAGAAGAACACCAACGTGCACCAGCGCGCCGTGGGCCCCATCAAGCCCGATGGCAGTGGCATGAGCTACGGCGATTTCGGCGTGGACTTCAACAACCAGCAGCGCGGCCTGGACATGTCGCTGTCGGGCCGCTTCAAGGCGCTGGGCATGGAGCAGGAAGTGCTGCTGGGCGCCAACTACGCTGGCTACACCACCAGCGACCGCTTCGTGCGCGCCTGGACCGCGGGCGGCAACATCTTCGATATAGACCACAACCGCCCCTGGCAGGACATGGAAAGCATCGCCGCGCGTGGCGCGGATGTGCGCAGCAATTACGACATCACGCAAAAGGGCCTGTACGGCACCTGGCGTGTCAGGCCCACGCAGGCGCTCACGCTGATCGCCGGGGGGCGCCTGGGCTGGTATGACTTCGCCTACCGCGCGCAATCGGGCGATTCTTCCACCAGCAAGACCACGGGGCGTTTCATCCCCTACGCGGGTGCCGTCTATGCGCTCAACGACAACTGGTCGCTGTACAGCAGCTACTCCACCGTCTTCGAGCCGCAGACCGCGCGCACGGTGCAGGGCGACCTCATCAAGCCGGTGCAGGGCCGCAACTACGAGGCCGGCATCAAGGGCGAGATGGCCGACGGCCGCCTGAACATGGCATTGGCCGTGTTCCGCTACGAGCACAAAAACCGCGCCGTCAACGACTACGACAGCGGCTTTGCATGTGATGACTGGTACTGCTCGCGCTCCTCGGGCAAGGTGCGCAGCCAGGGCCTGGAGGCCGAGGTCTCCGGCAAGGTCGCCACAGGCCTGGAACTGGCGGCCGGCTACACCTACAACACCACGCGCTACCTGTCCGATCCCGACTACCAGGGCCAGATCTTCAACACCTGGACGCCCCGGCACATGCTGCGCCTGTGGGGCAGCTACCGCCTGCCGGGCGAGCTGGGCCGCTGGACGGTGGGCACGGGCGTGAATGCGCAGACCGACACCCTCAGCTCCGACCGCGCCTTCCGCCTGGCAGGCTTTGCGCTGTGGAATGCACGCGTGGCCTACCAGGTCTCGCCCGAGCTGAGCGTGGCGCTCAACGTCAGCAACCTGCTGGACAAGCGCTACTACGTGCCTTCTTACAACACGGTGTCGGGCAACAACTACTACGGTGCGCCCAGGTCGCTGTTGCTGACGCTGCGCTACGCGCCGCGGATCTAGCGCGTGTTATGCGGCAGCGGCCGCCGTAACGCCAAACTCCTCGCTGTCCGCCTGGGCACCGTCGTCGAAGACCAGGCGGCGCTCTGGCCAGCGCATGGCGGCAAGCTTGAAGCGCTGCTGCGGGTCCTCGCCGGCCAGGCGGGCGTTCCAGCGGCCGCCGACCGAGTAGTCCACGCAGAACACATTGCCGCGCCGGCCGTGCCAGGACAGCGGACCGGTCTGGCCGAACAGGTTCTCGGCCTGCGCGCCGTGGAAGGACGGGCCGCCCCGGTTCAGGCGCCGCCAGTAGTGGCCCACGACCACGGCCTGGGCATCCTCGTATTCGTTCCACCAGGCCACGCGCTCGACGAAGCGCCACTTGCCGCCCGCGTAGAAGGGATTGCGGCATTCGCGCTCCACGCCCGAGGTCAGCACCTTCAGCGGATTGACCATGGCCTTGGCCAGTTCGCTCTCGCTGTGCGCGGGCAGGAAGGGCGGCAGCCAGTTGCGGTCTTCCAGGTCATGCGGCCATTGCTGGCGTTCGGCACGCATGCGCTCGGCCACCTTGTTGACCTGGGCCTGCTGGGCGGCCATGGCCTCGTAGTGGTCATAGGCGCTGCGTGCGCTGCCCAGCGGCAGCTCGCGCGCCATGGCGATCTGCTGCGGGCGCCAGGCCGCATGGACCACGCGCAGGTCCTCGCGCTCCATGGCAATGGGCAGGCGTTCCAGCAGGGCCAGGGTGTCAGGGATATCGCACAGCGGCATGCGCGCGAACGGCGCGTACTTGGGCGTATCGGAGGCCACGCGGCTGTCGAAGAACCAGCCGGAGCCGTCCTTGGCATCCTCGCGCAGCAGATTGATTTCATGGTTGCCGAGCACGGCCAGCGCATGGCCCGACTCCAGCATGGGCACGACGCGGGCGAGCACGCCCGGGCTGTCGGGCCCCCGGTCGCAGAAGTCGCCGACGAAGACCAGGCGCCGACCCTGGGGATGGCGGCCCAGCGCGTCGTAGCCCAGGTGCCCCAGCAGCTGGTCCAGCGCCTCGGACTCTCCATGGATGTCGCCGACGATGTCGAGCGGACCGGGGGGCAAGGGCTGGACGAGGCTCATGGCGAAGAGGCGCGAAAGACGGCGAAGGCGTGGAAAAACGACATTATTTGCACAGACCCGCCGCGCCCGCCAGCCCCGTGTGCGACAGGGGTATGTCAGCGTCGTTGCAGGCGCACAAAGCTGTAGGGCAGCCCGTTGGCGGCCACATGGCGGCTGCGTGACGCTTCCTGCCACTCGGGGCCGAGCGTGGGGGCGAAGGCATCGCCTTCGTAGTCGCGCTCTATCTCGGTCACCTCGATGCTGTCGGCCAGCGGCAGGGCCTGGGCGTAGATCTGGGCACCGCCCATGACCCAGACGTCGGCCGATGCCTGGCGGCCCAGTTCCATGGCCTGCTCCAGGCTGGTGGCATGCAGCACGCCGGGGGCGGCCGGCTCGGGCGCCCAGTCCGCCTGGCGCGTGACGACGATGTTGGTGCGCCCGGGCAGCGGCCTGAAGCGGGCCGGCAGCGAGTCCCAGGTCTTGCGGCCCATGACCACGGCAGAGCCCTGGGTCAATTGCTTGAAGTGCGCCAGGTCCTCGGGCAGGTGCCAGGGCATGGCATTGTCCTTGCCGATGACGCCGTTGGCGGCGCGTGCGTAGATGAGATGGATGGCCATCGGGCGGGTCTTTCTGCAGCCTCAGACGGCCACGGGGGCCTTGATGGGCTCGTGGTGCTGGTAGCCGACGACCTCGAAGTCCTCGTACTCGTAGCCGAAGATGGAGTCGGGCCGGCGCTTGATCTGCAGCGTCGGGTAGGCGAAGGGCTGGCGCGCCAGCTGGGTCTCGACCTGGGCGAAATGGTTGTTGTAGATATGGCAGTCGCCGCCGGTCCAGACGAAGTCGCCCACCTGCAGGTCGCATTGCTGGGCCAGCATGTGGGTCAGCAGCGCGTAGCTAGCGATGTTGAAGGGAACACCCAGGAAGATGTCCGCGCTGCGCTGGTACAGCTGGCAACTGAGCTTGCCGTCGGCCACATAGAACTGGAAGAAGGCGTGGCAGGGCATGAGCGCCATCTGCGGCAGGTCGGCCACGTTCCAGGCGCTGACGATGATGCGGCGGCTGTCCGGGTTGCTCTTGAGCTGCTTGACCACTTCGGCGATCTGGTCGATGTGGCCGCCGTCCGGCGTGGGCCAGCTGCGCCATTGCACGCCGTAGACCGGGCCCAGGTCGCCGTCCTCGCGTGCCCATTCGTTCCAGATGGTGCAGCCGCGCTCCTGCAGCCAGCGCACGTTGCTGTCGCCGCGCAGGAACCACAGCAGTTCCAGGATGATGGATTTGAGGTGCACCTTCTTGGTGGTGACCAGCGGAAAGCCTTCGGACAGATCGAAGCGCATCTGGTGCCCGAACACGCTGCGCGTACCCGTTCCGGTACGGTCGGTCTTGGACACGCCATGTTCGTAGACATGGCGCATGAAATCTTCGTACTGTGAGCGGGCAGGGCGGGGCGCGGCAGTCATGTTCATGGCGGGGATTATCCCTTGATGAATACGGCGCCTTGTCCGACGGTATCCATGCCCCTTGAAACAAGGTTTGCAACCCCCGGTGCGAAAATGGCTGCCGACGGGCGCCGGTGTCTTGCCTGGGCTTTCATACCGGCGCCATGGTTTTTTCGCATCCGCTTTGACAAGGAGCTTGCGCATGTCTTCCATGCTCTCCCCCTGGCAGGCCGGAATCGCACTGGGTGCCGCCATGCTGGCGCTGACAGCCTGTGATCCGCGCTCTCCCACCGTTCCCACTCCCAAGGCCGTGCAGTCCGTGGCACTCGATGTGGCCGCGCCCGCGCCCGCATTGACGCTGAACTTTCCCGAGCGCACGCGCCTGCCGTCCACCGCCAAGGCGGGCGAGCCCGGCCTGGACAGCCTGGCCGAGTACCTGGGCAAGTACCCCTATGACGGCACCAACTATCTGGAGCAGGGCGTGCTGGCCGACCGGCTCAAGGCGCTGCTGGGCACCAGCTACCCGACCCTGCTGAGCAATATGCGCACCGTGGGCCCGCTGACCAAGGAAGGCGATGTGTGGAGCATCGTCGGCCTGCGCCCCCACCAGGGCGGCGAGGAGATGGGCGCCATCGTGATCGACCCCGCGCGCAACGCACTGCGTGTGTGGCTGCTGACCGATGGCAAGCAGACCGACTTCTCCGACGCGGCCGGTGCCGACATCGCCTGGCCCAGCCAGGTGCAGAAGTCCTTTGCCGTGGTCGAGAGCAACAAGCCCGCTTCCTGATCTGCGCCTGGCCGCACCGGGCCGCACTTGGCCGAGTTTGGCCGCACCTGACCGCGTTTGGATGCAAGAACGGGCAGCGCCGCCACGCGGCCCTGCCCCTTCTTGATAAGCCGGCGCTGCCGGATCAGGCGCGCGCCAGGATGCAGCCGGGATTCATCAGGCCTTGAGGATCCAATGCCTGCTTGATGGCGCGCATCATGCCCAGGGCTACGGGCGACTGGTACTTTTCCAGCTTGTCCACCTTGAGCGCGCCCACGCCGTGCTCGGCCGAGAACGAGCCGCCGAATTCGGCCACGGCTTCATAGACGAGGTGGTTGACCAGGTGCTCTCGCTCGTTGAGGAAGGCCTTGGCGTCGCCGCCCACGGGTGCCTGCACGTTGTAGTGCAGGTTGCCGTCGCCCAGGTGGCCGAAGTTGACCAGGCGCACACCCGGGATCTCGCGCTGCAGCACCGCATCGGTGTGTTCGACGAAGGCGGGAATGCGCGATGCCGCAATGGAGATGTCGTGCTTGATGTTCAGGCCTTCCTCGGCCTGGGCCAGCGGAATGCTTTCGCGGATGTGCCACAGCTCATGGGCCTGCGACAGGCTTTCGGCCACCACGGCGTCGAGCACGCAGCCGTCCTCGAAGGCCAGCTCCAGCAGCGCCTCGAAACGCTCGCGCGCATGCTGCTCGGACTCGCTGTCCGAGTTCTCGACCAGCACGTAATAGGGCGGCGCGCCGTCCAGGCCCGCAAAGGGCACGCGCAGCTGGGGCATGTGCTTGATCACCAGGGACAGCGCGAACTGGCCCATGACCTCGAAGCCCGTCAGCCCCGCACCCAGGTACTGGTGCGCCATGCCCAGCAGGCGCACGGCCGCTTCCATGGAGGGCACCGCTGCAAAGGCCGTGAGCTGGGCCGCAGGCTGGGGGAACAGCTTCATGGTGGCGGCGGTGATGATGCCCAGCGTGCCTTCGCTGCCGATGAACAGGTCGCGCAGGTCGTAGCCGGTGTTGTCCTTGCGCAGGCCCTTGAGGCCGTCCCAGATCTCGCCCTGCGGGGTGACCACTTCCAGGCCCAGGCACAGCTCGCGCGTGTTGCCGTAGCGCACCACCTGGGTGCCGCCCGCGTTCGTGCCCAGGTTGCCGCCAATCGTGCAGCTGCCTTCGGCGGCCAGCGACAGCGGGAACAGCAGGCCCTCTTTCTCGGCAAGCTCCTGCAGGCTTTGCAGGATGCAGCCGGCCTCGACGGTGAAGCTCAGGTTGTCGCGGTCGATGTTGCGCACGGCATTCAGGCGCGTGAGGCTGAGCACGACCTGCGTGCCGCTGTCGTCCGGCGTGGATCCGACCGACAGGCCGGTGTTGCCGCCCTGGGGAATGATGCTGGTGCCTGCGGCCGCGCATTCGCGCACCACGGCAGCCACCTCGGCCGTGCTGGCCGGGCGCACCACGGCCAGGGACTTGCCGCGCACGCGGCGGCGCCAGTCCTGTTCATAGGCGACGAGGTCGCCCTCGGTGAGGACATGGGCTTCGCCGACGATCTGGCGCAGGCGTTCAAGCAGTGCAGTCATGTTGCAACTTCTTTCAAAGACGTGAAGGCATGAAAACGGGGACTCAGCCGCCGGCCGCCTGGGCCGCGCGGCGCGCGCTGCGCTGGCGCCAGCGCACATGCAGGGCGCAGGCGGTGAACAGCATCAGGCACAGGAAAACTTCGAGCAGCGCCAGCCAGCGGCCGGGCGCCGGGTCGCTCCAGGCGCGCACGACGCCCTCGGTGAAATAGATCCACACCAGCAGGCTGACCCAGCGGTAGGTATACATGCGGTGCTTGAGCAGGCCGATCAGCGGAATCGCCAGCGGCAGGGCCTTGAGCACCAGCCAGGAGCCCCCTGGCCGCATGGGCGCCAGCCACAGTTCCCAGGCCAGGCTCAGCACGATCAGGCCCATGAGGCTGGAGACCGCCAGCCAGCGGG
Organism: Delftia sp. NA_296.1; assembly: GCF_052692095.1. Lineage (NCBI taxonomy): Bacteria > Pseudomonadati > Pseudomonadota > Betaproteobacteria > Burkholderiales > Comamonadaceae > Delftia > Delftia sp. NA_296.1. Next base: position 242,095 of record NZ_JBQZGF010000004.1, on the reverse strand, counting down.
TGGCGGCGACATCGGCGCCGGGGCGAGAAATGGAATCAGTCATCGGGGTGGCATCATATCGGCCATGGTCTTGTCCTTTGAACATGTGATTGCTTGGATGGTCACGCGCGTTCCCGTTTCAGGCACGCGCGTTGCAGCGGAGATATGGCGATGAGCGGCGGCCTCGGGCAGGAGCCTGCCGGTGGCCTGGAGGACGGTGCCGTTGCACTGCCCGCGCCCGAGCAGGAGCGCAGCCTTTCGCTGATGGAGCGGCCCGAGCCGGTGGTGCCCCCATCCTGGCGCGAACGCCTGCGCTGCTTTCCCTGGCGCAATACCGCGCACACGCTGCGCGAACGCTTTCGCGAGGACCGGCTGGGCGTCACCGCCAGCAGCCTGACCTTCACCACGGTGCTGGCCCTGGTGCCGTTCTTCACGGTAGCGCTGGCGCTGTTCACGGCGTTTCCCATCTTCTCGCGCGTGCAGATCGTGCTGGAGCGCTGGCTGATCGACAGCCTGATCCCCGAGACCATTGCACGCCAGGTGCTGGGCTATCTGACGCAGTTCGCCTCCAAGGCCAGCCAGCTGGGCATGGCCGGTTTTTCCATTCTGGTGATCACGGCGGTCGCGCTGATCCTCACCATAGACCGCACGCTCAACAACATCTGGCGCGTGCGCCAGCTGCGGCCGCTGGGCCAGCGCGTGCTGATCTACTGGGCCGCGATCACGCTGGGCCCGCTGGTGCTGGGCCTGAGCCTGGTGCTGTCGTCCTATGTGATGTCGGCCTCGCGCGGGCTGGTCAATGCGCTGCCCGAGGGGTTGCGCTTCATCTTCGATTCCATCGAGTACCTGGCGCTGGCCGCTGGCATGGCGGGCCTGTACCACTACGTGCCCAACACGGCGGTGCGCTGGCGCCATGCCTGGGTGGGCGGCCTGTTCGTGGCCACCTGCATGGAGCTGGCCAAGAAGGCGCTGGGCCTGTACCTGGCCTCGGTGCCTACCTACTCGGTCATCTACGGCACCTTTGCCACCTTGCCGATCCTGCTGATCTGGATCTACATGGCCTGGATCATCGTGCTGCTGGGCGCCGTGGTCACCGCGTATCTGCCCATCGTCATGGCCGGCGTGCAGCGCATGCCCGGACAGCAGGGCTGGCAGTTCGAGATGGCCGTGGAAATCCTGCAGTACCTGGAGCAGGAGCGCGAGTCGCCCGCCAAGGGCCTGTATGCCAGCGATCTGGCACGCCGCCTGCATGTGGACTGGCAGCAGATCGATCCGGTGCTGCAGGCGCTGTCTGTGCTCGACTGGGTGGGAACGGTGCAGGCGCCAGGCGTCGCGGCGGGCAGCGAGGGCACCGAGCCACGCTACATGCTGCTGGTGGACCCGCAACACACGCCCTTGGCGCCCCTGGTCGAACGCCTGCTGCTGGCCCCTTCCGCGGCCGTGCAGCCGCTGTGGGAGCGCACGGGCCTGGCGGGCATGACGCTGGCCAGCCTGCTGGAGAGCCGGCCCCGGCCGTAGTGCCCGGCGCGGCGCTTTAGAGCGCAATGCGTCCGGTGAGGATGTCGCGCCACATCACCCAGTCGCCGCGAAAGCTGTACAGCGGGCGCTTGAAGCTGGCGGGCCGGTTTTTCTCGAAGCCGAAGTGCCCTATCCAGGCAAAGCCGTAGCCGAACAGCAGGCCGCCGAGCAGGAACCAGAAATTGCCGGTCAGGAACAGCGCGAACAGGCACAGCAGCGCCAGCGTGGAGCCGACGAAGTGCAGGCGCCGGCAGGTACGGTTGCTGTGTTCCTGAAGGTAGAACGGATAGAACTCGGCAAAGCTCTTGAACTGGCGCGGGTCCACGGCAGCCTGTGCGGCGCCGGGCAGGGGAGCGGAAGCGTGTGACATGGCAGGCCTTCGCGTGCATGGGGTGGCTTCAACTTATACGCCGCTGCCTGGCCTTTCACCATCGTAGGAACCCGCGCGCCCGGGTTCGCAAAAGCTGCCCCGAGAGAGACAAAAGCTGCCGCATTTCGCCCCGCGCGTCGCCACGGTGTCGCCCTCTGGCGGCATGCAGGCGCATGATGTCTGCCGGGCCGGCGCCGACCGGCATGGAGTTTTTTTCGATGCCTTCCTCGTGCATGACCGACATCCCCGCATCCTTGAACGAAATCCGCATTCCCACGCCGCAGGGCAGCATCTACGTCAGGCGCTGGCAGGCGCCGGCGGCCGGCGAAGGCGAACAAGGCCCGGCGCGCGCGCCCATCGTGCTGCTGCACGACTCGCTGGGCTCGGTGGCGCTGTGGCGCGATTTCCCGCAGCAATTGGCCGAGGCCACGCGCCGCGATGTGCTGGCCTATGACCGGCTGGGCTTTGGCCAGTCCGATCCCTATCCGGGCACGCTGGGGCCGGGCTTTGTGGCCCGGGAGGCAGAGACCGTGTTCCCGGCCGTGCACCAGGGGCTGGGCCTTGAGGATTTCATTGTGCTGGGCCACAGCGTGGGCGGCGGCATGGCCGCCATGGTGGCGGCCCGATATGGCGCGCAGTGCAAGGCGGTGATCACGGAGTCCGCCCAGGCCTTTGTGGAAGATCGCACCTTGCAGGGCATTCGCGCGGCCCAACAGGATTTCGCCCGGCCCGGCCAGCTGGCGCGCCTGGAGAAATACCACGGCGACAAGGCGGCCTGGGTGCTGTCTGCCTGGGTCGATACCTGGCTGTCCCCGCCTTTTGCCGACTACCGGCTGGATGAGGCGCTGGAGCGCGTGCGCTGTCCGGTGCTGGCCATCCATGGAGAGCTCGACGAGTTCGGCTCCCTGGTCCACCCCGAGCGCATCCGCGACCGCGCCAGCGGCCCGGTGGAGGTGGAGATCGTGGCCGGTGGCGGCCACGTTCCCCACCGCGAGCAGCCCGAGCGCATCGCCCAGCGCATCGCGCGTTTCCTGGCACGGGTCTGATCCCGGGTGGGCTTCATTGGCCCGCCTGGGCGGACGCCGAGAGTTCCGGCGGAAACAGCGCCTTCTTGATCACGGCGTGCACGCCCCAGTTGCCGTCGACCACCTGCGTCACGGCGAAGTCCACGGCCACGGAGATCAGCGATACGGCTTCGTCCTCGTCCAGCCCGTGGGCCAGCATCAGATAGCGCCTTGCCTTGTGGAAGGCGTCACGCATGGCGCCTTCCAGCGATGACTTGCGATAGACCTGGGACTGCGCCTGGCTGCCCAGTTCGGCCAGGTGGTCGGTGAAGCTGAAGCCCTGTATCACCCATTCGGAGCCGGTCTCCAGGAAAGGGTGGTCCAGCTCTGCAAGGAAGCGGTTGTCCAGCGCGGCGCGCTTGTGCACCCGCAGCTCGAAGCTGCCGGTCAGCGAACATTCGATGGCCGTGCCGCACAGTTCCGAGTCGCCTTGGGATGCATGCGGGTCTCCCACCGAAAACAGCGCGCCTGGCACCGATACGGGCAGGAAGAGCGTCGCGCCCTTGCCGGCGCGCCAGTTGTCCAGGTTGCCGCCGAAGTAGCTCGGCGGTATGGAGTCGATCAGGCCGGCCTCTCGCGGTGCCACGGCCAGCATGCCGAAATGCGGACGCAGCGGCACGCGTGCCTTGTCCAGCACACCAAAGCGCCGGGTGATGCTGGCGGGGTCCACGGGCACGCCCGGGTAGTCGATGGTCGGATGGACCACGCCGAAGGGGTCGGTCTGCGGCGTCCAGCGGTAGTTGTAGACAGCGCGGGCCGTGGGCTCCTCGGGCAGTGCGTGGTCGATTTCGTAGATGGTGACCACTTCGCGCTGGCGGGGCTCCGTGATCTGGTCGCGGTAGTGAAAGCCCCACCAGGCGGCGGCGTTGCTGCCGAAGACACGGCCGTGGTGGGCGGGGCTGCAGCTGGGGCGTGGCTGCACGTCGAGGATGCGTATCTCCAGCAGGTCGCCGGGTTCGGCCTCATGCACATAGACGGGGCCGGTGCAGATGTGCACGCCGAAGCCCTCGCCCGCGCCGCGGCCGTAGATCGAGGCATCCATCGGGCCCGCGCCGCGCCGGTCCACGGCCTTCTGGGCTGCGGTCCAGTGGAACACGCTTTCGGCGCCGGGATCGCCCTCGATCATGCGTTCCCAGTCGTCCGAGGCATGCTGGGTCAGCGTCTCCATGGTCACCACGTCACCCGAGCGCACCGAAAGCACGGGCTTGAGTGAGCGGCTCAGGTAGCCCCAGTGCACGGTCTTGTCGGAGACCGGAAGGTAGTAGTGCTGAGGCGACGCACCGCCATTGTCTGCGTGCGCCGAGCGCTTGGGCACAAGGGCCAGCGCCTGGGCGTAGCGTGCATGGTCGCGCAGCAGGGCCTGGAACGGGCTGTGTGCCAGGCGCGCTGCGGCCGGTTCTGCACCCTGCGCAGCGCTCTCGGCGGGCGAGGGGCGTCCGCGCTGGCCGGGCGGCGCATCCTGCACGCGCGCCGGACTGGCGCGATAGGCCTTGGGGGACAGGCCATAGCGGGCCGTGAAGGCGCGGCTGAAGTTGGCGGCATCGCCAAAGCCCCAGCGAAAGCACAGCTCGGCAATGGAGAAATGCTGCAGCGAGCGGTTGCTCAGGTCCATGCGGCAGCGCTCCAGCCGGCGTTCGCGCAGGTAGGTGCTGAAGCTGGTGGCCGCTCCCTTGAACAGCTTTTGCAGATAGCGCGTGGACAGCCCCTCGGCTTCGGCGATGGCATCGATGGACAGCTCGGCATCGCCCAGCCGGGTTTCGATGGCGCGGCAGATGCGGCGCAGATGGCCAAGCTGCACGGCGCTGGGCGGCTCGGTCGCCTCGGCCTGCTCCTGGTCGGGGTTGCCGGCGCGCGGTGTCAGGCAGGTGACCAGCATGTCGGTGAGCGTGGCCTCCACCGACAGCAGATCGTCCTGTGCCAGTGTGTCGATCTGCTCTGCCAGTGAGGCCGCCATTGCCATGCACATGGCCCCCACACCGCCTGTCCCGCCGATGTGCCTGGCCTCGGGCGGGCACGAGCGCAGCAGGCGCAACAAAAAGCTCGAGGACTCCAGCCGCGCAAGCAGCAGGCGGCCGTCGCCGAGCAACTGCAGCTGCCAGTCCCGGTCTGACTCCAGCAGCAGCGCGGAGCCGGCCTTGAGCGGGAACGCGGCGTCCTCGATCACCGCATTGGCGCTGCCTTGCAGCAAGGCGCACAGCAGCAGTCCCGGGCCGCGCAGCCGCTTGGCCACGGCCCGCAGCGTCAGCGGCGAGGTGGCCAGCGTGATGAACACCGATCCCAGTGGCGAGCTGCGCAGCGCCAGGTGGGTGGCCGGTGGCGTGGGCGCTTCGCCATGGATGTCTGCCCTGGACAGCGCCTCATTGAGCGCAGCCTGCCGCAAGGCATCGGGAAATGCATGGGTGGAAAAGCGTCTTGGATCGTCGTGCATCAGGGGCGAACTATGAACTGCCGCGTACTGCCTGTCCAAGCCCGGCGCACCGGATGGCAGCCGCGACAAGTTTTTGTGCGCGCAGGAACAACCGGCCTGGACATGCTCGCCTGGACACTGGCGCTGCCGGCACCGATCCACAACAGCAGGAGTATTTTCGATGACCATCCCCCACCAAGAACATATCTGCGGCCCGGGCTGCCAGCACGGTGCTTCGCCAGCCGACGAGAAGCTGATCCGCGAGGAATTCCAGGTTGCACGCCGTTCCTTCCTGCGCGACGCCATGGTGGTCGGTGGCGGCGCGGTCTCGGCCGGCGCCATCAGCGGCGCGATGGCACCGTCCCGGGCCTTTGCCCAGGGCGCGCCTGGCGCCCGGGCCGGCCAGGGCATGGCCAGCCACTACTACATTCCCGCCTCTGCCAGCACCGTGCTCTGGGGCTACTTCAGCAGATCGGCCAAGCCGGTGGTCGAAGTCGAATCGGGTGACTACGTGACCATGGAGACGCTGACCCACCATGCCAATGACGATGCCGAACGCATGGTCCGAGGCGACCCTGGCGCCGAGAGCGTGTTCCACTGGGACAGCCAGCGCAAGAACGTCGATCGCCGGGGCGCCGGGCCCATGGACGCCAAGAACGGCGCAGGCGGAGGCCAGGGCGTGCACATCTGCACGGGGCCGGTACGCATCAAGGGCGCCCAGCCCGGCGATGTGCTGGAAGTGCGCATCATTGATGTGGTGCCACGCCCCTCGGGCAATCCGCAGTTCAAGGGCCGGACCTTCGGCAGCAATGCGGCGGCGAACTGGGGCTTTCACTATGGCGACACGCTCACCGAGCCCCGAAAGCGCGAGGTGGTCACCATCTACGAGGTGGATGCGACCGGCGAGCGCAACTGGGCCCGCGCCGTCTACAACTACCGCTGGACGCCACAGACCGACCCCTTCGGCGTGGTCCACCCGACCATCGACTATCCGGGCGTGCCCGTGGACCACCGCACGATCAGCAAGAACGAAAACGTGCTGCGCAATATCCGCGTTCCCGTGCGCCCGCACTTCGGCACCATCGGCGTGGCGCCGGCCGAGGTGGAGATGGCCAGCTCCATTCCACCCAACCACACGGGCGGCAACATCGACAACTGGCGCATCGGCAAGGGGGCGACCATGTATTTCCCCGTGGCCGTGCCAGGGGCCAACTTCACCGTGGGCGATCCGCATGCCTCGCAGGGGGACTCCGAGCTGTGCGGCACGGCCATCGAGTGCTCGCTGACCGGCACCTTCCAGCTGGTCCTGCACAAGAAGGCGGACCTGCCTGGAACGCCGCTGGCCGAACTGGCCTATCCGCTGCTCGAAACCCAGGACGAATGGCTGCTGCACGGCTTCAGCTACGCCAACTACCTGGCGGAGCTGGGGCCAGATGCGCAAAACCAGATCTTCAAGAAGTCTTCCGTGGACCTGGCGCTGCGCGACGCCTATCACAAGATGCGCCACTTCCTCATGACCACCCAGGGGCTGGGAGAGGACGAGGCCATCTCGCTGATGTCGATTGCCGTGGACTTCGGCATCACCCAGGTGGTGGATGGCAACTGGGGCGTGCACGCGCTCGTGAAAAAGAGCATCTTCCCCGCGCGCGGCGCGTAAGTGCGTCCGGGCCCTGCGGGCAGGACCCGGCCGGGCTCAGCGCGCCAGGAAATCCCGGATGGCGAACAGCGTCTGGTCGGGCGCCTCGGTCATCTGGTTGTGGCCGCTGGGCAGGTGCACGATGCTGACCTGGCGCTGCGCGCCCCGGGCCGCCTCGATCAGGCCCTTGGCGGCCTTGGGCGGCGTCATCTGGTCCTGCTCGCCCAGGGCGAACAGGACCGGACATTGCAGCGCCGCCATGGCCGCCTCGCCGCCCGCATAGCTGTCGCAGGCCTTGAAGCCGGCGTGCAGCAGGTTGGTGCGGTCATTGCTGGCCAGCACGCGCCGGCCCAGCGCCATGCCGGCGCCGAATACCCAGCTGCCTGCGCCGCTGGGTGGCGCCAGCGTGGCGCGCGAGAACACGTTCACCATGCGGATGGCCTGCTCTGGCGTGCTCAGTGCGGAGTCCAGCAGGGCGGGCGAGACCTTCATCGGATAGGCCGTGCCCACCAGCACCAGGTGGCTGACGCGCGCGCCCAGACGCGCGGCCGCTTCCATGGCGATCAGGCTGCCCCAGCTGTGGCCGACCAGCGCGGCCTTTCCGATGCCTGCCGCATCCATGAGCTGGCCGATGAAATCCGCCGCTGCCTCCACGCTGGCGGGCGCGTCACCCGCGCTGCGGCAGTGGCCGGGCAGGTCTATGGCCAGCACGTTCCAGCCGTGGTTGGCCAGGTAGCGGCTTTGCAGGGCCCAGACGCTGTGGTCGCACAGCACGCCGTGGATGAGGATGGCCGTGGGCTGGGCGGGGTTGAAGGCCTTGCCGCCGGTATAGGCGTAGATGGCGTGGCCCTGAACATCGATCTTCATTGTTGGTGTCTCCCTTGTCGGCTCACGCTGCCTTTTCAGCGGCCTTGAGGGCGCGCTTGAGGTCATCGATCAGGTCGTCGGCATCCTCCAGTCCGATGGACAGGCGTATCGTGCCCTGGCCGATGCCGGCCTGGGCCAGTGCTTCGTCGCTCATGCGGAAATGCGTGGTGCTGGCCGGATGGATCACCAGGCTGCGGCAGTCGCCCACGTTGGCCAGGTGGCTGAAGACCTTGAGCGTCTCGATGAACTTGCGCCCCTGGTTGCGGTTGCCCTTGATGTCGAAACTGAACACCGAGCCCGCGCCGCGCGGCAGCAGCTTCTTTGCCAGTTGGTGCGAGGGATGGGTCTCCAGCAGCGGGTGGCCCACGCGGCCCACCAGCGGATGGCTGGCCAGGAATTGCACCACCTTCTCGGTATTGCGGATGTGGCGCTCCATGCGCAGCGGCAGCGTCTCTATGCCCTGCAGGATCAGCCAGGCCGTGTGCGGGCTCATGCAGGCGCCGAAGTCGCGCAGGCCTTCGCGCCGCGCGCGCAGCAGGAAGGCGCCGGTGCTGCTTTCCTCGCTGAACACCATGTTGTGGAAGCCGTCGTAGGGCTCGGTCAGCTCCGGGAAGCGCCCCGACTTTTCCCAGTCGAAGCTGCCGCCATCCACCACGATGCCGCCGACCACGGTGCCGTGGCCCGACAGGAACTTGGTGGCCGAGTGGTAGACGATGTCCGCGCCATGCTCCAGCGGCTTCATCAGCCAGGGCGAGGTCAGCGTGGAGTCCACCAGCAGCGGCACGCCGGCCTCATGTGCGATGGCGCTGATGGTGGGAATGTCGAGCACATCCAGGCCCGGGTTGCCCACCGTCTCGCCGAAGAACAGCTTGGTGTTGGGGCGCACCGCGGCGCGCCAGCCGTCGATGTCGCCGGGCTTGACGAAGGTGGTCTCTATGCCGAAGCGCGCCAGCGTGTAGTGCAGCAGGTTCTGCGAGCCGCCGTACAGCGCCGTGCTGGCCACGATGTGGCTGCCCGCGCCCATGAGCGTGGCCACCGACAGGTGCAGCGCCGCCTGGCCGCTGGCCACGGCGATGGCACCCACGCCGCCTTCCAGGGCCGAGACGCGCTGCTCCAGCACAGCATTCGTGGGATTGGAGATGCGGCTGTAGACGTGCCCTGGGCGCTCCAGGTTGAACAGCGAGGCCGCATGGTCGCTGGACTCGAACACGAACGAGGTCGTGAGGTGGATGGGCGTCGCGCGCGCTCCGGTGGCGGGGTCGGGCTGTGCGCCCGCGTGCAGCGCCAGGGTGTCAAAGCCGGGGTCCGAGTAGCCGGGCATTCCTGTCTCCATGGTTGTCAAGGCAAGCGGGCATTGTGGGCTATATTTCCTGTCAGACACGGGCTTGCCGCAACCACGGCGACACAGACAAATTTGGAGATACGGCATGAAAGTAAGTGACATCCTGCGCGTCAAGGGCAACACCCTCTACACGGTGTCGCCGGACGAAAGCCTGGCCAGCGCGGTGCAGGTGATGTCGGAGCGCGATATCGGCTCCCTCGTGGTCATGGAGCATGGCGACGTGGTCGGCATGCTGACCTTCCGCGAAGTGATCCAGGGCTTCGTCAAGCACGGCGGGGTGGGCGAGACGCTGGTGCGCTCGGCCATGGACGACGCTCCCATGACCTGCACCATGGAAACCGACATGGACGAGGTGCGCCGCATGATGCTGGACCGCCACGCACGCTACATGCCGGTGATGGACAAGCGCATGCTCATGGGCGTGATCAGCCTGTACGACGTGGCCAAGGCCGTGGTGGACAGCCAGAACTTCGAGAACCGCATGCTCAAGGCCTACATCCGCGACTGGCCCGAGGGCGAGCGCCAGGGCGCGGACTGATCGTCGAGGCGATATCGACCTTTCGACCTTTCGACCGTTTCACTTTGAGCAGCAAGGCCTCCGAACGCAAAATGCGGCGGAGGCCTTTGTCTTTGCGCGCAGGGCGCAAAGCAGACAGTCGCGTGAACAGCGAATGGATGGGCTGCAGGACCTGTCAGTGCACGCGGCGGCGTTTGGGCTTGAGCAAGGCGCTGGGCGGCACGTCATAGGCCTGTCTGAAGACACGGCTGAAGTGCGAGAAGCTGGTGAAGCCGCAGGCCAGCGCCACATCGGTCACGCGCCGCGCATTGTCTGCCCGAAGCAGCAGGTGCGCCTGGGCCAGCCGTTCGTTCCAGAGCCAGCGGCTCGGGGTCAGGCCTTCGGTGGCAAACAGCCGCGCCAGGCTGCGCAGCGACATGCCCATGTCCTGGGCCACCTGCAAGGGCTTGAGCTCGGGGTCGTCGAGCCGGGCCCGCATGTACTGCTTGGCCTGGGCAAGCCTGTTGCGGGTTCTGAAATCGCCAGGGCTGGACGATGTCAGCAGCACATTCAGCAGCGAGGGGCGAAGGTCCTGCTCCTCGTCCTTGTGCTGAAGGCCTGGCGATGCCGGCGAAGTGCTGCCCGCAGGGTCGCTGTGATCCTGGCTTTGCGTTGAGTCGTAAGAGGCCTGCATTTCACGAACCTCCCGCAGTTTGCGGCTGGTGCCTGTGTGGTGATCCGCAGGCGGTTGAAAAAGGGTGGATTGCAATTTTAACTATGAATATTTGCAATCCGATAGCTATATTTGTTCTCGCCAGGCGATGGCTGCCTGCGCAATGCACCGCCGCCGCGGGCACGGCGCTTGCGGGCTACCCGGGCATAATCGTCGGCCTATGAGCGGCAACACCTTCGGCACCCTATTCACTGTCACCAACTTCGGCGAATCGCATGGCCCGGCCATAGGCTGCGTCATCGACGGCTGTCCGCCCGGCATGGCGCTGAACGAAGCGGATATCCAGCAAGAACTGGATCGCCGCCGTCCCGGCACCAGCAAGTTCGTGACCCAGCGCAACGAGCCCGATGCGGTGGAAATCCTCTCGGGCGTCTACGAAGGCCGCACCACGGGCACGCCGATCGCGCTGCTGATCCGCAATACCGACCAGCGCAGCAAGGACTACTCCAACATTGCGCAGAGCTTTCGTCCCGGCCATGCCGACTACGCCTACTTCCAGAAATACGGCATCCGTGATCCGCGCGGCGGCGGCCGTTCCTCGGCACGGCTGACGGCCCCCACGGTGGCCGCTGGTGCCGTGGCCAGGAAGTGGCTCAAGGAAAAGTTCGGCACCGAGTTCCGCGCCTGCATGACCCAGGTGGGCGAGCTGTCGCTGCCCTTCGAGAGCTGGGAGCATGTGCGCAACAACCCCTTCTTTGCGCCGGTGGCCGATGTGTCCCAATACGAGGAATACATGGATGCGCTGCGCAAGTCGGGCGACTCCTGCGGCGCGGCGCTGCGCGTGCAGGCCAGCGGCATGCCGGTGGGCCTGGGCCAGCCGCTGTATGACCGCCTCGATGCCGACGTCGCCTACGCCATGATGGGCCTGAACGCTGTCAAGGCCGTGGAGATCGGTGCCGGTTTCGACAGCGTGGTCCAGCGCGGCACCACGCACGGTGACTCGCTGAGTCCCGAAGGCTTTCGCAGCAACAACGCCGGTGGCATCGTCGGCGGCATCAGCACGGGCCAGGACCTGGAAGTGCGCATAGGCATCAAGCCCACCAGTTCCATCATCACGCCGCGCGAATCCATCGACGTGCAGGGCCAGAGCACCGAGGTCATCACCAAGGGTCGCCACGACCCCTGCGTCGGCATCCGCGCAGCGCCCATCGCCGAGGCGCTGCTGGCCCTGGTGGTGATGGACCATGCGCTGCGCCACCGCGCACAGTGCGGTGACGTGGATTCGGGCCTGGCTCCCATCCCTGCCGCCGCACCCTGAAAGCACTGCCAGGCCACCAAAGAAAAAGCCGCCCAAGGGCGGCTTTCTTGCGTCCTGCCGGCCTGATCAGCCGGGATTGCGCACCTCATCCATGACGTTCTTGAAATCGTCCACATCCTCGAAACTGCGGTAGACGCTGGCGTAGCGGATGTAGCCGACCTTGTCGAGCAGCTTGAGCTCGCGCATCACCATCTCGCCCAGGCGGCTGGAGAGCACTTCGCGCTCGCCCAGGTTGCGCAGCCGCTCCTCGATGCGCTCGATGGCGGCATCGATCTGCTCTGTGCTCACGGGGCGCTTGCGCAGCGCGATCTTGAACGAGCCCAGCAGCTTGGCGCGCTCGTACTCGATGCGCCGCCCGTCCTTCTTGACGATGGCGGGAAAGCTGACCTCGGGCCGCTCATAGGTGGTGAAGCGCTTGTCGCAGCCGCCGCACTGGCGGCGGCGGCGGATGAAGCCCCCATCCTCGGCCTCACGGGTCTCCACGACCTGGGTGTCCGGATGGCTGCAGAACGGGCACTTCATGGCAGGCCTCTATGCGTGCAACTCAGGCGCCGTAGACCGGGAAGCGGGCCGTCAGCTCGGCCACCTGGGCGCGCACGCGGGCCAGGTTGGCTTCGTCGGCGGGGTTCTCCAGCACGTCGGCCAGCAGGTTGGCTGTCAGGCGGGCTTCCTCTTCCTTGAAGCCGCGCGTGGTCATGGCGGGCGTGCCCACGCGGATGCCGCTGGTCACCATCGGCTTCTCGGGATCGTTGGGGATGGAGTTCTTGTTGATCGTCATGTGGGCGGCACCCAGCGCGGCTTCGGCCGCCTTGCCGGTGATGCCCTTGGCGCGCAGGTCCACCAGCATGACGTGGCTTTCCGTGCGGCCGGAGACGATGCGCAGACCGCGTGCCGTCAGCGTTTCCGCGACAACCTTGGCGTTCTTCACGACCTGTTCCTGGTAGGTCTTGAACTCGGGCGACAGCGCTTCCTTGAAGGCCACGGCCTTGCCGGCAATGACATGCATCAGCGGGCCGCCTTGCAGGCCGGGGAAGATGGCGCTGTTGATGGCCTTCTCGTGCTCGGCCTTCATCAGGATCACGCCGCCGCGCGGGCCGCGCAGGCTCTTGTGCGTGGTGGTGGTGACCACGTCGGCGTGGGGCACGGGGTTGGGGTACACGCCTGCGGCGATCAGACCGGCGTAGTGGGCCATGTCCACCCAGAAGATGGCGCCGACTTCCTTTGCGATCTTGGCGAAGCGCTCGAAGTCGATGGCCAGGGCGTAGGCCGATGCGCCGGCCACGATGATGCGGGGCTTGTGCTCGCGCGCCAGCGCTTCCATCTTGTCGTAGTCGATGGCTTCTTCGGCATTCAGGCCGTAGGAGACCACGTTGAACCACTTGCCCGACATGTTCAGCGGCATGCCGTGCGTCAGGTGACCGCCTTCGGCCAGGCTCATGCCCATGATGGTGTCGCCGGGCTTGGCAAAGGCCATCAGCACGGCCTGGTTGGCCTGGGAGCCGGAGTTGGGCTGCACGTTGGCGGCTTCGGCGCCGAACAGCTTCTTGACGCGGTCGATGGCGAGCTGCTCGACCACATCGACGTTCTCGCAGCCACCGTAGTAGCGCTTGCCCGGATAGCCTTCGGCGTACTTGTTGGTGAGCTGGGAGCCCTGGGCTTCCATGACGGCAGGCGAGCAATAGTTCTCGCTGGCGATCAGCTCGATATGTTCTTGTTGACGCAGGTTCTCGGCCTGGATGGCGGCAAAGACTTCGGCGTCGACCTTCTCGACGGTATTGGTGCGTTGAAACATGGCAGTCCTGTGAACTTGAAATTCCCTTGAGGCCAAGGGCTGCCCAGGCGAACGGCGGAACACTCCAGATCCCGCGTGCGCATGGAGGCTGGGCGGTACGCTCCCCGGTGGTTCACAGAAGGTGGTCCTTCTCGGGCCTTCTGCTGGTTTCCACGTCAGCGGCAGCGGTGCGTGAAGCGGCTGCGCCTATCGCCAGTTGCGTACCCCGCTAGTGTAGCTGAGCCGGTGGCGCCGAAGACCTGGCAGGGGCGTTGCAGAAGGCGTTTGCGTGGGCCATCTGCAGTTGGATCGGGCATGAAAAAAGCTGGCCTTGGCCAGCTGTGCATTCACTATGCCGGGAAGTCAGGCTACAGCGCCGGCTCCTGGGACTGAAGGGCCACCTGCTCGGAGCGGGCAGAGGTGTTGCTCGAGCTGACCGGCACGGCTGCAGGCGCAGCCGCTGCTGCCGGGCCCGAGGCCTCGGCCACGGGGGTGGCCGGCTTGGTGGAGGCAACCTGTACAGCCTGCCGGGGCTGATCTACCTTGGCGGTCATCAAAGGCACGGCACGCAGGCCGGCGGCCATGCGCAGGCGCTGGTGCTCGGCCAGCACCTTGGCGGCGTAGCCACCATCGGTGGGCAGGTTGGCCGCGCCCACGTAGTAGCGCAGGCCTCCTTCGATGGAGCCGGCGCGCTCGATGCATTCCTTGAGCACGCGCACGCCCACGCGCAGATTGCTGACCGGGTCGAAGGCAGCATTCTGGCCACCGAAGTTCTCATACTTGTCGGTATGCACCGTGGTCATCACCTGCATCAGGCCCTGCGCGCCGACAGCGCTTTGCGCAAACGGGTTGAAGCTGGATTCGATGGCCATGATGGCCAGGATCAGCGTCGGGTCCAGGCGGTTGACCTTGCCCAGGTCATAGGCCTCGCTGACCAGTGCCGCGATCGGCTCAGGCGCCACGCGGTACTTCTTGCTGAGCCAGAAGGCCACGGCTGCCTGCTCCTTGGGCAGGTTCTTGGGGTTGGTCGCCGTCGCCCGATCGCTGGCAGCGAGTTCGACGGGAACACCCAGCTCGGCCATCTGGCGAGCGGTCAGCCAGGAGCGCAGCTGGCTCTCTCCGGCATCGCGCAGGTCAGGACGGGCGAACAAGGTGATGGCCATGAAGGCCACAGCAAGGCCCAGCAGGGCGAAGCTGTTGTGGATGATGGCAAGAAAACCGTTGGCCACATCGATGGCGAACGTTCGCGCGGCGGCGAAAAATTTTCCTGACGCTGGCATAGCTTTTTCCTTTCTAGGGGCATCAACCCGAAACGGCCTTCGCCGAAGCGAAGGCCGGTGAGGCTGACACCCTGGATTGGGTGCTGCGGATCCGGGAGGCTGGCGCTTGGTGCGCCATTGCGTTGTAGGCCTGCGGGATCTGCTCAGTCGTGAGGCAGCAGAAACAAAAAACGCTCTATTCGAGCGCTGGCGGATTCTAGGAGTTCACCAAATACACGGTCAACACTATGAAATCAACTTTTTAGATCAATGAATAATAACAAACCATGGATGCAAACACAGTTTTGAGGTCTTGAAGAGCGGGTGGCGTGCTACCGATGTACGCCGCTTCCGCCGTTTTCAGAGTGCGTCATGAAATTGCAATGAAATGCAAAAGCACTGGCAGGCCGACCCTGCGTCCTTCTATATTGGAGGCGACTGCTCCTGCAGTCGTCTCGCCAAGGTGGAAGACAGGTAAAAGTGGTGTTCGATAGTGCGGACACCGTGGTTCAAGTCTTCTTCCGCGGCCTTCCTGGAAGCAATCTCTTGCTTCCAAGCAGCAAGGACCATCCTCTCCTTGACTGCGGAAAACGGTCGGGACTTGTGCCCGCCGTAAAGCCCGGAAGCCGGTTCACGGCTTCCGGGCTTTGTCGTTCAAGGATGGCCGCAACGTCAAGAAATGTGCCGTGGTGCGGGCCCAGCCGTTGCTGCCGCCCCAATTTCTGGTGCAATGCAGCCGTTGCCCTGTCCTGTGTCCCAGGATGAGGGCTGTACTAGTTACCAGAGCCCCATGCAATCTCTCTTCAAGCACCGCTGGCTGCGCAGGCTGGCCATCGCCCTTGTGGCGTTCCTTTTGCTGTGGCTGCTGCTGTGGGCGCTGGTGCCCGTTGTGGCCAAGAGTCAACTGGAAAAGCAGGCATCGGCCAAGCTGGGCCGTCAGGTCCGTGTGGGTGCAGTGGAGTTCCGGCCCTGGTCGCTGGAGCTGACCCTGCGGGACCTGAGCATTGCCAGGAGCCAGGCGGAAGGCGCGGCGCTGGAGTCCGTGCCGTCTTCATCTTCGTCCCCCCAGCTTCAGATCGACCGCATCTATGTCAATGCCAGTATCCAGTCTCTGTTTCGGCTGGCGCCGGTGCTGGATGCCATCGAGGTCGATGCGCCGGTGCTGCGCCTGACCCAGCAGAGCCTGGGGCATTTCGATGTGGACGATGTGCTGGCCAGGCTGGCCGAACCCGGCGACACGCCGCCCTCCAGGCCCGTGGGCTTTGCGCTGTACAACATTGCGCTGCGCGACGGCCGCGTGGAATTGCAGGACGAGGTCCAGCAGCGCCAGCACATGCTCGAGCAGTTGCAGCTGCGCCTGCCCTTCATCAGCAACCTGGAGTCCAAGCGCGAGATCAAGGTGCTCCCGCACCTGTCCTTTGCGCTCAACGGCAGCCGGTTTGAATCCAGCGCCCAGAGCACGCCCTTCACCGAGCAGCGCCAGACCGCTGTCGATCTGAACTGGCAGGGCGTGGACCTGACACCTTATTTGGGCTATGTGCCCGTCACCGCGCCTGTCAAGCCGCGTTCCGGTGTGCTGGATGCCAACCTGCACATCTCCTTTGAGCAGGCCGAGCAGGCCGTGGTCCGCATCACCGGGGAGGTCAGCCTGTCCGGCGCCGAGCTGCACGACCGCGACGGTGCCCCCCTGCTGCGCTTCGAGCGCCTGGCCGCCGTGCTCAAGAACGTGCAGCCGCTGCAATCGGTTGCGGAGCTGGAGTCCGTGCAGTGGAGCGCTCCCGAGATTTTTGCGGCCCGCGATGCGCAAGGCCGCATCAATTGGACGGCGATGGGGGGTGCTTCCTCCCCGGATGCCAGGCCGGCAGCGCAAAAGCCTGCCTCCGACGCGCCCCAGCCGTGGAAGGTCAGCCTGGACAGGCTGTCCGTTGCCAATGCCACGGTGCACTGGCGCGATGCCGCTCCCGACGCTGGAAAGTCGGGCGCTGCGCTGCAGGCGCGCGAGCTGTCGTTGCAGGTGCGCGATATCCGCTGGCCCCTGGAGCAACCGCTGCAGCTTGCTGCCAGCATGCAGGTGCAGCCCGAATCGGCGGGGGAGGGGGCGAAACCTGCCGAGTTGCAGCTGCGCGGCGCCTTGACCGACAAGCAGGGCCAACTGGCCATCTCCGCGCGGCAATTGCCGCTGCAACTGGCAGCACCGTACCTGTCTGCCCATCTCAAACCCGAGCTGACGGGTCTGTTGAGCACCGACGCCGGCCTGGGCTGGAACGGTTCCGCCATGGTGGTTCAGGTGGCCGGGCTGGGCGTGGAGCAGTTGAGCCTCAAGGACAAGGCCGCGCCCGTCGATATCGCGCACCTGCAGCTGGAGCAGGTGCAGGTCAATCTGGCCAGCCAGCAGGTCTCCGTTGGCCGCCTGGCACTGCAAAAGCCGCAGCTGGCCGTGTTGCGCGATGCCCAGGGCCGGTGGATGTACGAGCAATGGCTGCCGCTCGCCTCATCGGCGTCCGCATCGCAGGACGCCGGCAAGGACAAGTCCCGGCCCTGGGGCCTGAAGCTGCAGGCGGTGGAGGTCGATGGCGGCGCCATTGCGCTGCGTGACGAAGCGCCCGTGCGCAACGCGGATTCGGCGCGCACCGTGTCGCTGGACCTGGGTTCACTGCGCCTTCGCATGGGCGCCATCGAGCCGCTGGCCGCCAAATCCGCGCCCACGCCGCTGGAGCTGTCCGCCCAGGTCGGCTCGGGCCGGCGCGTCCAGGCGGGCTCGCTGAGCCTGCGGGGGGACCTGGGGCTGGCGCCGCTGTCGCTCCAGGGCAAATTGCAGGCGCGCAGCCTGCCGCTGCATGCGCTGGAGCCCTACTTTGCCGACATGCTCAATGTGGAGTTGGTGCGTGCCGACGGAAATTTCCTCGGACAACTGCGCTTTGTCAGCCAACCGGCCGGCCCCGAGCTGGCGGTGCAGGGGGATGTCGAGCTCGTGGATCTGCGCATGCGCTCCGCGCTGGCCTCTCCCGTGCAAGCGGCGGGCGAGGCCGCAGGGCAGGGCGTGCCACGCACGGCGGCAGGTGCCGTGGCTGCCGTGCTCAGCGAGTCCACGGCCGACCGGGCCAAGGCCCAGTCGGTTGCCTTGGGACTCGGCCTGCGCGATGAACTCGTGGCCTGGAAGACGCTGGCCGTGCGCGGCCTGGACCTGCAGATGCAGCCTGCCCAGCCGCTGCGCCTGAGCGTGCGCGAGACGGCGCTCAGCGACTTCTTTGCGCGCGTCATCGTGCAGCGCAACGGGCGCATCAACCTGCAGGACATCGTCAAATCGGCGAAGTCCCAGCAGTCCCTGGAGCAGAACGCCACGCCGGCTGCGGATGGCACGGCGGCTTCCGCCGAACCGGCGCCGCCGCAGGCTGCCTCCGGGCCTGCGCCCGTCATCAAGATCGGGCCGATTGTGCTGACGGGCGGCAGGGTCCAGTTCTCCGACTACTTCATCCAGCCCAACTACTCGGCCGACCTCAGCGAGCTGGCGGGCCGCCTGAGCGCCTTCTCGTCCGAGCAGCCTGCCAGCCAGCAGGCGCCGCAACTGGCGGATGTGGAACTGCGCGGCCGCGCCCAGGGCACGGCTTCGCTGGAGATCACCGGCCAGGTCAATCCGCTGGCCAAGCCGCTGGCCCTGGACATACGTGCCCAGATGCGCGACCTGGAACTGCCCCCGCTGTCGCCGTACTCCATCAAGTACGCGGGCCACGGGATCGAGCGCGGCAAGCTCAGCATGGACGTCAACTACAAGATCGAGCCCGATGGCCAACTCACGGCGCGCAACAAGCTGGTGCTGCATCAGCTCACTTTCGGCGAAGCCGTCGAAGGCGCGCCCTCCTCGCTGCCCGTGCGCCTGGCGGTGGCGCTGTTGGCTGACCGCAACGGAGTCATCGACCTGGACCTGCCGGTCAGCGGCTCGCTCAACGACCCGCAATTCAGGCTGGCGCCGGTCATCTTCAAGATCATTGGCAACCTGATCATGAAGGCCATCACCTCGCCTTTCTCGCTGCTGTCGGGCGCTTTTGGGGGCGGCAGCGAATCGGGCGTAGTGGCCTTCGCGCCGGGGCGTGCCCAGATCGACGGCAAGGCCCGCGAGAGCCTGGACAAGGTGGTTGCTTCCCTCAAGGATCGCCCGGCCCTCAAGCTCACCGTGATCGGCGAGGCGCGCGAGGCGCAGGACAAAGAGGCCTGGAAGCAGGCGGAGCTCGATCGCCTGCTGCTCGCCCAGAAACGCCGCCAGGTGCTGCGCGACGGCAAATCGGCAGAGTCCGTGACCGAGTTGCCCGCCTCCGAAGTGCCGGCCTTGACCAAGGCGCTGTACAGTCGCGCCGACTTTGCCAAGCCGCGCAATGTCATCGGCATGGCCAAGGACCTGCCCACCGACCAGATGCGCAGTCTGCTGCTGGAGCAGATTGCCGTGCCCGACGACGCCATGCGCGAACTGGCGCTGGCCCGCGCCGTGGCCGTGCGCGACTACCTTGCCCAGCAGCAGTTGCCGCTTGAACGCCTGTTTCTGGGGGCTCCAAAACTGGACTCCGACGACCAGGAATGGAGTCCGCGCGCCCAGCTCAGCCTGTCCACGCAGTAGCCCGGTTTTGGCTCCGCTTCAAATAACGGCGAGAATATGGTTTTCCCGGTCCGGCTAGCATGCCCGCATGCGGCCTGGCCGGCCGCGTCTGGCGGCCCGCGGCAGCCAGACATTCAACGATTGATTCATGTCTTCTCTTTCCCCCCGCAGCACCATGTCCGATGCACCTGAAGTGAGCCCTGCTTCTGCCAAGAATCCCGAACAACACCCCTTGGATGTGCTCACGGGCGGTGCCTTCTCCGCCGAAACCTCGGGTGATCGCGCCGCGCGCATCCGCGACTGGCTGGCAACCCAGCCTTCGGTCGAGCAATTGCAGGACGTCCTCAAGGAACTGAGCGCGCGCGACAAGGGCGCGGCCCGTGCCGTGCGTGAGCGCCTGGACGAGATCCGCCGCACCAAGGACCAGGAAAAGATCGCAGTGGAGTGGGCTGAAAAGGCCCAGGCGCTGCTGGTCGCATCGCCCTTCAATGCCGCCGACGCCATCGCCTGGCAGCGCGACGCCGCCAAGGCGGGCGCCCCGCTGTCGCGTGAACCTCTGTCGCAGCACAAGGCCCAGCTGGCCGAGCGTGTCAAGGCCATCGAGGAGCTGCAGCACCGCGTGCAGGTCCAGCGCGAAGTGGCCGTTTTGCTGGCCCAGCGCATCGAGGTCCTGTCCACCAAGCCCTGGCGCGATGCCCAGGCTGTGCTCGACAACCTGCGCGCCGACGTGGCCCGTTGGCAGGAGCAGGCCGGCGAACTGACTGGCGATGACAACTGGGCCAGCGTGGACGGACGTTTCCCGCCCCAGTTGGAAGCCGCCAGCGCACAGCTGATCCTGGTCTGGGATGCCTTCCAGTCTGCACTGGCGCTGACCGAAGCTGCCGCCGCCGACGAAGCCGCTCCGCTGCCCACCGTGCCCGTGTGGGCCGATGAGCTGCGCGTGGCGCGTGGCCTGCCTCCCGAGGCAGCGGCTGCCGAGCCGTCCAAGCCCGCTCCCGCTGCCCGCAGCGCAGCCCAGCCCAAGGCGAAGACATCGCCTGAGCAAGTGGCTGCCGCCAGCAGTGCACTGACCCAGGCGCTGGAGCAGCTCCAGGCCGAGACGGCTGCCGGCGAAAGCAAGGCGGGTTCTGCCGCCGTTCAGGCCGTGCGCGCCGCTATCAAGGCCCATGGCCGCCTGGTGGACGATGCATTGGTCACCAAGGTGCATGAGGCCCTTCTGGCAGCTGGCGAGTCCGAAGGCTGGCCGCGCCAGAACGCCGACAAGCTGCGCGAGGAACTGGTTGCCAAGGCCGAAGCCCTGCTGAATCGCCCTGAAGGCCAGGCGCTGGGTGGCCGCAAGATCCAGGAATCGCTGCGCAGCCTGCGCGAGCAATGGAAGCTGGCCGATCAGGGCAGCGCAGCCAACCACGCACTGTGGAAGAAGTTTGACGAAGCCTGCAACACGGCCCACAAGGTGGTCGAGTCCTGGCACGACAAGCTGCGCACCGAAACCACCCAGTCCAAGGCACAGCGCCTGGCGCTGATCGAAGAGATCAAGGCCTGGGCAGCACAGCAGACCGCCAGCGAAGATCTCAAGGGCGCGGCGCGCGCACTGCGCCAGTTCGCTGAACGTTGGCGTGAAAGCGGCCACATCGGCGAGAAGCTGTTTGCCGAACTGCAACCCCAGTTCAAGCAGGCCATGGCCCTGGCCGAGGCTCCGTTGCATGCCGCGCAAAAAGCCAGCCTGCAGCGTCGCCACGCCATGATCGACGAGGCCACGGCGCTGGGCGCAGCGCCCAATCTGCGCATCGACGCCGTCAAGGCCCTGCAGCAGCGCTGGCAGGCCGAGGCGCAGGCCGTGCCTCTGGACCGCAAGCACGAGCAAAAGCTCTGGGATGCCTTCCGCAAGCCACTGGACGAAGCCTTCAACCGCAAGGGCACCGAGCGGGGCCCCCGTGCCGCAGCCGTGGCGCTCAGCGACCATGATCGCCGCGTGCTGGAAGCGTCTCAGGCCGTGGAAGCTGCCAACACCTCGGGTGACGTGCAGCAAATCCGCGCTGCGGTGGAGGCCCTGGAGCAAGCGCTGCGTGGCCGTGCCGATGCTTCCGTGAATGCGGCCCAGCCAGCACAGGAACCTGCCGCTGCTGCAGCGGGTTCGGAAGAATCCGACGCCAAGCCGGTGCCGGTGCGCCCCGTGGTTGCCGTGCGCGGCGATGATCGTCCTGGCATGAAGAAGGAAGAGGGCGGTGCACGTGCTGCCCGTCCTGGCGACCGCCGCGATGGTGGCCGTGGCCGCGACGGCCGGGATGGCCGAGACAGCCGCGACAGTGGCCGTTTCAGCCGCGAGCCGCGCGAAGAGCGCGGACCGCGCCTGGCGGACCCCGCCTTCCGCGCCCAGCGTGAAGCCATGGAGCATGCCCAGGACGCCCTGCGCAAGCTCGCGGCCCAGGCCCATGGTGAGGCACTGACCCAGCTGATGGCGGCGTGGGAGTCGCGTGATGCTGCCCAGATGCCGGCTGCCCAGCAGCTTGGCGGCCGCGTGTCTGCACAAGTGCGCAGTGCCTGGTCGCAGGCCCTGGGTCAGGCACCCAAGGGAGACGCGGGCGAAGCCCTGCTGCGCCTTGAAATGGCCGCCGACGTTCCCACACCTGCGGAACATCTGAGCGCCCGCCGTGCCCTGCAGCTGCAGCTGCTGACGCGCCGCAACGATCCTGCTCCGCAGGAAACCTGGGGCAACGATGCCGCCCGGGTGCTGGCATCGCCGCGCGATGATGCCAGCGCGCGCCGCCTGCAGAACGTGCTCAAGCAACTGCTGCGCAAGTGATGCACGGGAGGTGATCCTCTCATCCAGGAAGGGAGCCGCTGGCTCCCTTTTTTTGCGCCATGGATGCGGCCTTCTGGGGTCGATGCGTCTGCAGCGCCCAAGAAAAAAGGCCGTTGCATGTGCAACGGCCTTTTCATGTTTGGTGCCCAGGAGAGGACTCGAACCTCCACGGAGTTACCCGCTAGTACCTGAAACTAGTGCGTCTACCAATTCCGCCACCTGGGCATTTCAGAGTACATAAATTATATAGCGTGAAAGCGATGTGCCGGGCAGGTTTGCAAAGATTTTCCCGAACTTTTCTTGGCGAGATGCCCTTGCCATCGGCTTTCAGCGATCAGAAAAGAAAAAGGCCGTTGCGTGTGCAACGGCCTTTTCATGTTTGGTGCCCAGGAGAGGACTCGAACCTCCACGGAGTTACCCGCTAGTACCTGAAACTAGTGCGTCTACCAATTCCGCCACCTGGGCTTGCTGAAGCTGAAATTCTACTGCATTTTTTGCAGAATTATCCCGATCTTCGATTTTTTCTTGAGACTGTCATCTGCCAAGTCATGAAGCCAGGGAACTGCCTTCTGCTGAAGATAGTTCCTTAGTTCACCGCAACCTCTGCAGGTTGTCGTTAAACTTGGTGCCCAGGAGAGGACTCGAACCTCCACGGAGTTACCCGCTAGTACCTGAAACTAGTGCGTCTACCAATTCCGCCACCTGGGCATCTCAGGAAAGATTTAGATTGTATACCAAGAAAATGAACCCTCACGCCAAAAGCGCCGATGTGAACGACGAAATCGAGGGCAGTGTGCAGGGGCACCGCGACGGACATGGCTTCGTCATCCGCGATGACGGCGAAGGCGACATCTTCCTTCCCCCCAATGAAATGCGTGCCGTGCTGCACAAGGACCGCGTGAAGGTCCGCATCGTGCGCCAGGACCGCCGCGGCCGGCCTGAAGGCCGTGTGGTCGAGATCATCGAGCGCCCTGCGCACAACATCATTGGCCGCTTCTTGCAGGAAAGCGGTGTGTGGCTGGTGGCGCCCGAGGACAAGCGCTACGGCCAGGACATCCTGATCCCCGCCAATGCCACAGGATCGGCCAAGATCGGCCAAGTGGTGGTGGTGGAACTGACCGAGGCGCCTGCGCTGTTCGGTCAGCCCGTGGGCCGCATCATCGAAGTGCTCGGTGAAGTCGATGATCCCGGCATGGAGATCGAGATCGCGGTGCGCAAGTACGGCGTCCCGCATGTGTTTTCCGATGCCTGCCTGGCGCAGGCCAAGGCGCTGCCGGACAGGGTGCGGCCTGCCGACTGCAAGAAGCGCATCGACCTGACCGATGTGCCCCTGGTGACCATCGATGGCGAGGACGCGCGCGATTTCGACGATGCCGTCTACTGCGAGCCCGCCAAAGTCGGGCGCAGCAAGGGCTGGCGCCTGCTGGTGGCGATTGCCGATGTGAGCCACTACGTGACCACGGGCAGCGCCATCGACATCGATGCCTATGACCGCGCCACCAGCGTCTATTTCCCGCGCCGCGTGATCCCCATGCTGCCCGAGAAGTTGAGCAATGGCCTGTGCTCGCTCAACCCCGATGTGGACCGCCTGTGCATGGTCTGCGACATGCTGATCACCGCCAAGGGCGAGATCCATGCCTATCAGTTCTACCCGGCGGTGATGCACAGCCATGCGCGCTTCACCTATACCGAGGTGGCGGCCATCCTGGCCAATACGCGTGGCCCGGAGGCTGCGCGGCGCTCGGAGCGCGTGGGTGACTTGCTCAATCTTCATGGTGTCTACCAGGCGCTGCTCAAGTCGCGCGAGGCGCGCGGCGCCGTGGACTTCGAGACCACGGAGACGCAGATCGTCTGTGACGAGAACGGCCGCATCGAGAAGATCGTGCCGCGCACGCGCAACGAGGCGCACAAGCTGATCGAGGAGGCCATGCTGGCTGCCAATGTCTGCAGTGCGGACTTCATCGAGCAAAGCGGTCGCGTCGGCCTGTTCCGCGTGCACGACAAGCCCTCGCTGGAAAAGCAGGACATTCTGCGCAACTATCTGAAGGCCATGGGGGTCGGTGTGGCGCTGAGCGAGAACCCGGCCACGTCCGAGTTCCAGGCCATTGCCAACGCCACCAAGGACCGTCCCGACTCCCAGCAGATCCACACCATGCTGCTGCGCTCGATGATGCAGGCCTTCTACACGCCCGAGAATTCGGGCCACTTCGGCCTGGCATTCGACGCCTATACGCACTTCACCAGCCCGATCCGCCGCTATCCCGATTTGCTGGTGCACCGCGTGATCAAGGCCGAGCTCGAAGGCACGCACTATCGCCTGCCCGAGCTGCCCACCCCCGGAGAAGCCGAGGCCAAGCTGGCCAAGCGTCTGGCATCACGCGTCAGTCCACCCGGCCAGAAGCCGCGCAAGCGCGCGCCCGCCGCCGAGGTCCAGGCCTGGGAAGCCGCTGGCCTGCACTGCAGCGCCAACGAGCGCCGGGCCGACGAGGCCAGCCGCGATGTCGAAGCCTGGCTCAAGTGCAAGTACATGCGCGAGCATCTGGGCGAGGAGTTCGGCGGCATGGTCTCTGCGGTGACCACCTTCGGCATCTTCGTCACGCTCGACGCCATGTATGTGGAGGGGCTGGTTCACATCACCGAGCTGGGTGGCGACTATTTCCGCTTTGACGAGGCGCGCCAGGAACTGCGCGGCGAGCGCTCGGGCATTCGCTATGGCATCGGCACGCGGCTGCGCGTGCAGGTCAGCCGCGTGGACCTGGATGGCCGGCGCATCGATTTCCGCCTGGTGCGCGATGGCGAAGAGCAGCCGGCCTCGGGCCGGCCCGGCAGGACGCCGGCGCGCACGGAAACCCATCAGGGCGAAAAATGGGGCCGTCGCGATGCCAAGGAAAAACGGGCGCAGCGCAACTCGGGAGGCTCCGGCGGTGCAAGGCCTGAGTCTGATGCAGCGGCGTCGGCCGGCAAGCAGGGGCGCAAGGCGTCTAAAAAGGCCATGGTCAAGGGTGTGAACCTGGCCGCGCTGGAAGCTGAATATGCGAATGCTCAGCCGCGCTCGGCTACCTCGGCGCGGCAGAGCGATGTGGGCGAGGCGGTTGCGGAACCATCATCCGCTGGCTCTGCTGCGCGACCCCGCAGAGGCCGGGCGTCCGAGGCGCACAAGTCCGAGGCACGCAAGCCTGCGGCCACGGATGCTGCTGCCCACGGCCTGCCGCAGCTGCCTCCACCGTCGCCGGTGCAGGCACTGCGCGCCTTGGGCAAGAAGGCCTTGGGTGCCGTCAAGTCCAAGGTGACAGGCAACACATCCAAGCCCCGGCGCAAGTCCTGAGGGTTTTTATGCTCCGAGCTGCTGGGCCAGAGCGCTGGCGCTGAACGGGATGTGCGCAGGCCAATGGTCTGCTGCAAATCCATGGCGCCAGGCCGCCAGGGCTGCTGCCTGCGTGGGCTCCAGGCCCTGGGCCCACAGTGCGGCAATCAGCCCGGCGAGCACATCGCCGGTTCCTCCGGTCGACAGGCGGGCGTTTCCCGTGGGATTGATCCAGCAAGGCAGTGCATCACTCTCTTCCTGGGGTCCGGCGATCACGGTGCCGGAGCCTTTGAGCAGCGCGGTGCAGTCGAAGCGTTGCGCCAGCTGCCTGGCGGCGTGCAGCCGCTGTGCCTGGACCTGTGCGGTGTTCGTCTTCAGCAGGCGGGCGACCTCCAGCGGGTGGGGCGTCAGCACCGTGTGCAGGTCGCGCTGGCGGCGCTCTTTCAAGAGCGAGGCCAGCGATTCATCTTCGGCAACGGCATTCAGTGCGTCTGCGTCCAGCACCAGCCTGGGGGCTTGTTCCAGTATCTGGGGCAGCCATGCGCGCACCGCCATGCCTCCCCCGCATCCGCAGGCCACGGTGGTGCTGCGCCAGTCCTGCGCCTCGGGGCTGCGCAGCATGATTTCGGGCCAGGGCGCGGTGGCCTGGCCTGAGCCGGCCGAGGCATCGAGCAGGGCGAGCATCACGCGCCCCGCGCCACCATGCAGCGCGGCCAGGGCAGCCAGCCAGGCGGCGCCGGTCATGGAAAGGCCGCGCTGTCCCAGCCCCTCTCCGCCAAGAATGGCCACGTCGCCAAAGCTTCCCTTGTGGCTGGCATGCGGGCGCGGGGTGCTGGCGCCTGGTGAAAACAGTTGTGCGCAGGGCAGGGGAGTGAGGGTTGGCTCGCCTTTCGCCAGTCCCGTGTCCAGGTCATCCCACCATATCTGGCCGCAGGCATCGCGGCCACTTCCTGTGAACAGTCCGGGCTGCAGCGTCAGCAGTGCCAGCGTGTGCCGTGCGCTGGCTGGGGCGTTCGGGGGTGCGAATCCAGGCAGGTACTGCCCGGTGTCGGCATCCAGTCCGGAGGCTATGTCCGCGCAAAGGACCGGGCTGGTGCTGGGCTGCAGGCTGCGCAGCAGAGTGAGCAGGCGCTCATTCGTGCCGGTGCGTGGGCTTGCGGCGTCTGGCTGGCGCAGGCCGATGCCCAGCAATGCATCAATGCACAAGTCCTGTGGTCCCATGTCGGCGGGCATGTGCTCGGTCCATTGCACGCCGGCTTCGTGGGCGGCGTCCCAGGCGGCGCGTGCATCGTCTGGCATGTGGGCGCGTTCGCGCACGCAGCTGACCAGAATGCGGCAACTGCGGGCCGTTTCTGGAACCGCATTCAGGCTTTGTTGCAGCCAGGCGGCTGCCTGCAAGCCATCGCCGCCGTTGTTGCCGGGGCCACAGGCTATCCAGATGCAGCGTGCATGGGGAGCGATGGCGCGTGCCAGGCGTGCCAGGCCCGCGCCTGCGCGTTGCATGAGGCTGTGCGCGGGCAGTCTGGCTGCCGCCTGCTGTTCCAGGGTGCGAGTGGCCGCCGTATCAAACAGCGGCAAGGCGGTGGATGTGGGAATGCGCAGCATGGACCGAGCATAGCGGTCCGCCGCCGGGTGGCGGACGCGGGTAATCAGCCGAAGCGGCGCGGGTCGAGCAGTGCGCTGTCCAGGAGGCTGGCGCGGTTGTCCATCAGGTCGCTCAGCATGCTTGCGCACCCCTGCGCAATGGCGGCGCCGCAGCTGCCGTGTCCCAGGTTGAGCCAGATGCCGGGCAGTCCGCTGGCGCCCACCAGCGGCAGCCCATCGGCCGTGCACATGCGCGTGCCATGCCAGATCTGTACGCCCGAGGCCAGCACCGCGCTGCCGGGAAAAACCATGTTGAGGCGGTGATACATGCGCTGCAGCGTGGCCCCATGCATGGGGCTGCGGCGGCCCAGCTCTGCGCCTGCCACGATGCGCATGCGCTGGCCCAGGCGGACCAGGGTCATCTGCTCACTCCAGTCCACGATGGCGTGGCGGGGGGCATAACCTTGTTCGCGCAAAGGGGCGCTGACGCCATAGCCGTGCAGGGCGATCATGGGTGGGCGCAGGCCCAGCGGCGTGAGCAGGTTCGCGGCCTCGGCGCCGGCGCAGACGACGATGGCGTCGTGCGAACGGGGGGTGTCTTCGCCCAGCAACTGCAGGCGTGCGGTGCGCCCGGCGCCGCCGGGCTGCAATCGCTGCACCAGGCGCTGCGTCTCGAATCGTGCTCCTGCCGACTGCGCTGCCTGGCGTTGCATCAGCGTGGCAAGGCGGCCATTGGCTGCGCCTGCCTGTGGAAAATACAGGGCGCCTGCGAGCGTGGTTTCCTCGCCCAGGGCGGGTTCGCGCAGCCGGGTCTGGGCGGCATCCAGTGCCTCGCAGCGTGTGCCTGCCTCGGCCAGTGCGTCCAGCGCAGGCTTGAGTTGTTCGTGCTCGGCCTCGCTGCCCAGCAGCACCAGGCTTCCGGCGACATATTCCGGGTCAAACTCCCATTGCCGCCACAGCGATTGCTGGAACTGCTGGCTGCGCTGGGTGAGCGCCTCCAGCGCCGCCATGGCGGCTGTGGGCACGTTGCCTTTGCGCAGTTGCCGTCCGGCCTGGCGCCATTGCCATAGCCAGCGCAGCTGGGCTGCGAGGTTTCCAGAGCCCAGTCGCGGCAGGGCCTGCCGGCCGGGGAGGGTGGGGGAGCGTTCGGCGGTCGAAAGGCCGGGGACGCTCCAGGGCTGGAGCAGGCTGGGGCCCAGCCAGCCGGCATGTCCGAAGCTGGCTTCTTCGGCTGCGGTGCCGTGACGCTCGTAGACGGTGACCTCGTGGCCGGCCTGTGCCAGTGCGTGGGCTGTCGCAACGCCAATGCTGCCGGCGCCCACAATCGCGATGTTCATTTTTGGGTGGAATCTGCTGAAGTGCCCGGATTATCAAGCGGATGCAGCTATCACTACAGGAGTGTGTGCATCTTGTGCAACTGCCGCGGCCGTGAGGGGCGATGAGCGCGCTTTGAGAGCGAAGCCTCGGTTGAGGGGTGGCGTGTGCTAGAATCTTGCGGCTTTGCTAGGGGTTCCCCCTGATTTTCTCCGCGATTGCCGGGGGTCAGGTGAAAGCTTTTGGGTGCGGGGTGTTCGTCAAGAACGCCTGCCCATGCTTGGGGATCCTGCGCAAAGTCAATCGCAAACCAGTCCCTTCAAGGTGTTGCGCCCTGTGTTTCAGGGGGCAATTGTCGGGCTGGATTTTAGACCTAACCTTTGAGGTATTCATATGTCCGTCACTATGCGCGAGATGCTGGAAGCAGGCGTCCACTTCGGTCACCAGACCCGTTTCTGGAACCCCAAGATGGCCCCCTTCATCTTCGGTCACCGCAACAAGATCCACATCATCAACCTGGAAAAGTCGCTGCCGATGTTCCAGGACGCCCAGAAGTTCGTCAAGCAACTGGCGTCCAACGGCGGCACGATCCTGATGGTCGGCACCAAGCGCCAAGCCCGCGAGATGGTGGCTGCTGAAGCCCAGCGCGCTGGCGTGCCCTTCGTTGACCAGCGTTGGCTGGGCGGCATGCTGACCAACTTCAAGACCGTCAAGACGTCCATCAAGCGTCTGAAGGAAATGAAGGCCCAGCAAGAAGCCGGCCTGGAAGCCATGAGCAAGAAGGAACAGCTGATGTTCGTTCGCGAACTGGAAAAGCTGGAAAAGGACATCGGCGGCATCCAGGACATGAACAGCCTGCCCGACGCCATCTTCGTGATCGACGTGGGCTTCCACAAGATCGCCGTGGCCGAAGCCAAGAAGCTGGGCATCCCCCTGGTTGGCGTGGTTGACTCCAACCACAACCCCGAAGGCATCGACTATGTCATCCCCGGTAACGACGACTCTGCCAAGGCTGTGCAACTGTACGCCCAAGGCATCGCCGACGCGATCCTGGAAGGCCGCGCTGCTGCACTGACCGACGTGGTCAAGGCTGCATCCGGCGAGAGCGGTGACGAGTTCGTGGAAGTGGAAGAATCCGCTGCCTGATTGAGCTTGTCCGGCTGAGCGACCTCGTCGCTGAATAAGAAGCGGGGCTCAGGGTAGCCCCGTTTTTTTAGCCGAAATCCTGTAACGAATCGAACTGACATTGGAGAAATACGATGGCTGCAATTACCGCAAGCATGGTGGCTGAACTGCGCGCAAAGACTGACGCGCCCATGATGGAATGCAAGAAGGCCCTGACCGAAGCCGAGGGCGATCTGGTCAAGGCCGAAGAGCTGCTGCGCGTCAAGCTGGGCACCAAGGCTGGCAAGGCTGCCTCGCGCGTGACCGCTGAAGGCGTGATCACCGCCTTCATCGATGGCAACAAGGGTGCCATGATCGAAGTCAACAGCGAAACCGACTTCGTGTCCAAGAACGACAGCTTCATCGCGATGGCCAATGCCGCCGCCAAGCTGGTCGCCGAGCAAAACCCCGCTGACGTGGCCGCGCTGAGCGCCCTGGCCTATGAGCAGGACGGTTTCGGCCCCACCCTGGAAGACGTGCGCAAGGGCCTGATCGGCAAGATCGGCGAGAACATGTCCTTCCGCCGCTTCAAGCGTTTCGACGGCACCAGCCTGGCTTCGTACCTGCACGGTTCGCGCATCGGCGTGATCGTCGAGTTCGAAGGCGATGCAACCGCTGCCAAGGAC
This sequence comes from Delftia sp. NA_296.1, assembly GCF_052692095.1. Lineage (NCBI taxonomy): Bacteria > Pseudomonadati > Pseudomonadota > Betaproteobacteria > Burkholderiales > Comamonadaceae > Delftia > Delftia sp. NA_296.1. Next base: position 212,012 of record NZ_JBQZGF010000004.1, on the reverse strand, counting down.
GTCGCCATGCACGTGGCCGCCATGAAGCCCGTGTCCGTGACCAGCGCTGACGTGCCTGCCGAGCTGATCGAAAAGGAACGTACCGTTGCTGCCGCCAAGGCTGCCGAATCCGGCAAGCCTGCCGAGATCGTCGCCAAGATGGTCGAAGGCTCGGTTCAGAAGTACCTGAAGGAAGTCTCGCTGGCCGACCAGGTCTTCGTGAAGGCTGCCGACGGCAAGCAGACCGTGGCCCAGATGCTCAAGGCCGCCAACACCAACGTCAAGGGCTTCACCCTGTACGTGGTCGGCGAAGGCATCGAAAAGAAGGTTGACGACTTCGCTGCCGAAGTGGCTGCCCAAGTGGCCGCTGCCAAGGCCGGCGCCTGATTCGTCTGAGCGCCTGAACCGTTCCCTTCACCATCCACCACCATCCACCTTTCGGAGAAACACCATGTCCAACGCCGCACCGGCCCACAAGCGCATCCTGCTCAAGCTGTCCGGTGAGGCGCTCATGGGCGACGACTCGTTCGGCATCAACCGTGCCACCATCGAGCGCATGGTCTCCGAAATCGCCGAAGTCACCCGCGTGGGTGTCCAGGTGGCCGTGGTGATCGGTGGAGGGAATATTTTCCGTGGCGTGGCTGGTGGTTCGGTCGGAATGGACCGCGCCACCGCCGACTACATGGGCATGCTGGCCACCGTGATGAATGCCCTGGCCCTGGCCGATGCCATGGACAAGCAGGGTCTCATCGCCCGTGTCATGTCGGCCATTGCCATCGAGCAGGTCGTGGAGCCCTATGTGCGCCCCAAGGCCCTGCAGTATCTCGAAGAGGGCAAGGTGGTGGTGTTCGCCGCCGGCACCGGCAACCCGTTCTTCACGACCGATACGGCCGCGGCACTGCGCGGCGCGGAGATCGGTGCCGAAGTGGTGCTCAAGGCCACCAAGGTCGATGGTGTCTACACCGACGACCCGATGAAGAATCCCAACGCGACCCGCTATCACAAGCTGGCTTTCGACGAGGCCATTTCGCGCAACCTGGGCATCATGGACGCCACTGCCTTTGCGCTGTGCCGCGATCAGAAGCTGCCGATCCGGGTGTTCTCCATCATCAAGCCCGGCGCGCTCAAGCGCGTGGTCATGGGCGAGGATGAGGGCACGCTGGTGTACGCTTGAGCGTTTTGATCCCGCGTTTCACAGCTCTTCAAGGAACAAGAACATGACGATTGCAGACATCAAGAAGACCACCGAGTCCAAGATGGGCCAGTCCATCGAAGCGCTCAAGAACAATCTTGCGCGTGTGCGTACCGGCCGTGCCAACCCCTCGCTGCTGGACTCCATCCATGTGGATTACTACGGCTCCATGGTGCCGCTGTCCCAGGTGGCCAACGTGAACCTGCTCGATGCGCGCACCATCAGCGTGCAACCCTGGGAAAAGAGCATGTCCGCCAAGGTGGAGAAGGCCATTCGCGAAAGCGATCTGGGTCTGAACCCTGCCTCGCTGGGCGATCTGATCCGTGTGCCCATGCCTCCCATGAGCGAGGAGCGCCGCAAGGAAATGACCAAGCTGGCCCGCAACGAAGGCGAAGCTTCCAAGATCGCCGTGCGCAACCTGCGCCGCGACGCCAACGAAGCCGTCAAGAAGCTGGTCAAGGACAAGGAAGCCTCGGAAGACGACCAAAAGCGTTGCGAAGCCGATGTCCAGAAGATGACCGACAAGCACATCACCGAGATCGACGCGCTGGTGGCTGCCAAGGAACAAGACATCATGGCGGTCTGAGGCGTTCTGCCTCGCTTGCCTCAGGGCCCGTACCTTTGACAAACCAAGACTCCGGCGCGGTGCCGCGCCATATTGCCGTCATCATGGATGGCAATGGGCGCTGGGCCAATCGCCGCTTTCTGCCGCGACTGGCCGGCCACAAGCAGGGCGTGGAATCGCTGCGCCGCTGTGCCCGCGCCTGCGTCCAGCGCGGCGTGCAGGTCCTGACCGTCTTCGCTTTCTCTTCCGAGAACTGGAACCGCCCCGAAGAGGAGGTTTCCGGTCTCATGGGCCTGCTGGCCAATGCCCTTGCCAAGGAAGTGCAGCAGTTGAGCCGCGATGGCGTGCGCCTGCACTTCATCGGCGACCGCAGTGGCCTGAGCGAGAAAGTGTGCGCAGGCCTGGCCCAGGCCGAGCAGGTCACGGCACACAACAACCGCCTGGTGCTCAATGTCTGCTTCAACTACGGCGGGCGCTGGGACATTGCCCAGGCCGCAGCCCGGCTGGCAGAGCAGGGCGAGCCCATCACCCCGCAGAGCCTGGACCGCGCACTCGCGCTGTCCCATGTGCCCGACCCGGACCTGCTGATCCGCACTGGCGGGGAGATGCGCATCAGCAACTTCCTGTTGTGGCAGGCCGCGTATTCAGAGCTCTTCTTCAGTGCCAGCCTGTGGCCTGATTTCGACGAGGCCTGCCTGGACGAGGCCATTGCCGCCTTCACTTCGCGCGAGCGGCGCTTTGGCCAGACCTCCGCGCAAGTACACCAATCACAATCGAAGTCGTCCCATCAACAGACGACCTGAACAAGGGGGAGCCATGCTCAAGCAGCGAGTCATCACCGCCCTGATCCTGCTGGCCATCTTGCTGCCTGCGCTGTTCTATCCGACGGGCGTTCCGTTCGCCGTGGTGGTGCTCGTGCTCATGGCAGCGGGTGCCTGGGAATGGGGTCGTCTCAACGGCTTTGGCTCCGCTGGAGCCATCGGCATAGGTGCCATCTGCACGGCGATGTGCGTGGGAACCTGGGCCGCGGGATGGCTGGAGCGGCCTCTGACCGCGGTCTGGGTGGTCGCTGGCTCCGCCTGGGTGCTGGGCGGCGCGGCACTGCTGCGCGCAGGCGTGGCCGGCTGGCCGCGCATTGCGGGGCCTGTGCGTCTGGTCGGCGGAGTGCTGGCCCTGTGGCTGGCCTGGGTGGCCGTGGTGCAGGCACGCATGATGGGCATCAACTTCCTGCTGTCGGTGCTGGTGCTGGTCTGGGTGGCCGATGTCTTTGCATATTTCGCAGGCCGGACCCTGGGCCTGAAATTCACCAAGTCCAAGCTCGCGCCGTCCATCAGTCCCGGCAAGAGCTGGGAAGGCGTGTGGGGCGGCATGGCCGGCGTGCTGGTGCTGGCCTTGGCCTGGGTCTGGGCGGACCGCCACTACGCGGTGGCCGTGCCCAGTTTCTATTCGTTGCTGTTGGCGCGCGGGGCCTGGTTCCTGCTGCTGGCGGTTGTGTTCATGGCCGCGATGAGCGTGGTCGGCGACCTGGTCGAATCCCTGGTCAAGCGCAGCGTGGGCGTCAAGGACAGCAGTGGTCTGCTGCCCGGCCATGGCGGCGTGCTTGATCGCGTCGATGCCCTGCTGCCGACCCTGCCGCTGGCCATGATGCTTTCCTCTTTCGCGCATTCATGAAGCAGAAAATCACCGTCCTGGGCTCCACGGGCTCCATCGGTACCAATACGCTGGACGTGGTGGCGCGCCACCGCGAGCACTACGAGGTCTTTGCCCTCAGCGCGGCCACGCAAGTGGACCTGATGCTGCGCCAGTGTGCCGAATTCAAGCCCGCCTATGCCGTCATGGCCAGCGCGCCACACGCGAAGCTGCTGGCTGAACAGCTGCGCAGCAATGGGCTGGCGACCGAAGTGCTGCAGTCGCCAGACGCGCTGGAGCAGATCGCCTCGCATCCCGAGGTCGATGCCGTCATGGCGGCCATCGTCGGTGCGGCGGGCCTTGCGCCTTGTCTGGCGGCCGCGCGCGCGGGCAAGCGCCTGCTGCTGGCCAACAAGGAGGCTCTGGTCGTTGGCGGCGCACTGTTCATGGACACGGTCAAGCGCCATGGCGCGACCCTGCTGCCCATAGACAGCGAGCATTCGGCCATTTTCCAGTGCCTGCCGGAAGACCGAGCCAGCTGGCCCGATCGCGTGGACAGTCTGCTGCTCACGGCGTCGGGCGGACCCTTTCGCCTGCGCGATCCGGCCACCTTGTCCGAGATCACGCCGGAGCAGGCCTGCGCGCACCCGAACTTCTCCATGGGGCGCAAGATCTCCGTGGACTCGGCGACCATGATGAACAAGGCGCTGGAGGTCATCGAGGCACGCTGGCTGTTCGACATGGCTCCCGACAAGATCAAGGTCGTCATCCATCCGCAGCAGATCGTGCACTCCATGGTGCAGTTCAAGGATGCTTCGGTGCTGGCACAACTGGGCACGCCCGACATGCGCGTGCCCATCGCCTGCGGCCTGGCCTGGCCACGGCGCATAGCCAGCGGCGCGGCGCCCCTGGATTTCGCGAAGCTGTCGGCCCTGACCTTTGAAGAGGCGGATGCCGTGCGCTTTCCGGGCCTGCATCTTTCCTGGCAGGCGCTGCTCGCCAGCGAGGGAACTACGGCGGTTCTCAATGCTTCCAATGAAGTCGCCGTTGCCGCCTTCCTGGAGCGACGCCTGGCATTTGACCGTATCCACGCTGTGAATTTGCGCACTCTCGAAACCTTGCTGCCGCCTACACTGGGCAGCCTGGACGATCTGCTGGCCCTGGACGCCCAGGCCCGTGAAATCGCGCACACCGTGGCGCGGCAGTGGCAGCTGTAATGCCGGCTTCGCGGGCCAGACCGGGTTTCTCGGTGGGCCTGCGGCGGTATCCAGGTGCGCATTGGATTCAAAGGAGTATCAATTGTTGCTGACCGTAGTTGCATTCGTGGTCGCGCTGGGCGTGCTGATTGCCGTCCACGAGTGGGGCCACTACCGCGTCGCTGTGGCCTGCGGCGTGAAGGTGCTTCGGTTTTCCGTCGGCTTCGGTCGCCCCATCCTGCGCTGGAAGCGCAAAGGTTCGGACACGGAATTCGTCATCGGTGCACTGCCGCTTGGCGGCTATGTGCGCATGCTCGACGAGCGTGAGGGCGAAGTCCCTGCCGACCAGCGCCATCTGGCATTCAACACCCAGCCGCTGCGGTCACGTGCGGCCATCGTGGCGGCAGGCCCGGTGGCCAATCTCGTGCTGGCCATTGCGCTGCTGGCCATCGTCAATTGGATGGGCATGCAGGAGCCCGTGGCGCGATTGGCCACGCCGCCGGCGGGCACGGTGCTGCAGATGGCGGGCGTGCAGGGCGGTGATCGCGTGCTGCGCATCGCCTTGGGCGACCAGGAGTGGGAAGAGGTCCGCTCCATCAATGATCTGCGCTGGACACTGACGCGCGCCGCGCTCGATGATGAGTCGGTGCGCATGGAAGTGCTCCAGGGCCGGCGCACCGCTCCGTCCGAACTGCGGCTGGCGCTGGCCGGGCAGGTGCAGGGCGAGCCCGATGCCGCCTTCTTCGAGCGCCTGGGCCTGCTGGGGCCCTGGACGCAGCCCGTGCTGGACAAGGTGATTGCCGGTGGTGCCGCCGAAAAGGCCGGCTTGCGCCAGGGCGACCTGGTGCTGCGCGTGGGCAGCACCCCGGTGGATGACGGCACCCAACTGCGCAATCTCATCCGCAAGATGGGTGCATCCGGCCAGGTCCAGCAGCAGGTCTGGCTGGTGGAGCGCGATGGCAGGCAACTGCAGATCCCCGTGCTGCCCGATCTGGGCCGCTCGGAAGATGGCAAGGAGAGCATTGCCCGCATCAGTGCCTACATCGGCAGCGCTCCCGAGATGGCTCTGGTGCAGCGCGGTCCGCTGGAAGGCCTGTGGGCTGGCGTGCAGCGCACCTGGGAGCTTTCGTCGCTGACGCTGCGCATGATGGGCCGCATGGTGATAGGCGAGGCATCGCTCAAGAACATCAGCGGCCCCTTGACCATTGCCGACTATGCGGGGCGTTCGGCCAGCATGGGCCTGGTTCAATATCTTTCGTTCCTGGCGCTGATAAGCATCAGCCTGGGGGTTCTCAACTTGCTCCCCCTGCCGGTGCTCGATGGCGGGCACCTGATGTATTATCTTTGGGAGGGCGTGACTGGCCGAAGCGTGTCGGAAGTCTGGGCCGGACGCTTGCAGCGTGCAGGTGTGGCGGTTTTGATGATGATGATGTCCGTCGCCTTTTTCAACGATATCAACCGGCTTTGGGGCTAACTTTTCAGCCGTTTTCGGCAAGCCGCAGCGGCGGCAAATCCATTCATGACTAAACGTATCAATCGCCTGGGCGTGCGCGCTGCATCGACCCTGGCTGCCATGGTTTTGGCTGCCAATGCAGCCTGGGCGCTGGAGCCCTTCCGGGTACAGGACATCCGCATCGAAGGCCTGCAGCGCGTGGAGCCGGGCACGGTCTTCGCATCCATCCCGCTGCGCGTGGGCGACCAGTATGACGATGACAAGGGCGCAGCTGCGATCCGCTCGCTGTTCGCGCTGGGATTGTTCAAGGACATCCGCCTCGAAGCCAATGGCAACGTGCTCGTTGTCGTCGTCGAAGAACGCCCGACCATCGCCGAGGTGAACTTCGCCGGCACCAAGGAGTTCGACAAGGAAACCCTGCAAAAGGCCATGCGCGATGTGGGCCTGGCAGAAGGTCGTCCCTTCGACAAGGCCCTGGCCGACCGTGCCGAGCAGGAGCTCAAGCGCCAGTACATCAACCGCAGCCTTTATGGCGCGGAAGTCGTCACCACGGTCACGCCCATCGAGCGCAACCGCGTCAACCTGACCTTCACGGTGACCGAGGGCGATCCGGCCCGCATCAACGAGATCCACATCGTCGGCAACAAGGCCTTCAGCGAATCCACGCTTAAGGACCTCTTCGACCAGGACACCGGCAACTGGATGAGCTGGTACACCAAGTCGGACCGCTATGCGCGCAACAAGCTCAACGCCGACCTGGAAACGCTGCGCTCGTACTACCTGCAGCGTGGCTACCTGGAGTTCCGCGTGGACTCCACCCAGGTGGCCATCTCGCCCGACAAGCAGACCATCTCGCTGACCCTGAACATCCATGAAGGGGAGCGTTTCGTCGTCTCCGGCGTCAAGCTGGAGGGCAACTACCTCGACCGCGACGACGAATTCAAGTCCCTGGTCAAGATCAAGCCCGGCGAGCCCTACAACGCCGACCAGGTCACGGCGACGACCAAGGCCTTCACCGAGCACTTCGGCAACTTCGGCTTTGCCTTTGCACGCGTCGAGGCCGTGCCGGACATCGACCGTGCAACCAACCGCGTGGCCCTGGTGCTGCACGCCGAGCCTTCTCGCCGCGCCTATGTGCGACGCATCAATCTCAGTGGCAACAACCGCACGCGCGACGAAGTGATCCGCCGCGAATTCCGCCAGTACGAGGCCTCCTGGTATGACGGCGACAAGATCCGCCTGTCGCGCGACCGTGTGGACCGCCTGGGCTTCTTCACCGAGGTCAACGTCGAAACCCAGGAAGTGGCGGGTTCGCCCGACCAGGTGGATCTGGTCATCTCGGTGGCCGAAAAGCCCACGGGTTCGCTGCAACTGGGTGCTGGCTTCTCCAGTGCCGAAAAGGTTTCGCTGTCGTTCGGCATCAAGCAGGAAAACGTGTTCGGCTCGGGCAACTACCTGGGCGTGGACGTGAACACCAGCAAGTACCGCCGCACCATGGTGCTGTCCACCACGGATCCGTACTTCACGGACACCGGCATCTCGCGCACCTACGACCTGTACTACCGCACCGACCGTCCCTACTACGACGATGCGGCCTACAAGATCGTCACCTCGGGCGGCAGCGTTCGCTTTGGCGTGCCGTTCAGCGAGATTGACACCGTGTATTTCGGCGGCGGCGTGGAGCGCTCCGAAATCAAGCCCGGCACCTACCTGCCCCAGGCGTACAAGGACTATGCCGACAAGTACGGCTACTCCAACACGGGCATTCCGCTGACCCTGGGCTGGTCGCGCGACAGCCGTGACAGCGCGCTGGCGCCCAACTCCGGTCTCTACCAGCGCCTGAACACCGAGTGGTCGGTGGGTGGCGAGGCCCGCTATGTGCGCGCCAACTACCAGATCCAGCAGTACATCCCGCTGAGCAAGAAGTACACGCTGGCACTGAACGGTGAACTGGGCTACGGCAAGGGCCTCAATGGCCGTCCGTTCCCGCTGTTCAAGAACTTCTTCTCGGGTGGCCTGGGCTCGGTGCGTGGCTTCGAGCAGGGCTCGCTGGGTCCGCGCGACACCAAGGAAAACCTGGCGCTTGGCGGCTCCAAGAAGGTGACCTTGAACGCAGAGTTCATGATTCCCTTCCCCGGTGCCGGCAATGACAGGACTTTGCGTCTTTTTACATTCCTCGATGTGGGCAATGTCTACGGGGCCAACGAGAACTTCGATCTCGGGGAGCTGCGGGCTTCCACGGGCCTGGGCATCAGCTGGATTTCCCCGCTGGGCCCCCTGCGTCTCGCCTTTGCTCAACCCATCCGCAAGCAGACCGGGGATAAAATCCAGCGACTGCAATTCCAAATCGGAACCTCTTTCTAATGAAATCTCTATCTAGCCATTTTTCCCTGGCTGTGCTGCTTGGCGCCATGGCTGTTTCTGCGCACGCTCAAGAGTTCAAGGCCGGCTTTGTGAACACAGACCGCATCTTCCGTGAAGCGTCGACGGCCAAGGCTGCGCAGTCCAAGCTGGAGCAGGAATTCTCCAAGCGTGAGAAGGAACTGGTCGACCAGGGCAATACGCTCAAGAGCGCTTCGGAGAAGTTCGAGCGTGAAGCGCCCACCATGGCCGAAAGCCAGCGCGTCTCCCGTCAGCGTCAGCTGGTGGACCAGGATCGCGAGTTCCAGCGCAAGCGCCGTGAGTTCCAGGAAGACCTGAACTCCCGCAAGAACGAGGAACTGGCACAGGTGCTGGAGCGCGCCAACAAGGTGGTCAAGCAAGTGGCCGAATCCGAGAAGTACGACGTCATCCTCCAGGAAGCCGTCTACATCAACCCCAAGTACGACATCACTGACAAAGTGATCAAGGCGCTGAACGGCGGCGGCAAGTAAGCCAGCAGTCCAGGGCTGCATGCCGTGAGCGTATTGTTGGGTCAGATCCTCGATGCACTCGGTGGCGAACTGGTCGGTGGCGAAAGGGAGATGCCCATCTCCCGCATCGCACCGCTGGATTCCGCCGGGGCCGGGGATCTCAGTTTTCTGAGCAACCCCCGCTACCGCCAGCAACTGGCCGCCTCCGAGGCGGCCTGCGTTATTGTGGCGCCCGCCATGCGTGAGCTGGCGCAGCAGCGGGGTGCCTGCATCGTGGTCCCTGACCCGTATGCCTACTTCGCCAGGGCCACGCAGTGGTGGAAGCGGAACTGCAGGTCTGTGGCGTCGGCCGGTATCCATCCAAGCGCGGTGGTGCACGAGAGTGCCATCGTTGATGCCTCTGCCACGATCGGCCCGCTCTGCGTGGTTGAAGAGGGTGCCACCATCGGTGCCCACACCGTGCTCAAGTCGCGCGTCACCATTGGCGAGAACTGCCATGTGGGGGCGCGCTGTCTGCTGCATTCCGGCGTGGTGCTGGGAGCGGACGGCTTCGGGTTTGCGCCCGAGAACGGAGCATGGGTGAAGATCGAGCAGCTCGGTGGCGTGCGGATAGGCGACGATGTGGAAATCGGCGCCAATACCTGCATAGACCGCGGAGCGCTGGACGACACGGTGATCGAGGACGGGGTCAAGCTCGACAACCTGATCCAGATCGGTCACAACGTGCACGTCGGCAAGCATACGGCCATGGCCGGTTGCGTGGGGGTGGCCGGCAGCGCGCGCATTGGCGCGCATTGCACCGTGGGAGGCGGCGCCATCGTGCTGGGCCATCTGCAGCTGGCCGACAGGGTGCATATTTCGGCAGCGACGGTAGTGACCCGTTCGCTGACACAATCAGGTGTTTACACGGGCATGTTTCCCGTGGATGAAAACGCCAAATGGGAAAAAAATGCTGCGACGCTGAAGCAGCTGCACTCCATGCGCGATCGCATCAAGGCCCTGGAGCGGCAACTGCAGCAATCGGCGGATCAAGGCCATAACGGAACGCAATGATGGATATTCACGCAATTCTCAAGCAACTGCCCCACCGCTACCCCTTCCTGCTGGTGGACAAGGTCACGGAGCTTGAGCGCAATACACGCATCAAGGCGATCAAGAACGTCACGTTCAACGAGCCCTATTTCATGGGCCATTTCCCAGGCCGTCCCGTCATGCCGGGCGTGCTCATCCTGGAGGCGCTGGCGCAGGCTGCCGGCCTGCTGGCCTTCGATGCCATGGGCCAGGTTCCCGACGAAAACAACATCTACTACTTCGTGGGCATCGACGGTGCGCGCTTCAAGCGCCCCGTGGAGCCGGGCGACCAGCTGGTGCTGGAGATCACCATCGACCGCGTTCGCGGCGGCATCTGGAAGTTCAAGGGCGTGGCCCGCGTCGAGGACGAAGTAGCCTGCGAAGCCGAGCTGATGTGCACCATGCGCAACGTGGGCTGACGGGCGCATGGCTGGCATTGAACGCATCCATCCCACGGCACTGATAGATTCCGCTGCACAGCTGGATTCATCGGTGTCGGTCGGCCCCTATGCCGTCATCGGGCCGCATGTGGAAATCGGCGCCGGCACCACGATTGGCGCGCATTGCATTGTCGAAGGCCATACCCGCATTGGTTGCGACAACCGGATTTTCCAGTTCGCGTCCCTGGGCGCGCAGCCCCAGGACAAGAAGTACGCAGGCGAGCCCACGCGGCTTGTCATCGGTGACCGCAACACGGTGCGCGAGTTCTGCACCTTCAATGCGGGCACCGTGCAGGACCAGGGTGTCACGGTCATCGGCCATGACAACTGGATCATGGCCTATGTGCATGTGGCCCACGACTGCGTCGTGGGCAGCCACACCATCCTGGCCAACAACGCCACCCTGGCCGGCCACGTGCATGTGGGCGACCATGTGATCCTGGGCGGCCTGACGGGCGTACACCAGTTCACCAAGGTGGGCGCCCATGCCATGGCGGGCTTTGCCAGCCATATCTCGCAGGATGTGCCGCCCTTCATGATGGTGGATGGCAATCCCCTGGCTGTGCGTGGCTTCAATATCGAAGGCCTGCGCCGGCGCGGATTCGGGCCGCAGCGTATCCAGGCCATCAAGCAGATGCACCGTCTGCTGTATCGCCAGGGGCTGACCCTGGAGGCCGCGCGCGACGCCATTGGAGCGCTGGCTGGCGAGCAGCCCGAGGCCGCTGCCGATGTATCGCTGATGCTGGATTTTCTGGCCGCTTCGACCCGGGGCATTGCGCGCTGATCCGGCGCGCGAAAGGACGGCATGACAGAGAACGCGGCGCCATTGGCGCGCCTGAGTCCATCGATTGCCATGGTCGCCGGGGAAACCTCAGGCGACCTGCTGGCGTCCTTGCTCCTGGGTGGGCTGCAGGCCCGCTGGCCCGAGGCTTCGGCCTTTGGCATCGGCGGGCCCCAAATGCAGCAGCGCGGTTTTGAGGCATGGTGGTCCTGCGAGCGGCTGGCCGTGCATGGCTACAGCTGGGAAGTGTTTCGCCGGCTGGCCGAGATTCTGAACATCCGCCGGCAGTTGCGCCAGCGCCTGCTCAAACAGCCGCCAGCCGTTTTTGTCGGCATCGATGCGCCCGACTTCAATTTGGGCCTGGAGACCGATCTGCGGGCTGCGGGCATCAAGACCGTGCATTTCGTCTGCCCTTCGATCTGGGCCTGGCGTGCCGATCGCGTCGAGAAAATCCGGCGTGCGGCCGACCATGTGCTGTGCATTTTTCCCTTCGAGCCCGAGTTGCTGGCCCGTCACGGCATAGACGCCACCTACGTGGGCCATCCCCTGGCCAGCGTGATTCCGCTGCAGCCCGACCGTGCCGCCGCGCGCCGTCGGCTGGGCCTGCCGGAAGATGGTCTGGTGCTGGCCGTGCTGCCCGGCAGCCGACGCTCCGAAATCCGCTATCTTGCAGCCCGTTTCTTTCAGGCTGCAGCTTTGGTCCGGAAGGCGCTGCCAGCTATTAAAATAGTAGTGCCTGCCGTGCCTTCGCAACTGGACGAGTTGCGGCGCATTGCCCAGGAGTCCGGCATGGCCTCGTCGCTGCACATCGTGCGCGGCCAGTCCCATGACGCATTGGCAGCCTGCGACGTGACGTTGATCGCCAGCGGCACGGCCACGCTGGAAGCCGCGTTGTACAAGCGTCCCATGGTGATCGGCTACAACATGCACCCCTGGAGCTGGCGCCTGATGCGTGGCAAGCAGTTGCAGCCCTGGGTGGGCCTGCCCAACATCCTGTGCGGCGATTTCGTCGTGCCCGAGCTGATCCAGGATGCGGCAACGCCCCAGGCGCTGAGCGCGGCTGTGCTGCAATGGCTGCAGGCGTGCGAACATTCCCCTTCAACCGTCGAGGCGCTGGTACAGCGCTTCACAGCGCTGCACCATGAATTGCGGCGCGATACTGCCGAACTGGCCGCCCATGCGATCGAGAAAATCATTGCCCCCACTGCCGCCTGAACAGGCGTGCCTGCCCTGGCATCCGCCGGGGTTGGTTGCGGGCGTGGACGAAGCGGGCCGCGGCCCGTTGGCCGGCCCTGTCGTGGCCGCTGCTGTCATTCTTGACGATCTCAATCCCATCGAGGGCCTGAACGATTCCAAGAAGCTCACGGCTGCGCGCCGCGAGGCACTCTATGACGAGATCCGTGCCAAGGCGCTGTGCTGCAGCATTGCCGAGGCCTCGGTCGAAGAGATTGATCGCCTGAACATCCTGCAGGCCACGCTGCTGGCCATGCGCCGCGCGGTGCTGGGCCTGCGCCTGAAGCCGGTGCTCGTGCTGGTGGATGGCAACCAGCTGCCCGTGCTGGATGTGCAGGCCGAGGCCATCGTCAAGGGGGACTCCCTGGTGCAGGCCATCTCGGCCGCCTCCATTCTGGCCAAGGTCACGCGCGACCGCTGGTGCGAACGGCTGCATGAGCAATATCCGGAATACGGCTTCGACGGCCACAAGGGCTACGGCACGGCGGCCCACCTTGCGGCGCTGCGCCTGCACGGTGCCTGCGAGGAGCACCGGCGAACCTTCGCACCGGTGGCCCATGTCGTGAGCATTGCCCGCATGGCCGAGCCCCTGGCCGCTGCCCGCGTGGCAGCTGCGGCGCAGGGCGCGCAGGCCTTGCTGCTGTCGGCCTGATTGCCTTTGCCGTTTCTTTCTGCGCCCGTGGCGCGCTGTTCCCTTTGCCCGAAAGCCTCACCATGAGCCGACAACCCGCCGCCACATTGATCCAGTCCCGTGACAACGTCCTGGTCAAGGATTTGCGCAGGCTTGTCCAGGACAGTGGGGCCTACCGCAAGCAAGGGCGCGTCTGGCTGGAAGGGGACCATCTGTGCCGTGCCGCGCTGGCGCGTGGCATGCAGCCCTCCGTGGCCGTGGTGGCCGAGTCCTTCTGGCCGCTGGTGCCGCTGGAATGGGTGCAGGGCGCGGGCAAGTGCGTGGTTCTGGCAGATGCCCTGTTTGCCGAAGTCAGTGGCCTGGAATCCCCGGCGCGCATCGGTTTTCTGATGGACTGGCAGGCATCGGTGGTCATCCGTGCCGGCGTGGCCACGGTGGTGTTGGACCGCGTGCAGGACGCAGGCAACGTGGGCTCCATCCTGCGCAGTGCCGCTGCCTTCGGTTTCGGCCAGATCGTGGCCCTGAAGGGCACGGCTGCGCTGTGGAGCCAGAAGGTGCTGCGCGCCGGCATGGGGGCGCATTTCGGTCTGCAACTGGTCGAGTCGGCCTCGCCCGAAGACCTGGATGCGCTTGGCTTGCCCCTGATCGTGACCAGTTCCCACCAGGGCGAGTTGATCCAAAATGCCGCGCTGCCCTGGCCTTGTGCCTGGGCCATGGGCCATGAAGGGCAGGGCGTTGGCGAGGCGCTGATGCAGCGGGCAGCGCAGCATGTGCGCATCGGCCAGCCGGGCGGTGAGGAGTCGCTGAACGTGGCTGCTGCAGCGGCGATATGCCTGCACGCAAGCAGCGTGAGTGCCGGCTCACGTCAAGGGTAATCCCGCCTCCTGTCAGGAGGCTGAAGCACGACCAGCCTATAATGGGCGGCTTTCAAGCATTCCACACTACGCCTAGCGACGCTTCCTCGCCACCCCCTGCAGACAAGCTATAACCCGCCCGGATCCGTCCGTGCGGCACGCTGGGCGTAACCGTAATTAGAACCGGAGAACCCAGTGCTTTTGTCTCTCAAGGGAGCATTCCCATCCGCCATCCTGGCGCTCGCAGACGGCACGGTCTTTGTTGGCAACTCGATCGGTGCGCAAGGCACCACGGTTGGTGAAGTCGTTTTCAACACGGCAATCACCGGCTACCAGGAAATCCTCACCGACCCCAGCTACTGCCAGCAGATCGTGACGCTCACGTATCCGCACATCGGCAACTACGGCGTCAACGCAGAGGATGTCGAGGCTGGCAAGGTCCATGCGGCGGGCCTGATCATCAAGAACCTTCCGCTGCTGGCCAGCAACTTCCGCAAGTCCGAGACACTGCCCGACTACCTCACGCGCAGCGGCACGGTGGCGATTGCCAACATCGACACGCGCAAGCTCACACGGCTGCTGCGCGACAAGGGCGCACAAAACGGCGCCATCGTCGGTTTGGCCGCTGGCGAAGAAGTGACCCAGGCGCGCATCGACGAGGCACTGGCTGCAGCCAAGGCGGCTCCCAGCATGAAGGGCCTGGATCTGGCCCAGGTGGTGAGCGCAGCCCAGCAGTACGAATGGACGGAAACCGAGTGGAAGCTGGGCGAAGGCTACGGCCAGCAGCAGGCCCCGCGTTTCCATGTGGTGGCCTATGACTTCGGCGTGAAGTTCAACATCCTGCGCATGCTGGCCGAGCGCGGCTGTAAGCTGACCGTGGTGCCCGCCAAGACGCCCGCCAAGGATGTGCTGGCACTCAACCCCGACGGCGTTTTCCTGTCCAACGGCCCTGGCGACCCGGAGCCCTGCGACTACGCCATTGCCGCCACCAAGGAGCTGGTGGAGTCCGGCAAGCCCGTCTTCGGCATCTGCCTGGGTCACCAGATCATGGCCCTGGCCGCTGGCGCCAAGACCTTCAAGATGGCCAACAGCCACCACGGCGCCAACCACCCCGTCAAGGACCTGGACAACGGCCGGGTCAGCATCACCAGCCAGAACCACGGTTTTGCCGTGGAGATGGAGTCCCTGCCCGACACGCTGCGCGCCACGCACATCAGCCTGTTCGACGGCACGCTGCAAGGCCTTGAGCACAAGGACAAGCCTGCGTTCTGCTTCCAGGGCCACCCCGAGGCTTCGCCCGGCCCGCACGATATCGCCTACCTGTTTGACCGCTTCACGGCGCTGATGGAGAAACACAAAAATGCCTAAGCGCACCGACCTCAAAAGCATTCTGATCATTGGCGCCGGTCCCATCGTCATCGGCCAGGCCTGCGAGTTTGACTACTCCGGCGTGCAGGCCTGCAAGGCGTTGCGCGAAGAGGGCTACAAGGTCATCCTGATCAACAGCAACCCTGCCACGATCATGACCGACCCGGCCACGGCCGACGTCACCTACATCGAGCCCATCACCTGGCAGACGGTTGAGAAGATCATCGCCAAGGAGCGTCCCGACGCCATCCTGCCGACCATGGGCGGCCAGACCGCGCTGAACTGCGCGCTGGACCTGTGGCGCAACGGCGTGCTGCACAAGTACAAGGTCGAGCTGATCGGCGCAACTCCCGAGGCCATCGACAAGGCCGAGGACCGCCTCAAGTTCAAGGATGCGATGACGCGCATCGGCCTGGGTTCGGCACGCTCGGGCATCGCCCATTCGATGGACGAAGCCTGGGCCGTGCAAAAGGAAATGGGCTTTCCCACCGTCATCCGCCCCAGCTTCACGCTGGGCGGCACGGGCGGCGGCATTGCCTACAACCCCGAAGAGTTCGAGACCATCTGCAAGCGCGGCCTGGAAGCGTCCCCGACCAATGAGCTGCTGATCGAGGAATCGCTGCTCGGCTGGAAGGAGTACGAGATGGAAGTCGTCCGCGACAAGGCGGACAACTGCATCATCATCTGCTCCATCGAGAACCTGGACCCCATGGGCGTGCACACCGGCGACTCGATCACCGTGGCACCCGCGCAGACGCTGACCGACAAGGAATACCAGATCATGCGCAACGCCTCGCTGGCGGTGCTGCGCGAGATCGGTGTGGACACGGGCGGCTCCAACGTGCAGTTCTCGGTGAACCCGAAGGACGGCCGCATGATCGTCATCGAGATGAACCCGCGCGTGTCGCGTTCCTCGGCGCTGGCCTCCAAGGCCACGGGCTTCCCCATCGCCAAGGTCGCTGCCAAGCTGGCCGTGGGCTACACGCTGGACGAACTCAAGAACGACATCACGGGCGGCAAGACGCCTGCGTCGTTCGAGCCCTCGATCGACTACGTGGTCACCAAGATCCCGCGTTTCGCGTTCGAGAAGTTCCCCGCTGCCGACAACCGCCTGACCACGCAGATGAAGTCCGTGGGCGAGGTCATGGCCATTGGCCGTACCTTCCAGGAGTCCTTCCAGAAGGCGCTGCGCGGCCTGGAAGTCGGCGTGGACGGCATGAACGAAAAGACCCAGGACCGCGAAATCCTCGAAAAGGAACTCGGCGAGCCAGGTCCGGACCGCATTTGGTATGTGGGCGATGCCTTCGCTGCCGGCTGGACGCTGGACGAGGTGCACAACATCACCAAGATCGACAAGTGGTTCCTCGTGCAGATCGAAGAGATCGTGAAGATCGAACTCGAGCTGGACCAGGTCTACGAGGAA
The DNA here is from genome assembly GCF_052692095.1 of Delftia sp. NA_296.1. Taxonomy (NCBI): domain Bacteria; kingdom Pseudomonadati; phylum Pseudomonadota; class Betaproteobacteria; order Burkholderiales; family Comamonadaceae; genus Delftia; species Delftia sp. NA_296.1. The sequence goes on along the minus strand of NZ_JBQZGF010000004.1, from coordinate 195,345 downwards.
AAGGGCGATGCCGCGCTGGCCGCACTGGATGCCACCACGCTGCGCACGCTCAAGCAAAAGGGCTTCTCCGACCGTCGCCTGGCCAAGCTGCTGCACAGCAATGAAAAGGCCGTGCGCGAGGCACGCAAGGCACTGGGCGTGCGCCCCGTGTTCAAGCGTGTGGACACCTGCGCTGCCGAGTTCGCCACCGACACGGCCTACATGTACTCCACCTATGACGAGGAGTGCGAAGCCGAGCCGACGAACAAGAAAAAGATCATGGTGCTGGGCGGTGGCCCGAACCGCATCGGCCAGGGCATCGAGTTCGACTACTGCTGCGTGCATGCTGCGCTCGCCATGCGCGAGGACGGCTATGAAACCATCATGGTCAACTGCAACCCCGAGACCGTGTCCACCGACTACGACACGTCGGACCGCCTGTACTTCGAGCCGCTGACGCTGGAAGACGTGCTCGAAGTCGTGGCTGTCGAGAAGCCTGTTGGCGTCATCGTGCAGTACGGCGGCCAGACGCCCCTGAAGCTTGCGCTGGGTCTTGAAAAGGAAGGCGTGCCCATCATCGGCACCACGCCCGACATGATCGACGCGGCCGAAGACCGCGAGCGCTTCCAGAAGCTGCTGCATGAGCTGGGCCTGCGCCAGCCGCCCAATGCCACGGCCCGTACCGAGCCCGAAGCGCTGGAAAAGGCGGCCGGCCTGGGCTACCCCCTGGTCGTGCGTCCCAGCTACGTGCTGGGTGGCCGTGCCATGGAAATCGTGCACGAGCAGCGCGACCTGGAGCGCTACATGCGCGAAGCCGTCAAGGTCAGCAACGACTCGCCCGTGCTGCTGGACCACTTCCTGTCCAACGCCATCGAGTGCGATGTGGACTGCGTGCGCGACCGCGAAGGCGCCGTCTTCATCGGCGGCGTGATGGAGCACATCGAGCAGGCTGGCGTGCATTCGGGCGATTCCGCCTGCTCGCTGCCGCCTTACTACCTCAAGCCCGAGACCGTGGCCGAGATCAAGCGCCAGACTGCCGCCATGGCCAACGCGCTGAGCGTAGTCGGCCTGATGAACGTGCAGTTCGCCATCAAGGAAACGGCCGACGGCGACGTGATCTACGTCCTGGAAGTCAACCCGCGCGCCTCGCGCACCGTGCCCTTCGTCTCCAAGGCCACCGGCATCCAGCTGGCCAAGGTGGCTGCGCGCTGCATGGCCGGCGACACGCTGGCCCAGCAGGGCATCACCAAGGAAGTCACGCCGCCGTACTTCAGCGTCAAGGAAGCCGTCTTCCCGTTCGTGAAGTTCCCTGGCGTGGACACCATTCTCGGCCCCGAGATGAAGTCCACCGGCGAAGTCATGGGCGTGGGCAAGACCTTTGGCGAAGCCTTCGTCAAGAGCCAACTGGGCGCCGGCGTCACGCTGCCGACCCAGGGCAAGGTCTTCCTGACCGTGAAGAACGCCGACAAGCCGCGTGCCGTGGCCGTGGCCAAGGAACTGGCTGCGATGGGCTTTGTGCTGTGCGCCACGCGCGGTACGGCAGCGGCCATCTCCGAGGCCGGCATCGAGGTGCAGCTCGTCAACAAGGTGACCGAGGGCCGCCCCCACATCGTGGACATGATCAAGAACGGCGAGATCGCCATGGTCATCAACACGGTGGAGGAGCGCCGCAACGCCATCGCCGACTCGCGTGCCATCCGTACCAGCGCCCTGCTGGCGCGAGTGACCACCTTCACGACCATCTTCGGTGCAGAAGCTGCCGTCGAAGGCATGAAGTCCATGGGCAACATGGACGTGCACTCGGTCCAGGAATTGCACGCCCAACTGCAGGCTGCCTGAGATCCTTCCATTGCCGCTGCGCCTGTTTTTTGATGGCGCGCAGCGAGCGGCACTGTCCGACAGTGCCGCCGGGTTATCCCACCATTTCGGGTGGGTAAACACGGCATAATGGAACGAATCATTCGATGAAACCGCCGCGCGGCAACGTGCGGCGGTTTGCTTTTGGGGTGCAGGTCCAGCCGCAAAGTCGCCGGCCCGCCTGTACCAAAGAAACCGCGCAGCGCGCGGCGTTCGCTGAACATGGAGACTTTTCAATGGCCACCATTCCCATCACCAAGCGCGGAGCCGAGAAGCTCAAGGACGAACTGCACCGCCTGAAAACCGTGGAGCGTCCCTCCATCATCCAGGCCATCGCCGAGGCACGTGCGCAGGGCGACCTGAGCGAAAACGCCGAATACGAGGCCGCCAAGGACCGCCAGGGCTTCATCGAAGGCCGCATTGCCGAGGTCGAGAGCAAGCTGTCGGCTGCCCAGATCATCGATCCCTCTTCCGTGGATGCCGGTGGCCGCGTGGTCTTCGGTGCAACGGTGGAGCTCGAGGATGAAGACAGCGGCGACACGGTCAAGTACCAGATCGTCGGCGAGGACGAGGCCGACCTCAAGCTGGGCCTGATCAACGTCTCCAGCCCCATCGCGCGCGCGCTGATCGGCAAGGAAGAGGGCGATACCGCCGTCGTGCAGGCACCGGGCGGCGAGCGCCGCTATGAAGTGGTGTCGGTGCGCTACCTCTGATGCGTCAGCGCCTGTGCCTCGATCATTGAGGAAGGCCTAAGCCCATGAGCAACCTGTACGAACGCATTCCCCTGCTGGCTGCTGCCCTGTGGTGGGGCAGCCTGTCGGCCATCGGCTTCATGGCCGTGCCCATGCTGTTCGCCCAATTGCCCACGCCGGCTGTCGCGGGCTTCATGGCAGCCAAGCTGTTTGCCGCGCAGACCTGGGTGTCCATCGCCTGCGCGGCCCTGCTGCTGGTCCTGTCCCGGCGCAACAAGGAGCCGGTCCTGCAGCCCTGGGCCAAGGCCTGTCTGGGCTTTGTGATCGCAGGCATGCTGCTGGCGTTTGTCGTCCAGTACGGCGTGTCGCCGCGCATCGTTGCACGCGACAACCTCAAGCTGTGGCACAGCGTGGGCACGGTGATGTATGCGCTGCAGTGGCTATGCGCGCTCGTCGTGCTGTGGCGCATAGGCAGTCCTCCGTCTCAAGCGAAAGCCGAGGCCACGGCCTGATCCCGGTCCTGCCGGTTCGGTGCCATGCCAAACGAAAACGCCCGCAAGCGCGGGCGTTTTTTTGTGGGCCGAGCTGCTCACTCGTGCCAGTGCTCGGCCACCCAGGTAGCAGGCCGGATATAGCGAAAGCGCCGATTGCGCCGGCCGGCCAACGCGTCGGGCGGATTGCATTCTCCGTGGAAGATCACCACGCGTGCACCATCCGGCACGAAGGGTGGCTTCCAGTAGTTCGTCGGCCATGCGGGAATGCAGTGGTACTTGAAGCTGGGGCACCAGGCCTGTGGCCAGTACTTGAGCTTGCCCTGCTTGTGCAGCATGTCGGACAGGTAGGCCTGTTCGTTGCGGAAGCTGCTGCGGATCTCTTCGAAATGCGTGCGGAAGTAGTCCAGTACCTCGGGGTGGGCACCCAGCTCGAAGCGGTACACCGAGGAATTGCCCGTGATGCGCCAGGGACGCTTGTAGTCGTGGATGATCAGGAATTCGCCGGGCTCGGTGAAAAAATCGTCCAGCGGCCCGGTGATGACCACGTCCACGTCAAGAAACAGCGCCGTGCCGCGCAGGCCATGCAGGTCGGCACTGAAGGTGGCCAGCTTGTTCCAGCCGCGCTCGGGAATGCCGGCGGGCAGGTTCAGCGGCGGAATGGGCAGGCATTCGACTTCGTCACGAATCCCCACGCCGTCATCGGTCAGGCAGACAAGGCGAAAATCGCCCTTCAGATGCCGACGCACCATGGCGTAGAGCCTGTTGACATACTCCGGACCGTACTTCTTGCCCCACTTCATGCAGATCACGAAGCGCTGCTGCGCAGAGGGGGAGGCGGAGGGCGGTTGCGCGGCCTGGGCCACGCTGGCGGCATGGGATGCTACGGTCATGGATGCGGCGGACTCAGTCTGCCTGGCGCTTCTTGACCGACTTTTGCTTGGGCTTGGCGCGCTTGACCTGGCCGCCTGCCGTCAGGCGCTGGTTGCCCAGCACGCGGATCTGCTTGACCTCGGGCTTTTGGCCGGAGCGCTTGCTGAACTTGAGCAGCTTGACATCGCGAGGACCGGGCATGCGGTTCTCGTCGACGGCTTTTTCCTTTTCTGGCATGGGGCGCCAGAGCACCAGCAGCTTGCCGATGTGTTGAATGGGTGCAGCGCCAAGTTCGTCGCACAGCTGCAGATACATCTGCTCGCGTGCGGCGCGGTCGTCGTTGAAGACACGGACCTTGATCAGGCCATGTGCGTTAAGGCCGGCGTTGACCTCCTTTTGCACGGCAGCCGTCAGGCCGTCACCTCCGATGAGGACCACGGGGTCCAGGTGGTGTGCGTTGGCGCGGTGTTCCCGGCGCTCGGCGGGAGTCAATTGAATTTGGGGCATGGCCGTATTATCGAGGCTGAAAGAATCCAGCATGAAAGTCCAAACAAAAAGCAAGAAGGTCAACAAGGCTTGGCTCAACAGCCACGTCAACGATCCTTACGTCAAAGCCGCCCAGAAGGACGGCTACCGCGCTCGCGCGGCCTACAAACTCAAGGAGATAGACGAGCAGCTCAAGCTCATCCGGCCGGGTGCCACGGTGGTGGACCTGGGCTCTACGCCCGGGGCGTGGAGCCAGTATGTGCGCCGCTGCCTGTCGCCAGAAGGTGCGGCGGTGGGAGCGCTCAATGGCCGGATCATCTCGCTGGATCTGCTGCCCATGGAGCCCATCGAGGGCGTGCAGTTCATTCTGGGCGATTTCCGCGAGGAGCCGGTGCTGGCGCAGCTGCAGGAAGCGCTGGGCGGCGGCAAGGCCGATGTGGTGGTCTCCGACATGGCTCCCAACCTGTCGGGCAACGGTACGACGGATGCGGCGCGCATTGCGCTGCTGGTGGAGCTGGCGGTTGATTTCTCCATCCACCATATGAAACCTGAAGGGGCCTTGGTCGTGAAGCTCTTTCACGGCGGGGCCTACGACGACCTTGTAGCGCTGTTCCGGCAGACCTTCAAGGTGGTCAAGCCGATCAAGCCCAAGTCCTCGCGCGACAAGTCTTCGGAGACGTTTCTGGTGGGCATGGGGCTCAAGTAGCCCTGCACAGCCGCCCGGCGCGGCCCTGACGCGGGTCAAGACCGCATTCAAGCTATGGCTGCTATAGAGGGATATAGGCGACCAGCCAGCTTGAAACACCTAAAATGGACCGCAAATACGCTTCGAGCACGCTGGAAGTCGTTTTATCTGTATCCCCATTGGAGCCCCGCTTGAACAATCAGTGGTTTTCAAAAATTGCCGTCTGGCTGGTCATCGCCATGGTGCTGTTTACGGTGTTCAAACAATTTGACACCCGCGGCGGCGCTGGCGCGTCCCATGTCGGTTACTCCGAGTTCCTGGAAGAGGTGCGAAGCAACCGCATCAAGAGCGCCACCATCCAGGAAAGCCCCGGCGGCACCGAGATCGTGGCCACGACCAACGATGATCGCAAGGTGCGTACCACGGCCACCTACCTGGATCGTGGGCTCGTGGGCGATCTGATCAACAACAACGTCAAGTTCGACGTCAAGCCCCGCGAAGAAGGCTCGGTCCTCATGACCCTGCTCGTCAGCTGGGGCCCCATGCTGCTGTTGATCGGCGTGTGGGTGTACTTCATGCGCCAGATGCAGGGCGGCGGCAAGGGCGGTGCCTTCAGCTTCGGCAAGAGCAAGGCCCGCATGCTGGACGAGAACAACAACACCGTGACCTTTGCCGACGTTGCAGGCTGCGACGAAGCCAAGGAAGAGGTCAAGGAAGTCGTGGACTTCCTCAAGGACCCCAACAAGTTCCAGAAGCTCGGCGGCCGCATTCCGCGTGGCCTGCTGCTGGTCGGGCCTCCGGGTACCGGCAAGACGCTGCTGGCCAAGTCCATCGCTGGTGAAGCCAAGGTTCCGTTCTTCAGCATCTCGGGCTCCGACTTCGTGGAAATGTTCGTTGGCGTGGGCGCTGCCCGTGTGCGCGACATGTTCGAGAACGCCAAGAAGAATGCACCCTGCATCATCTTCATCGATGAAATCGACGCCGTGGGCCGCCAGCGCGGCGCAGGCCTGGGCGGTGGCAACGATGAGCGTGAACAGACCCTGAACCAGATGCTGGTCGAGATGGACGGCTTCGAGACCAACCTCGGCGTGATCGTCGTGGCTGCGACCAACCGTCCCGACATCCTGGATGCGGCGCTGCTGCGTCCCGGCCGTTTCGACCGCCAGGTGTATGTGACGCTGCCCGATATCCGCGGCCGCGAGCAGATCCTCAATGTGCACATGCGCAAGATTCCTGTCGGCCAGGACGTGAATCCGGGCGTGATCGCCCGCGGCACGCCCGGCATGTCGGGTGCCGATCTGGCCAACCTCTGCAACGAAGCAGCCCTGATGGCCGCGCGCCGCAATGCGCGTACCGTCGAGATGCAGGATTTCGAGAAGGCCAAGGACAAGATCATCATGGGCCCCGAGCGCAAGAGCATGGTCATGCCCGAGGAAGAGCGCCGCAACACGGCCTACCACGAGGCGGGCCACGCGCTGATCGGCAAGCTGCTGCCCAAGTGCGATCCCGTGCACAAGGTCACCATCATCCCGCGCGGCCGTGCGCTGGGCGTGACGATGAGCCTGCCCGAGAAGGACCGCTACTCCTACGACAAGGAGTTCATGCTCAATCAGATCGCCATGCTGTTCGGTGGACGCATTGCCGAAGAAGTGTTCATGAACCAGATGACCACGGGCGCGAGCAACGACTTCGAGCGGGCCACGCAGATCGCACGCGACATGGTCACGCGCTATGGCATGACTGACGCGCTGGGTCCCATGGTCTATGCGGAGCAGGAAGGCGAGCCTTTCCTGGGTCGCTCGATGAGCAAGACCAACAGCATGAGCGAGCAGACGATGCAGAAGGTGGACCAGGAGGTTCGCCGCATCATCGACGAGCAGTACGGACTGGCGCGCAAGCTGATCGAGGACAACTCCGACAAGATGCATGCCATGGCCAAGGCCATGCTCGACTGGGAAACCATCGACGCCGAGCAACTCGATGACATCATGGCCGGCCGCGAGCCGCGTCCTCCCAAGGACTGGGTGCCGCGCAACCCGCCGTCTTCCGACGGTGGCAACTCGTCCGGCGGCACGCCGGCAGTGGATGCCGACCCTGCGCCCACCACGGCCTGATCTGCTTGCCGCAGAATCTGCCAATCCCATGCAAAGGGCCCCGAGGGGCCCTTTTGCTTTGCTTGCAGGATGTGTTCAATCGCCCACAGCGGTGGCCGAGCGAGGGGCCCGGTCCGGCAAGCGCCTACCTTCAGGAAATCCCATGCCGCATCAATGGCAGACTTCGCGCTTTGTTCTAGACCTTCAGCGTCCACTGGTCATGGGCATCGTCAATGTGACGCCCGACTCGTTTTCCGACGGCGGGCGGCACAACACGGTGGAGCAGGCCTTGCGGCATGCAGAGCAGCTGGTCGGTGAAGGCGCGCACATCCTCGACATCGGCGGCGAGTCCACCAGGCCCGGATCACCGGCCGTGCCGCTGGACGAGGAATTGCGGCGCGTGCTGCCCGTGGTGCAGGGCGCGGTGCAACTGGGCGTGCCTGTCTCCGTCGATACCTACAAGCCCGAGGTCATGCAGGCCGTGCTGGATCTGGGGGCTGACATCGTCAACGACATCTGGGCGCTGCGCCAGCCGGGCGCGCAGCAGGTGGTAGCTGCGCACCCGCGATGCGGCATCTGTCTCATGCACATGCATGGCACGCCGCAGGACATGCAGACCATGCCCATGCAAGGCGATGCCGTGCCCGCCGTGCGCGATTTCCTGCAGTTGCACAGCGATGCCCTGCTGGCCCGGGGCGTGGCGCGCGAGCGCATTGTCTGGGACTACGGCATCGGCTTCGGCAAAAGCGTGGCACAGAATTTTTCGCTGCTTGCGCGCCAGCAGGAATTGCTGGGCCTAGACTTCCCGCTGCTGGCGGGCTGGTCGCGCAAGGGCTCGCTCGGGCAGGTCAGTGGCCTTGCGCAGGGCCAGCGCATGGTGCCCAGTGTGGCGGCGGCGCTGCTGGCAGTGGAGCGGGGTGCGCGCGTGGTGCGCGTGCACGACGTGGCCGATACGGTGGCGGCATTGACGGTCTGGCAGACCATGCACGACAACAACTGAACAACAAAGGAGCACTATGGCACGCACATATTTTGGTACCGATGGAATTCGCGGTCTGGTGGGCCGCTCGCCCATCACCCCCGACTTCGCACTGCGTCTGGCGCACGCCGTGGGCCGTGTGCTGCGGCGCAAGGAAGCCCGCCCGATGGTGCTGATCGGCAAGGACACCCGGATCTCGGGCTACATGCTGGAAAGTGCCCTGGAGTCCGGCTTCAACTCGGCCGGCGTGGACGTGATGCTGCTCGGTCCCCTGCCCACCCCGGGCGTGGCCTACCTGACGCGCGCCCAGCGCGCCAGCCTGGGCGTGGTCATCAGCGCCAGCCACAACCCTTACTACGACAACGGCATCAAGTTCTTCAGCGCCCAGGGCACCAAGCTGCCCGATGCCTGGGAGGAAGAGGTCGAGCAGGCCTTGACCGAAGATCCCGTGTGGGCCGACTCTGCCGCTCTGGGAAAGGCCCGGCGCCTTGAAGACGCGGCAGGGCGCTACATCGAGTTCTGCAAGAGCACCTTTGACCATGCACTCACGCTCAAGGGCGTGAAGATCGTTGTCGATGCGGCCCATGGCGCGGCCTATCAGATCGCACCCAAGGTCTTCCATGAACTGGGGGCCGATGTGGTGGCCATAGGCTGTGCGCCCGATGGACTGAACATCAACGAAGACGTGGGTGCCACGCACCCCGAGGCTCTGGTGCTGGCCGTGCGCGCCAACAAGGCCGATTTCGGCGTGGCGCTGGATGGCGATGCCGACCGGCTACTGCTGGTCGATGCGGCAGGGCGGCTCTACAACGGCGACGAGCTGCTGTATCTGATGGCGGCCGACCGGTTGGCGCGCGGCGAGGCCGTGCCGGGCGCCGTGGGCACGCTGATGACCAATATGGCCGTGGAGGTGGCGCTGAAGTCCCAGGGCGTGGGCTTTGTGCGTGCCAAGGTGGGCGACCGCTATGTGCTGGAAGAGTTGCACCGCCAGGGCTGGACCCTGGGCGGTGAGGGCTCGGGCCATTTGCTGGCGCTGGACAAGCACACCACGGGCGACGGCCTGGTCAGCGCACTGCAGGTGCTGCAGGCCTGCGTGCGCTCGGGCAAGAGCCTGTCGCAGTGGTTGTCGTCCGTGCAGCTGTTTCCCCAGGTGCTGCTCAACGTGCGGCTGCAGCCGGGCCAGGACTGGAAGCGCAACACCCAATTGGAAGAGGCTACCGAGGCCGTCAAGGCCGAGCTGGGAGATACGGGGCGCGTGCTCATTCGCGCCAGCGGCACCGAGCCTTTGCTGCGCGTGATGGTGGAGGCGCGCGATGGCGATCAGGCCAGCCGCTGTGCCGAGCGCCTGGCCAGCGTGGCCAAGAATTCGCCGGTTGCCTGAGCGGTTGCACGCTCCTGCGCATGGAAGGCCGAGGCTTCATGCCTCGGCTTTTTTTCGTCTGGATTCCGGTGCGCGAGGTGATGCGATGCGCGCGGTGATGCGGCCCGGTCAGCCCTGGCTGCGCAAGAAGGACTCCAGCGCTTCTGGTGCCAGCGGGCGGCTGAAATGGTAGCCCTGGGCCTCATCGCAGCCTTGCTCGCGCAGGAACTCCAGCTGTGCCTCGGTCTCCACGCCCTCGGCCGTGGTCTGCATGCCCAGGGCCTGGGCCATGCGGATGATGGCGCTGACAATGGCGCGGTCGTTGCTGTCGTGGTCCAGGTCCTGGATGAAGGACTGGTCGATCTTGAGCTTGTAGATCTGAAAGCGCTTGAGCTGGCTCAGGGATGAATAGCCGGTGCCGAAGTCATCCATGGCCAGGCGCACGCCGTGCTCGCGCAGCCGGTCCATGGTGGCTGTCGCCTGGCGCGGATCATGGATGGCAACGCCCTCGGTCAGCTCCAGCTCCAGCGAATCGGCCGGCAGGTCGCTGTCGAGCAGGATGCGGTTGATGATCTCGGGCAGTTGCTGCTGATGGAACTGGATGGCCGAAAGATTCACGGCCACCTTCAGGTCGCACAGGCCTGCATTGCGCCAGACCTGCAACTGCTGCATGGCGCTGCGCAGCACCCATTCGCCGATCTGCAGGATCTGGCCGCTGTCCTCGGCCACGGGAATGAACTCGGCCGGTGAGACTGAGCCCAGTTCCGGGTGCTCCCAGCGCAGCAGCGCCTCCACGCTGCGCACGCGGCCCGTGCTCAGCGTGATCTGCGGCTGATAGTGCAGATACAGCTGATTGCGCTCCAGCGCCCGGCGCAGCGCGTTCTCCAGTTGCAGGGCGCGCAGGGACTGGGCCTGCATCTGCGGCGTGAAGAAGCGGTAGGTGTTGCGGCCGGCCTGCTTGGCGTGGTACATGGCCGCATCGGCGGCCTGGGTCAGCGAGTCGATGTCGTGGCCGTCGCGCGGGTACAGCGCAATGCCCATGGACGGCGCAATGGTCAGCTCATGGCGGTCGATCTGGTAGGCCTGGCGCGACGCCTCCTGCAGCTTGCCGGCCACGCGGGCCGCACCCTGGGCATTGGCGCCGGGCAGCAGCAGCACGAATTCGTCACCGCCGATGCGGGCCACCGTATCGCGGTCGCGCACGACGGCACGCAGGCGTCGGGCAATCTCCACCAGCAAGGCATCGCCCACGCGGTGGCCCAGCGAATCATTGACATGCTTGAAGTGGTCCAGGTCCAGGAACATCACGGCCAGCGGCGTGTCGTTGGCCTTGGCCAGCTCGATGGCGCGGGCACTGCGCTCGGCCAGCAGCGTGCGGTTGGGCAGGCCGGTGAGCGCGTCGTAGTGCGCCATCCAGTAGATGCGTTCCTGGTCCAGCTTGCGGTCGGCAATCTCCCGGTGCAGGTTCTCCACCGTGGCGCTGAGTTCGCGTGTGCGGTCGCGCACCTGCTGCTCCAGCAGCTCGTGGGCCTGGCTCAGGGCCTGCTGGGCACGCAGGCGGTCGTCGATATCGCTCACGATCCAGATTGATCCCTCGCGCGCATCGCCCGGATTGATGAGCCGCCCCGTGAGCTCTCCCCAGAACAGGCTGCCGTCCTTGCGGCGCAGGCGGCGCTGCGTGCGAAAGGACAGGCCGGCGCTCAGCGTGCGGTAGGCCTCGCGTCCCAGGCTGCGCAGCTCATCGCGGCTGGGATGCAGATGTTCGCTGTTGATGCCCACCAGCGCATGCTCGCCCGCGTAGCCGAAGATGTCTGCGTAGCACTGGTTGCAGCGGACGATGACGCGTTGGCGAATGAAGACGATGCCGACGCCGGCATTGTCGAGCAGGGCCTGCTGCTCGCGCAGGCTGCGTTGCAGGGACGCCGCCATCATCGAAGACGGACGTTCGAGTACAGGGTCGTACGCAATCGTCGGCGCGGACATGGCGAAGCGGTGGGGCGGTAATGGAGGGAGGGTGGGAAGCTTACAAAGTGTAGCACTTGTGCGAAAAACACTCTATCGGCCTTCCCTGACGCAAGCAGGGCCTGGGCCATCATGGGCCGTCACGGGCCGGGTGCAACTTGCCTGCGCCTGCGTTTTCCGGAGGCTTCGGCATCCAGCCGATCGGCCAGCTCATACAGCACGCCATGCCGCAGGGCGCCATGCGTCACGCGCATGCGCTCGATGCCCAGGCTGGAGAAGATCGCCCGCATCACGCTCATGCCGCCGCCGATCATGGGGCGCAGTTCTTCCTTGAGCCCGTCCATGTTCACGCGGCTGACATGCCCTGCACGCAGCAACTGCGCCTGCAGCCAGTCCAGTCCCTGCCGCGTGATCCAGCCGGCCGTACCATCGGGTGCATGGGCCAGCACCTTGACGATGGCACCGGCCGTGCCGGAGGACCCATAGGCATGGCTCCACTGCCCGGCGGCAAACCGCGCGGCTTCGGGCGCAATGATGTCGGCCACCGCCGCTTCGGCCTGGGACAGTGCCTGGGCCGACAGCTCTCCATCGGGAAAGTGGCGCAATGCCCAGGTCACGCTGCCGAAAGCGAAGGAGCGTGCCTGCAGCACCTGCCGCTGCTGGCCAAGGCACAGCTCGGTCGATCGGCCACCGATGTCCACCACCAGCCGCCGCTGGGGGCCGGGCGGCAGCAACTGGGCGACGCCGCGATAGATCAGGCGTGCTTCTTCCTCGCCGTCGATGACTTCGATGGCGCAGCCCAGGATGCGCTGGCCCTCGTCCAGGAAGACCTGGCGGTTCGATGCCTCTCTCAGCGTCTGCGTGGCCACGGCACGAACGCGGTGGCGGGGCAGGTCGCCCAGCACCTGCGCATAGCGCTCCAGGCAGGCCCAGCCACGCTGCATGGCCTCCAGGCTCAGGGCTCCCTGTTCGTCCAGGGCGCTGCCCAGGCGTATGGCTTCCTTGCGGTGGCTGAACAGCTGTACCTTTGCGCCGTCGCTGCGGGCCATGGCCAGCAGGCAGCTGTTGGAGCCAATGTCGATGGCGGCCAGGCGGCTTTCGGGGGGATTGGAAGAGGGCATGCGCGAAAGGCGGACGACGACACGGCTGCGGCAGGTTTGCAGCAGCCAACGCCATCCAGGGGGATGGCAGTGAGCTTAGCACCCTGGCGATACAGCGTGGCCCTCGTGGCTGCGTGACCTGGTCATGACCTTTGCATGACAGCGACAGCGCAGCCATTCCTTGCCGGAAGTCGCTTGTATGACAGGTGTCATGCGTGGGCGGGATTTATGTCATGAACATGTCACAAACCCGGGGCAGACTGCCCGAATCCCCGGTCCACGGGGTGACTACCGGGTCCTGCACAGGCCGGGCCCCTGCATCCATGCCCCAGACATTCACGCCGATTCCCGCCAGCGCCTCTGCCGCGCCTGCCGAACCAGAACATGAACAGGGGCTGCGCACCATGCCCGCAGGGCCGGCCTCGCTGGGCATGGCCCGCGAGACAGCGCCCATACCCGTCTCTGCACCCTTGAATGTCCCGATGATGCCCCTGGCCAAAAGCCTTTCCACCGCCCTGCTGGAATTGCAGGGCCAGGCGATGCCAGCGTCTGCCCCGGTCTCTGCTGCGGGGCTGGTCGCCGCGGCATACACTGGCCTGTACGCCACAGCCGAAAGCGGTGAAGTGCAACAGCAACAGCAGCAGCAACAACAGTTTCTGGACCGCGACCATTGCATCCTGGCGTTCAACGAACGCGTGCTGGACTGGGCTGTGCGCGAGGATGTGCCGCTGCTGGAGCGGCTGCGCTACCTGTGCATCGTCTCTTCCAATCTCGATGAATGGTTCGAGGTGCGCTGCGCCCCCCATGTGACGGCGGCCAAGGCCGGCGACGCCAAGGGCCTGTATACGCTGCAGAGCTTTCGCTCGCTGATGGACAAGGCGCATGAGCTGGTATTGCGCCAGTACACGCTGTACAACCAATCGCTGATTCCTGCCTTTGCGGGGCAGGGCATACGCGTGGTCTCCCATGGCGAGCGCAGCAGCGCCCAGCGCAAATGGGTGCGCGAATACTTTCTGCGCGAAGTCCAGCCCCTGCTCATGCCCGTGGGCCTGGACCCATCCCATCCATTTCCCCAGGTGGCCAACAAGGCGTTGAACTTCATCGTGCGCCTCAAGGGTGTCGATGCCTTTGGCCGCGCCAACGAGGTGGCCATCGTCAAGGTCCCGCGTGCCTTGCCTCGCCTGGTGCGCCTGCCGGAGAAGATCGCGGGCAAGCAGCGCCTGTTCGTGAGCATCTCCAGCATCGTGCGCGCCCATCTGGTCGAGCTGTTCCCGGGGCGTGAGGTGGCGGAGTTCGCGCAATTCCGTGTCACCCGTCATTCGGACCTGGCGGTGGATGAGGACGATGTCAGCGACCTGCGCATGGCGCTGCGCCAGGGTCTGCACCACCGCCACTACGGCCAGGCCGTGCGGCTGGAGGTGTCCTTTGCCTGCTCGCCCATGTTGTCCGACCTGCTGCTGGGCCAGTTCGGCCTGCCGACCGAGGCACTGTTCCGCGTCAAGGGGCCCGTGAACCTGGTGCGCCAGTCGCAGCTGGTCGATCTGGTCGATGACCCCGCGCTGCTGTTCCCGCCGTGGCGGCCGGCATGGCCGCGCCAGCTGCAGCCGGGCCGCTCGGTGATGGCCCAGATCCGCAAGCGTGATGTGCTGATCCACCAGCCTTTCGAGAGCTTCGACGGCGTGCTGGAGCTGCTGCGCGAGGCCGTCAACGACCCCGAGGTGCTGGCCATCAAGCAGACCATCTACCGAACCGGGTCCGACTCCGAAATCATGCAGTTGCTGGCCGAGGCCGTGCGCCGCGGCAAGGAGGTGCTGGCCGTGCTGGAGCTCAAGGCCCGCTTTGACGAAGAGGCCAACATCAACTCCGCCGAGAAGCTGGAGGCCCTGGGCGCCCAGGTGGTCTACGGCGTGCTGGGCCTGAAGACGCACGCCAAGATGCTGCTGATCACGCGCCGCGAAAAGCGCAGCGGACAGCTCAAGCGCTATGGACACCTGTCCACCGGCAATTACAACGTGCGCACGGCGCGCCTGTACACGGACATCAGCCAGCTGACCTGCGATGCGCAGATCACGGCTGATATGGATGCCGTATTCAGCCACCTGTCCAGCCACAACCGCCTGCCCAAGCTGCACCAGCTGGTGATTGCGCCGTTCCAGCTGCACGACCGCATGCTGGCGCTGATCAACCAGGTGGGCGAGGCGGCGCAGCGCGGCGAAGAGGCGCGCATCGTGCTCAAGATGAATGCGCTGACCGACGAACTGCTCATGCAGGCCCTGGTGCGTGCCGGCCAGCAGGGCGCGCGCATCGATCTCATCGTGCGCAGTGCCTGCATGCTGCCGCCGCAGCGCAAGGGCTGGACCGACAACATCCGCGTGCGCTCCATCATCGGCCGTTTCCTGGAGCACTCGCGCGTCTTCTACTTTGCCTGGGGCAAGCAGCAGGAGCTGCTGCTGTCCAGCGCCGACTGGATGAACCGCAACATGATGCGCCGGGTGGAACTGGCCTGGCCCGTGCGCGACCCCGTGCTGCGCCAGCAGGTGATAGACGAATGCCTGGTCGCTGGCCTGTATGACAACCGCGATGCCTGGACCCTGGAGGCCAATGGTGCCTACCAGCGTGCACCCTATCCGACCACGGGCCTGGGTGCGCAGCGCGCCTTGATGGAGCGCTACGGGCCCCAGGTCTGAGCTGCGTCACGGCCGGCCGCCCCGCGCCATCCCGGCGCAAGCCGAAGCGGGTGGCCGTGCTCAGTGCAGATGCAGCTGCAAGGTCCAGGGCGTCTTCTGCCAGGCCACGGCCTCGGTGCGCAGCAGCTGGGCGGACTGGGGATAGCTTTTGGCCCAGCCTTCCGGCACGGTCAGGTGAAAGACGCTGTCCGAGCGATGCAGGCGAATGCCCTGCAGATCGGGGTCACGCCGGGCATGGCACAGCTGCACGGCCAGCCGCAGTGCGAGCAGGGGCCAGGCCACGGCCTGGTCCTCGATGGCGGCTTCCAGCTTGCGCAGCTTGCCCTGGTGGCCGAGCACGAGCTGGGTGATGCGCGCGCGCAGCTCCACGGGCCATGTCGCGGCACCGCAGTGCTCGGTGATGTAGGCGCCGTGCCGGTGGTAGGCGCTCAGGGATATGCGCATGCCGATCTCGTGCAGGCTGGCGGCCGTGTCCAGTGCATGCGTGGACAGGACATCGGGCGGTTGTTGTGCGTGCAGCGATTGCCAGGCCCAGCGTGCCACCTTGCGCACGCGCAGCGCATGCGGGGCGTCAATGCCGAAGTCCTGCTGCAGCGCGGCAATTTCGGCTGCCTCGCGGTCGGCGGGGGGCTCGTGCTCCAGCAGGTCGTGCAAAACGCCCTGGCGCAGCGCGCCCTGGGCGACTTCCAGTTCAGTGATGCCCAGCAGGCCCAGGGCCGCAATCAGGATGCTCAGGCCTCCGGCGATGACGGCGCGGCGGTCTTCCTTGAGTCCGGCCAGCCGGATGCGGTCCACATGGCCGGCCTCCATCAGCTGCTCATGCAGCCAGCGCAGGCTGTCGGGCGTGATCAGCCCGCCGGAATATCCGTTGGCAGCCAGGATGTCGCCCACGGCGTTGGCCGTGCCCGACGAGGCATAGGCGCAGTCCCATGCAGTGGCCGGGTAGGCCGAGACGGTCTGGGTGAGGGCCGCCTGCGCGGCCTTGATGGCGGCCGAGAAATGTGCGCGCGACAGCGTGCCTTCGCCAAAGAACTGCGTGCTCCAGGCGACGCTGCCTATGGGGTAGGAGGCCACCTGGCGCGCCTCGCCATGCTGGCCGATGATGACTTCGGTCGAGCGGCCGCCAATGTCCACCACCAGGCGCCGCTGCTGCGAGGGTGGCAACAGGCTGGAGACGCCGCGATAGATCAGCCGGGCCTCTTCCTCGCCCGAGATGACCTCGATGGGAAAGCCCAGCAGGGCGCTGCCGCGTGCGATAAAGACATCGCGGTTGCGGGCCTCCCGCAGGGTTTGTGTGGCCACGGCGCGGACCTGGTCGGCAGGAAAGCCGGCCAGGCGCTCGCCAAAGCGTGCCAGGCAGTCCCAGCCGCGTTGCATGGCCCCGTCGGTCAGCTCATGGTGCTCGTTGAGCCCATTGCCCTGGCGCACGGTCTCCTTGAGATATTCCACGCGCTCTATGCGCTGGTGGCTGCCGACGCGGCCTATTTCTAGGCGAAAGCTGTTGGATCCGAGGTCAACGGCGGCGAGCAGGGATTCTGGTGCCATGAAAGAAACGCCAATCAAGATTCGTCGAGCAGGAGTGCGCAGCGGTGCCGGGTGGCAGGGCTGCGCTTGTCTGGTGCCAGCTCGTGCGAGGCACAAGACTAAGACGGAATTGTGACACCGCGATGACCCGGGTCTTACAGACTATGGCTCAGCATTTGTGACGCCTTTTCTCCGTGTCATATCAATGTCACAAAGCCTTCTTACAGTCCAGCCATCGCATCTTTCAACCCCTAAGAGGTCTGTACATGAAGTTGTCTGTGATTCACATTCTGGTGGCTGGTGCTCTGTCTGCGGGCGGTATGGGCCAGGCCCTGGCCCAGCAGGAAGCCACCGGCGCCGGCGCCAGCTTCCCTGCGCCGCTGTACTCGAAGTGGGCCGCCGATTACCACAAGGCCACCGGCGTGAAGATCAACTACCAGTCCGTGGGCTCCAGCGCCGGCATCAAGCAGATCGAAGCCAAGACCGTGGACTTCGGTGCTTCGGACGAGCCGCTCAAGGACGACGAACTGGCCAAGAAGGGCCTGGTGCAATTCCCCACCGTGATCGGCGGCATCGTGCCCGTGGTCAATATCAAGGGCATCCAGCCCGGCCAGCTCAAGCTGACCGGCCAGGTGCTGGGCGACATCTACCTGGGCAAGATCACCAAGTGGAACGACGAGGCCATCAAGGCCCTGAACCCCGGCGTGACCCTGCCTGACGCCACCATCGCTCCCGTGCGCCGTGCTGACGGCTCGGGCACCACCTTCGGCTTCACGAACTACCTGTCCAAGGTCAATGCCGAGTGGAAGGAAAAGGTTGGCGAGGGCAAGGCCGTGAACTGGCCCACGGGTGCCGGCGGCAAGGGCAATGAAGGCGTGGCCGCCTTCGTGGGCCGCCTGCCCAACTCCATCGGCTACGTCGAGTACGCCTATGTCAAGCAAAACAAGCTGACCTACACGCAGCTGCAGACCGCTGGCGGCGCCTTCGTGTCGCCCGACGACGCCACCTTCAAGGCCGCTGCCGCCGGTGCCGACTGGGCCAAGAGCTTCTACCAGATCCTGACCAACCAGCCCGGCAAGGATGCATGGCCCATCACCTCGGCCACGTTCATCATCATGCACAAGGCCCAGGACAAGCCCGCACAGGCCGCTGCCTCGCTGAAGTTCTTCGAGTGGGCCTACAAGTCCGGCGACAAGACCGCCACCGACCTGGACTACGTGCCCATGCCTGACGCCGTCAAGAACGTGATCTTCCAATCCTGGGGTCAAGTCAAGGACGCCTCGGGTACCGCGATTTCCCTGAAGTAAACCCTGAAAAGGGGCCGTGGCGCACCGCCGGCAGGTGCATCATGGCCCCCCTGATCTCCCCACAAACCGCGAATAAAGGCGCCTCACGTGTCCACAACGTCGCCCTCGAACTCGCTGGCCGCCTCTGCACAGGCTTCCCAGCGACGCACACCTTCTCCGCTACGCCCCCCGATGCTGTCGGGGCGCGTGGCGGATCGCTTGTTTGGCGCTCTCGCGCGTCTGGCCGCGCTGCTGACGCTGGGCCTGCTGCTGGCCATCCTGGCTTCGCTGCTGGTCGGCGCCTGGCCCGCCATCTATGAATACGGCCTGAGCTTTCTGGGCCGCAGCGTCTGGGACCCCGTTCGCAACGAATATGGCGGCCTGGTCATGATTTACGGCACGCTGGCCACCTCGGCCATCGCGTTGCTGATTGCGGTGCCCGTGAGCTTTGGCATCGCCCTGTTCCTCACCGAGCTGTCGCCCGCCTGGCTCAAGCGCCCGCTGGGCACCGCCGTCGAGCTGCTGGCTGCCGTGCCCTCCATCGTCTACGGCATGTGGGGCCTGATGGTCTTCGGTCCCGTGCTCTCCACCTATGTGCAGCAACCGCTGCAAAAGCTGTTTCAGGGCGTTCCTTATCTGGAAGCCTTCGTGTCCGGCCCGCCCGTGGGCATCGGCATCCTGTCGGCCGGCATCATCCTGGCCATCATGATCATCCCCTTCATCGCCTCGGTGATGCGCGATGTGTTCGAAGTCACGCCGGCCCTGCTCAAGGAGTCTGCCTACGGCCTGGGCTCCACGACCTGGGAAGTGGTCTGGAAGGTCGTGCTGCCGTACACCAAGACCGGCGTGCTCGGTGGCGTGATGCTGGGTCTGGGCCGTGCGCTGGGCGAGACCATGGCCGTCACCTTCGTGATCGGCAACATGAACCAGCTCAACTCTCTGTCGGTCTTCGAGGCTGCCAACAGCATCACTTCGGCGCTGGCCAACGAGTTTGCCGAAGCGGGCGAAGGCCTGCACCAGGCTTCGCTGATCTATCTGGGCCTGGTGCTGTTCTTCATCACCTTCGTGGTGCTGGCCTGCTCCAAGGTGCTGCTCAACCGTCTGCAGAAGAATGAAGGAGCCCGCTCGTGAGCAGCACCTCCACCAAGATGATCAATGCCGCTGAACTGACGCGCGTGCGTCAGGCCAAGTACGCCAAGCGCAAGCGCGTGAACCAGGTGGCGCTGACCCTGTCGCTGGCTGCCATGGCCTTCGGCGTGTTCTGGCTGGTCTGGATCCTGTGGGAAACCATCACGCTGGGTATCGGCGGCCTGAGCCTGGCGCTGTTCAGCGAAATGACGCCTCCGCCCAATGAGGCGGGCGGCATTGCCAACGCCATCTTCGGCTCGCTGATCATGGTGGCGTTGGCCACCTTCGTCGGCACGCCCATCGGCGTGATGGCCGGTGTCTACCTGGCCGAATACGATGCGCGCGGCTGGCTGGCCAATACCACGCGCTTCGTCAACGACATCCTGCTGTCGGCGCCTTCCATCGTGATCGGCCTGTTCGTCTACACCGTGGTCGTGGCGCGCTTCAAGAGCTTTTCCGGCTATGCGGGCGTGGTGGCGCTGGCGCTGATCGTGATTCCCGTGGTCATCCGCACCACCGAGAACATGCTGGTGCTGGTGCCTGCCAGTCTGCGCGAAGCGGCCTATGCACTGGGCACGCCCAAGTGGAAGGTCATCATCATGGTGACGCTGCGTGCAGCGCGTGCCGGCGTGATCACCGGCGTGCTGCTGGCCGTGGCCCGCATTGCCGGGGAAACTGCTCCGCTGCTGTTCACGGCGCTGAACAACCAGTTCTGGAATGCCGACCTGTCCAAGCCCATGGCCAGCCTGCCGGTGACGATCTTTAAGTTCGCGATGAGCCCTTACGAGAATTGGCAGCAACTGGCCTGGGCCGGCGTGTTCCTGATCACCGTGGCGGTGCTCGGTCTCAATATCCTGGCGCGGTTCCTGACCCGCCAGAAGTAATGCAGCAATAAGCAATCAACAAGGACAAGGATCACGCAATGACTGCGACCTCTTCCACCGCGCTGAACTCCTCCAAGCTGACGGTTCGCGACCTGAACTTCTACTACGGCAAGTTCCACGCCCTCAAGGGCATCAACCTGGACATCCCCGAAAAGAAGGTCACGGCCTTCATCGGCCCGTCGGGCTGCGGCAAGTCCACGCTGCTGCGCACCTTCAATCGCATGTTCGAGCTGTACCCCGAGCAGCGCGCCGAAGGCCAGATCATGCTGGACGGCGAGAACCTGCTGACCAGCAAGCAGGACGTGGCGCTGATCCGCGCCAAGGTGGGCATGGTCTTCCAGAAGCCCACGCCGTTTCCCATGTCCATCTACGACAACATCGCCTTCGGCGTGAAGCTGTTTGAAAACCTCAGCTCCTCCGACATGGACGACCGTGTCGAATGGGCACTGCGCAAGGCCGCGCTGTGGGGCGAGGTCAAGGACAAGCTGCAGCAAAGCGGCTCGGGCCTGTCCGGCGGCCAGCAGCAGCGCCTGTGCATCGCGCGCGGCATTGCCATCAAGCCCGAAGTGCTGCTGCTCGACGAGCCCTGCTCGGCCCTGGACCCGATCTCCACGGCCAAGATCGAGGAGCTGATTGCCGAGCTGAAGAACGACTACACCGTCGTCATCGTGACGCACAACATGCAGCAGGCAGCGCGCTGCAGCGACTACACGGCCTACATGTACCTGGGCGATCTGGTGGAGTTCGGAGACACCGAGCAGATGTTCTTCAAGCCCCAGCGCAAGGAAACGGAAGACTACATCACAGGCCGCTTCGGCTGAGCAGGAGCAATCGATGAACGAAAAACACCTTTCCAGCCAGTTCGACAGCGAACTCAACCGCGTCTCTGCGCGCGTCATGGAGCTCGGCGGCCTGGTCGAGTCCCAGATCCGCCAGGCGGTCTATGCGCTGTCGCGCTTCAGCATCGAGGCCGTGGAGCAGGTCGATGCCGCGGAAAAGCGCGTCAACGCCATGGAAGTGGAGATCGACCACGAGCTCTCGTCCATCATCGCCCGGCGCCAGCCCACGGCGCGCGACCTGCGCCTGCTGATCGCCTTCTCCAAGGCCACGGCCAATCTGGAGCGCATGGGTGATGAAGCGCACAAGATGGCGCGCATGGTCAAGTCCATCATCGAAAGCGGTGCTGCGCGCTCCCTGCCCACGGGCGACCTGCGCACGGCGGCCGAGATGGCCTCGGGCCTGCTGCGCAAGACGCTGGACGCCTTTGCGCGCCTGGACACCAAGGCTGCCGTGGCCATCCTCAAGGAAGATGATCTGATCGACCAGGAGTTCGACGGCTTCGTGCGCAAGCTCATCACCTACATGATGGAAGACCCGCGCACCATCTCGGCCAGCCTGGACCTGCTGTTCCTGGCCAAGGCCATCGAGCGCATCGGCGACCATTCCAAGAATGTGGCCGAGCTGATCATCTATCTGGTGGAGGGCAAGGATGTCCGTCACCAGACCATGGATGCCATTGAGTCGGCAGTGCTGTAAGTGCCGGAGGCGAACAACGGATGAAGAAGATGCCCATGGTCCTCATCGTCGAGGACGAGCCCGCCATCGCGGAGCTGATCGCTGTCAACCTGCGGCACAACGGCTTCCAGCCGGTCTGGGCCGAGGATGGCGTGACGGCTCAGCGCGAGCTGGATGCCGTGCTGCCCGACGTGATCCTGCTTGACTGGATGCTGCCCGGCGCCAGCGGCCTGTCCCTGGCGCGCAAATGGCGCGCGGACAGCCGCACCAAGGCCGTGCCCATTCTGATGCTCACGGCGCGCGGCGATGAACCCGACAAGGTGGCGGGGCTCGATGCGGGCGCCGATGACTACATCACCAAGCCCTTCTCGACCCAGGAGCTGCTCGCGCGCATCCGTGCCGTGCTGCGGCGCCGTGCGCCCGAGCAGATTCAGGACAAGGTCAATATCGGCGAGCTGGTGCTCGATGCCGCCGCGCACCGCGTGAGCTGGCAGGGCGACATGATCAAGGTGGGCCCCACCGAGTTCAAGCTGCTGCACTACCTGATGAAGCACCCCGAGCGCGTGCACAGTCGTGCCCAGTTGCTGGACAAGGTCTGGGGCGATCACGTCTTCATCGAGGAGCGCACGGTGGACGTGCACGTCAAGCGGCTGCGCGAGGCGCTGGGCATGGCCGGGGCATTGATCGAGACGGTACGCGGCGCCGGCTACCGGCTCAGCGCGCAGGCGCTGGCCTGAGGCCTTTTTTCCGCATGAATCCACGCATGGCCTTCACGGGTCATGCCAGGGCGCCGCTGCCCCGGGCAGCGAATACAACGCAAAGAAGGCGCAAGTATGGGTTGGCGAGGTTTTCGCTTGTTGGCGTCCCAGATCGCGGGCGCATTGCTGGGCTGGTGGCTCTGGGGCGTCATGTCCGCCTCCAGCCCCGGCATGGCCGCCCAGGCCGTGGCGGCCCTGACGGGGGCGCTGTGCGCGGGCTGGATCTGGTGGCTGGTGGACAGCTGGAACGCCATGCGCCTGCTGTCCTGGCTGCGCCAGTCGGAGCTGCGGGAGGCGCCCGAGCTCAGCGGCATCTGGGGTGAGGCCAGCGTGCGCATGCGCCGGTGGCTGCGCCAGAGCGTGCAGCAGGTGCAGCAGGGCGATCAGCGCCTCAACGACATTCTTTCCGCCCTGCAGGCCAGCCCCAATGGCGTGGTCCTGCTGGACGCCGATGGGCGCATCGAATGGTGCAACCAGATCGCGGCGCGGCAGTTCGGCTTCGATGCCGAACGCGACCTGCTGCAAAGCATTGGCAACCTGGTGCGCGACCCCGAGTTCAGCGCTTATTTCGCCACCCAGGATTTCTCACGCGACCTGGTCATGCAGGGCCGCGAAAGCACGGCCTCGCGGCCCGTCAAACTGTCGGTTCAGCTGTATGGCTATGGCGAAGGGCGCAAGCTGCTGCTGGCGCGCGATGTCACCGCGGTGGAGCAGGCAGAGGCCATGCGCCGCGACTTCGTGGCCAATGTCTCGCATGAAATCCGCACGCCGCTGACCGTGCTCGTGGGCTTTGTGGAGACGCTGCAGAACCTGCCGCTGGAGCCCGAGGAGCGCAACCGCTACCTGGGACTGATGGCCCAGCAGGCCGAGCGCATGCAGCATCTGGTGGAAGACCTGCTGGCGCTGTCGCGCCTGGAGGGCAGCCCCTTGCCCAGCAGCAACGAATGGGTGCCCGTGGCCCAGCTGATGCAGCGCTGCGAGAACGAGGCGCGCGGCCTGTCTTCCATGCTTACGCGCAAGCAATCCCTGCCGCATGCGCTGAGCTTTCCGTCGGCCGAGATGCTGGCGCAGGCCGGTGAGGTGGCCGGCGCCAGCGCCGAGCTGCAAAGCGCTTTCTCCAACCTGCTGGCCAACGCCATGCGCTATACGCCGGCAGGCGGGCGCATCGAGGTGACCTGGGAGAGCCTGCCTGATGGATCGGCACGCTTTGCCGTGCAGGACTCCGGGCCAGGCATCGAACCCAAGCACCTGGCGCGTCTGACAGAACGCTTTTACCGTGTGGACCGCAGCCGTTCGCGCGACACCGGCGGCACGGGCCTGGGCCTGGCCATCGTCAAGCATGTGCTGCAGCGCCATGGCGCCAAGCTGGGCATCACCAGTGCGCCGGGCCAGGGGTCGGAGTTTTCCGTGACCTTTCCGGCCAGCCGCGTCCGCATCACGGCCCCAGGCACACGCGAAGTCGGCGAGGCCCGCGAAAGCCGCGCCGCGTAGGCGTGGCCCCGTGTGTACGGCCGTTGCCGTTCAGCGGCTTGTGGCTTTGCGCACGATGGCGCTGAACACCAGGGCTGTCACCAGCAGCGCACAGGCACTGCTGGCCCAGAACGGGGCGGGCGTGCCATGGTGCAGCCAGGCGGGCAGGGCGCTGTCCGTGCCGTAGGCCAGCCAGTATCCGCCGGCCAATCCGCCGCCCCACAGCAGCAGGCAGTAGATGACCAGCGGCGCCACGGTGATGCGGTAGCAGCGCAGCACGAAGAGGCAGAAGGTCTGCACGGCGTCGGCCACATGGTAGGCAGCCACCCAGGCCAGCAGGCTGGCGGTAGTGGCCACTACCTCGGGGTTGCTGCTGTAGATGCGGGCCAGGCCCTCGCGGGACAGGAACAGTGCCGAGGCCAGCACCAGTCCACCCGTTGCCGCAAGCCGCCAGCCCATGGTGACAAGGCGGCGCGCCATGGCCTCGTCCCCCGCGCCGCGCCAGTAGCTGATCCGCGCGCTGGTGGCAATCGCCAGCGACAGGGGCACCATGTAGCATAGCGCCGCAAGATTGGCAGCAATCTGGTGGCTGGCCGAGGACAGCGTGCCCTGGCGTGCCACGAACAAGGCCATCAGCGTGAACGAGGTCACCTCCACCAAAATTGCCAGCCCTGCAGGAACGCCCAGTCGAGCGAACTGCGCCAGTTGCGGCCAGTCCGGGGGCTCCATGCGCTGCCACAGCGCCAGGGGCGCATACAGGCTCTGGCTGCGCATCAGCACGAATGCGAGGGCAACCATGGCGTAGTTCACCACCAGCGTGGCCCAGGCACAGCCCTCGGCGCCCAGCGCAGGCAGGCCGGCGCCGCCAAAGGCCAGCCAGATCGACAGGGGGATTTTCAGCAGCAGCGACAGCAGCTGCAGCCAGGTCACCAGCAGGGGATGGCCCAGCGCCTGGTTCAGTGTGCTGTAGATGCGAAACAGCAGCGCGGCCGGAAGGCTCCAGGCCAGTACCGAAAGATAGGCCCGCACCTCCACCTGCAGCGGTGGCGGCACATCGGCCCAGCGCAGCAGCGCATCGGGAAACAGCAGCACGCCCATGCCCAGGGCGCAGGCGGCCAGCAGCATGTACATGGCCTGGCGCAGCGTGCGGCCTATGGCCTCTGGCTGTCCGGCGCCGCGATGCTCGGCCCACAGCGGCAGCAGGGCCTGGAAGATGCCCATCAGCGAGACATAGACACTCACGAAGATGGCCGAGCCCACGGACAGCGCTGCCAGCGCCTCTTCGGCGTAGCGGCCCGCCACGATGGTGTCGGTCACGCCGAAGGCCATCACCGCCAACTGCCCGGCCAGCACGGTCAGCGCGTGCTGGGCGATGGTGCGCCGTTCGGTGCCCAGTGGCGCGCGCGCGGGCTGGCTCATGGCCTGGCCTGGGCGCGGCTCGCCTCGGGCCTGCGCTTCAAGACCAGCAGGAAGTCCTTGCGATCGGTGGGGCGCACCACGCGGGCCACGGTTTCCCAGGTGCCCTGCAGGCGCGCGCTGTGCGGGTCCAGCCAGGTTTCTTCCTCGGCCACCATCCAGTCGCAGCGGGCGGCGCCGGCCATGCTCAGGCGTTGGGTGTCGATGTCGCCGTAGTAGCGCAGCGCCGCAATGTGGGCGCGGGGCAGGCCATAGGTTTGCACGCAGCTGCCGTCCTTGGGCAGTTCGGCCAGCACCTGTCGCATCTGCGGCTCGAAGCTGCGCGCGTGGTCCAGCAGCGGCAGCCACAGCGTCATCAGCAGCAGCCAGCCCAGCGTGGCGCCGCTGGCCGGCAGCACCAGGCTCTTCCAGATGGCGGCGCGGTTGCGCGATGTGCGCCAGGCGACGAGCACGCACCAGGCCAAGGTGGCGGCAACCGCCACGGCGAAGGAGAACACCGAGAATTCCGGCGTGAACTGCGGAGCCAGCCTGGCTACATTGGCGGCCGGCTTGGCGGGAATGCCCGTCTGCAGCGAGAGCCAGATCACCCAGATGGCAATGGCGGCGGCGCTGAAGAACAGCAAGGTGAACCAGTCGATCAAGGCGCTGATGCTGCGGCGCAGCGTCGGCAGGGCAAAGGCTGCCAGCGTGGCGATGGCGGGCAGGCCCAGCAGCAGGGCGCGGTCCGCAGGCAGCGTGCTCAGCGAAGCGATCACCGGAATGACGGCAAACCACAGCGGCAGCGCCAGATGGGGATAGCGGCGAGGCGTGGCGATCTGGCGGCGCCAGACCCACAGGGTCCACATGGCCAGCGGCCAGGCCGGCCAGCTGAACCACAGCAGCAGCCTGACCAGGCTTTGCCATTCCTTGGCGGTGCCGCTGTCCACAAGGCGCCAGGCCCATTGGTCCAGCCACCAGGACAGTGCGGCCGCCAGCAGCGTGACGCCCAGCCACAGCGCGGTCCAGATGCGTGCCTCGCGCGGCGCGGGCGAGGGCTCGTCACCCCAGGTGCGCGAGAAAAACGCCATGGTCGCACCGCCCAGGCCGAACAGCGTGGCCACGGTCGGCGCGCCGCTCAACGCCAGGCCCGGCAGGCCCAGCAGCAGCGCCAGCATGGCGGTGCGGCCGTGGTAGGGCATGGCTGCGGCGGCAAAGAACAGCAGGGCCGCGCAGCCGAGCTGGGTCATGTAGCTGGTGGTTTCATGGGAAAGCTGGGCCAGGCCCAGGCAGGCCACCAGGGCCAGCAGGCCGCCATCGGCCATGGCGCGCGCATAGTCGGTGGGCTGTGCCTCGCCACCGAAGGCAAAGGCCACGGGGCGCGCGCCCGGCGTGCGCGCCAGGTAGTACACGCCCCACCAGGTGGCCGTCAGCGTGAGCACCAGCATGGCGATGAAGGGCAGGCGTGCCGCCATCTCCAGATTCAGCCAGGAAGGCGCTCCCTGCATGGCCAGCGCGCCAAGCCAGTACGACAGCAGGCCCTCGGATTCGGGCAGCAGGCCCGCCATGCGCGGTGCCAGCCACGAGGTATGGCCCAGGGCCAGCTCCCGCATGTAGCCGAAGGCCTCCATGTCGGCCATGCGCCAGGGGCTGCGCCCCACATATCCGGGCACGACATAGGCCAGGCACAGCAGCAGCAGCGACCAGCGGGGCAGGCGGCGCACGGCGCTTTGGGCAACGATGGCAGGGGTGGGCTGGTTCACTCACAGGACTTTCTGCAACGGAGGGCGCAAGAATACGCGAAGCAAAGGCCTCGAAAAGAATGGGGCATGCCTGGCCGCCATGGATTGGCCGGACTGCGAAAAACAAAAGGGCAGCGCGGTTGCCCGTGCTGCCCTTCTGGCCGGAGAAGCAGGATTTACTTCTTGCCGAAACGGTTGCGGAAGCGCTCCACACGGCCGCCCATGTTGTCCACCGACTTTTGCGTGCCGGTGTAGAACGGGTGCGACTCGGACGAGGTGTCCAGCTTGAACAGGGGGTAGTCCTTGCCTTCGAAGGTGTCGGTTTCCTTCGTGTTCACGCACGAGCGGGTCACGAACTTGAAGCCGTTGGACAGGTCCACGAACAGAACTTCGCGGTAGTTGGGGTGGATGCCTTCTTTCATGATCTTTCCTTCTGATGCAAGTGCGGTAGCCGTGCCTGACCCGCTGCAACCTTTGTAGCGGTTCAAATCAAGCGTACTTTCCGCAAGAAAAAGCCCTGCATTATCGCATAGTGCTCAGTTGCGTGCCAAGCCGGCGGGCCTGGGCCCCGTGTACGCCGCGCGTGGCCGAATGATCTGCCGTGTGGCGCGCTGCTCCAGCGCCTGTGCCAGCCAGCCTGCGCAGCGGCCCAGCGCGAACAGCCCGAAGGCGCTGCCCGCCGGCAGCTGCAGGTGCCGCCGCAGGGCCACCAATGCGAAATCGACCGAAGGGGCCAGGCCAGTGAGTGCCATCACTTCGGCCGCCAGGGTCGCCGCCGGTCCCTGCCTGGGCAGCATTTCCAGCAACAGGGCGGCGCGCACATCGCCTTCGGGGTAGAGGTGGTGGCCGAAGCCGGGCAGGGTCTCGCCGCGCGCCAGGCGCTGGCGCAGGCGTGCCGGGGCCTGCGCCTCGCCCAGCTCGTCCCAGAGCGCTTCGACGCGCGCGGTCGTGCCGCCGTGGCGCCCGCCCGTCAGGGCGGCAAGGCCTCCCACCACGGCCGCCCGCAGGCTGGCGCCCGTGGATGCCACGCAGCGCGCCGTGAAGCCGGAGGCGTTGAGTTCATGGTCGGCGCACAGCACCAGGGCCATGCGCACCAGGTCGGCGCCTTGTGCGTCCAGACCCCAGGCCTGGGCGCATTGCAGGTGGATGGGGGTCTTGTCCGGCGCCGTGCCCAGCAGGCAGGCTGCCAGCAGGCGCAGGAGTGCTCCGCAGCCTGCCGCCAGCCGTTCTGGCGATTGCTGCCATGCGGCAGTGGCCGCGTCATCGCTGGCGACGGTGAACAGGGCCAGCAATGTGTTTTCGCAAGGCTGGCCGGCCATGCGCTGCTGCAGGTCGGGCAACACAGGGGCGGCCTCCACGGCGTGTGCAGCGAAGGCGGCATCGGCCGGGTATTGCCAGAGCAGGGCGGCGGTCTCTTCCAGCGTTTGCGAGCGTGCCCAGTCCACGGCGTCCTCGCCACGGTAGTAGAGGCGGCCCTGTTCTATCAGCGTGATCGATGACTCCAGCACCGGCAGGCCCCAGTTGAGCGCGGCCTGGGCGACTTCGCGGGGTTTGCGGCCCTGGCCGCGCTGGCGCGCGAGCTGCTCGACCTCTTCGCGCAGGTAACGGCTTTCGCGCGGCGTGTCTGCCGCATGGGCGTGCAGCAGTCCTCGGCTGACATAGGCATACAGCGTGGCGCGGCTCACGCCCAGCAGTGCGGTGGCTTCGGTCGAGTTCAGGTAGTCGGGCATGGGTGTGATGATATGTTGATTTGTTTAATCAATATTGACAATATTTTCTGGAAATCTATGGTGCGGGTTCCAACCCTTGTTTCCGTTGCCAGGAGTGCTCCATGTCCAGTCTTCCGTCCTCTTCCGCTTTTGATCACTGCGCCGCCCAGATCTGGGCGGCACTGGGAGGTGCCCACGGCGCGCTGCAACGTCTGGAGATGCGCGGGCAAGGCGCCTTGGCCTCGGTGTTTCCGGTCTCCGATCTGGCGGCGGCCAGCCTGGGTGTGGCAGGCCTTGCCATCTCCGAGCTGGTGGCCCAATGCGGCGCTGCCGCGCCGCAGGTGGTGGTGGACCGCAGGCTCGCGTCCCTGTGGTTTGGCAGCAGCCTGCATCCACTGGGCTGGGAGATGCCCGCGCTGTGGGACGCCGTGGCCGGTGACTACCGCACGGCCGATGGCTGGATCCGCCTGCATACCAATGCGCCCCACCACCGCGCAGCGGCGCTGGCCGTGCTCGGCGCACCGGCCGACCGGGAGGCTGTGGCGACGGCGGTCAGGCGCTGGACGGCGCATGAATTGGAGTCGGCCGTTGTCGCGCAGGGTGGCTGTGCTGCCGCCATGCGCGGGCTGGCTGCCTGGGCTGCGCATCCGCAGGGGCAGGCCGTGCAGCAGGAGCCTTTGCTGGCGTGGCAGATGCATCCGCAGCCGGGCCAGCCCTTCAGTTTCAGTGCTGGTGCATGGCAGCCATCGGCGCAGCGGCCGCTGCAGGGGCTGCGCGTGCTGGATCTGACGCGCATCCTGGCCGGTCCCGCCGCCACGCGCTGGCTTGCGGGCCATGGTGCCGAGGTGCTGCGCATCGATCCGCCCGGTTGGGAGGAGCCGGGTACGGTGCCTGAAGTCACGCTGGGCAAGCGCTGCGCCCGGCTGGACCTGCGGGCGCCCCAGGATCGTGCCGTGTTCGAGCAACTGCTGGCCGGCGCCGACGTGCTGGTCCACGGTTACCGGGACGGTGCGCTGGAGGGGCTGGGATTCGGGGCCGCGTGGCGCCGTCGGCTGAATCCCTCACTCATCGATGTGTCGCTCAACGCCTATGGATGGAGCGGGCCCTGGCAGCAGCGGCGCGGCTTCGACAGCCTGGTGCAGATGAGCGCCGGCATTGCCGATGCAGGCATGCACCGGCTGGGCCGTGACCGACCCACGCCGCTGCCGCTGCAGGCGCTGGACCACGCCACCGGCTATCTGATGGCTGCCGCCGTGGTGATGGCGCTGGTGCGGCGCATGCAGGGGCAGGGCGGCAGCACGGTGCGCGCCTCGTTGGCGCGCACGGCCCATCTTCTGGCGGGACATGGCGTAGGCGACCCGGATGCCTGCCCGCTGGCGCCGGTGAACGGTGCCGAGGATTTCAGCGCGGCGATCGAGGCGACCTCCTGGGGCGCGGCGCGGCGCCTGCGGGCGCCGGTGGAGGTGGCGGGTGCGCCCATGCATTGGGAGCGCGCGGCCTGTGCGCTGGGCACGTCTGCCGCAGCGTGGTGAGACGGGCGGCTGGAACGCAAAACGCCCCGCGTGAGCGAGGCGTCTGTAGGGGCCGTGGGCTGGATCTCTGCGATCAGCCGCCGCGGCGCATCATGTCGAAGAAGTCCACGTTGGTCTTCGTGGCCCGCATGTTCTTGATCATCAGCTCCATGGCCTCGATCTCGTCCATGTTGTACATGAACTGGCGCAGGATGCGGGTCTTTTGCAGGATCTCGGGAGCCAGCAGCAGTTCTTCGCGGCGTGTGCCGCTCTTGTTGAGTTCGATGGCGGGGAACACGCGCTTCTCGTAGAGGCGGCGGTTCAGGGCCAGTTCGCTGTTGCCCGTGCCCTTGAACTCTTCGAAGATCACTTCGTCCATGCGGCTGCCGGTATCGACCAGGGCCGTGGCGATGATGGTCAGCGAGCCGCCTTCTTCCACATTGCGTGCCGCGCCGAAGAAGCGCTTGGGACGCTGCAGGGCGTTGGAGTCCACGCCGCCCGACAGCACCTTGCCCGACGAGGGCACGACGTTGTTGTAGGCGCGGGCCAGGCGGGTGATGGAGTCCAGCAGGATGACCACGTCCTTCTTGAGCTCGACCAGGCGCTTGGCGCGCTCGATCACCATCTCGGCCACGTGCACGTGGCGCGTGGCGGGCTCGTCGAAGGTGGAGGCGATGATTTCGCCCTTGACCGAGCGCTGCATCTCGGTCACTTCTTCGGGGCGCTCATCGACCAGCAGCACCATCAGGTGCACGTCGGGATGGTTGGCCGTGATGGAATGGGCGATGCTCTGCATCATCATGGTCTTGCCGCTCTTGGGCGGTGCGACGATCAGCGCGCGCTGGCCGCGGCCGATGGGAGCGATGATGTCGATGATGCGGCCGGTGATGTTCTCCTCACCCTTGATCTCGCGCTCCAGGCGCAGCTGCTGGGTGGGGAACAGGGGGGTCAGATTCTCGAACAGCACCTTGTGCTTGTTCTGCTCGGGCGAGCCGCCGTTGACGGAGTCGAGCTTGGTCAGTGCGAAGTAGCGCTCGCCATCCTTGGGCGTACGCACTTCACCTTCGATCATGTCGCCGGTGTGCAGGTTGAAGCGGCGGACCTGGCTGGGCGAGATGTAGATGTCGTCGGTGCTGGCCGTATAGCTGGTGTCGGGGCTGCGCAGAAAGCCGAAACCGTCCGGCAGGATTTCCAGCACGCCGTCGGCGAACACTTGTTCGCCTGCCTTGGCTCGCTTTTTGATGATGGCGAACATCAACTCTTGCTTGCGCATGCGACCGACGTTTTCGATCTCAAGCGCTTCGGCCTGCTTCAGGACTTCAGACACGTGCAGTGCCTTGAGTTCATTAAGGTGCATGGAGTGACTCCAGAACGGAGTGGAAAGAAACCAGGGGAAGGCGTTGAGCCAAGCGAAACACTGTGGAAGTGGGCTGGCTTGCCTGAGGGTCTCAGCGCGGCCTTCAATGCATAAGGCCGGTGATGAAGGGCATTATGACAGGAAAAAATCCGAAGGTCACAGGGAAATTTGCGCCGGCGCCTCGTTTATGCGCCAGTGCGATGCGGTGCTGCGGCCAACGCCGGCCCGCATCTGTGACGGCCCCGTGTGCGGGGCCGTCGGGGGAATCAGGCCAGGTGCTGTTCCAGGAAAGCGGACAGCTGTGCCTTGTTGAGGGCGCCCACCTTGGTGGCGGCCAGCTGGCCATCCTTGAACAGCATCAGCGTGGGGATGCCGCGGATGCCGAACTTGGCGGGGATCTCGCGGTTCTCGTCCACATTCATCTTGGCGATGGACAGCTTTTCCTTGTAGGTCTGCGCTGCTTCGTCGAGGATGGGGGCGATCATCTTGCAGGGGCCGCACCATTCGGCCCAGTAATCGACCAGCACCGTGGTGCCAGGCTGCAAGACGTCGGCTTCAAAGCTTGCGTCGGAGATGTGTTTGATCAGTTCGCTGGCCATGGGTGGAGTCCTTGATTTTTCGCAATGAGGAAGGCGCAGGAAAATCCGCACCGCAAAAAGATTGTGACAGAAACCTATCACCTGCTGCACCGTATGGGCGGTAGCTCAATGCTATGACTGTCATAGCTGTTTATGGGGTGGCGACAGGGTTGCCGGGACTCCGGGAATTAGTGGCGCCTGCGCGCAGACCGGCCTGCGGCAGGGTATTCTGCGCGCCCGCGCTGCAGGCATATGTGCCGGCCGGCAGCGCCAAGTTGAATGCGAGCATGGAATGGAAACTGATGTGATGGATGCTTTTGAACCCGGTGCGGCAGCGCGCACGATGGACTGCGATGTGGCGGTGATCGGTGCGGGGCCTGCGGGCCTGATGGCGGCCGAAGGGCTGGCCGGCAAGGGGCTGGATGTCCATGTGTTCGAGGCCAAGTCCTCCGCTGGGCGCAAGTTCCTCATGGCAGGCAAGGGCGGGCTCAACCTGACCCATTCCGAAAACCTGCCCGCCTTTGTCTCCCGCTACGGCGAGCGCAGTGCCGAGGTGTCGCGCTGGCTGGAACTGCTGTCGCCGGATCAACTGCGTGCCTGGGCCGGTGAACTGGGCGTGGAAACCTTTGTGGGCAGCTCGGGCCGCGTATTCCCCAAGGACATGAAGGCTGCGCCCTTGCTGCGTGCCTGGCTGGTGCGTCTGCAGACCCAGGGCGTGGTGCTGCACACGCGCCACCGCTGGGTGGGCTGGCAAGACGGCGATGCGCTGGGCTTTGATACACCCGAAGGGCGGCTGCAGGTGCGGGCAAGGGCCGTGGTGCTGGCATTGGGCGGTGGCAGCTGGGCGCGCCTGGGCTCGGATGGCGCCTGGCTGCCCTTGCTGGAGCAGCGCGGTGTTGAAGTCGCTGCGTTGAAGCCTTCCAACTGCGGGTTCGATGTGGGCCTGGATGGTGCGGCTTCGAGCGGACAGATCGATCGCCGGGAGTTCATGGCCGAGCTGCTGGGTGCCAGCCCCCAGCCTGCGCGCGGCTGGAGTCCTTATTTCACCGAGCGCTTTGCGGGCCAGCCGTTCAAGTCGGTGGCGCTGTCCTTTGATGATGGCAAGGGCCATGTTTTCTCGCGCAAGGGCGAATTCATTGCCACGACCACGGGCGTGGAAGGCAGCCTGATCTATGCCGTCTCTGCGGCGCTGCGCGAAGCCATTGCGCGCGATGGGCAGGCCACCGTCCATCTCGACCTGCTGCCCCAGTTGATGCCCGAGCGCGTGCTGGTGGAAGTGCGCCATCCGCGCGGCTCGCGCAGCCTGGCCAGCCATCTGAAGGGGCGCCTGGGCCTGGACGGCATCAAGGCCGCCGTGCTGCATGAGGTGCTGGGCAAGGAAGGTGTGGCCGACCCTGTGCGGCTGGCCCATGCCATCAAGGCCCTGCCCATCACCGTGGTGGCGGCACGACCCATTGACGAGGCCATCAGCACGGCAGGCGGCGTGCGGCTGGAAGCTCTGGACGCCAACGGCATGTGCGCAGCCGCTCCTGGCGTTTTCTGCGCCGGCGAGATGCTGGACTGGGAGGCTCCCACGGGCGGCTACCTGCTGACGGCGTGCATGGCCAGCGGCCTGCAGGCGGCGCAAGGCGTTGCGCGCTATCTCAAGGCGGATGGCGCAGAGCGTTAAGGAGGAGAGGGTGCCGCAGCGGGCCTGGACGGGGCAGGCGCCCGCAGGGCCTGCTGTTCAATGAAGGTGACGAGCCTTGCCCTCGGCACTGGTTTCACGGTTAGGGCTGCTTGGTTCCCCACCTGACCCGGTTGGCCGCTTCCCCATGCGAGGAGGCCCGTCACTCTCGATTATAGGGGCAAACACCGGGCCGCCCGGACGACATGGCCGGCCAAACCCGGGTCGCCTCGGGCAAGGGCGCCCAGCCCCGTAGAATCGCGGGATGTCTTATCTTGTGCTGGCCCGCAAATACCGCCCCCGCAATTTCTCTGAAATGGTGGGGCAGGAGCATGTCGTTCAGGCGCTCACCAATGCCCTGACGCAGCAGCGCCTGCACCATGCCTATCTGTTCACCGGCACGCGCGGCGTGGGCAAGACCACGGTCTCGCGCATTCTGGCCAAGTCGCTCAACTGCCAGGGCGCCGATGGCCAGGGCGGCATCACGGCAACGCCCTGCGGCGTCTGTGCGGCCTGTACCGAAATCGACAGCGGGCGCTTTCCCGACTACACGGAGCTGGACGCTGCCTCCAACCGTGGCGTGGACGAGGTGCAGAGCCTGCTGGAGCAGGCTGTCTACAAGCCGGTGCAGGGACGCTTCAAGGTCTTCATGATCGACGAAGTGCACATGCTCACGAACACGGCCTTCAACGCCATGCTCAAGACGCTGGAGGAGCCGCCCGAATACCTGAAGTTCGTGCTGGCCACCACCGATCCGCAGAAGGTGCCCGTGACCGTGCTCAGCCGCTGCCTGCAGTTCAACCTGCGGCCCATGGCGCCCGAGACCGTACTGGAGCATCTGGGCCAGGTGCTGGGGCAGGAAGGCGTGGCCTCCGAGCCCCAGGCCCTGCGCCTGCTGTCGCGCGCCGCGCGTGGCTCCATGCGCGATGCGCTGTCGCTGACGGACCAGGCCATTGCCTTTGGCAGCGGACAGCTGCAGGAGGCCACGGTGCGCCAGATGCTGGGCAGCGTGGACCGCAGCCATGTGTTCCGCTTGATCGAGGCACTCGCCCAGGCCGATGGCCAGGTGGTGGTGGAAACCTCCGACGCGCTGCGCCGCAATGGCCTGTCCGCTGCCTCCACGCTGGAGGAAATGTGTGCCGTGCTGCAGCGCATGGCCGTGGCACAGGCCGTGCCGCAGATGGCCGCTGACGCCAGCGATCCAGAGGCCGCAGAGATCGCCCGCCTTGCGGTGCTGATGCCGCGCGACGAAACCCAGCTGCTCTACAGCATCTGCCTGCATGGCCGGGCCGAACTGGGCCTGGCACCCGACGAGTACGCGGCCCTGACCATGGCGCTGCTGCGGCTGCTGGCGTTCAAGCCGCAATCTGCAGAGCCCGCTCCGGGCGCGGCTGAAAAAAAAACTCCAGCGCTGACCCCCTCCACGGCGAAGCCTGAATCTCCCGCGCCCGTTGCGCAGACGCGGCCCGCACAGCCCGCTGTGCCTGAGGCTCCCGCTTTGCCCGAGGCTCCCGCTGTCCCAGCCGAGGCGGCCATGCCCGTCCCGGTCGCGCCTCCTGCTCCTGTCGCGCCTGCCGCATCTCCAGTGACCGCTGCGCCCGCCGTGGTCGCTCCCGTGGTGCAAGCCGTTGCGGCTCCAGCGCCTGTTCAGGCGCCCGTGGCCGTGGCCCCAGTTGCTAGGCCGGAACCTGTGCTTGCGCCTGTCCAGGAGGCCAGGCCTTCCGTTGCTCCAGCGGTGAAGCCGGCCGCCGGTGTCGCCCAGGAGCCCCTGGACGAGCCTGTGGACGATGTGCAGGAAGACGAAGACTCTTCTGCCGATGAGGCGCCGCAGGCGCAGGATGCCGATGCGCCGGACGAGGGTGCCTGGGCCGGGATGCCCGATGAAGGCTGGGCCGACGAAGGCCGCTGGAGCGATGACGGAGATCTGGCCCTGGAGCCGCCTGCCGCTGCCGTGGCACGGCAGGCCGAACCGCAGATCGACACTCAGATCGATGTGCAGGACTTCGCTCCCGAACGTGGCCGTCAGTCCCCCGGTGCGCCACCCGCGCCGACCGTGGAGCGCACGCCCGATGGCGATGTCTGGCACGCTGCCGTCCAGCAACTGGTGCATGCCGAGGCCGTCACGGCGCTGGCGCGGCAGCTGGCGCTGCAGTCGCAACTGGTGGCGCGCGACGGCGATGCATGGACGCTGCGCGTGGAAAGCAGCTCGCTGGCGCAGCCCGCCACGCGCGAGCGCCTGCGTGCGGCGCTGGAGGCCGCAGGCCTGGCGCGGCAACTGCATGTGGAGCAAGGCGCCGTGGCAGACAGCCCCGCGCGGCGCAATGCGGTGGCCAGCCATGAGCGCCAGCGCATTGCAGAAGACATCGTGATGAATCATTCTCTGGTGCAGACCCTGATCCGCAGCCATGGCGCGAAAATCGTGCCCGGCAGTATCAAGCCCGTATCCATTCAGCCCTGACACGCTCTAGAGCGTTTCGTTTTTACCCTACAGAAGAAGGAACTCACATGTTCAACAAAGGACAACTGGCCGGCCTGATGAAGCAAGCCCAGGCCATGCAGGACAACCTCAAGAAGGCCCAGGATGAACTGGGCAACATCGAGGTGGAAGGCGAGTCTGGCGCGGGCCTCGTGAAGGTGGTCATGACCTGCAAGCACGACGTCAAGCGCATCACCATCGACCCCAGCCTGCTGGCCGAAGACAAGGACATGCTGGAAGATCTGGTGGCTGCCGCCTTCAACGCCGCCGTGCGCAAGGCCGAAGAGACTTCCAACGAGAAGATGGGCAAGCTCACGGCCGGCATGCCCGGCCTGCCGGGCGGCATGAAGTTCCCGTTCTGAGGCAGGCCCCAGCGGTTGTGCCGAACAGCCTGGAGAGGCCATGCCGGCTTCTCCAGCTGCCCACTCGTGTGGAGTGGCCATCGA
The DNA here is from genome assembly GCF_052692095.1 of Delftia sp. NA_296.1. Lineage (NCBI taxonomy): Bacteria > Pseudomonadati > Pseudomonadota > Betaproteobacteria > Burkholderiales > Comamonadaceae > Delftia > Delftia sp. NA_296.1. Next base: position 158,659 of record NZ_JBQZGF010000004.1, on the reverse strand, counting down.
GCGATCTGCCCCTGCAGATCGCTTTTTTTCTGAGAACCTTCTCCATTGAAAGGAAGCTGCCATGTCGGACGTGCAATCGCTCGATGGCCTGATCGAGGCCTTGCGCAGGCTCCCGGGTGTGGGCATCAAGTCGGCGCAGCGCATGGCCTTCCACCTGCTGCAGCGCGACCAGGACGGTGCGCGGCAACTGGCCCGTGCCCTGACCACGGCCGTGGAGTCGGTCACCCACTGCGAGCGCTGCCATACCTTCACCGAAGGCCGCATCTGCTCCATCTGCCAGGATGAAGGGCGTGACGCGGCCCGGTTGTGCGTGGTGGAGGCACCCGCCGATATGGCGGCCATGGAGCGCACGGGTGCCTACCAAGGCTATTACTACGTGCTGATGGGGCGGTTGTCGCCACTCGACGGCATAGGTCCGCGCGATCTGAACCTGTCATCCCTGCTGGAGCGTGCCGGCGACGGCAAGGTGCAGGAGGTGATCCTGGCCACCAGCTTCACGGCCGAAGGCGAGGCCACGGCCCATGCGATCAGCGAGGCCCTGAAGGCGCGCGGCATCCATGTGACGCGCCTGGCGCGCGGCGTGCCCATAGGTAGCGAACTCGAGTACGTGGACCTCGGTACGATCGCCCATGCGCTGGTGGACCGCCGGTAGTGGCCGAGGCGGCTGGCGTTTCTTGTCTATTCATCAGGAGCCTGTATGCCGACCTCTGTCATCCTGCCGCCCGGCGGCTTCTCCATAGCGCATTGGTGCCTGCTGGTGGCGGCCCTGCTGCCGCTGGCCTGCGCCTACATCGCCAAGGCGCCCGGCATGAAGCACCGGCCGGGGCAGCGCGGTTTCGACAACCACGAACCCCGGGCCTGGCTGGCGCAGCAGACGGGCTACCAGGCACGGGCCAACGCGGCGCAGGCCAATAGCTTCGAGTGCCTGCCTTTCTTCATTGGCGCCTTGCTGGTTGCCTGGCAATTGGGTGCACCGTCCGCGCGTGTCGATGGCCTGGCCGTGGCCTTTGTTGTGTTGCGTATTGCCTACATCGCCCTCTATGTGACGGACCGCGCCACGCTGCGCAGTCTGGCCTGGGCGCTGGCGCTGGTGGTGAATCTGCTGCTGTTTTTCGCGGGCTACCGCTGAGGCCTGGGTGAGACCTGGGTGAGGGCCGGGCGCGTGTTCACCGCGCGCCGTGCTGGCCCTGAAGCCTACGGTGTTTCACATACGGGCAAGCACCGATGCTGTGCATGCGGGCTCTGGGCATGATCGTGTTGCACTGCAGCAAAATAACCACCATGTCTTCCCACGTGCTTGATCGCCGAACCTTGTTGAGCCTCATGGGGCTGGGTTCCCTTTGGTCGTTTCCTTCCCTCGGTTCGGCCGAGCTGGTGACGATTTCCGTGGGCGGTCAGGGCCTGCTGTATTACCTGCCGCTGGTGATTGCCCAGCAACTGGGGTACTTCGAGGCCGAGGGCCTGACCGTGCGCATCGATGACTATCCGGGCGGGTCGCAGTCGCTGCAGGCGCTGGAATCGGGCGCCGCCGATGTGTGCGCGGGTGCCTATGAACACACGCTTGTCGCGCAGCAGCGCGGCAGTGTGCTGCGTGCCTTTGTCGTGCAGGGGCGTGCGCCGCAGATTGCGCTGGGCGTGTCCTCGCGCTGGATGCCGCGCTACCAGACGCTGGCCGACCTGCGCGGGCGGCGCGTGGGCGTGTCCTCGCTGGGCGCATCCACGGCCCGGGCCGTGCAACTGATGCTGCTGGGCGATGGTCTGGAGGCCGATCTGGTGCAACTGGTGGGTGTGGGCTCGGGGCCTGACGCCATGGAGGCGCTGCGCACCGGGCGCGTGCATGCGCTGTGCCATGCGGACCCGCTGATGAGCGTGCTGGAGGACAAGGGAGCCGTGCGCATCGTCAGAGACCTGCGTGATCTGCGCAGCAGCGCGCAGCTGTACGGCGGCTCCATGCCCTCGGGCACGCTGTACGCGACCCAGGCCTTTTTGCGCAAGAACCCTGCCAAGGCCCAGGCGCTGAGCAATGCCATGGTCCGATCGCTCAAGTGGCTGCAGACCGCCGCGCCCATGGATGTGCTCAGGGCCGTGCCTGCACCCTATCTGCTGGGCTCGCGGCGCGCCTATCTGTCGGCCTTCGAGCACATGCGCACCACCATCTCGCCCGATGGCCTGATGCCCGATGACGGGCCTGCCACGGCCCTGCGCGCCCTGGTCCGGCTCAACCCTGCGCTGGCGCGCAGCGGTATCGACCTGGAGCGCTCGTTCACCAACGAATTCGTGCGGCAGTCCCGCCAGCGTTTCCACACCTGAGCCCCCGGGCCGCACGCAAAAGAGCCCGCGAAAGCGGGCTCTTTGGAGTGGGGCAGTGGCGGTGCCTTCAGCGCCTTCAGCGCTTTTTCACCTTGGATGGCTTGCCGCCACGCGGCGCCGTGGTGACCGACACCTTGGCATTGCGGTTTTGCGGCTGCACGGCTACCTTGCGCGCGGTTCCGGTGGACTTGGCCGCCCGGGCATTGCCGCCGCTGCTGGCGCGCACCGGCAGGTAGGCCACCAGCGATTGGCCGGCATGCAGGGTGGCGGAGGACTTCAGGTCATTCCAGTCCGCCAGATTGGACGCGCTGACGCCGTAGCGGTTGGCCACGCTGATCAGCGTGTCGCGCTTGCGGGCCTTGATGGTGGTGCGGCGCGTGATGATCTCGGGGGCAAAGCTGATCTGGCCGTTGTCGGCCACGTGGCCGGCCACGTCGGCACGCACGTTGGCGCCGCGCGGCACCATGAGCGCGGAGCCTGCCTTGATCAGCATGCGCGGGGGGATGTTGTTGAGGGCGCGCAGGTCGGACTCGCCCAGGCCCACACGCTGGGCCGCCTCGGCCACGCTGATGGTGGAAGGCACGGTCCACACGGTCCAGCTCGCGTACTGGCCTTCGTCGAAGGCCTGCATGTTGCGGCGAAACACCTTGGCGTTGTCCCAGGGCAGCAGGATCTCCGGCGTGCCGGCCGCAAAGATCACCGGCTTGCGGAAGCTGGGATTGAGCGCCTTGAAGTCATCGGTCGATACATCGGCCAGCTTGGCCACCAGTTCCACGTCGATGTCACGGGTGATGGTGACGGTCTGGAAGTAGGGGTGGTTCTCGATCAGCGGCAGCTCGGTGTTGAACGCATCGGGGTTGGCCACGATGTTCTTGACGGCCTGCAGCTTGGGTACGTACATGCGGGTCTCGGCCGGCATCTGCAGGTCGGTGTAGCCCGTGGGCAGGCCCAGCTTCTCGTTGCGCTTGATGGCGCGGCCCACGCTGCCTTCGCCCCAGTTGTAGGCGGCCAGGGCCAGGTGCCAGTCGCCGAACATGTCGTAGAGCTTTTGCAGGTAGTCCAGCGCGGCGCGCGTGGAGGCCAGCACGTCGCGGCGGTCGTCGCGGAAGGCGTTTTGCTTGAGGTCGAAATAGGTGCCGGTGGCCGGCATGAACTGCCACATGCCGGCCGCCTTGGCGGTGGAGACGGCCTGCGGGTTGAAGGCGCTCTCGATGTAGGGCAGCAGTGCCAGCTCGGTGGGCATGTTACGCCGCTCCAGTTCCTCGACGATGTGGAACAGGTACTTGCTGGAGCGCTCGGTCATGCGCTGTATGTAGTCGGGCCGGCTGGCATACCACTGCTCGCGGTCCTTGACCAGATCTTGGTCCAGGTCGGGCATGGCGAAGCCCTGGCGAATGCGTACCCACAGATCGCCCGTGGTCTCCAGCGAGGCCACGCCGCCGTTGCCGGCGCTGCCTGTGCCCAGCGGGCTCAGCGGTCCGTTGGGGTACATCGGGGAGTGCGGTGCGGTGCTGGGGGCGGGGGCCGTGCTGGCCAGGTCCGGGCTGCTGGTGGTGGCGCAGCCCGCAAGAGCCAGCAGGCTGCCCAGCAGCAGGGTGTGTAGCAGTTTCATCAGAAGACGTTTTTCCATTGGCGCAGGCCGGCCAGCACGCTGGCGGGGTCCTGCTGTCTCACCTGTGCGTCGAAGCCTGCGGCGGCGGCGGCCACTGCGGATTCGCGCGTTCTAAGAAAGGGATTGATGGAGCGCTCGGTCTCCATCAGGGAAGGCAGCGTGGGCCGGCCGGCCTCGCGCAACGCCTGACAATGCCTCTGGTAGTGAGCCAGGGCCTGGTTGTTTGGTTCCACGGCCTGCGCAAAGCGCAGGTTGGACATTGTGTACTCATGTGCGCAGCAGACCAGGGTGTTGTCCGGCAGCGCGGCCAGATCGTCCAGCGATTGCTGCATCTGCTGCGGCGTGCCTTCGAACAGGCGCCCGCACCCCCCTGAAAACAGGGTATCGCCGCAGAACAGCACGGGCTGCGCCTGCGCCGCGGTGCTGTAGAAGGCGATGTGGCCGCTGGTGTGGCCGGGCACGTCAATGACCTGCCAGGGGCCGCCCAGGGCCTGCACGGTATCGCCACCCTGCACGCGCTGCACGGGCTCGGGCAACTGCTCGTAGGCGGGGCCCCAGACCTGGGCGCCCGTGGCCTGGCGCAGCTGCGCCACGCCGCCGACATGATCGGCATGGTGGTGGGTGACTAAAATGCCCTGCAGCTGCAAGTCCAGCTGGCGCAGGCTGGCCAGCACGGGCGCTGCATCGCCGGGATCGACGACCAGGGCCTGCCCTGCGTCGTACAGCAGCCAGATGTAGTTGTCGGAAAAAGCGGGGATGGGCAACAGGTTCATGAGCAGCAAAATTATAGGGACGCATCACTGGACGCAATCTGCCCTCGGCCACTACCTGCTGGAATGGGAGCAGCAGCGCTGCGACGAGGCGGTGGCCGATATTTTCGGCTATCACAGCCTGCAGTTGGGCATGCCCATGCTCCAGGGCCTGCGCGCCAATCGCATGCCGCACCGCTGGCTGGCCCTGGATTCCATGCAGGATGCGGTGCCAGCCGAGGGCGTGCCGCCGCTGGAGGTGCCCGTGGCGCTGCTGGCCGATCCGGCCGCGCTGCCGTTTCCCGAGGCCAGCCTCGACCTCGTCGTCATGCCGCACACGCTGGAGACCTCGCCGGACCCGCATGCCGTATTGCGCGAGGCGGCCAGGGTGCTGATGCCGGAGGGCCGTATCGTCGTGTGCGGGCTCAACCCCGCCAGTCTGCTGGGCGTGCAGCGCCGTGCCGAGCGCGGCGTGTATCTGCCCGATGTGGGCTGGGGCGTGGGCTACTGGCGGCTGCGCGACTGGCTGCGATTGCTGGCCTTCGAGATCGAGGCCGTGCAGTTCGGCTGCTATCGTCCCGCGGTGCAGACGGATCGCTGGCTGCGGCGCTGGCAGTTCATGGACCGCGTGGGGCGGCTGGGCTGGCCCATGCTGGGCGGCGTGTACTGCGTGGTGGCCGTCAAGCGCGTGCCGGGCGCACGCATGCTGGAGCCTGCCTGGCGTGGCCGCGCAGCCGTGTCGGGCGCCTCCGTGCCTGTGGCCCACCGCATGCCGGCGCAGGCGGTGCAGGGCAGCGATCCGCATTCCAACCGGCCTGAAGGCCGGGCCATTCAACCCAAGGAAATTTTTTGAATCAAGTTGTTATCTACACGGACGGCGCCTGCAAGGGCAATCCGGGTCCCGGCGGCTGGGGCGTGGTGCTGGAGGCCGGCAGCGCCAGGAAAGAGCTGTTCGGCGGCGAGCTGAACACGACCAACAACCGCATGGAGATGATGGCCGTGATCGAGGCGCTGTCCGCGCTCAGGCGGCCCTGCGATGTGGTGCTCTACATCGACAGCCAGTACGTGCTCAAGGGCATCACCGAATGGATCCATGGCTGGAAGGCCAAGGGCTGGAAGACGGCCTCCAAGGAGCCGGTCAAGAACGTGGAGCTGTGGCAGCGGCTGGATGCCCTAGTCCAGGGGGGCGGGCACCGCATCGACTGGCGCTGGGTCAAGGGCCACGCAGGCGACCCTGGCAACGAGCGGGCAGACGCCCTGGCCAACAAGGGCGTGGACCAGGCACTGGGGCGCTGAGCGCCTGGTGTGGGGCGGGTGCAATGCCCGTCCCTTGCTTCCACCTCCCGAGACCTACCTACAACGCGGTAGATGAAAACCCCAGAACCAGAATTCGGCCCGCGCAGCTAATATTTCCATAAGTGGAAATTAGTTCGCGCCCTGCCAGGCATCTTCCGTGGCGTGGTGTTCAAAATTGCCACTTGTGGAATTTTTTTACCCATCTCACGATGAAAGAGCCTTGCGATGAAATACAAAGCAATTGCCGCATTGGCGATGCTGGGCGGCGCGGGAGCGGCGCTGGCCCAGAGTTCGGTGACGCTGTACGGCAGCATGGACCTGACCATGCCCTGGATCAGCGATGTGCGCGGGAGCCGGCTGACGCGCATGGATTCGGCCATTTCCCAGCCTGACCTCTGGGGCCTGCGCGGATCGGAGGATCTGGGCGGTGGCATGAAGGCCTCGTTCCAGCTGGAGAACGGATTCCTCACGGACATCGGCTCGCCGATCTCGCCGACCAGCTACTTCAACCGGGCTTCCTGGGTGGGTCTGGACAGCGCGTCGATGGGCTCGGTGCGGCTGGGTCGCCAGGTCGATTTCACGGCCGGCACGCTGAGCCAGTGGGGCAACGGCTACCAGCTCTACAACTTCTATCTCTACCACCCCGGCAATCTGGACGGCCTGTCCAGCCAGTTTCCGGTGGACAACTCCGTGGTCTACCTGACGCCCAGCATGGGCGGCATGCAGTTCGGCGCGCAGTACGGCTTTGGCGAGGTGCCGGGCCGCTCGCAGGCCAACCGTACCTACAGCGTCATGGGCAGCTATTCCAGTGCCAAGCTCAATCTGGCCGTGGCCTACACCGATGCGCGTGGCCGTGCCTTCGATATCGCCGGGCGCACGGGCCTGGCGAACGCGCTGGGCCAGGACCTGGTGGCGGGCCGGCCCCTGGTGCTCGATACCTTCCAGGTGCTGGGCATCGGCGGCGGTTACCAGCTCGATGCGCTTCCGGTCCGGCTCAACGCGCTGCTGACGCGCTCCACGCTCAAGTACGGCGCAGCCTCCAGCAACATGAGTGCCCTTGACCTGGGCCTGGCCTGGCAGACCAGCCAGGCCGTGACCATCAACACGGGCTACTCCTTCAGCCGCTTCGAGCAGACGAAGTGGAACCAGGTCCACCTGGGCGCGCGCTACGCCTTCTCCAAACGCACGCAGCTGCATGCCTCGGTCACGCACCAGCGCGCCTCGGATGGCGTGGCGGCGATGAATTCCGTGGGCGTTGCCAGCGGGCGCACGCAGACCGTGATTGCGGCAGGCATACACCACTCGTTCTGAGAGGCATGAGACATGCAGCCCGGTCGATGCGGGCGCATTGGAGACCCCACGATGAAATTCACCCTCAATTCCCGAAGCGTGGCCTTTGACGGCGACGGGCAGACCCCCTTGCTGTGGGTGCTGCGCGATCACTTCAAGCTGCCCGGCACCAAGTTCGGCTGCGGCATCAGCATGTGCGGAGCCTGCACGGTCCATGTCGATGGCGAGCCGGTGCGCTCCTGCGTGCTGCCCGTCTCGACGGTGGGCGGCAAGGCGGTCACGACCATCGAAGGGCTGTCCAGCAACCGTTCCCACCCCATCCAGAAGGCCTGGATGGACAAGGACGTGCCGCAGTGCGGCTACTGCCAGTCCGGCATGGTCATGGCCGCTGCCGCGCTGCTCAAGACCCATCCACAGCCCACCGATGCGCAGATCGACGAGGCCATGACCAATCTGTGCCGCTGCGCCACCTACCACCGCATCCGGGAGGCCATCCATGCCGCAGCGTCCAAGCAATGAACGGGGCCGCACGGCCGGCTCTGCCATCTCGCTGCGGCGCAGGCATCTGCTCCAGAGCGCTGCTGCGCTGCTGGTGGCGCCTGCTGCCGGCAGCCTGCTGATTCCGCTGGCGCAGGCCGCGCCAGCGGAGGCCGGTGCAGCGGCAGCAACGGCTTCCTCCATCGGCGATTGGGTCTGGATCGAGCCTTCGGGGCAGGTGGTGATCGGCGTGTCGCAGTGCGAGGTGGGCCAGGGCATCTACACGGGCCTGCCCCAGGTGCTGGCCGACGAGCTCGATGCCGACTGGGCCAGCGTGACCGTGCGCTTCGTCACGGGGCGCGACGCCTATCGCAACGATGCGGGCGAGATGCCGTTCCAGCAGTTCGTGGGCGCGTCGATGTCGATGAACTATTTCTACGAGCGCATGCGCCTGGCCGGTGCCCAGGCCCGTGATGTGCTGCTGCGTGCCGGCGCGGCCCGGCTGGGCGTGCGGGCATCCCAGTGCAGCACGCGCGCCGGCCGCGTGCTGCACTCCGCGACGGGCCGCAGCGTGGGCTACGGCGAGATCGTGGCCGAGGCTTCCAGGCTGTCCATCGCCGCGCGCCCGCGCATGAAGTCGGCTTCCGAGCAGGGCCTGATCGGCCGCAACCTGCGCCGGGTGGACACCCCGGCCAAGGTCGATGGCAGTGCGGTCTTCGGCATCGATGTCGAGGTGCCCGGCATGCTGATCGGCGCCGTGCGCATGGCGCCCAGCGTGACGGGGCGCATCGTGCGCATCCGCAACGAGGCAGAGGTGCGCGCGCGCCCCGGCGTGCATGCCATCGTGCGCACCACGCAGTGGCCCGACCCTGAGCCCAGCACCGTGGTCGTGGTGGCCGATTCGTACTGGATCGCCAAGCAGGCCGCCGACGCGCTGGACATCGAATTCGACGCTGGCGCGGCGGCCGGCGTGGACAGCGAGCGCATCCATGCGCAGTTCGTCGCAGGTCTGTCGAACGACAAGGCCGTCGTTGCTCGCAGCCTGGGCAAGCCGCGCGAAATGCTGGCGGCGGGCAAGCCGATCACGGCCGACTACCACTCGCCCTACATCACGCACGCCACCATGGAGCCGCTGGCCGCCACCGTGCATGTGCGCGACGGCGAAGTCGAAACCTGGGGGTCCTACCAGGGCCAGGACTTCCTGCGCGGCGAACTGGGCAAGGCCTGCGGCGTGCCTGCGGACAAGGTCATCGTGCACACCACCTTCCTCGGAGGCAGCTTCGGGCGCAAGTACATGCCCGACTTCGCCTTGCATGCGGCAGCGGCATCCAAGGCCGTGGGCCGGCCCGTCAAGGTCATCCGCTCGCGCGAGGACGACATACGGCATTCCTACTACCGGCCCGGTGCCTCGGGGCGGCTGAGTGCCGTGCTGGGCGCCGACGGGCTGCCTGCCGCGCTGCATGCACGCATCTCGGGCCAGTCGCTGTACGGGGCCATCAACCCCAAGAAGATGGCCGATGCAGGCGGCTGGGACGAGACCATGGTCGAGTCCATCTACGACCTGATCTACGGCGTGCCCAACCTGCTGGTGGATGCCGTGGACGTGCAGCAGCCCATACCGCTGAGCTATCTGCGCAGCGTGGGCACCACGTCCAGCGTGTTCTTCCTGGAAAGCTTCATCAGCGAGCTGGCCCACACCGCAGGCGTGGACGACTACCAGTACCGGCGCCGCCTGCTGGCCGGCCAGCCGCTGGCGCTGGGCGTGCTGGATGCGGCGGCCAAGGCCGCGCGCTGGGAGCAGCCCGCACCGGCAGGCCTGCACCGCGCCATGACCTTCAACGTCTACACGGGGCGGGGCGAGAGCTTCCAGACCTTTGTCGCGCTGGTCATGGAATTGCGTGTTGTGGAAGGCCGCGTGCGGCTGGAGCGCGCCATCTGCGCCATCGACGCGGGCCGCGTGGTCAACCCGGGACTGGTCAAGGCCAATGTCGAAGGCGGCATCGGCTTTGCGCTGACCAACACCTTCAAGAGCCGGCTGGGCTTTGACAAGGGCGTGGTGCAGCAAAGCAATTTCCACGACTACCCGCTGCTGCAACTGTCCGAAATGCCCCGCGTGGAAGTGGTCCTGGTCGAAAGCGACCGGCCGCCCCAGGGCTGCGGCGAAGTGGCCCTGGGCCCCACGGCGCCTGCCGTGGCCACGGCCCTGTTCCATGCCACCGGCCGCCGGTTCCGCTCCATGCCGCTGCCGCAGGACATCGCGTCCACCTGATCACCACCCCAACCCCGCTTTTTTCGAGAAAAGGAATTTCATGCAAGTCGAACACATCACCCCGTGCATAGGATCGGAGATCTACGGCATCGATCTCTCGGACCCGGCGCAGGTGCATGACCATGCGGACGCGCTGCGCCGGCTGCTGGCCGAGCGCCAGGTCATATTCTTCCGCGACCAGACGCTGGACCCTGCGCAGCAGGTGCGCGTGGCCCAGGTGTTCGGCAAGGTAGAGCCCGTGTCCTCCACCTTTCCCTCGCACCCGGACGATCCCCATGTCGAGCTGCTGATCAGCCAGGGCACGCGCACCGGCACCGACATCTGGCATGCCGACCTGACCTGGCAGACCAAGCCGCCCGCCGGTGCCTGCCTCTACGCCGTGGACGTGCCGCCCACGGGCGGCGACACCATGTGGGCCAGCATGACCACGGCCTTCGCCTCGCTGGCGCCCGAGCTGCAGGCCTATCTGCGCAAGCTGCGCGCCACCCACAACTGGGAGGCGCCAGCGCTCAGGCAAAGCCTGATGCGCCGAGATCCGTCTGGCGAGGCCTATCGCGCCACCCGCCTCAAGCATCCGCCGCTGGAGCAGCCCGTGGTCCTGGTGCACCCGGTGACCTGCCTGCCCGTGGCCTTTGTGAACTCGCTCTACACCACGCACATAGAAGGCGTGACCAGCGACGAGAGCGCGGCCCTGATCGCCATGCTCAGCGGGCTGGCCAAGGTGCCTGAATGGCAGGTGCGCTTTCGCTGGCGCAAGGGCTCGGTGGCCATCTGGGACAACCTGGCCACGCAGCACTACGCGGTCAATGACTACCACCCCGCAGCGCGGCGGATGCACCGTGTGGCGATACGCCAGGCTTGAGCCCGGCAACGACCTTTGCTGACAATGAAAAAACCACGATGAAAGCCCTCTCCATGAAAGCGAAACGCAGAACGCTCGCCCTGGGCGCGGCCATGGCCCTGGCGCTGCTCGCCGGTCCGGCGCAGGCCCAGACCTACCCCCACAAGCCGGTCACCATCGTCGTGGCCTACCCCGCAGGCGGCGATACCGACGCGCTGGCGCGGCTGCTGGGCGAGAAGCTGTCGGCCCGCATCGGCCAGTCCGTGCTCGTGGACAACCGCGCGGGCGCCAGCGGCACCATAGGCAGCAGTTTCGTGGCCAAGGCACCGGCCGATGGCTACACGCTGCTGCTGGCGCCCAATACCTTTGCCATGGCCCAACTGGTGCTCAAGCTGGGCGCGGGCCACGGCTACGACGTGCTCAATGGCTTCACGCCCGTGATCGAGGTCGGCTCCACTTCGCTGTTCCTCGTCGCCGGGCCCGGTGCGGGCGTGCGCAGCTTCAAGGAGGCCATCTCCTCCAGCCAAGGCCGCTCGCTGGGCTATGCCACGCCGGGCAACGGCTCGCCCATGCACTTCCTCGGCGAGATGGTCCGGCGCGCCACGGGCGCCCGCTTTGAGGCCATACCCTACAAGGGCGTGGCGCCGGCCGTCACCGATGTGGTGGGCGGCCATGTGCCCTTCACCTACAGCACGCTGGGCTCCATCGCTCCCTACCTGCCCGGCGGCAAGCTGGTGGCGCTGGCCGTGGCCGATGCCCAGCGCTCACCGCTGGCGCCCGACGTGCCCACGCTGGCCGAGCTGGGCTACAAGGACGTGGAGCTGACCGCCTGGTATGGCCTGTTCGGCCCCAGGAACATGCCCGCCGAGGTGGTCAAGCTCCTGAATACGCACCTCAACGAGATCCTCAGGATGCCCGACGTGGTGGCGCGCATGGCCACGCTGGGAACCGTCCCTGTGGGCGGCCCGCCCCAGCGGCTGGGCAAGACCAATGCCGGCGATTTCGAGCGCTTCGGGCGGCTGGTCAAGGAGCTGGGCATACAGCCGGACTAGATTGAACAGGCACCGAACGAAAGGAGGGAGGAAGCAGCGGGCGCCGGCGCAAGTCATCCCGGGTGGTGGCCCGGGGACGGAGGGTGGTCTTGCGCCGGCGCATCCTGCCTGATGCGCTCGGCCAGCAGATGGGACATGAAGCGCAGGTAGCGCTCGATCTGCTGGTCTGCCTCGGGTCCCTCACCGAACAGCTCGGCCAGCAGCGGCCGTGCCGTGGGCAGGAAGGCCGAAATGCTGAGGATGGCCAGGTGGATGAAGCGCGGGTCCACCTGTGCCGGGTGGCTGGCCTGCGCTCCGTTCATCAGCATGGTCGAGGTCAGCTCCAGCCCGCGCCGCGTGATGCGCTGCAGCGGCGTGCCCGAGGGCGGCGGCTCTTCTTCGCTTTCGTAGTGGTAGATCTCGGAGAGCGCCAGCCGCTCGAACTGCGGGTGCTCGCGCATGAAATCCAGCCGCAGCAGCAGGCGCTGGTAGACGCGCTCTTCCACCGTGCCCTGTGTCCTGAGCGCCACTTCCATGCGGTTTTGCAACTCGCGCATCAGGGACTCCGTCACCTCCTGCAGCAAGCCCTTGAGGCTGCTGAAGTAGTAGCGCACCAGGGCACGCGTGACACCGGCTGCCGCCGCGATTTCCAGAATGCTCAGCTGCTCCGGTGTGCGGGTCTTGAGCAGGTTGACCGTGGTCTGCAGGATGATGTCCCGTCCCACGGCATCGTCGGCCAGCGGGCGGCCGCTGTTGCGGCGGGGCTTCTTGGGCGCGGATTCGGTTGGCTTCTTTTGAGGCGGCATGCGGGCCATTGTCGGCGATACACAGGCAGCGGCCGCGCCGCAAGCGTCAGGGCTGGGCGGTGATGCGGGCCAGTGCGTCCGCGATCTCGCGGGCCTGCTGGGGCCGCACCAGCCTTTGCACCTCCTGCCCGTCACGCAGAAAGATCAGGGTGGGCCAGAGCTTGACGCGGTAGCTGCGACCCAGGGCCCGGCCGGGGCCGTCTTCCACCTTGATGTGCGCCACCTGCGGGGCGGCATCCAGCGCCTGAGCAATCAGCGGTTGCGCGCCCTGGCAGTGGCCGCACCAGGCGGTGCCGAACTCCAGCAAGGTAGCGCCGGGCAGCATGTCGACGGTGCTGCGATCGGGGGCGTCGGTCAGGTGCTTGGACTGGAAGGGCATGGGAATCTCCTGTCAGGGAAAGGCCTGCAGCGGCAGGATGGATACGGTTTCGCCGGCTTGCACGGCACCGCGCTCATGTTCGAGCACGATGAGGCAGTCCGCCTCGGCCATGGAGCGCAGCACGCCCGAACCCTGCGGCCCGGTGGTGCGGACCAGGCAGCGGCCATCGGCGCCTGTGGACAGAAGGCCGCGCTGGTACTCGGTGCGGCCCGGCCGCTTGGACAGCGCATGGGCAGCCACGGCCTGGGGCAGGGCGGCCGCCTCGGCAACTGCCTGCGCAGCGCCCATGAGCTGCAGCAGCGCCGGACGGACAAAGACCAGAAAGCTGACCATGGCGGCCACGGGATTGCCAGGAAGGCCGATCAGCACCGTGGTGCGTGCAGGCGTGCGGCTTGCGGCAAACGGCGTGCCCGCATCGGGCTGCAGCAGGCCCACGGCCAGCGGCCGGCCGGGCCGCATGGCCAGTCGCCAGAAGTGCACGCAGCCCATGCGCTGCAGCATGGCGCGCGTGTGGTCGGCCTCGCCTGCGCTGATGCCGCCGCTGGTCAGCACCACGTCGGCCAGGGAGGCGGCTTCGCGCAGGCGCTCCTGCAGGGCCTCGGGCTCGTCGGCCACCACGCCCAGGTCCAGCACCTGCACGCCCATGCGCTGCAGCAGGCCGATGAGGCTGAAGCGGTTGCTGTCGTAGACCGCACCCTCGCGCGGTGCCGTGCCGGGGTGGAGGATTTCATCGCCCGTGGAGAAATAGGCCACGCGCAGCCGCCTGCGCACGCGCACCTGGGGCTGGCCCAGGCTGGCGATCAGGCCCAGGGCCGCGGGATGCAGGCGCTGGCCCGCCGACAGGGCCACGCGGCCCAGGCTCAGGTCCTCGCCGCGCAGGCGCCGGTTGTCCCCGGCACGCACGCTGCCTGCCGGAATGCCGATGTGGTCAGTGCCTGCGGACACGGTGCGTTCATGCGCGATTACCGTGTCCAGCCCGCTCGGCAGCACGGCGCCGGTCATGATCTTGATGCACTCGCCGGCCTGCACGGTGCCGTGCCAGGGTTTGCCGGCCAGGGCCTGGCCGACCACGCGCAGCACCAGCGGTGCAGCGGGCGAACCGGCGTGAGCTGCCTGCAACTGGCCGCCATCGAAGGCATAGCCATCCATGGCGGCGTTGTCATGCGCTGGCACATCGACGGGGGAGACGATGTCTTCGGCCAGCACGCGGTCCAGCGCATCGGCCAGCGCCAGCGTCTCCAACTCTGCCACCGGGCCCAGGGGCTGCAGCAGGCTGGCCAGCTGTGTCAGGGCCTGATCGACCCTCAGGTCCTGGGTGGATGCGGTGGTGGGGGATGCGGGCTGGAAGGATGCGGTCATCAGAACGGAATCCGGTTGGGCAAGGCGGCGTGCGGGCCGGCGGCGCGGGGCGCTACGACGGGGTGGCTGCGGCGCGCGCCAGCGCCTGCAGCTCCTGCTGCGTGTTGGCGTTGGCAAAGGCCAGCGGGCTGTCGCCTGCGCGGTCGAAGAGGGCCGTGGCGCAGCGGTGCTGGCCCGTCCATGCATCGATCTTGCGGCCGCCCGAGCGTATGAACGATTGCAGACTATCACGCAGCGATGACCGCATCAGGCAGAACACGGGCTGGGCCCGCAGCAGGGATTGATCTGCGTCAAGCGAGCGCTCCCAGCCATGGGCGACGACGATGTCGGCCGCAGGCTGCTGCGACAGCGCCGCCTGCACAAGCCGCTCCACAAGGTCCAGCGGGAACAGCGGCGTATCGCAGGGCACGCAGACCAGCCAGGGCGTCCGGCAGTGCATCAGGCCGCTCAGGAAGCCGGCCAGCGGGCCGGGATAGTGGGGTTCGGCATCGGGCCAGACCGGCGCACCGTGGGCCGCGCCCAATTGCGCATAGGCCTCGGCATGGCGATTGGCGTTGATCAGCAGATGCCCGACCTGGGGCGCCAGGCGGTCCAGCGCATGGGCCGCCAGCGGCTGGCCCAGAAAGGGCTGCAGCCCCTTGTCGATGCCGCCCATGCGCATGCCGCGCCCGCCTGCCAGCACGCAGCCCGTGATGTCGTTCAGGGGCAGGGGGACGTGCAGGGGAGCGGGATGGGAAGAAGGGGGCATGTGGGGCGGGAGGGAGCAGCGGGGAAAAGGAGTAGGGGGCGAGGCGGCGATGGCAGGGCGCCGACGCCCCGCGCACGCCGCACGGATCAGCCGCCGATGTAGCTCATCTCGATGCGCCTGCGCTGCGTGCCCGTGCTGGCCGGCAGGCTGGCGCGCAGTTCGGAGTAGCGGTCGCTGCGCTGCTGCCAGATGGGGGCCAGCGCGGAGGCGACCTCGGCATCGCTGGCGCCGCTGCGCAGCAGGCTGCGCAGGTCCCAGCCTTCGGAGGCGAACAGGCACAGGTACAGCCGGCCTTCAGTGGACAGGCGCGCGCGGTTGCAGTCGCCGCAAAAGGCATGGGTGACGCTGCTGATCACGCCGACCTCGCCCAGCGACGGGTCGTGCAGGCCGCGCGCGTCGGCATAGCCCCAGCGCACGGCCGTCTCGCCGGTGGCGCTGGGCTGCAGCGGCACCAGGGGCAGTTCGGCGCGCAGCCGGGCGATGACCTCGTCGGAGGGCAGAACCTCGTCCATGCGCCAGCCGTTGGTCGCGCCCACATCCATGTATTCGATGAAGCGCAAGGTCACGCCCGTGCCCTGGAAGTGGCGCGCCATGGGCAGGATCTGGTCTTCATTGGTGCCGCGCTTGACCACCATGTTGACCTTGATGTTGGTCAGGCCCGCGGCCTGGGCCGCCTCGATGCCGGCCAGCACGTCGGAGACCGGGAAGTCCACGTCGTTCATGCTGCGGAACACCGCGTCGTCCAGCCCGTCCAGGCTCACGGTGACGCGGTTCAGGCCCGCGTCCTTGAGCGCGCGGGCCTTGCGGGCCAGCAGGGAGCCGTTGGTGGTCAGCGTCAGGTCCAGAGGCTGGCCGCCGGGCGTGCGCAGGGCGGAGAGCTGCTCCACCAGCGTTTCCACGTTCTTGCGCAGCAGCGGCTCGCCGCCCGTCAGCCGGATCTTCTGCACGCCGTGCTGTACGAACAGGCGCGCCGTGCGCGTGATTTCCTCGAAACTCAGCAGCGAGCCGTGCGGCAGGTAACTGTAGTTCTTGTCGAAGACTTCCTTGGGCATGCAGTAGCTGCAGCGGAAGTTGCAGCGGTCGGTGATGCTGATGCGCAGGTCGCGCAGCGACCGGCCAAGCCTGTCCTGCAGATCGCCGGTGGGCGTCTGCAGCAGACTTGGCACGGCGGCCGGGCGCGTGGGGGAGCGCTCGTCGACCAGGGGGATCACTCGTTCTGCCATGCCTGCGATTTTGCCCGAATGCCTATGTCCAGGCACTGCGCAAGCCTGCAGTTCTTGATCTGTGTCTAGACGCAGCGCGCTCCGTCCACCTCGATGCAGGTGCCGCTGATGAAGGCGGCCTCGTCGCTGGCCAGATACAGCGCGGCATTGGCCACGTCCCCTGCGGTGGAGAAGCGGCCCAGCGGAATGGTCGCCAGAAAGCGTGCGCGGCGCGCTTCGTCCACCGGGCCGCCGGCGAACTCGGCGGCCAGGCCGGTGTCCGGGTTGAACACGGGGTTGATGCAGTTGACGCGGATGTTCTCGGGCCCGAGCTCGGCCGCCATGGACTTGCTGGTGATGATGACGGCACCCTTGGAGCCGTTGTACCAGGTCAGACCCGGCCGAGGGCGCAGGCCGGCCGTGGAGGCGATGTTGATGAAGCTGCCGCCGCCAGGGCGGCCATCGGCCAGCGCCGGGTTGGCGCGCATGGCGGGCACGCCGTGCACGGCAGAAAGGTAGATGCTCTTGACGTTGATGGCGTAGACGCGGTCGAACTCGGCCTCGCTGACTTCGAGCATGGGGCGGTTGCGGTGCGTCCAGCCCGCGTTGTTGACGAAGGCATCGAGCCGGCCATGCGCCTGCAGCGTGGCCTGCACCAGGGCCTTGACCTGTTCGCTGCTTGTCATGTCCGCCTGCACGAAAAGTGCCCGGCCGCCTTCGGCGGTGATGGCCTGTGCCACGCGCGTGCCGGCCTCGCGGTCGATGTCGTTGACGATGACCCGGGCACCTTCGGCGGCCAGCCGCTGCGCGATGCCGGCCCCGATGCCGCTGCCGGCGCCTGTGACGATGATGGATTTGTCCTGGACACGCATCGGGCTTTGCTCCTCGGTCGGGGGTCAGGCCCCCTGGGTTTCGGTGGTTGCTGTGGTTGCTGTGGTTGCTGTGGTCGCCGGGATCGGGGTCACGCCGCTTGTGCCGGGCTGCCAGCCCACGAATTGCGGGTAATAGCGCGCCACGCCGGGGCCATTGAAGTCCCAGCCCAGGCACTGGCCCAGGTGGCGTGGCGGCTGGCTGGGGTCGGCATCGCCAAAGACGCCCGGTACGGACTGGAAGGCGGCCGTGGCCATGTTGAACAGCAGCTCGCGCAGATGCGTGCAGCTGGCCACGCCGCCCAGGTTCTCGTTGATGGCCTTGCGCCAGCCGCGCGCCATGCTGCAGCCCACCATTTTCCGCAGGGCCCGCGTGGCCTCGGGGCAGTGGCCCAGCGGGTGAGAATCCATGACGACCTCGATGGCCTGCACCGCCAGGCGGGCATCGACCGTGGTGCGTATCCACATGTGGTGTATGGCCGTGCCGGCGGGCATGTGGCGGCCGCCGCTCAGTTCGATGTCATGGGTCTTGCTGTCGCGCAGCTCGCCTTCGATATCCCAGAGGCCATCGGCGCGGGCGTAGCTGCGGTAGCGCACGTCGCGTTCATGCTGGGGCGTGCGGTCGGGAATGGGGGACAAGGGCATGGGGGAAGCTGTTCTTTCTGTCGCGGGCTGCCGGCTGGCGCCGGGCATCCCGCGATTTTCCGTCATGCGCGAAGATCAGCCATGCCGTATGGCGACGGTCTTCAGCGTGGTGAAGCCGTAGAGCGCCTCGAAGCCCTTTTCGCGGCCATGGCCGCTGGACTTGACGCCGCCGAAGGGCAGCTCCACGCCGCCACCGGCGCCGTAGTTGTTGATGAAGACCTGGCCGCAGCGCAGGCGCCGCGCCAGACGCAGCTGGCGCGCGCCGTCGCGCGTCCACAGGCCGGCCACCAGGCCGTAGGCCGTGCCATTGGCCAGTTGCACGGCATGGTCCTCGTCATGGAAGGGCATGGCGCAGAGCACGGGGCCGAAAATCTCTTCCTGCGCCAGCCGGTGCTCGGGCGGCACGTCGCGCAGCAGGGTGGGCGCCTGGTAAAAGCCGCTGTCGGGCGCATCCTCGACGATCTGGCCCTGCGCCACCACGGCAATGCCGGCCACCTGGGCGTCGGACAGGAAGTCCCAGACACGCTGCTGCTGGCTGGCGCGGATCAGCGGCCCCAGGTCCAGGTCCATGGCGGCCGGGCCCACGCGCAGCGCCTCGAAGGCCTGGCCCAGGCGTTCGAGCAGCGGCTCGTAGATCAGCGAGTCGATCAGCACGCGCGAACCTGCCGAGCAGGTCTGGCCCGCGTTCTGCACGATGGCGTTGACGATGGCGGGCACGGCGGCATCAAGGTCCGCGTCTGCAAACACGATCTGCGGGCTCTTGCCGCCCAGCTCCAGCGTGACGGGGCAGTGGCGCTCGGCAGCCGCCTGCTGGATCAGCGTGCCCACGCCGGGGCTGCCCGTGAAGCTCAGGTGGTCTACGCCGGGATGGCGCGCCAGGGCCTCGCCCACCTCGTGACCCAGGCCGGTGACCACGTTGAAGGCACCGGCTGGAAAGCCTGCCTCGGTGGCCAGCCGCGCCACGCGCAGCACGGACAGGCAGGCGTCTTCCGAGGGCTTGACCACACAGGTATTGCCCGCGGCCAGCGCCGCGCCCACGCTGCGGCCCAGGATCTGCATGGGATAGTTCCAGGGCACGATGTGGCCGGTCACGCCGTGGGGCTCGCGCCAGGTCAGGGCGCTGTAGCCCTGCTGGTAGGGCAGGGTCTCACCGTGCAGCTTGTCGCAGGCGCCGGCATAGAACTCGAAGTAGCGCGCCAGCGCCAGCACATCGGCACGGGCCTGGCGCGTGGGCTTGCCGCAGTCGCGCTGCTCAATGGCCGTGAGTTCATCGGCATGCTGGAGCACGCTGCCCGACAGGCGCATCAGCAGGCGCCCGCGCTCTGCGGCAGAAAGCTTGCTCCAGACGCTGTCCTGGCACTCGCGCGCCGAACGCACGGCCAGGTCGATGTCCTGGGGCGAGCCGCGCTGCAGCTCGTCGAAAGCCTGCCCGTCCGACGGGTCCAGCACGGGGATCGTGCGCCCCGACTCCGTGGGCACGGACGCATTGCCGATGTAGTGGTATTGCATGGAGCCCGATTGTGGGGTGCCCGCGCCGCTTGTCCAGTCCCGGGCGTTGCTGCGTCCCCTCGATCGCCTTGGTGGCTTCAGTGGCTTCAGTCCTCGGGCCAGCCCGCGTCGCGCAGGCCCTGCCGGTCCAGCACCTCCATCTTGCCGCGCCGCAGTTGCAGGCAACCGGCCTGCTGCAGCTCCTGCAGGATCTGGTTGGTGGTCTGGCGCGACAGGCCCAGCATGCGCGCCAGCTGTTCCTGGGAAACATCCAGCTCGCGGCGCCAGCGCTGGCGGCCCTGGCCGTCCGGCTGCCACTGGTCAAAGCCTTCGGCCATGCGCACCAGACGCCGCGCCAGGCGCTGCGGCGCAGGCAGCAGCGTGTGCTCCTCCAGCGCCATCAGGCACACGCGCAGCTTGTCGGTCAGCAGCAAGGCCAGCACCTGCCAGTGTTCGGGATGGGCCGCCAGCCATGCCTGCAGTGGGGCCTGGGGCACGTGCAGCACGGTGCAGGCCGTGGCTGCCTGGGCATCGTGGGTGCGCTCGGCTCCATCGAACAGCGCGATTTCCCCCAGCCACATGGGAGGCTCCACCAGGGTCAGCAGCGCCGTGCGGGCCTGCTCGCCGCAGGCGGCCGTTCCCGAGATGCTGAGCGCACCACGCGCCACCGCATAGAGGCCGCAGGGCGGGTCGCCGCGCCGGAACAGCCAGTCGCCTGCCGCCAGCGTGCGGGGCTGGGCCAGTGCCTTGAGCTGTGCGCCCAGCTCCGGCGGCAGGGCGTGGAACCAGCGGCCCGCCTCGATGGTGGCCCAGAGATCGGCCATGCCCGGCGGGCCGGCCGCAGCACGGCGCCGTACGCCGCGCGGGGCGGCGTGGGCTGCCGGAGCTGCCGGGGCGGGTGCGGGTAAGCCCGAGGTGTGCGATGAGGCTTGTGTCGGATCCATGACAGACGCCAATCCTTGATGACACCACCATGGTTGCGCAACATCCACCGCAGGTGCAGCCTATGAAAACCCTCATCGACCAACTGTCCCAGTACGCGGACTATCACCGTGATCCACGCAACATCCTCACGCACTTCGTCGGCGTGCCGCTGATCATGTGGGCGGTGGTGATTTTGCTGGCCCGCCTGCAGTGGGCTGCCCCATTGGGCGACGGCCTGCCCGAGCTGCCATTGAGCCTGGCCCTGCTGGCGGCACTGGCGGCAGGCATCTACTACTGTCTGCTGGACCTGCGCTACGGCATCGCCATGGCCCTGGTGCTTGCCCTGATGCTGGCGCTGGCCCAGCCCATCGCCATGCTGCCGATGGGGGCTTGGCTGGGCTGGGGCCTGGGCATCTTCGCCGTGGGCTGGGTGATCCAGTTCGTGGGCCATTACTACGAGGGCCGCAAGCCGGCTTTCCTGGATGACATCGTGGGTCTGGTCATTGGGCCGCTGTTCGTGCTGGCCGAGCTGGGCTTTGCCCTGGGCCTGCGCCGCGAAGTGCAGCATGCGGTGGAGCAGCGCAGCGGGCCCGTGCAGCGGCGCGCGGGCGGCGCACACGCCTGAAAACGGCCCGGGCGCTGCAAGCTTGGCGCAGGCTTGGCGCCGTAGCATGGCAGGCGTTCCTGCGGAGCCATCCGTGGGGGCGTGTGCCTGCGCCTAAAATCACGCTGCTATCCCCCTGCGGGGGCTTTTTTGTTTCAACTCTCCTCATCCATCATGTCTTTCGACAAAGTCACACCGGGCAAGAACGCTCCTGAATCCTTCAACGTCGTGATCGAGATCTCGGCCAACTCCGATCCCATCAAGTACGAAGTGGACAAGGAAAGCGGCGCCGTCTTCGTGGACCGCTTCATGGGCACGGCCATGCACTACCCGGCCAACTACGGCTATGTGCCCCAGACGCTGTCCGGCGACGGCGATCCGGTGGACGTGCTGGTGATGACGCCCTTCCCGCTGCCCCCGGGCGTGGTCGTGGCCTGCCGCCCCATCGGCATCCTGCTGATGGAAGACGAGTCCGGCGTGGATGGCAAGGTCCTGGCCGTGCCCACGCAAAAGCTGCTGCCCGCCTACGACAAGATCAACTCGCTGGAAGACATCCACGAGATCACCCTCAAGCAGATCCAGCATTTCTTCGAGCACTACAAGGACCTGGAAAAGGGCAAGTGGGTCAAGGTGCTGGGCTGGAAGGGCGTGGACGAGGCCAAGAAGGAAGTCGTGGACGGCATCGCCAACTACAAGGGCTGATCCTTTTCACTCCCGTTGAGGGAGTCTCAACTGCGCTGAGGTAAATGCCCGCTTCGCAGTTGATACAATTTGAAACGCACCCGTTGCCTACGCGCCGGGTGCGTTTTTTGTTTTGTCGTGGATCAGGGTTTGGGCAGATCAATCAGGCGCTGGTGCGAGCCATCAGCCCGGGAGCGAGCAAATGAAGTTGGCAGATTGGCGCATGGGCACGAAGCTGGGCATGGGATTCCTCGTCATGGTCCTGTTCTCGGCCATCCTGGGGGCGGTGGCGTGGTTGCAACTGGCGCAGATGCACCGCAACGCATTGCATTTGTCGGATGTGGCCCTGCCCAGCATGTTCCATGCGGGCGCCATGCGCTCCGAGTACAACCGCCTGCGCCGCCACGAGGCCGGCATCGCCTCGGCGCGCAGCCTGGGCGAGGTCGATGGCTTTGCCAAGCAGGTGCAGGACCGGCTGCAGACCATCGGCGAGCATGAGACGGCTCTGCGTGCGCTGATCGACCAGCAGGCCCTGCGCGCGGCCTTTGACGACTACCTCGGCTTCAAGCAGCAGTTCCTGGCCATGCATGCGCGCCTGCTGGAGCGCGCGCGTGCCGGCAACTATTCGACCACCGAGGAGCAGGCCTTCATGGCCGACGAGATGGGGCTGATGTTCGCCGGCGAATCCGAGGCGCAGTTCGGCAAGCTGGCCGAAAGCGCCGGCCGCCTGCTGACCCTGCAGCGCGAGGCGGGCGAGCAGGCCCGCCAGCAGGCGCAGGCCGGCTTTGACCTCGCCCGCATCTGGGTGCTGGGCACGCTGGCCGTGGTGGTTGCCATTGCCGCCCTGGTGGGCTGGGCCATCACGCGTGCCGTGACCGGCCCCGTCGCCCAGGCCGTCCATGTGGCGCGCAACGTGGCGGCCGGCCATCTGGAGACGCCGGTCACCAGCCGCCGCCGCGACGAAATGGGCCAGCTCATCAATGCGCAGGAAGACATGCGCCGCAAGCTCGCCGAGCTGGTGGGCGAGGTGCGTGGCAACGCGCAGGGCGTGGCACTGGCCGCTGGCGAGATCGCCCAGGGCAATGCCGATCTGTCGGCGCGCACCGAAAGCCAGGCCAGCGCGCTGGAGGAAACGGCAGCCTCCATGGAGCAACTGGGCGCCACCGTGCGGCAGAACGCCGACAGCGCACGCCAGGCCAACCAGATGGCGGCCTCCGCATCGGGCATCGCCGCGCGTGGCGGCGAAGTCGTGGCCCAGGTGGTGGACACCATGAAGGGCATCAACGACAGCAGCCGCCAGATCGCGGACATCATCGGCGTGATCGATGGCATTGCCTTCCAGACCAACATTCTTGCGCTGAACGCGGCCGTGGAAGCGGCCCGCGCAGGCGAGCAGGGCCGGGGCTTTGCCGTGGTGGCGGGCGAGGTCCGTTCGCTGGCCCAGCGCAGCGCCGAGGCGGCCAAGGAGATCAAGGCGCTGATCCAGGCCAGCGAGCAGCGCGTGGAGCAGGGCACGCAGCTGGTGGACAAGGCGGGCGAGACGATGTCGGAAATCGTCACCGCCATCCGGCGCGTGACGGACATCATGGGCGAGATCAGCGCGGCCAGCAGCGAGCAGAGCGCGGGCGTGGCCCAGGTGGGCGATGCCATCACGCAGATGGACCAGGCCACGCAGCAGAACGCGGCCCTGGTGGAGCAAAGCGCCGCCGCCGCCCAGTCGCTGCAGCAGCAGGCACAGGCCATGGTGGCCTCGGTCTCGGTATTCCGCACGGCGGCTGCCGATGCGCCAGCTGTCACTGTGGCGACTGCCGCAGCATCGCGCGCAACGGTTGTTGCCTCCTTGGCATCGCGTCCGGCCCTGGCTCCCATGGCCGCCAGGCCGGCACAACAGATCGCTGCGGCCACCCCGGCCAAGGCCACCAAGGCCGCCAAGACGACCACCGCCGACGATGAGGAGTGGGCCGCGTTCTGAGGCCTCACGCGCAGTTCGGCTTCCTTTTCTGGCGGCCCCATGCTTTGCATGGGGCCGCTTTCCTTTTGCGTCTGGCGCTGAGCTGGCGCGAGACGGGAGCGAGAGGCTGTGGCACAAATCTGCCAGTGAAGGTTTCTGCCTACTACCAGTACCTGAACTTGTCCTGAACAATGCCTGGATACTGGCAGAATGTAAGTGGATGTAGTCCTATTCTTACAGCGTGAACAATGGCGGCTTCTGGCGCCGCTCCCTAGGAACGAAGGGGTATCCCGTGATCACCTTGTTCTCATGGCCGCCACGCCTGGCGGCAATCAGTCTTCCAGCGGACCTCGCCACCGCGGTGGCCCTCCCTCTCCAATCCTTGCCCTCAAGCCGACTTGCGCGGTTGCGGCAGATCTGTTTTTGCGAAGTCCGCGCCGGGCCTGGCTGACGCCTGTCCATGGCGCAACACAAAGCCAGGCACAACAAGATGGCAGGACTTCGACAAGAAAGACGAACGTGAAAAACCTCAAGATCTCAACGCGCATGCTGGGCACCTTCGGCCTGCTGGTAGTGCTGCTGCTGGCCGTGGTGGCTGCGGCGCTGGTGCAGTTGCGCGCCATGCGCGCCAGCATGGAAGTCATCACGGGCAACGTCATGCCCAGCGTGGAAGTGATCAACCAGATCGGCACCGATGTCGTGCGCACGCGCCTTCTGGAAGTGCGCCATGTCAACAATGACGATGCCGCCTACAAGACCGATTCGGAAAAGCAGCTGGAACAACTGCAGCGCCGCCTGGCCGAGCGCAAGAAGGCCTATGAGCCGCTGCTGTCATCGGACGAAGAACGCAGGCTCTACGCGCAACTGGTCCAGGAACGCGAGCGCTACCAGCAACTGAGCCAGCAGGTGCTGGCGCTGTCGCGTCAGGGCGAGAAGGAAAAGGCCCAGGCGGTGCTGGGCGGCGAGTCGCTGAAGCTCTACAACGATTCGTCGAACACGCTGGATCTGCTGGTCAAGCTCAACAGTGATGCCGCCTTGCAGGAAAGCCGCAACGCCGAGGCCGTGTACGGGCGCTCGGTCGTCGTCCTCAGCGTGGCGGCGCTGGCGGCCGTGCTGCTGGCCGTGCTGGCCGGCCTGTGGCTGACGCGCTCCATCCGCGCGCCGCTGGCGCATGCGGTCGATGCCGCAGACCGCGTGGCCAACGGCGACCTGGGCGGGACCATCCGCATCGACCGCAATGACGAAACCGGCCTGCTGCTGGGCGCGCTGCAGCGCATGCAATCGAGCCTGGTGCAGACCGTGCGCAGCGTGCGCCAGAACGCCGAAGGCGTGGCCTCGGCCAGCGCGCAGATTGCCTCCGGCAATGCCGACCTGTCCAGCCGCACGGAAGAGCAGGCCAGTGCCCTGGAGCAGACGGCAGCCTCCATGGAGGAGCTGGGCTCCACCGTGCGCCAGAACGCCGACAACGCACGCCAGGCCAATCAGCTGGCGCTCAATGCATCCAGCGTTGCGCGCCGTGGCGGCGACGTGGTGGCCGAGGCTGTGGAGACCATGAAGGGCATCAACGACAGCAGCCGGCGCATCGGCGACATCATCGGCGTGATTGACTCCATTGCTTTCCAGACCAACATCCTCGCGCTCAATGCTGCCGTGGAGGCGGCCCGCGCAGGTGAGCAGGGCCGGGGCTTTGCCGTGGTCGCGGGCGAGGTGCGATCGCTGGCGCAGCGCAGCGCCGAGGCCGCCAAGGAAATCAAGGCGCTGATCACGGCCAGCGTGGAGCGTGTGGAGCAGGGCTCGCAACTGGTGGACCGCGCAGGCACGACCATGACCGAAGTGGTGGCCGCCATCGGCCGGGTCACCGACATCATGGGCGAGATCAGCTCGGCCAGCACCGAGCAGAGCTCCGGCGTGGCCCAGGTTGGCGAAGCCGTCACGCAGATGGACCAGACCACGCAGCAGAACGCGGCCCTGGTCGAGGAAAGCGCGGCCGCCGCTGCCTCGCTGCGCAAGCAGGCGCAGGACCTGGTCGAGGCCGTGGCCGTCTTCCAGTTGCCCCGTGGCGCCACGGACAGCCATGCGCATGTGCCGCACAGGGTGGCGGCACCGGCCAGCCCCGCAGCGCGCCCCGCAGCCCCGCCTGTCCGGCCCGCTCCACCCGCCAGTCCTGCGCGGCCTGCGGCCCTGGGCGGCGGCGGTGCGCCTGCAGGCGGCGAGACGCTGGCCCGCCGGCTTGAGCGCGATGCCACACCCCCCATCCGGCCGCGCGCCGGACCCACGCAGGCCGGCAAGCCGGCACCACGCCAGCCCGGCCAGCCCGGTCAGGGCGATGACGACTGGGAAACCTTCTGAGCCCTACCCCTGGCGCAGCGGGCTGTGGGCCTGCAGCTCCTGCAGATAGCCGGCCATGCCCTCGCCCTCGCGGTCCAGAAAGCGCGAGATGGCATCGGCAAAGGACGGGTGGGCAATCCAGTGGGCGCTGGGGGTGACCACGGGCAACAGCGCCCGTGCCATCTTGTGCTCGCCCTGCGCGCCTCCCTCGAAGTGCGCAATCCCGCGTTCTATGCACCAGGCGATGGGCTGGTAGTAGCAGGCCTCGAAATGCAGGCAATCCACGCGCTCCAGTGCGCCCCAGTAGCGGCCGTAGGCGGTTCCCTGCGGGGTCTGCGGCGCGTGGGCGCGCCCGCCTGGATGGCCCGCTGACAGCCTTGCGGCCGCAGCATCCAGCGCGATCAGGCTGCAGGCCATGGGCTGGCCGTCGCGCTCGGCGATGAACATCAGCCAGGCCTCGGGCATCTGGCGCGCCATGGCCTCGAAGAAGGCCGGTTCGAGGTACGGGGCGTTGCCATGCTCCAGGTAGGTTCGCTCGTGGCAGCGGTAGAAAAAGGCCCAGTCCTGTGCGCCCATGTCCGGCCCGTGCAGGGCCCGAAAGCGCACGCCGGCCTCATGCACCTTGCGCCTTTCCTGGCGTATCTTCTTGCGCTTTTCCTGGTTCAGCGTCGCCAGAAAGTGTTCGAAATCGCCGTGCCCGGCGCCATCGGCGCCCTGGTTGGTCCAGTGGAACTGCACGGTGCTGCGCTGCATCCAGCCGTCGGCATCGCAGGCTGCCAGATCCTCTGCATCGCTGAACAGCAGGTGCAGCGAAGACAGCTGCTGCGCCTGGGCCCATTCGCGCACCGCGCGCACCAGGGCTGCACGCAGCAAGGGCGTGCGCGCCAGCAGGCGGCTGCCCGGCACGGGCGTGAAAGGCACGGCCAGCACGCCCTTGGGGTAGTAGTCCAGCCCATGCTGGGCGTAGGCACGTGCCCAGGCAAAGTCGAACACGTACTCGCCATAGGAGTGCGCCTTGGCGTAGACCGGGCAGGCGGCGACCAGCTCGCCGCCCTGCCAGAGCGTGACCACGCGGCCGGCCCAGCCGGTTTGCGGCACGGCGCTGCCGCTGGATTCCAGCGCGCTCAGGTACTCGTGGCGCATGAAGGGAGTGGGCGCGGCCTGCGATGCCAGCAGCGCATTCCAGGCCTGGGCATCGAGCTGCTGCACGCTGTCCAGCACGCGGGTGATAATTGCGGTTTCAGCCATGCCATTCCTTGCAGGCCGGTGTGACGCGCGCTGCCGCCTTTCGCTGTGGGGTGGCCTTGTCGGCCCTGTTGGCTCCATTGCATTCCATGACGCTCTCCATCTGCACTGCCCAGCTCAACTTTGTCGTGGGCGACCTGCCCGGCAATGTCCAGAAAATCATTGCCGCAGCCCGTGAAGCTTATGCCACGGGAGCACGCTTGCTGCTGACGCCCGAGCTTGCCCTGTGCGGCTATGCGGCCGAAGACCTGTATCTGCGCCCCGCCTTTCTGGATGCCTGCGACCAGGCCGTGCAGCAGCTTGCGCTGGAGACCGCGCAATGGCCGGGCCTGGCGCTGGTGCTGGGCCATCCCTGGCGCGACCAGGGCGCCGTTGGCGCGTTGCGCAATGCGGCCAGCGTGCTGCGCGACGGGCGCGTGGAATGCAGCCATGCCAAGCAATGCCTGCCCAACTACGGCGTGTTCGACGAGCAGCGCTACTTTGTGGCCGGCCAATCGCCCTGCGTGATCGAAGTGCAGGGCGTGCACGTGGGCCTGCTGATCTGCGAGGACGCCTGGCATCCCGAACCCGCACGCGCCGCCGCTCAGGCCGGTGCGCAATTGCTGGCCGTGATCAATGCCTCGCCCTTCCATGAGGGCAAGCAGGCCGAACGCGAAGCCACGCTGGCCGCGCGTGCGTGCGAGACCGGCCTGCCCCTGGTCTACGCACATCTGATTGGCGGCCAGGATGAAATCGTCTTTGATGGCAGCTCCTTTGCCGTGCAGGCGGACGGCTCCATTGCCGCGCGCGCGCCGGCCTTTGCCGAGGCCTTGCCGCGGGTGGAGGTCCGCACGGGCGGGCATGCGCTGGTGCTGGCAGGCGAGGTGATTGCGCAGCCAGGGCACCTGCCGGCGCTGTGGTCCGCCCTGGTGCTGGCCGTGCGCGACTACGTGGGCAAGAACCGTTTCCCCGGCGCCCTGCTGGGCCTGTCGGGCGGTATCGACTCGGCCCTGGTGCTGGCGATTGCAGTCGATGCCCTGGGAGCGGACAAGGTGCATACGGTGATGATGCCTTCGCCCTATACGGCCGACATCAGCTGGATTGACGCGCGTGACATGGCTGAGCGCGTGGGCGTGCGCTATGACGAAATCTCCATCGCGCCCCAGTTCGAGGCCTTCAAGGCCGCCCTGGCCCCGGCCTTCGCGGGCCGCGCCGAGGACACGACCGAAGAAAATCTGCAGGCCCGCATCCGTGGCACCTTGCTGATGGGCCTGTCCAACAAGTTCGGCTCCGTGGTGCTGACCACCGGCAACAAGAGCGAGATGTCCACCGGCTACTGCACGCTCTATGGCGACATGGCAGGCGGCTTCGCGGTGATCAAGGACGTGCTCAAGACCGAGGTCTTTGCGCTGGCGCGCTGGCGCAATGCCAACGATCCGTTCGGCACGGGGCTGGACCCCATCCCGGATCGCATCATCACGCGCCCGCCCAGCGCCGAACTGCGCCCTGACCAGAAAGACCAGGACAGCCTGCCCGCTTATGAGGTGCTCGATGCCATCGTGCGCCGTTACATGGAAAATAACGAAAGCATCGCTTCCATCGTGGCCGACGGATACGCCAGCGCCGATGTGGAGCGAGTGACGCGCCTGATCCAGATCAATGAGTACAAACGCCGCCAGGCGCCCGTGGGGCCGCGACTGACGCGCCGCAGCTTCGGCAAGGATTGGCGCTACCCCATCACCAACCGCTTTCGCGCTTGAAGCACCTGAGGCGGCGGGGTTTCCCGGCCAGCCGTCTTGCCCCGTATTGCATGCACTGAGGAGTTCACCCCATGAAAATGATCACCGCCATCATCAAGCCGTTCAAGCTGGAAGAGGTCCGCGAGGCGCTGGCCGACTGCGGCGTCAACGGCCTGACCGTCACCGAGGTCAAGGGCTTTGGCCGCCAGAAGGGCCATACCGAGCTTTACCGCGGCGCTGAGTACGTGGTGGACTTCCTGCCCAAGGTGAAGATCGAGGTCGTGGTCCGCACCGAGGACGTGGACCGCTGCGTGGATGCCATCGTCAACGTGGCGCGCACGGGCAAGATCGGTGACGGCAAGATCTTCGTCACGGCCGTGGAGCGCGTGGTGCGCATCCGTACCGGCGAGCTCGACGACGGAGCCATTTGAGTCCGAGAGCAGGGCAGGGCGCATTCGGCGCCCTGCATTCCTGATATCTCGACGCTGGCGGCCATCCTCTCAAGGGTGGCCGTTTCCGTTTCCGCTTCTGTTCAGATCACGGCGCGCAAGGGCGCAGTCTCCAGGCCCGTGCCGGCGTTCTGCACCAGCGATTGCAGCAGCGTGGGGATGTCGCTGCCGCTTTCGATCAGTCCCATCTGCCACTCACCCATGAAGCCATGGCCCACGCAGGTCTGCAGGAACTGCAGCATGCTGTCGTAGTAGCCATCCACATTGAGCAGGCCGATGGGCTTGTCGTGGTAGCGCAGCTGGCGCCAGGTCCAGACCTCGAACAATTCCTCGAAGGTGCCTATGCCGCCGGGCAGGGCGACGAAGGCATCGCTGCGCTCGGCCATCATGGCCTTGCGCTCGTGCATGGTCTGGACGATGTGCAGTTCATCGCAGGCATGGTTGGCCAGTTCCTTGTCCACCAGCGCCTGCGGGATCACGCCCACGACGCGGCCGCCGGCCTGCCGCGTGGCCTCGGCCACCTCCCCCATCAGGCCGCTGCGGCCGCCTCCATAGACCAGCTGGCCGCCGTGCTCACCGATCCAGCGGCCGGTGGCGCGGGCCGCCTCGATGAATCCGGGCTGGTCGCCGGGGCGCGAGCCGCAATACACACAAATGGAAAACGTGGGATTTGTCATGCAATGAACCGTTGATAGAGGGCGGCCAGCCAGACGCCGGCGCACAGCAGCAGCGCCAGCATCACGGCCGCGCTGCCCATGTCCTTGGCCTGCTTGGACAGAACGTGCCATTCGGGGCCTATGCGATCGACCACGGCCTCGATGCCGCTGTTGAGCAGCTCCACGATCAGCACCAGCAAGACCGTGCCCGCCAGCAGTGCGACCTCGATCCAGCTGCTTCCCAGCCAGAAGGCGGCAGGGATCAGCACGATGGCGGCCAGCGCTTCCTGGCGGAAGGCTTTTTCATTCCATCCGGCGCGAAGGCCTGAGAGCGAATAGCCTGCTGCGTGCCAGACACGCGTCAGGCCTGTGCGGCTTTTCTGGGGATTGACAGGTGCACTGTCGGTCGGGTCGGGAGATGCGGCGGGCATGCTTGCGAGTGTAGGAGATGCGACGCTGCCTCTGGGCCTGTCAGCGCTTTTTCCTGGGTGCCGGTGCCTGGTGGATCAACTGGGTGCCAGCCCATGCGTCATGCCAGAACTGGCGGCGCGGATGAAAGCGGCTGAGCAGCGCCCAGAGCGCCACCCACAGCACCAGCAGCATCAGCGTGGTCAGTGCAGGCACGCCGGTCGAATAGGCCGCCAGTGGCGGCAGCAGCCAGATCCAGCTGAACACATAGCGCCGCAGCGCGCGCAACTGGCTGACGGGCTGGCCTGCCGCATCCACCAGGCGGATGTGCCAGGTCTTCATGGCCAGCGTCTGGCCCTTGGACCAGAACCAGACGAAATAGATGCCCAGCACCACGAACATGAAGGCCTGCAGCGCATGGCGGTTGTCCATGGCATTGCGTGTTTGCGACAGGGTGCCGAACAGATAGCCTGCAATGAAGACCACGCCGAACAGCAGCATGCCCTCGTAGAGCCAGCAGGCCATGCGCCGCGCCAGTCGCGGGGCCATCTGTGGGGAGGCTGCGATTGCGGCTGCCGTTGTGGAGGCGGGGGATGTGGCGTTCGTCATGCGGACGGGGAGATCGGTGCGTCAGTGCGTCAATGCGAGAGGGGCGCTTCGCCGTGCGATGGCTGGGATGCAGCATCGGGGCTGTCATGCAGTTCCATGGGCGGCAAAGGCATGGGCGTGGCCGAGGGCACTTCCACCGGCGCCGTCTCCACCAGCGCCGGCGGGCGCACGGGATGGGTTTCCACAGCCGCAGGGGATGGGGCAGGGGGTACGGGAAGCGGCGGGTTGTAGATGGTGGCGGGCGGAATCTTCGGAGGATTCGGAATGGTGGCCGGAGCCACCGAGGCAGCGGGAATCCGCGCCAGCCGCTTGGGGGCCACGGGCTCTATGGCGGTGGCGGCGCCTTTGGCCTTGGGCGCGGCGCGCGCGGCCAGCAGGCGTTTTTCCTCGTCGCTGAGCGCCTGGTAGGCCTCCCACTGGGCGCGCTTGTCCGTGGCCAGGCGGTTGGTCAGGGCGAAATTCAGGCGGGCCTGGCTGCGCTGCTGGGCGCTGAGGCTGGACCAGGTCTGCATGCGATCGCGCAGCTTTTCCTGCTCTTTTTCACTGAGCTTGTCCCAGCCCTCGGCCAGCGCCATCCAGCGGCGCTTTTGCAGCGCGTCCATCATGGACCAGCGCTCGGACAGGGGTTCAAGCACGCTGCTCTGCGCCGGTGTCAGCTCTGCCCAGCGCGGGCCGGAGGCCAGGTCCGTGGCGCGCTGGCGTGTGGCTGCATCACCGTGCAGGGTCTTGGAGGCTGCGATCGTGGCCGGCGAGACGGTGCTGGGTGCCAGCCGTACCTGCTGCACGACGCGCCAGCCGGTCCAGGCCAGCGCCATCAACAGCACCGCCGCCAGGATGGCGGCGGCTGAGCGGTGGAACGCGGCGCGTGAATCAGTGGGCATGCAGGCAGGCAAGGCGGGGATCAGCGTTCCGTGTTGGTGGCCGAAGTCTTCAGGTACTGGATGAAGCCGGGGTCGGCGTAGGCGGCGGGCGGCAGATCATCGGTCAGCAAGGCGGTATCCACCTCGGCAACCTCGGTCAGACCTGTCTGGTCCGTCTGCACGTTGACGACCACCAGGCCAACGATCAACGCCAGCACCGGCACGGCCGAGATCAGCGCGCGCCACCAGGTGCCGCCCTCGTCGCCCGAACCCAGCGTCAGCGTGCCGCCCTGGGCCTGGGTTGCGCTGGCGGTCTGCAGCGGTGCGGCGCGCAGTTCGCGCCGGCGAACGGACAGGGCGCGCTCGCGCCCAGCGCGCAGCCGCTCGGTGATGTCGTATGGCAGCAACGCCTCGCCATCACCCAGGCGCGCGGTGATCCGGCGTGCGATGCGGTCGGCCGCCATTTCGCTGTGGAGAGTGAGAGTGGGCGCAGTCTTCATAGCTCGATTCCTTTGGCCTTCAGTGCCTTGCTCAATGTCTGGATGGCGCGGAAACAATGTGTTTTTACACTTCCTTCGGAACACCCCATCGCGGCAGCGGTCTCCGCGACGTCCATCTCTTCCCAATAACGCATCAGGAAAGCTTCGCGTTGACGTGCTGGAAGCTCCTGTATCTCTTTTTCAATGCTTTGCAAAATCTGGGCCCGCTCGGTCAGATCTTCGGCGCTGCGGGCGGTTTCGCCGTTCTGGCCGGAGTCGGCATAGGTTTCGAGCCAGTCGAAGTCCGCATCGTCGCCGGCCGAGGCCTCCAGATCGCTCATGCGGGTGAAGAGGGCGTTCTGCGTTTTTTGCCTGCGAAACCAGTCCAGCGTGCTGTTGGACAGGATGCGCTGGAACAGCATGGGCAGCTCGTTGATGGGCTTGTCGCCATAGTGCTGCGCCAGCTTGAGCATGCTGTCCTGCACGATGTCCAGCGCCGCCTCCTCATCCCGGACGTGAAAAAAGCTGCGCTTGAAGGCTCGCTTTTCTACGCTTTTGAGGAAGTCGGATAGTTCTTGCTCGGTTGCCAAAAGGAACGCAGGCCCGGATGAGGGGCTCGTTGATGAGGGGCTGAACGGGTGCGGGGCCTGATTATCGCACCGCACTGTCAATTTTTTTCGCAGGATTGTGCGCAGGCTTGTTGCAGTGCGATAATGTCTGCTGCAATTCAAAAAGGCAAACGGGTCACGGTCCGGCGTTTACTCACTCGCCCATGTCTGTTGGTCCTAAGTCCCGCACCGGCCTCACAAGGGCTTCAGGCAAGGGGCACCCAAGGTTTTTCGTTAGAGAAATTCACAAAGGTTGATCATGGAAATTTCCAAAGCCGAGTACTCCAGCGCGGCAGCAGCGGCGTCGCAGTCCCATGCATCCCAGGAGCTGATGGGCTCCGAGATCCTCGTCAAGTCCCTGCAGGCCGAAGGTGTCAAGCAGCTTTGGGGCTATCCGGGCGGTGCGGTTCTGTACATCTACGACGCCCTCTACAAACAAGATTCCATTCAGCATGTGCTGGTGCGCCATGAACAGGCGGCCGTGCATGCGGCAGACGGTTTTGCCCGTGCCACGGGTGAAGTCGGCGTGGCCCTGGTGACCTCGGGTCCCGGTCTGACCAACGCCGTGACCGGCATTGCCACCGCCTACACCGATTCCATTCCCCTGGTCGTGATCAGCGGCCAGACCTCGACGGCCTACATCGGCACCGATGCGTTCCAGGAATGCGACACCGTCGGCATCACCCGCCCCATCGTCAAGCACAACTTCCTGGTGAAGGATGTGCGCGAGCTGGCGGACACGATGAAGAAGGCCTTCCACATCGCGCGCACCGGCCGTCCCGGCCCCGTGGTGGTGGACATTCCCAAGGACGTGTCCTTCAAGAAGGCGCTCTACGCCGGCTACCCCGAGAAGGTGGAGATGCGCTCCTACAACCCGGTGCGCAAGGGCCATGCCGGCCAGATCCGCAAGGCGCTGCAGTTGCTGCTGGCCGCCAAGCGACCCTACATCTACACGGGCGGCGGCGTTCTGCTGGGCAATGCCTGCAACGAGCTGCGCACGCTGGTGGACATGCTGGGCTACCCGGTCACGCATACGCTGCTGGGCCTGGGCGCCTATCCGGCCAGCGACCGCAAGTTCCTGGGCATGCTGGGCATGCACGGCACCATCGAAGCCAACAATGCCATGCAGAACTGCGACGTGCTGCTGGCGGTGGGTGCACGCTTCGATGACCGCGTGATCGGCAACCCCAAGCATTTCATGTCGGTGGAGCGCAAGATCATCCACATCGACATCGATCCCTCTTCCATCTCCAAGCGCGTGAAGGTGGACGTGCCCATCGTGGGCGACGTCAAGGAGGTGCTGACCGAGCTGATCTCCATGATCCGCGAGGCAAGTGCCCGTCCCGATGCAGCGGCCCTGGGCCAATGGTGGGAGACCATCGAAGGCTGGCGCAGCCGCGACTGCCTGCAGTACAGCCGTGGCGATGGCTCGGTCATCAAGCCCCAGTACGTGGTGGAGACGCTGTGGAACATGACCCGCGACGCCGATGCCTACATCACGTCCGACGTGGGCCAGCACCAGATGTGGGCCGCGCAGTACTACCGCTTTGACGAGCCGCGCCGCTGGATCAACTCCGGCGGCCTGGGCACCATGGGCGTGGGCCTGCCCTACGCCATGGGCATCAAGCTGGCCAAGCCTGAATCCGAGGTGTTCTGCATCACGGGTGAAGGCTCCATCCAGATGAATATCCAGGAGCTGGCCACCTGCCTGCAGTACAACACGCCGGTCAAGGTGGTGTCGCTGAACAACCGCTACCTGGGCATGGTGCGCCAGTGGCAGGAGATCGAGTACTCGGGCCGCTACAGCAGCAGCTACATGGACTCGTTGCCCAACTTCGTGAAGCTGGCTGAGGCCTATGGCCACGTGGGCATGCTGATCGAGCGCCCCGAGGACGTGGAGCCCGCCCTGCGCGAGGCACGCAAGCTCAAGGACCGCACGGTGTTCATGGACTTCCGTACCGATCCCACCGAGAATGTGTTCCCCATGGTGCAGGCCGGCCGTGGGATCACCGAGATGCTGCTGGGAGCTGACGACCTCTGAGCATGGTCCCTTGCGGGATCTGCCCAGGTTCATTCCTGCCGCATCCGTTCCAGTGAGCCGTCCTCGAGGCGGCCCCTTTTTGACGAATCTATTGCCTGCCAAGCCCGACGTTTACCGGCGCCGGGGGAGGGCAGCGAAAAGAGGAATCTTTCTTTCATGAAACACATCATTGCCGTGCTGCTCGAAAACGAGCCGGGAGCCTTGTCGCGCGTGGTGGGCCTGTTCTCGGCCCGCGGCTACAACATCGAATCGCTGACCGTGGCCCCCACGGAAGACGCATCGCTGTCGCGCATGACCATTCAGACGAATGGCTCCGAAGACGTGATCGAGCAGATCACCAAACACCTGAATCGCCTGATCGAAGTCGTCAAGGTCGTGGACCTGACCGAAGGCTCCTATACCGAGCGCGAGCTCATGATGGTCAAGGTCCGTGCCGTGGGCAAGGAACGCGAGGAGATGAAGCGCATGGCGGACATCTTCCGCGGCCGCATCATCGACGTGACCGAAAAGAGCTACACGGTCGAGCTGACCGGCGACCAATCCAAGAACGATGCCTTCCTGCAGGCGCTGGACCGCACGGCCATTCTGGAAACCGTGCGCACCGGCTCCTGCGGCATCGGCCGCGGCGAACGCATTCTGCGCGTTTGATGCGCTGCAACGCACCTGAAACCTGTCCCCTTCCCCTTTTCAACCCCTACACACACGAAGCCTGGAGCCAACATGAAAGTTTTCTACGACAAGGACTGTGACCTGAGCCTGATCAAGGGCAAGACCGTTGCCATCATCGGCTACGGCAGCCAGGGCCACGCACACGCGCAAAACCTGAACGAAAGCGGCGTGAAGGTCGTGGTCGGCCTGCGCAAGGGCGGCGCTTCCTGGGACAAGGTCGCCAAGGCTGGCCTGACCGTCGCGGAAGTCGATGACGCCGTGAAGTCCGCCGACCTGGTCATGATCCTGCTGCCGGATGAGAACATCCCCGAGGTCTACAACAACAACGTGGCCCCCAACATCAAGCAAGGCGCCACGCTGGCCTTTGCCCACGGCTTCAACATCCACTACAACCAAGTCGTGCCCCGCGCCGATCTGGACGTGATCATGGTCGCCCCCAAGGGTCCTGGCCACACCGTGCGTTCCGAGTACCTGAAGGGCGGCGGCGTGCCTTCGCTGATCGCTGTGTACCAGGACAAGTCCGGCAAGGCCCGTGACCTGGCCCTGTCCTATGCCATGGCCAACGGCGGCGGCAAGGGCGGCATCATCGAGACCAACTTCAAGGAAGAAACCGAGACCGACCTGTTCGGCGAGCAAGCCGTTCTGTGCGGCGGCGCGGTGGAACTGGTGAAGATGGGCTTCGAGACCCTGACCGAAGCCGGCTACGCTCCCGAAATGGCCTACTTCGAGTGCCTGCATGAGCTCAAGCTCATCGTGGACCTGATGTACGAAGGCGGCATCGCCAACATGAACTACTCGATCTCGAACAACGCCGAGTACGGCGAGTACGTGACGGGTACCGAAGTCATCAATGACAAATCGCGCGAAGCCATGCGTGCTGCCCTCAAGCGCATCCAGACCGGCGAATACGCCAAGATGTTCATCCAGGAAGGCCGCACCAACTACCCGAGCATGACGGCCCGCCGCCGCATGAACGCCGACCACGCCATCGAGAAGGTCGGTGGCCAGCTGCGCGCCATGATGCCCTGGATCTCCAAGAACAAGCTGGTTGACCAGAGCCGCAACTGAGATTGCTGCATTCCATCTTGCCTGGGTCGCGCAAGCGGCCTACGCAAGGTGCAGGACAAGGCCACCCCAATGGGTGGCCTTTTTCGTGCAGGGAAGGGGTGCGGCGCGCAGGTACACTGACCCTTTCGGGGCGGCGCGGTCCGCTCCCTTAGAATACTATCGTTTTAATAGCTGCCCGCGCCCGTAGGCGCTGTGCTGGAGGCTGGATTGATGCAAAACCACAATGAGTCCAACGAGATTGAGGGCGTGGTGGTGCGCAAGCGCCGCAAGGGTATCTACATCCTGCCCAACCTGTTCACGCTGGCTGCGCTGTTCGGTGGCTTCTACGCCATCGTGATGGCCATGAACGGCCGCTTTGAGCTGGCTGCCGCAGGCGTGTTCTGCGCCATGGTGCTCGACAGTCTTGACGGCCGCGTGGCACGCATGACCAATACGCAAAGCGCCTTTGGCGAACAGATGGACTCGCTGTCGGACATGGTGTCCTTCGGCGCCGCTCCCGCCTTGATCGCCTATGAGTGGGCGCTCAAGGGCATTGGTCGCTGGGGCTGGATTGCCGCCTTTGTCTATTGCGCCTGCGCTGCACTGCGGCTGGCGCGTTTCAACGTGAATACCGGCACGGTGGACAAGCGCTGGTTCCAGGGCCTGCCTTCGCCTGCGGCGGCGGCGCTGGTCACGGGCTTCATCTGGCTGCTGGACGAAGCGGGCCTGCTGCGCGGTCAGGATGCCTGGCTGAGCTGGACGCAGATCACCTGGATCATGTTCTTCCTGACCCTGTACGCGGGCCTGACCATGGTCACCAATGTGCCGTTCTACAGCTTCAAGGACGTGCACTTCAAGAAGAGCGTGCCGTTTGCCGCCATCGTGCTGATTGCGCTGGGCATTGCCATCATCAACATCCACCCGCCCATCGTGCTGTTCGGCGTGTTCCTGCTCTACGGTTTCTCGGGCTATGGCGTCTACGCCTGGCGCAAGGCCAAGGGCCAGCGCACCAGCGTCATCAGCACCTCGACCGACGAGCCCGAGGAGCGCGGCCTGCACAAGTGATGCGGCGCAGCATCTTCACAGCCTTTGTGAACCTGTGCTAAAGTCGTTCGAATGCAATACCTGTCGCTAGCTCTACTACTGATGTCCAACGGGCAGAGACAGTAGCGCGCGCGTACATACCTACTTTCACGGCCCGTTTGCACCAGCGACGGGCCGTTTTGCATTTGTGGGGTCGCTGGAGCAGGTGGGTCTTGTTTTTACCTAGACGATAGAAAGCACTTCAGCCATGTTGCAAAACCCTTCGACCAAGTACCGTCCGTTCGCTTTCGCTCCCGTGCGTCTGCAAAATCGCAGCTGGCCCGACGCGACGATTACCAAGGCTCCGATCTGGTGCAGCGTGGATCTGCGCGATGGCAACCAGGCGTTGATCGAGCCCATGGACATCGATCGCAAGATGCGCATGTTCGAGCAACTGGTGAAGATCGGCTTCAAGGAGATCGAGGTCGGCTTCCCCTCCGCTTCGCAGGTGGAGTTCGACTTCATGCGCAAGCTCATCGAGGAAAACCGCATTCCCGATGACGTGACCATCCAGGTGCTGACCCAGGCGCGCGAGCACCTCATTCGCCGTACCTTCGAAGCGCTCGAAGGCGTGCCCCGTGCCATCGTCCATCTCTACAACGCCACCGCGCCCGTGATGCGCCGCGTGGTGTTGAACATGAGTGAAGACGAGATCGTCGAGCTGGCCACCACCAATGCCCGCATGTTCAACGAGATCGCTGCCGGCTACCCCCAGACGCAGTGGACCTTCCAGTACTCGCCCGAGATGTATTCGGACACCGAGCTGGAGTTTTCCAAGCGCGTCATCGATGCCGTCACCGATGTATGGCAGCCCACGCCCGAGCGCAAGTGCATCATCAACCTGCCCACCACGGTGGAGCATTCCACGCCCAATCTGTTTGCCGACATGGTGGAGTGGACGCACCGCCACATCCAGCGCCGTGATTCCATCGTGCTGTCCGTCCATCCCCACAACGATCGCGGCACGGGCACGGCCACGGCCGAGCTCGCGCTGATGGCCGGTGCCGACCGCCTCGAAGGCTGCCTGTTCGGCAACGGCGAGCGCACGGGCAACCTCGACGTGGTCAACGTGGCGCTGAACATGTACATCCAGGGCGTGTCGCCCGGGCTGGATTTCTCCGATATCGACGGCATCCGCAGCACGGTCGAGCATTGCAACCAGTTGCCCGTGCACCCGCGCCATCCCTACGTGGGCGATCTGGTCTACACCTCGTTCTCTGGCTCGCACCAGGATGCGATCAAGAAGGCCTTCGCCGACCGCAAGGAAGGCGACGTCTGGGACATGCCCTATCTGCCCATCGATCCCAAGGACCTGGGTCGCAGCTATGAGGCCGTGATCCGCGTCAACAGCCAGTCGGGCAAGGGCGGCATCGCCTATCTGCTTGAAAGCGAATATGGCCTCCAGTTGCCGCGCCGCCTGCAGATCGAGTTCAGCCAGGTCGTGCAGCGCGAGATGGATGCCAGCGGCAAGGAATTGGCTGCGGCCGACCTGTGGAATCTGTTCCAGCGCGAATACGGCCTGCAATCCGTGCAGGCGCCGCACTACCGGCTGAGCGAGAACGATGGTGTGGTCAGCCTGTCGGCCGACCTGGCCGTCGAAGGCGGCAAGCGCACGGTCGAGGCCGAGGGCACGGGCCCGATCGATGCCTTCGTGCAGGCGCTGAGCGAGCACAGCGGCCGCGCGGTGCGCGTGCTGGACTATGCCGAGCACGCCATTGGCGAAGGCGCCAACGCCAAGGCCATCGCCTATGTGGAACTGCGCGTGGACGAGTCCCACGTGTGCTACGGCGTCGGGGTCGATGCGAATATCGTCTCTGCCTCGTTCCGGGCCATCATGTCGGGCTTGCAGCGTGTTCCCTCCGCCGAGAATGCG
Source organism: Delftia sp. NA_296.1 (assembly GCF_052692095.1). Taxonomy (NCBI): domain Bacteria; kingdom Pseudomonadati; phylum Pseudomonadota; class Betaproteobacteria; order Burkholderiales; family Comamonadaceae; genus Delftia; species Delftia sp. NA_296.1. Next base: position 119,055 of record NZ_JBQZGF010000004.1, on the reverse strand, counting down.
GTGGAGCAGGAGGCGGTTACCGCCTGAATTTCGTTCCCGAGCCGGTGCAGCCACAAGCGCACCGGCTTTTTTCATCGCCTGCCCGTGGGCAGGGGCTTCGCATCCACAAGAAAGACGAGACTCCCCATGACCGACCAATTGATCATTTTCGACACCACCTTGCGTGACGGCGAGCAGTCGCCCGGTGCCTCCATGACCCGCGACGAGAAGCTGCGCATCGCGCGCCAGCTCGAACGGCTGAAGGTCGATGTGATCGAGGCCGGTTTTGCGGCGAGCTCCAACGGTGACTTCGAGTCGGTGCAGGCCATTGCACGCGCCATCAAGGACTCCACCATCTGCTCGCTGGCGCGGGCCAATGACCGTGACATCGCCCGTGCGGCCGAGGCTCTGAAGGATGCCAACCGCGCGCGCATCCACACCTTCATTGCGACCAGCGCGCTGCACATGGAGAAAAAGCTGCGCATGACGCCCGAACAGGTGCTGGAGCAGGCGCGCCAATCCGTGCGCTTTGCGCGCAACCTGATTGCCGACATTGAGTTCAGCCCGGAGGATGGCTACCGCAGCGACCCGGATTTCCTGTGCCGCGTCATCGAGACCGTGATCGCCGAGGGCGCAACCACGATCAACGTGCCCGACACCGTGGGCTATGCCATTCCCGAGCTCTACGGCGCCTTCATCAAGAACCTGCGCGAGCGCGTGCCCAACAGCGACAAGGCGGTCTGGAGCGTGCACTGCCACAACGACCTGGGCATGGCCGTGGCCAACTCGCTGGCCGGCGTCAAGCTCGGAGGCGCCCGCCAGATCGAATGCACCATCAATGGCCTGGGTGAGCGCGCCGGCAACTGCTCGCTGGAAGAAGTGGTGATGGCCATCAAGACGCGCAAGGACTACTTTGGCCTGGACGTCAACATCGACGCCCTGCACATCGTGGCCGCCAGCCGCATGGTCAGCCAGACCACCGGCTTCGTGGTGCAGCCCAACAAGGCCGTGGTGGGGGCCAACGCCTTCGCCCACGCCTCCGGCATTCACCAGGACGGCGTGCTCAAGGCGCGCGACACCTACGAGATCATGCGTGCCGAGGACGTGGGCTGGAGCGCCAACAAGATCGTGCTGGGCAAGCTCAGCGGCCGCAACGCCTTCAAGCAGCGCCTGCACGAGCTGGGCGTGGAGCTGGACAGCGAAGCCGCGATCAATACCGCCTTCGCCGCCTTCAAGGAGCTGGCCGACCGCAAGAGCGAGATCTTCGACGAGGACATCCTGGCCCTGGTGACCGAGCAGGACGCGCATCAGCAGGCCGACCCCTTCCAGTTCATCTCGCTGGCTCAGCAAAGCGAGACAGGTGAGCGCCCACACGCGTCAGTGGTGTTCAGCCGCGACGGCCGAGAGATCAAGGCCCAGTCCGACGGCAATGGCCCGGTCGATGCCTCGTTCAAGGCCATCGAGTCCGAGGTGAAAAGCGGTGCCGAGATGCTGCTGTACTCGGTCAACGCCATCAGCGGCTCCACCGAAAGCCAGGGCGAAGTGACCGTTCGCCTGCAGCGCAGCGGGCGCGTGGTCAACGGCGTGGGCGCCGACCCTGACATCGTCGTGGCTTCTGCCAAGGCCTATCTGAGCGCGTTGAACAAATTACACAGCAATGCAGAGATCGTGGCTGCGCAGGGGTAAGCACTCGCCTTATAATTTCACTTAAATTATCGAAAAGTCGCACAAGTTATTGTCACAGTGCGACTTTTTCGATTAATGTAAGGTCTAGTCACAAATTCTTGCTGCTTGGAGCATTTCTCATGCCCACCCTACGCCGTGCCCGCCTCGGTCGATTTGCTCAGGTCATGTCCTTTCTGGCCCTGAGTTGTGCTCTTGCTGCTCCGGGCGCATATGCCGCGCCCGCCAAGAAAGTTGCCAAGAAACAGGTGGCCGTGGCCCCTGTCAAGAAGAAGGCGGTGAAGGAGCGCGCCACGGCCGCTCCCCAGGGCAAGCGCGTTGCCAAGAGCGCGCGCCAGCCCAGCCGCGTCGCTGCACGCAGCGTGGCCAGCCCCATTCGCGCCGTTGCCTACGAGCCACGCCTGTCCTTCGGCCAGATGGCCGGTCTGCATGCGGTGGCCGATCCTCTGGATCTCAAGAGCAGCGTGGCCCTGGTTCTGGACCAGGACACCCATGAGGTGCTGCTGAGCAAGAACGACCACGCCGTCTTGCCCATCGCCTCGTTGACCAAGCTGATGACCGGCCTGCTGATTTCCCAGGCCCATCTGCCGATGGATGAAACCATCACCATCACGCAGGACGACGTGGATACCGAAAAGGGCAGCAGCTCGCGCCTGGCCGTCGGCACCACGCTCACGCGCGGTGAAATGCTGCACCTGGCCCTGATGTCCAGTGAAAACCGCGCTGCCCATGCCCTGGGTCGCACTTTCCCTGGTGGCCTTGATGCCTTTGTCCAGCAGATGAATGCCAAGGCCCGTCTGCTGGGCATGACCGATACCCGCTACGTGGAGCCCACCGGGCTGTCCAGCCGCAACCAGTCCAGCGCCCGTGATCTGGCCGTGCTCGTCAATGTGGCGCACAGCGATCCGCTGGTGCGCGAGTACACCACCTCGCCCGGCTATGAGGTGGCCGTGGGCCGCCGCACGCTGCAGTACAACAACACCAACCGTCTGGTGATGAGCCCCACCTGGGACATCGGTCTGCAAAAGACCGGCTACATCTCCGAGGCAGGCCGCTGCCTGGTCATGCAGGCGCAGGTGGCTGGCCGCAAGATCATCATGGTCTTCTTGGATTCGGCCGGAAAGTTCAGCCGCCTCGGCGATGCCGAGCGCGTGCGCCACTGGGTGGAGTCCATGGGACAGGTGGCTGGCGATCCCATGATCCACAAGGTCAAGGGCTGAGTTTTCTTTCCCCTCACGACAAAGGCGCCGATGGCGCCTTTGTTGTTTCTGGGGGGGCAGAGGTCTGTGTAGCCAATGGCCCCTGGCCAATGCCAACGGGGCCGACGGCCGTTCAGTGGCTGCTGCGCGCGTAGGGGTTGGGTGGCGGTGCCGCCGGGCGGGTTGCGTTGAAGCCCAGGGCGCTCGAGATCTCCTGTGCGGTGGATTGGAGCTTGGACATCCAGCTCTCGTCCAGCCGGTCGGCGGGAGCGGAGATGGACAGGCCGGCCACCAGCTTGCCCTGGTCGTCGTAGATGCCGGCGGCCATGCAGCGCACGCCCAGTTCCAGCTCTTCGTTGTCGCGGGCCACGCCATGGTGGCGTACCTTGTCCAGCTCGTTTTCCATGTCGGCCAGCCGCGTGATGCTGAAGTGCGTCTTGCCGGGCAGGCCGGTGCGCGTGGCGTAGGCGCGGACCTGTTGCGCATCGTCCGCCGCCAGGAACAGCTTGCCGTTGGATGTCAGGTGCAGCGGCGCATGGCCGCCGATGGCGCGCACCACCTGCATGCCGGAGCGCTCGCTGTATGCGCGTTCCACATAGACGATTTCATCGCCCTGGCGCACGCTGAGGCTGACCGGCTGCTGGATCTGCTTGTGCAGCTGGCGCATGGGGATCAGGGCCGCTTCGCGCACGCTCAGGCGGGCCTTGACCAGATTGCCCAGTTCCAGGAAGCGCATGCCCAGGCGGTAGCTGCCCGATTCGGGGCGATCGACAAAGCGGCCAATGGCCAGATCGTTGAGGATGCGGTGCGTGGTGGAGGGGTGCAGGCCGGTGCGCTCGCTGATCTCCTTGAGCGATACCGCTTCCTCGCGCGAGGCCAACACGTCGATCAACGTGAACATGCGTTCCAGGACTTGGACGCTGGGCTTGGGGGAGGCCGCGTTATCGTTTTTTTTCATGAGGCGGAGTGGAGTTTCGGCATTCGGTCATTCTAGCGGCGGCCATGGCATGGCGGCATATGTGCCGCCAGCAAACAGCGGCTATGCGCATAAGAAATGTCGCTGAAAAGGCGTGGAGTGACGCTGTATCAGCGCGGCAGCTGATCCACGCGCTGCCAGCGCTCGTCAACGCGCACTTCATGGGGCAGGAAGCGCGCCTTGTAATTCATCTTCTGGCTGTCGGCGATCCAGTAGCCCAGGTAGACATAGGGCAGGCTCATGGACCGGGCCTGGTCGATCTGCCACAGCACATTGAAGGTGCCGTAGCTGGCGGGGTCGTTGGGCTCGTAGAAGGTGTAGACGGCAGACAGCCCGTCTTCCAGCACATCGAGGATGGAGACCATCTTCAGCGTGCCGATGCCGCCATCGGCCGCCGGCGTGCGGAACTCCACAAGGCGCGAGTTGACGCGGCTTTGCAGCAGGAACTGGGTGTACTGGTCCACGCTGTCATGGTCCATGCCTCCGCCGCTGTGGCGGCTTTGCTGGTAGCGCAGGTACAACTGGTAGTGCTCGTTCGAGTAGTGCAGGCGCTGGATCGATGCCGTGAGGTCGGCATGGCGCGCGGCGGCGCGGCGCTGGCTGCGGTCGGGGCGGAAGTCATGGACCAGGATGCGCATTGGCACGCAGGCGCGGCATCCGTCGCAATACGGCCGGTAGGTGAACATTCCGCTGCGGCGAAAACCCAGTGAAACCAGCTCCGAATAGGCGCTGTTCTGGATCAGGTGGCTGGGTGTGGCCACTTGCGAACGCGCCAGCCGGCCATCGAGATAGCTGCAGGGGTAGGCGGCGGTGGCATAGAACTGCAGGGCCTGCAGCGGAAGATCGTTCGGGTGCGTCATGGTGTGCTGGCGGCAGCCGGTGATGTGTCGCCAGCCTCACCGGACGGTGGCAGCAACGCGTCCCAGTATACGTTTTCGAACTGCCAGCGCATGGGCGGCAGCTGGCTTTGCTCGGCCACGGTTTGCAGGAACCGGGCGCGCGGCATTTCGCGCGCCCCCAGCGAGGCCAGATGCTGCGTGGCCTGTTGGCAATCGATCTGCACGGCGCCTTGGTGTCTGCACAGCGCAACCAGGGCCGCCAGCGCGATCTTGGATGCGTCGGTGGCATGCGCGAACATGGATTCTCCAAACACGGCGCGGCCCAGTGCCACGCAATACAGGCCGCCCACCAGGCGTCCGTCCACCCAGGTCTCCACGCTGTGGGCTGCACCCTGGTGGTGCAGGTCGGCATAGGCGTCAAGAATTTCCTGCACGATCCAGGTGCCATCCTGGTCATGGCGCACCGTCTGGGCGCAGTGCTGCATCACGGTCTCGAACGCGCTGTCGATGCGGATCTCGCAGCCCGGCGTGGCGCGAAAGCGCTGCAATGTCTTGCGCAGGCTGCGGTGCAGCCGGAACTGCGATGTCTGCAGCACCATGCGTGGATCGGGCGACCACCACAGCGTGGGCTGGCCTTCGCTGAACCAGGGAAAAATCCCCTGGCTGTAGGCGATGCGCAGATGCGCCGCATCCAGCGTGCCGCCTGCGGCCAGCAGGCCCGGGATGGGGTCGTTGGGGCCCCATGCCGTTTCCACAGGAGGGAAGGCCTGGTGGGGGATGAGCCATGGGAGGGGATGGGACATGATCGGGTGCGGACGGAGGAAATGGATTCGTATTCTCTGCAGCCGCAGTCTTGCACAAACCATGCGCAAGAGGGCTGCGTGGATGCGAGGGCATCGCCTGGCCGGGGTAAGTGAACCTCCTACGCGGCCTTGTCGCGCCAGGGGACAGTGCCGTCTGGCAGGCTTGGGCTATGCTGGTTCCGTCTTCTTGCGGATGCTTGGCTTTCGCTGTGAAGGCATCGAAGGAGGATGAGCGATGTTTTTCAGCAAAATCTTTGGCGCAAGCCTTGCCGAGCCGCGCTATATCCGTCGCACCCGGGCCTACCTGCAGGAAGCCCGCATGGCGATGCTGGAGCACACCATTGCAGCGGAGTACTACAAGTCCTCTGCTGACATGTATGCGGAACGTGCCGCGCGGCTGGAAGAAGAGCTGCGCGCATGGGAAGAGGGTGTCGAGCAATCCCGTGCCGCCCATGTTTCGCGCCGCGCACATGCTAGGCACAGCAAGCCCGTCACCGTGGAGCCCGCCGCAACTCCATCGCCACCGAACACGCCCACCGTGGGCATGGTGCGTGCAGCCTGACCCAACAAAAAAGCCCGCATGCGTTGGCATGCGGGCTTTTCATCTGGCTCCTCAACCTGGGCTCGAACCAGGGACCTACGGATTAACAGTCCGGCGCTCTACCAACTGAGCTATTGAGGAATATGTTGGCGTTGGGTCTTGTACGATTGCAAGGCCACTGAAATTTGGCTCCTCAACCTGGGCTCGAACCAGGGACCTACGGATTAACAGTCCGGCGCTCTACCAACTGAGCTATTGAGGAATACACGTCTATCGACAGAGATCTTGTGCGGTTGCAAGATCTTGAAATTCTTTTGGCTCCTCAACCTGGGCTCGAACCAGGGACCTACGGATTAACAGTCCGGCGCTCTACCAACTGAGCTATTGAGGAACAAGACCTAGATTATATGACGTAAAAAACACGTCACAGAAAACTCGGGGGAATTTTTTCAGGAAGGCCGGCTGCAGGCCTTCATTCTCACGGCTCGGGCCTGAACCACAGCCACACCAGCACGCAGCCCATGGAGGTCAGCGCCACGGCCTGCACCCAGGCGGGCGGGCGTGTCCACAGCAGTATGACGGCGCACAGGCTCATCATGGCGCTGGCGCTCCATTTGGCGCGCCGGCTCACGCAGCCGCCCCGTGCCCAGTTGCGCAGCATGGGGCCGAACAGGCGATGGCGCCACAGCCAGGTGTGCATGCGCTGGGAGCTGCGCGCCGCGGCCCAGCCGGCCATGAGCACGAACACCGTGGTGGGCAATCCTGGAATGAAGATGCCGGCAATGCCCGTGGCCAGGCTCAGGCAGGCAAACAGCTGCAGCGCCCAGCGCAACGGGGCGGCCGGCATGCGGTGCAGGGGAGGGGGATCGTCATCATGGAAGGCCGGCGCCGTGCCTGCCTGCGCAGTGGCCTCTGGCTCCAGGGCCTGTGCCGTGGGTATTTGCTGCGCGCCTGCCTCACGGTCCTCTGGGGACGCGGTGGATGACTCTCTGGCGGTGCTGGGCATGCTGCGATTGTGCCAGCGCGCTGTGGCCATGGCGGCCAAGAGGTGGCCAGGAGGCAGTCGGGAGGCAGCCGGGAACCGGGCGGCCGCTATGCTTGGCAACCCACATTTACATGCATAGCCTTGCACTGCCATGACTGTCCGCACCATTTTGAAGATGGGCGATCCGCGCCTGCTGCGCGTCGCCCAGCCCGTGACCGAATTCGACACCGACGAACTGCACCTGCTGCTCAGCGATTTGCTGGACACCATGCATGCAGCCAACGGCGCGGGGCTGGCCGCGCCGCAGATTGGCGTGGACCTGCAGATGGTGGTGTTCGGCTCCGGCCTGCCCAATCCGCGCTACCCCGATGCGCCCGTGGTGCCGCGCACCGTGCTCATCAACCCGGTCATCACGCCCATGGGCGAGGACGAGCAACTGGACTGGGAAGGCTGCCTGTCCGTACCCGGAATGCGCGGCATGGTGCCGCGCTGGAACCATATCCGCTACACGGGCTTCGATGTGTTTGGCGATGCCATCGACCGCACGGTGGGTGGTTTTCATGCGCGCGTGGTCCAGCATGAGTGCGATCACCTTTGGGGAAAGCTCTATCCCATGCGCATGCGTGACTTCAGCCAGTTCGGCTTCACCGATGTGCTGTTCCCCGGTATCAGCGCGGCCGAGGACGACTGAGCGGGCGGGCGCTGCCCGTATTCAAGGATCTTCGGTCAGGTCTTTGTATACAAATCGGTAGACAATTTTTCCATGCTGGCGCCGTACATTGGCACTTCCCGCCAAGGCGGGGATTGTGTGCGTTCGCCCGCCAAGAGCTGCCAAGCAGCCACCGGGCTTCGCGATGCAGGATGCAGGAGAGCGCGGCCTATCGGGTCGGCGGCAAAAGGTGCGCGGGGGCGCGCCTGCCGCCATCCGGCTGCCGCGTACTTGTCCGGCGTTCTGTGAACAAGAGGACAAGGAGACAGCGATGGAAAAAAGTTCTGGCAATGCGCCTGCCCTGGGTACAGACATCCGCCCGGAGGACGAGCAACTCGGCCTCACGGCCAACACCCTCTATGGTTTGCAGCATGTGCTGACCATGTACGGAGGCATCGTGGCCGTGCCCCTGGTCATGGCCAATGCGGCCGGCATGTCGGCGGCCGACACGGGCCTGCTGATCACGGCCTGCCTTTTCATGGGCGGGCTGGCCACGCTGCTGCAGACGCTGGGCATTCCGTTCTTCGGCTCGCGCCTGCCGCTGGTGCAGGGCGTGTCCTTCTCGGGCGTGGCCACCATGGTCAGCATCCTGCACACGGGCGGCGGCATGCAGGGCGTGCTGGGCGCCGTGCTCTTTGCCTCGGTGTTCGGCCTGATCATTGCGCCCATTTTTTCCAAGCTCACCCGGTTTTTCCCGCCGCTGGTCAATGGCTGCGTGATCACCATCATCGGCCTGTCGCTGATGCCGGTGGCGGCCCACTGGGCCATGGGCGGCAATCCCCAGGCGGCCGACTACGGCAGCATGGGCAACATCGGGCTGGCGGGCCTGTCGCTGGTCATCGTGCTGGCGCTGAGCAAGCTGGGCAACGCCATGATCTCGCGCCTGTCCATCCTGCTGGCCATCGTCATCGGCACGGCGGTGGCGGCCATGATCGGCAAGTCCGACTTTTCCGAGGTGGGCAGCGGCGCCTGGTTCGCCGTGCCCATGCCGCTGCACTTCGGCTGGCCGACCTTCAGCCTGGCGGCGACGCTTTCCATGTCCATCGTGATCCTGGTGACCCTGGTGGAAACCTCGGCCGACATCCTGGCCGTGGGCGACATCGTGGGCACCCGCGTGGATTCGCGCCGCCTGGCCGACGGCCTGCGCGCCGACATGCTGTCCAGCGTGGTGGCGCCGTTCTTCGGCTCGTTCACGCAGAGCGCCTTTGCCCAGAACGTGGGCCTGGTCGCGGTCACGGGCATCAAGAGCCGTTATGTCGTGGCCTTCAGCGGGCTGATCCTGATCGCCTTCGGCCTGCTGCCCATCATGGGGCGCATCGTGGCCTGCGTGCCGCCCTCGGTGCTGGGCGGCGCGGGCCTGGTGCTCTTTGGCACGGTGGCGGCCAGCGGCATCCGCACGCTGGCCAAGGTGGACTATCACAACAATATGAACCTGATCATCGTGGCCGCGTCCATCGGCATGGGCGTGCTGCCCATGGTCAAGCCGGACTTCTATCACCACTTCCCGGACTGGTTCGCCACCATGTTCCATTCGGGCATCAGCTCCACGGCGGTGACCGTGCTGCTGCTGAACCTGGTCTTCAACCACTTCAAGCAGGGCAACCCCGAGGAGCCTTCGGTGTTCGGCGCAGGTTCTGAGCGCGTGCTCAGCGAGGCCGTGCTGTCTGCCCTGGCCGATGGCGACCGGGTGGTCGACGGCAAGCTCTATGACCGCGAGGGCAAGGAAGTGGCCACGGTGTCGGCGCCTGCGGCTGCCATGCACTGACGGCGGCAACCACGCCAGCGCCTGGATGCAAAAGGCCCGCCCTGGTTGACAGGGCGGGCCTTTTTTTCGCCGCAAGCTCAGACCGCCAAGGCCTGCAGCAGCTCGGTTTCTATGAGCAACTGGCGCTGGTTGTTCTGCAGTTCGGCGCCCTCGATCAGAAAGCTGTCTTCCACGCGCTCGCCCAGCGTGCTGACCTTGGCCAATTGCACGCTCAGGTGGTGCTGGGCCAGGATGCGCGCCACGGTGTAGAGCAGGCCGGCCCGGTCCGTGGCCGAGATGGACAGCAGCCAGTGCTGGGCTTTCTCGTCGGGCTGCAGCGTGACGCGCGGCGCAAAGGGGAAGCTTTTGACGCGGCGCGACAGGCGCCGGGGGGATGGCTCGCGCAGCGGCCCGCCCTGCATCAGCGCGGCGACCAGATCGTTCTCGACCATGTGCATCAGTTCGCGGTACTGCTCCTGCATGGCGGGCGCGACCACCTGGAAGGTGTCCAGCGCATAGCTGTTGTGGGCCGTGTGCACGCGCGCATCCAGAATGGAGAAGGCCGCCCGGTCGAAGTAGCCGCAGATGCGCGCGAACAGATCGGGCTGGTCAGGCGCGTAGACCAGCACCTGCAGCCCCTCGCCGGCCAGGGAGCGGCGCGCGCGCACCACGGGGCGGGTGGTGCCCACGTGGCGCGACAGGTGGCGTGTGTGCCAGGCGATGTCGGCCGCCTCGTGGCGCATGAAATAGTCCACGCCCAGCGTGTCCCAGAGCTTCTTGTGCGATTCGAAGGGCTGGGCTGTCAGTGCCAGCTGCACCAGGGCTTCGCGGCGGCGGGCCTCGATTTCGGCGGCTGCATCGGGCGCGCGTCCGCCCATGACGCGCAAGGTCAGGCGATAAGTGTCCTCCAGCAGTTTGCCCTTCCAGGCGCTCCAGACCTTGGGGCTGGTGCCGCGGATGTCGGCCACGGTCAGCAGGTACAGGGCCGTGAGGTTGCGCTCGTTGCCCACGCGCTCGGCAAAGGCCTGGATCACCTCGGGGTCCGACAGGTCCTGCTTTTGCGCGACCTGGCTCATGGTCAGGTGCTCGCGCACGAGGAATTCGATCAGCTCGGCGTCGGCGCGCGCAATGCCGTGGGCGCGGCAAAAACGCTTGGCCTCCACGGCGCCGATGATGGAGTGGTCGCCGCCGCGGCCCTTGCCGATGTCGTGGAACAGCGCGGCCACGTACAGCAGCCAGGGCTTGTCCCAGCCGCTGGCCAGTTGGGAGCAGAACGGGTACTCATGCGCATGCTCGGCCATGAAAAAGCGCCGCACATTGCGCAGCACCATGAGGATGTGCTGGTCCACCGTGTAGACGTGGAACAGGTCATGCTGCATCTGGCCCACGATGCGCCGGAACGGCCACAGGTAGCGCCCCAGCACCGAGGTCTGGTTCATCAGCCGCATGGCGTGCGTGATGCCGCTGGGCTGCTGCAGGATCTTCATGAAGGTGGCGCGGTTGACCGGGTCGCGCCGGAAGGCCGCATCCATCAGGTCCCGCGCGCCGTACAGCGCGCGCAGCGTGCGCGCCGACAGGTCGGTGAGGCCCACATGGGTCTCGTACATCAGAAAGGTTTCGAGGATGGCGTGCGGCTCGCGCTCGTAGAGATCGTCGCTGGCCACCTCGATGGTGCCGGCCTTCTCGTAGAAGCGCGAGTTCAGCCGGATGCGCGGCGTGGGGCGCGGGTTCAGCCGCTCCTCGATGTTCAGCCGCAGGATCTGGCACAGCTGGGTCACGGCCTTGGCCGCCCAGTAGTAGTGGCGCATCAGCGTCTCGCTGGCGCGCATGGCCAGCTTGCGCCCTTCGGCCGAGGTGGAGCGGTAGCCAAAGGCCTCGGCCACGGCGGTCTGCTGGTCGAAGACCAGGCGGTCCTCATGCCGGCCCGCCACCGCATGCAGGCGAGCCCGTATCAGGCTCAGCAGGGCTTCGTTGTCCTCGAGCTGCCGGCGCTCGAAATCGGTGATCAGCCCCTTGCCGGCCAGGGCCTGCCAGCTGCTGCCCAGGCCTGCGGCACGGGCCAGCCAGATCATGGTGTGCAGATCGCGCAGGCCTCCGGGCGATTCCTTGCAGTTGGGCTCCAGCGAGTAGGGCGTGCTCTCGTACTTGTTGTGGCGCTGGCGCATTTCCAGCAGCTTGCCGGACAGAAAGGCGTGCGCATTCATCTGGGCCTGGTAGCGCGTCTGGAACTCGGCGAACAGCGGCTCGCTGCCGCAGATGCGGCGTGATTCCAGCAGGGCGGTCTGCACCGTCAGGTCGCGCTCGGATTCCTCCAGGCATTCGGCCAGCGTGCGCACGCTGGAGCCGATCTCCAGGCCCGCGTCCCAGCAACTGCCGATGAATTTCTCTATGCGCGAGGCCAGCTCGGCATCTGCCGTGCCAGCGGCTGGCAGCAGCACCAGCACATCGATGTCGGAATAGGGAAACAGCTGGGCGCGTCCGAAGCCGCCCACGGCGGCCAGGCAGGCCTCGGGCGGCATGCCGGCGCGATGCCACAGCGCGCGCAGCAGCGTGTCGGCCAGATCGCTCAGGTGCTGCAGCACCAGGCGCACGCCGCGCCGGCCCATGGTGGGCGCCAGCAGCGAGCCTATCCAGCGCCCGCGATCCCGGGCGTACTGCACGCGCAACTGCTCCAGCGAGTCCGGGGCAGAGGGCGCAGCGTGGGAAGGAGTGTGGTCAGTGGTCTGTTTCATGCGCGGCGAGGGCAGGGAAGGCGCCGGGAGCGGGTGCCCCGGACGCCATGCCATTTTGCCTGCGCATCACGCAAGAAACATGCCGAGCCTCAGCAGCTCGTGGTGGTAACGAAGGGGGGCAGCGCGGGCGAGCCGGCCGACAGGGTCATGACTTCGTAGCCGGTCTTGGTCACCACCAGGGTGTGTTCCCACTGGGCCGAGAGGCTGTGGTCCTTGGTCACGATGGTCCAACCGTCCTTGCCCAGTTCCTTGATCTCGCGCTTGCCCAGGTTGAGCATGGGCTCGACAGTGAAGACCATGCCCTCTTCGAGAACGGTGCCCGTGCCGGGGCGGCCATAGTGCAGGATCTGGGGCTCTTCATGGAACTTCTGGCCGATGCCGTGGCCGCAGAACTCGCGCACCACCGACAGGCCGTGGCCTTCGGCAAAGGTCTGGATGGCGTTGCCGATGTCGCCCAGCGTGGCACCGGGCCTGACCTGCTGGATGCCCAGCCACATGGCGTCGAAGGTCAGTGCCGACAGCCGCTTGGCTGCGATGGAGCACTCTCCGATCATGAACATGCGGCTGTTGTCGCCGTACCAGCCGTCCTTGGTGATGACCGTGACGTCCACATTGACGATGTCGCCCTTCTTGAGCGGCTTGTCATTGGGAATGCCGTGGCAGACCACATGGTTGACCGAGGTGCACAGGTGTCCGGGGTAGGGTGGGTAGCCGGGCGGCTGGTAGCCGATGGTGGCGGAGACCGTGCCCTGCTGCGCCATGCATTCGGCGCCCAGGCGGTCGATCTCGGCCGTGGTGATGCCGGGCTTGATGTGGGGGGTGATGTAGTCCAGCACTTCCGAAGCCAGGCGGCAGGCCACGCGCATGGCTGCGATGTCTTCAGCGCTCTTGATGGTGATGCTCATGCCCGCAATTATCCCATTGCGCCTTCGGGCGTGCAGGGGTAAGGGGCGGCTGTCGCCATCGGGACGGCTCAGCCCGGTAAAATAGCGGCCTCACCGATTCAGCGCCTTGCAGCCAGCCCCCGGAGGGCGGGGCCGCAGGGCGCTTTTCACAAGCCTCCTCACCCAACAGGCCGCCACGTGACCTTGCATCTGACACAGTTGGAGGGTGGAAACGCTCTCAGCTCGTTCCGCGCCCAGCAGCTCCTGACCGAACTGGTCTCCATCCATCCCAAAATCACCGGCATTGCCGCGCGCTTCGTGCACCTGGTGGCCACGGACGCCGCACCCACGCCCGCATTGCAAGAGCGCCTCCAGGCGCTCTTGACCTATGGAGACCCCTATGAAGGCCCGGCCGACGGTGCTGCCCTGGTGGTCACGCCGCGCCTGGGAACGATCTCCCCCTGGGCCTCCAAGGCCACGGACATTGCCCGCAACTGCGGCCTGGGCGTGTTCCGCGTGGAGCGCATCACCGAATACCGCATCGCCTTCAAGACCGGCCTGCTGAGCAATGTGCTGGGCAGCGCGCCTGAACTTTCGGCCGAGCAGACTGCACGGATCGCCGCCTTGCTGCACGACCGCATGACCGAGTCGGTCTTCGCCACGCGCGCCGAGGCCGAGCAACTGTTCTCCGCCCTGGACGCCGCTCCCATGGAGTTCGTCGATGTGCTGGGCGGCGGCCGCGCCGCGCTGGAGACCGCCAACCGCCAATGGGGCCTGGCCCTGGCCGACGACGAGATCGACTACCTGGTCGATGCCTTCAAGGGCCTCAAGCGCAATCCCACGGACGTGGAACTGATGATGTTCGCGCAGGCCAATAGCGAGCACTGCCGCCACAAGATCTTCAACGCCCAGTTCACCATCGACGGCGAGGCCCAGGACAAGAGCCTGTTCGGCATGATCCGCAACACGCACCAGGTCTCGCCCCAGCACACGGTGGTGGCCTACTCGGACAACGCCTCCATCATGGAAGGCCATGAGGTCGAGCGCTTCGTCGCCACCTTCGAGGCGGCCCGGGACAAGATCAAGGCGCCCAGCTACCAGAAGAAGCAGGCCGTCAACCACGTGCTGATGAAGGTGGAGACGCACAACCACCCCACGGCCATCTCCCCCTTCCCCGGCGCATCGACCGGCGCGGGCGGCGAGATCCGCGACGAGGGCGCCACGGGCCGCGGCTCCAAGCCCAAGGCCGGCCTGTCGGGCTTCACGGTCTCCAAGCTGTGGGGCAGCGAAGTGGGCAAGCCCGAGCACATCGCCAGCCCGCTGCAGATCATGATCGAGGGCCCGCTCGGTGGCGCGGCCTTCAACAACGAATTCGGCCGTCCCAACCTGACCGGCTATTTCCGCGAGTACGAGCAGCAGGTCGGCGTGGGTGCCGATGCCGTGATGCGCGGCTACCACAAGCCCATCATGATCGCGGGCGGCCTGGGCGTGATCGACTCCGAACTGACTCAGAAGATCGAGTTCCCCGCCGGCACCCTGCTGATCCAGCTGGGCGGCCCCGGCATGCGCATCGGCATGGGCGGCGGCGCTGCCAGCTCCATGGCCAGCGGCACGAACGCGGCCGAGCTGGACTTCGACTCCGTGCAGCGCGGCAATCCCGAGATCGAGCGCCGCGCCCAGGAAGTCATCAACCACTGCTGGGCCCAGGGCGACAAGAACCCCATCCTGGCCATCCACGACGTGGGTGCCGGCGGCCTGTCCAATGCCTTCCCCGAGCTGACCAACGATGCGGGCCGTGGCGCGCGCTTTGACCTGCGCGCCGTCAACCTGGAGGAATCCGGCCTGGCGCCCAAGGAAATCTGGTCCAACGAAAGCCAGGAACGCTATGTGATGGCCATCGCTCCCGAATCGCTGGCCGAGTTCACGGCCTTCTGCGAGCGTGAGCGCTGCCCGTTTGCCGTGATCGGCACGGCCACGGAAGAACGCCAGCTGGTGCTGGAGGACACGGCGGTGGCCTCGGGCGACCAGAAGTTCCCCGTGGACATGCCCATGAACGTGCTGCTGGGCAAGCCGCCCAAGATGCACCGCGACGTGGCCACCGTGCAGCGCGAGCTGCCGCCCATGGACCTGACCGGCGTGCCCCTGGAAAAGGCCGTGATCGACGTGCTGGCCCACCCCACCGTGGCCTCCAAGCGCTTCCTGATCACCATTGGCGACCGCGCCGTGGGCGGTCTCACGCACCGCGACCAGATGGTCGGCCCCTGGCAGGTGCCCGTGGCCGACGTGGCCGTGACCCTGGCCGACTACCGTGGCTTCAAGGGCGAGGCCATGGCCATGGGCGAGCGCACGCCGCTGGCCTCCATCAATGCCCCGGCGTCGGGACGCATGGCCGTGGCCGAGGCCATCACCAACATGCTGGCGGCGCCCATCGAGCTGTCCAAGGTCAAGATGTCGGCCAACTGGATGGCGGCCTGCGGCGAGCCCGGCGAAGACGCGGCGCTCTACGCCACCGTCAAGGCCGTGGGCATGGAGCTGTGCCCGCAACTGGACATCTCTATCCCCGTGGGCAAGGACAGCCTGTCCATGCGCACCCAGTGGAACGAGGGCGGCCAGGTCAAGAAGGTGACCTCGCCCGTCAGCCTGATCATCACGGGCTTCGCCTCCATCGACGATGTGCGCGGCACGCTCACGCCCCAGCTGGACGCCACGGAAGACGACAGCACCCTGGTCCTGGTGGACCTGGGCCGCGGCAAGATGCGCATGGGCGGCTCCATCCTGGGCCAGGTGCTGGGCCAGTCCGGCAATGAAACGCCTGACCTCGATGACGCCAAGGACCTGATTGCCCTGGTCGATGCCGTCAATGACCTGCGCGCCAAGGGCCAGATCCTGGCCTACCACGACAAGGGCGACGGCGGCCTGCTGGCCACCGTGGCCGAGATGGCCTTTGCCGGCCATGTGGGCGTGGCCATCAACGTGGACATGCTGGTCACCGAAGGCGACGGCATCAGCGACAGCCGCATGGACTCGGGCGAAGGCAAGAACTGGGCCTCCCAGATCAGCGGCCGCCGCGACGACATGACGCTGCGCGCGCTGTTCAACGAAGAGCTGGGCGCCGTGCTGCAGATCCGCACGGCTGACCGCGCCGCCGTGCTGCAGACCCTGCGCGAGCATGGCCTGTCCACCTGCAGCCACATCATCGGCAAGACGCGCCCCGTTTCGTCCAAGGTCGATGCGGGCAAGGGCGAACTGCAGGTCTGGCGCGATGCCAAGTCCGTCTTCGGCGCCTCGCTCAGCGACCTGCACCAGGTCTGGGATGCCGTCAGCTGGAAGATTGCCCAGCAGCGCGACAACCCGGCCTGCGCCGACAGCGAGCACGCCGCAGCCGGCGAGCCTGCCGACCCGGGCATGCACCTGCACCTGACGTTCGACCCGGCCGAGAACCCCGCCGCACCCTTCCTGAACCTGGGTGCGCGCCCCCGCGTGGCCGTGCTGCGCGAGCAGGGCGTGAACTCCCATGTGGAAATGGCCTACGCCTTCACCGAAGCCGGCTTCGACGCGGTGGACGTGCACATGACCGACCTGCAAAGCGGCCGCGCGCAGCTGCAGGACTTCGCCGGCGTGGTGGCCTGCGGCGGCTTCAGCTACGGCGACACGCTGGGCGCCGGCATCGGCTGGGCGCGCTCCATCACCTTCAACGACAGCCTGTCCGCGCAGTTCCAGCAGTTCTTCGGCCGCAGCGACACCTTCGGCCTGGGCGTATGCAATGGCTGCCAGATGTTTGCCGAGCTGGCCGACATCATTCCCGGTGCCCAGGACTGGCCGCGTTTCACGCAGAACCAGAGCAACCGCTTCGAGGCGCGCCTGTCCATGGTGGAAGTGCTGGAGTCGCCCAGCCTGTTCCTGCAGGGCATGGCCGGCAGCCGCCTGCCCATCGCCGTGGCCCACGGCGAAGGCTTTGCCAACTTCCGCTACCGCGGCAATGCGGACAAGGCCATCGCCTCCATGCGCTATGTGGACAACCACGGCAAGGCCACCGAGCAGTACCCGTTCAATCCCAACGGATCGGCCGGCGGCCTGACGGCAGTGACCACGGCCGATGGCCGCTTCACGGCCATGATGCCCCACCCCGAGCGCGTGTTCCGCAACGTGCAGATGAGCTGGACCAACGGCGACAAGTCGGAATTCAGCCCCTGGATGCGTGTGTGGCGCAACGCCCGCAAGTGGCTGGGTTGATGCACTGAGCGACGCTGCAAAGCAGACAAAGGCCCTTCGGGGCCTTTTCTTTTTCTGTTTCTTTTTGGCGGCTGCCGCTACGGCGCCAGCATCTGCGCCGTGCGCGCGCGGGCCTGCTGGACCAGGGTGGAGATCAGCACCGTCTCGGGCAGGTTGTGCCAGTAGCGGCGCGGCATCTCGCGCAGCATGGCCTGCTCCTTCAGGCGTGCCGGATTGAAGGTGCTGGCGTAGTAGGTCAGCCACAGGGCCTCGCCCGCGTCGGCTGGCGGGGCATCGCTGCGGCGCGCGCCGGGCGCCAGGCGCAGCGCATGGCCGTCCCAGTGCGCGCTGCATTGCGGCGTGAGGATGGCCCAGTGCATGTTGGCAAAGCGCTTGCAGAAGAAGGGCGCCGCCGCGCGCACGATGTGGTGCTCGGGCTCGAACCAGGCAATGTGCAGCTCGGGCTGGTCCGGCCGCTGCGTCGTCCGAAAGCGCACAAAGGCGTGCATCTTGTGGATCTCGCGCGAGACGGGGCGGGCCAGGGCCTCGATGGCGCGCCAGTCCGCATCCAGCGCGTCCAGCCGCAGTTCGGGCCGGGCCTGCATGCGCGCCAGCCAGCGGTGGCATAGCTCGAAGCGGCCCGCCGCGCGGTGCATGCAGGCATGGCGCAGCGCGGACATCTGGGTGTCCGACAGGGACAGCCCTGCCTCGCCGGGGCCGGCCAGCCCGGCGAGTGCCGAGGCGGGCATGGCCTGCTCCGGCGCGCTGGAAAACAGGTCCACGCCCGCGCCGAGTTGCTGCGCACCCCGCGTGTCGGGCCACCGCCAGCGCACCAGAGCGGGGTCGGCGCCATGGGCCAGCAGCGCCCGGCAGGCTGCGCGAAAGCCGGGCCAGTCGTCGGGGCTGTCGAGTTCAATGGTGAGAGCCTGTGCTTGCATGGCGTGCTCCAGGTTCTAGAACAGGCTGGCCTGCACCGCGCTTTGCACGCGCATGCCGCTGTGCCGTGCCTGGGCCTGGCTGGCCTGCGACTGCGCGATCAGCCGGGTGCGCAGCGCGGCCGAGTCGGTCTCGCCCAGCAGGGGCCGGTGGCCGTCGATCAGCACGAAGGGCAGGGCCTTTTGCACGGGGGCGCGCAGCCGCAGCAGATCGTCCAGCCGCAGCCTGCGCACGCGGCGCGCCGCCAGCAGGCGGTCCACCGTCTGCGTGCCCAGGCCCGGCACGCGCAGCAGCAGGCTGCGCGGCGCACGGTTGAGGTCCACGGGGAACTGCTGTCGGTTGGCCAGTGCCCAGGCCAGCTTGGGGTCGATCTCCAGGTCCAGCATGCCGTGGCGGCTGGCCGCCGCGATCTCGCCCGCCCCGTAGCCGTAAAAGCGCATCAGCCAGTCGGCCTGGTAGAGCCGGTGCTCGCGCATGAGGGGCGGCGCCTGCGGCGGCAGATCGCGCGAGGCATCGGGAATGGGGCTGAAGGCCGAGTAGTACACGCGGCGCAGGCCGTAGCCCGCATACAGCGTGTGGCTGGATTCGAGGATGTCGGCATCGGTTGCGCGGTCGGCGCCCACGATCATCTGCGTGCTCTGCCCGCCCGGCGCAAAGCGCGGCACGGCGGCGCGCTGCGCGGGCGCGCCGGGCAGGGACTGCGCCTGGCGCTGCTCGCGCGTGGCCGCGCGCCAGGCCTGCACATGCCGGTCCACGCCCTGCATGGCCTGGCGTATGCGCTGTCCATCCTTTTCAGGCGCGAACTGCGCCAGGCCGCTGGCCGTGGGCAGTTCCACATTGATGCTCAGGCGGTCGGCATGGCGGCCTGCCTGGGCCAGCAATTCGGGGGCGGCATCCGGGATGGTCTTCAGATGGATGTAGCCGCGAAAGTCATGCTCCTCGCGCAGGCGGCGCGCCACCTCCACCAGTTGCTCCATGGTGTAGTCGCTGGAGCGGATGATGCCGCTGGACAGGAACAGCCCCTCGATGCAGTTGCGCCGGTAGAAGTCCAGCGTCAACTGCACCACCTCGGCCACCGTGAAGCGGGCGCGCTGCACGTTGGAGCTCTTGCGGTTGATGCAGTAGCGGCAGTCGAAGATGCAGACATTGGTCAGCAGGATCTTGAGCAGCGAGATGCAGCGCCCGTCGGGCGCATAGCTGTGGCAGATGCCCATGCCGGTGACCGAGCCCATGCCCTTGCCGTCCAGCGAGTCGCGCCCCTGCGATCCGCTGGAGGCGCAACTGGCGTCGTACTTGGCGGCGTCGGCGAGGATGAAAAGTTTGCGTTGCAGCTCCATGGCTGTATAAATATACAGTATATTTGCCTGGCAGTCCGGTTTTCTGAGAGCCCATCCCCCAGCCAGGGTCTGGTCCGGCCTTGCCTGGCTGCGGGTCGAACGCACTGTCGGGCTATCGCAATGGCCAGCGGATGGCAATGGTTGCCAGTGCAATGGAATGAAACCGTTTTCAGTGCGGAATGAGTGCTCGCTTCCAATGGGTGGCGATGTGCATCGCAGGAAATGGTGAATGCGTGTTTTCTGCGTCTTTCGCAATGCCTGAAGGCTGGCATGGCTTGGTGCCATCAATGCACGAGCTGATATAGCGCAGCTGGCTGCGCGCCATGGGGGTTTCCCATTCATGGGAGAGAGGTTTGGTGTTGTTGTGAATTGTTTCAAATTGCCGATAACTATTGCTGATAGGCTTTCGGGTTTGCCGGGCAGTGCCGTTTCATTCAATGCGCCCGGCGATGACAAACACTTGGAGAGGGAGCTTCGGTGTCGCGTGTATTAGGAACAGAGAGCGAAGTGCTGGCGCTGTCGCCGGACGCCTCATCCAGCAAGGCCGCCAAGGGCCTGCAATCGCCCGCCAAATGGCCCGCCATGGGCGCCAATGACGTGGCGGTCTGGGGTGAATGCCAGGGCAGCGGCAGCAAGCCCTACCAGACCCAGGTGGACCTGTCGGGGCCTTCCTTCAAATGCTCTTGCCCCAGCCGCAAATTCCCCTGCAAGCACGGGCTGGCGCTGATGCTGATGCGTGCCGGCGGGCAAGTCCCCGAAGGCGGTGATCCGCCCGCCTGGGTGCAGACCTGGCTGGACAGCCGCCAGGAAAAGGCCGAGAAGAAAGAGGCAAAGGCTGCCGCCGCAGCGGCCGAGCCGCCACCCGATCCCGAGGTCGCGGCCAAACAGCAGGCCAGGCGCGAGGACAAGCGCTGGGACAAGGTCGAAGCCGGCCTGCAGGAACTGTCGCTGTGGATGCAGGACATGGTGCGTGCTGGCCTGGCCAACCAGGCCAGCGACACGCAGATGCGCCAGCGCTGGAACAACATGGCCGCGCGCATGGTCGATGCGCAGGCCACCGGCATGGCGGCGCGCATCAAGGATTGCAGGGATCTGGTGGACAGCCACCGAGACTGGCCGCGCGACATGCTGGTGCAGCTGGGCCACTGGCAGTTGATCATCGACGCCGTGCGCCGCCGCGAATCGCTCAGCCCCGAGGTCAAGGCCGACGTGATGGCCGCGCTGGGCTGGCCCATGGACAAGGCCGAGGTGCAGGCCAGGGGCCAACTGGTCGAGGACGAATGGCTGGTGGCCGGCCTGCGCATGATCGAGCGCGAAGGCCGGCTCATGGAGCGGCGCGTCTGGCTGCAGGGCCAGCGCACGGGGCGCATGGCCCTGGTGCTGGACTATGCGCAGGGCGGGCGCGGTTTTGAATCGGCCTGGGTGCCGGGCCATCGCTACGGCTGCGCGCTGAATTTCTATCCGGGCCATGCGCCGCTGCGCGCCATTGCGGCCAATGGCAACGGGCCTGCGCTGCCTGCCGATGGCGCCAGCCCGCTGGCCACATCGGCCGTGGGCGACGTCCTGCAACTGCTGGGCCAGCGCATTGCCGCCAACCCGCTGCAGGCCACGCAGCCGCTTTGCCAGGACCGGCTGCGGCTGGTGCCCGCCCAGGGCCAGTGGTTCGCGGCCTGGCCCCAAGCGCCGGATGCATCGCCGGCCGCCCCTGGCACGGCGGCGCCAGTGCAGCCCGTTCCCGTGGCGATTGACGATGCCGAGGCCTGGCGCCTGCTGGCGCTCAGCGGCGGTGCGCCCATGCAGCTGTTTGGCGAATGGGAGCCCGGCCCGGCCGTGGGCCGCTGGCGGCTGCTGAGCGCCTGGCAGGCCCGCGAGGGTGAAACCGCCCAGCAATGTATCTGGCAGAACCAGGGTGATCCGGTATGAGCAACGCACAACTTTGGGCTGCGCTGCAGCAATCGGCCATGGTCGGCTCGGACCGGCTGGCCGTGCCGCCTGCGCTGGCTTCGGGCGTGGACCCGTCCGCAAGCGGGTCGCAGCAGGCCGTGCAGGCCGCGCTGCTGCCCCGCGCTGATGTGGCCGGTGACTCGCCCGCCCAGCAACTGCTGCGCGCCAGCGCCGTGGCGGCCGTGTTCGAGCGGGCCGGCTGGCAGCCTGGCGCGCAGGTGCGCCTGACGGCACCGCTGGCCGTGCCGGCCGCCGCGCCTGCGGAGTCGCGCACCGCGCCTGCCGATGCGCGCCTGCACACCCTGATGGGCGACGTGCTCAAGGACGGCCCGTTCGAGCTGCAGGCCTCCATGCTGCGCACCCTGGACCAGGCCGGCCAGCGCCTGCCCCACGATCTGCTGGTGCCTGCGCTGGAGCAGGGCCGCCAGTCCGTGGAACTGCGCCAGTGGCTGGCCCCCGTGCTGGGCGAGCGCGGACGCTGGCTGGGCGCGCTCAACCCGCAATGGAGCTATGCCAGCGGCGTGGAGGAAACCGCCGACCCCGAACTGGTCTGGCAGGAGGGCTCGGTGGAGCAGCGCGTGGCCCTGCTGCGCAGCGAGCGCGCAACCGATGCCGCCAAGGCCCGCACGCGGCTGGAAGGCAGTCTGAAGGAGCTGGGCGCCAAGGAGCGCCTGCCCCTGGTCCAGGCCCTGGCCGTGGGGCTGGGCATGGACGATGAGCCGCTGCTCGAAAAACTGCTGTCCGACCGCAGCAAGGAGATCCGCGAGAACGCCGCGCAAATGCTCTCGTGTCTGCCGGACAGCGCGCACAGCCAGCGCGTCATGGGCTGGATGCAGTCCATGCTGCAGCAGGACGACAAGGGCCAGTGGATCGTGGAGCCTCCCGAAGAAGGCCTCAAGGAATGGGAGCGCGACGGCATCACGCTCAAGCCCGACGCCTACCACCGTGGCGGCAAGAAGGCCTGGCTGCTGGAGCAGATGGTGCAGCTCACGCCCGTGTCCTTCTGGACCCGCGCCCTGGGCCTGACGCCCCTGGAAGTGATGGAGTGGAGCCGGCGCAGCGACTGGAAATCCTCACTGCGCCAGGGCTGGGTGCGGGCCCTGCAATACCAGTTGGACGTGGAATGGATCGATGCCGCCCAGACCATGGGCCGCGACATGCGCCACGACGCGCTCCTGCCCGCCCTCATGGCCCGGTTGTCCCGCGAGGAACGCGAGTCCCGCTGGATTGCCCAGTTCGAGCGCGACAGGCACAAGCTCATCGATGCCATCGAGGGCATGTCCCAGTCGCTGGGCGGCGCCGAACTGCTCTCGCCCGCGCTGTCGGCGCGGCTGACCGAGGCACTGCACCTGGCCGTGGGCGGCAAGCAGATCACGGGCAACTGGCACAGCTACCGCGCTGACCAGGCCCTGCTGTCCTGTGCGCGCATGCTGGACGTGACCGCGCTGGAGCGCTTTGCCGACCTGTGGCGCAAGCCCTCGGTGCTGGATGCGCAACCCGAGCCTGAGCCCGAGCCGCAAACCGAACCTGCTGCTGCTGCGGCAGCATTCACGGCCACCGCTACCGCCACAGCCGCTGCAGTTGCCGCACCGGCAAGCATTCCCCTCACGCCCCAGCAGCAGGCGCGCCTCGAACGCAGCCGCGTGCGGCCCTGGGATGAGGAGCGCATGCGCGGCCATCTGGAGCGCATCGTCGATCTGCGCCTGGGCCTGCACCAGGCCTTTGTTGCCCTGCGCGGCCCGGCCTGAGCCGCGCCCGTCCTGCCGCATACCCCGAACCGAACCGAATCCAACCCTTACCCCTTCCCGGAAGCACACCATGAGCCAAGTCCTGCGCCAGCATGCCGAACAGCAATTCGCCGAAGAACTCGAAGCCCTGCGCAAGGTGGACGACCGTCCGCGTCCGCCCAACTGGAAGCTCTCGCCCTGGGCCGTGCTCCAGTACCTGATGGGCGGCAAGCTCGGCAACGGCTTTGAAGTCAGCCCCAAGTACATCGGCAATCCGCGCCTGATGGAAATCGCCGTCTCCACCCTGGCCACCGACCGCGCCCTGCTGCTGTACGGCGTGCCGGGCACGGCCAAGTCCTGGGTGTCCGAGCACCTGTCGGCCGCCGTCAGCGGCGACTCCACCATGCTGGTGCAGGGCACGGCCGGCACCAGCGAGGAGCAGCTGCGCTACGGCTGGAACTACGCCCAACTGCTGGCCCACGGCCCGTCCGAGAAGGCGCTGATCCCCAGCCCCCTGGTCAATGCCATGAAGCTGGGCAAGATCGCCCGCATCGAAGAGCTGACCCGCATCCCGGCCGACGTGCAGGACACGCTGATCACCGTGCTGTCCGAAAAGACCCTGCCCGTGCCCGAGCTGGGCAGCGAAGTGCAGGCCGTGCAGGGCTTCTCGGTCATCGCCACGGCCAACAACCGCGACAAGGGCGTGAACGAGCTGTCCAGCGCGCTCAAGCGCCGCTTCAACACCGTCATCCTGCCCGTGCCGGCATCGCAGGACGAAGAGGTGCAGATCGTCACCAAGCGCGTGGCCGAGCAGGGCCGCGCCCTGGCCCTGCCCGCCGAGCCGCCGGCCCTGCAGGAAGTGCGCCGCGTGGTGCAGATCTTCCGCGAACTGCGCAACGGTCAGACCGAAGACGGCAAGACCGTGCGCGTCAAGTCGCCCAGCAGCACGCTGTCCACGGCCGAGGCCATCTCGGTCATCAACAGCGGCATGGCGCTGGCCGGGCATTTCGGCGACGGCGTGCTGCGCGCGGGCGATGTGGCCTCGGGCCTGCTGGGCGCCGTGATCAAGGACCCGGTGCAGGACAGCGTGGTCTGGAAGGAATACCTGGAGACCGTGGTCAAGGAGCGCAGCGACTGGAAGGACCTGTACCGCGCCTGCCGCGAGCAGCTCTGAAGCCCCCAGTCCCGCACCGCTGACCGACCGCACCCTCTGCGCATCCCCTGTATGGCCACCTCTGCCAATCCGCTTCATTTCTTCGGCATCCGCCACCATGGCCCGGGCTGCGCGCGCAGCCTGCTGCAGGCCCTGGAGCAGCTGCAGCCCGACTGCCTGCTGGTGGAGGGCCCGCCCGAGGGCGAGTCCCTGCTGCCCATGCTGCAGCATGCCGACCTGCAGCCGCCCGTGGCCATGCTGGTCTATGTGCAGGACAGCCCGGCCCATGCCGCCTTCTATCCCTATGCCGAGTTCTCGCCCGAATGGCAGGCCCTGCAATGGGCGGCGCGCCAGGGCGTGGCCACGCGTTTCATCGACCTGCCCCAGACCCACCGCATGGCGCTGGACATGGCCGAGCAGGAGCGGCGCCGGGCCGAGGTGGCGGCAGCAGATGCAGCTGATGCAGGCGCGGATGCGACCGACGAAGGCCAGGATGCAGATGCCGACACCGGCTCCGACTCCGACTCGGTCGCTGCTGCGGCAGACGGCAGCCAGCTCCAGAGCAATGCCGCCGAGGCCCTGGACCGCGACGACACCACGCAGTCCGTGCCGGCTGCCGACCTGGCCGTCGATCCCTCGGCACCGCCTCCGCAGGACTGGCACGATCCGCTGGACCTGCTGGCCGAGGCCGCTGGCTACCCCGACGGCGAAAGCTGGTGGAACCGCATGGTCGAGGAACGCGGCGACGGCGCCACCCTGTTCGAGGGCATTGCCGAAGCCATGACCGTGGTGCGCGCCGAGCTGCCCAACGAAGTGCGCGGAGAACGCCATGCCCAGCGCGAGGCGTTGCGCGAAGCCTGGATGCGCCAGTGCATGCGCGAGGCCGTCAAGGCCGGCCACCAGCGCATTGCCGTGGTCTGCGGCGCATGGCATGTGCCTGCCCTGCAGGCCCAGGTCACCGCCAAGGCCGATGCCGCCACGCTCAAGGGCCTGCCCAAGGCCAAGGTCCAGGCCACCTGGGCGCCCTGGACCTACCGCAACCTGTGCTCGTCCAGCGGCTATGGCGCGGGCGTGGATTCGCCGGGCTGGTATGAACATCTGTGGCGCTGCTCCGAGCCTGCGCCCGAGTCCTTGCTCCAGCCCGCACCTGCTGCCGACCCGGCACGCGCCAGCACCCAGCGCACCGTCGGCTGGCTGGCGCGCGTGGCCCATCTGCTGCGCTCCAAGGACCTGGACTGCTCCAGCGCCCACATCATCGAGGCCACGCGCCTGGCCGAAAGCCTGGCGGCCCTGCGCGGCCATGCCAGCCCCGGCCTGCCCGAGCTGGACGAGGCCATCGTCACCGTCATCAGCATGGGCGAGCGCACGCCGCTGCGCCTGATCGAGCGCGAACTCAGCGTGGGCGACCGCATCGGCGGCGTGCCCGCCGACGTGCCCCAGGTGCCGCTGCAGCGCGACATCGAGCAGCAGCAAAAAAGCCTGCGCCTCAAGCCCGAGGCGGCCGCCAAGGTCCTGGCCCTGGACCTGCGCAAGGACACGGACCGCGAACGCAGCCACTTCCTGCACCGGCTGCGCCTGCTGGGCATAGAGTGGGGCAGCGTCACCACCGACCAGCAGCGCAACCGCGGCACCTTCCGCGAAAGCTGGCAGCTGCAGTGGGAGCCCGAGCTGGCCGTGCGCATCATCGAGGCCAGCCGCTACGGCGGCACCCTGGTGCAGGCTGCAGCCGCCAAGGTGCGCCAGGCGCTGACGCCCGAGACACCGCTGCCCGAGCTGGCCAAGACCATCGACGACGCCCTGCTGGCCGACCTGCCGCACCTGGTCGATGCCCTCATGCACGACCTGGCCGACCGCTCGGCCAGCACCGGCGACGTTTCCCAGCTCATGCAGGCGCTGCCGCCGCTGGCCAATGTGCTGCGCTACGGCAGCGTGCGCCAGACCGACACTCAGGCGCTGGCCACGGTGATCGACAGCATGGCGCTGCGTGCCGCCATCGGCCTGCCCCTGGCCTGCATGGCGCTGGATGAAGACGCCGCAAGGCACATGCAGGCCACGGTGCTGCAGGCCCACGAGGCCCTGCGCCTGCGCGATGCCGAAGAGCCGCGCGAAGCCTGGTTCGGCGCCCTGCGCAGCATTGCCATGGGCGACGCGGGCGCCGCCTTGCTGCGCGGCGCGGCCTGCCGCCTGCTGCTCGATGCCCACCGCCTGGACAGCGAGGCCGTGGCCACGCAACTGGGCCGCAATCTCTCGCTGGGCGTGCCGCCGCTGGACGCTGCCGCCTGGCTGGACGGCTTTCTCAACCGCCAGGCCCTGGTGCTGCTGCACGACGACGCCATCTGGGGCGCCGTCGATGCCTGGTTGGCGCAGCTGGGCGAGACCCAGTTCACCCAGATACTGCCCCTGGTGCGCCGCAGCTTCTCGGCCTTCTCCAACCATGACCGCCAGAGCCTGGGCGAGAAGGCCCGGCGAGGGCAGGGCAGTGCGGCCGTGGCGGCCGCATCCGCAGGTGCCGCGGGTGCTGCAGGTGCGGCAGGCGATGGGAACGACGGCGCCTGGAACGAGGCGCGTGCCGTGCTCGCCATTCCCGTACTCGATCAACTGCTGGGCCTGAACCTGCCCGCGCAACCGCTGACCCGCCTGCAGGAGGCCCAGCCATGAACACCGCTGCCACCGTGAACGACGCATCCCTTGCTGGCGCCGACCCGCAGGAGACCGCCCCCCAGCCCACCACCCGCCTGCAACGCTGGCGCCTGGTGCTGGGCCAGCCGTCCGAGGCCAGCTGCGGCGGGCTGGGCCCCAAGGGCAGCTCCATCGACGAGATGGACAAGGCCCTGGCCGCGCTCTACGAAGAGGACAACAAGGACGGCGGCCTCTCGCGCCGCGGCGGGAGGGGCAACTCCTCGCCCAGCGTGGCGCGCTGGCTGGGCGACATCCGCAAGTACTTTCCCAGCCAGGTCGTGCAGGTCATGCAGCGCGACGCCATGGAGCGCCTGAACCTGCGCGAACTCATGCTCCAGCCCGAAATGCTGGAGCATGTGCAGCCCGACGTGCACATGGTGGCCGACCTCATCTCCCTGGGCTCCGTCATCCCGCAGAACACCAAGGAGACCGCGCGCATCGTCGTGCGCAAGGTGGTGGACGACCTCATGCGCCGCCTGGAAGAGCCCATGCGCAGCGCCGTCTCGGGCGCGCTGGACCGCAGCCAGCGCAACCGCCGTCCGCGCCACTCCGAGATCGACTGGAACCGCACCATCCGCGCCAACCTGCGCCACTGGCAGCCCGACTACCGCACCATCGTGCCCGAGACCCTGGTCGGCTACGGCCGCAAGGTCCGCCGCCCGCAGCGCGAAGTCATCCTGTGCATAGACCAGAGCGGCTCCATGGCCAACTCTGTCGTCTACTCCAGCATCTTCGGTGCCGTCATGGCCAGCCTGCCGGCCGTCGCTACCCGTCTGGTGGTCTTCGACACGGCGGTGGTGGACCTGACCGACAAGCTCTCCGACCCGGTGGACGTGCTCTTTGGCGTGCAGTTGGGCGGCGGCACCGACATCAACCGTGCCGTGGGCTACTGCCAGGGCCTGATCAGCGAGCCGCGCAACGCCATCGTCGTGCTCATCTCCGACCTTTACGAAGGCGGTGTGGAAAGCGGCCTGCTGCGCCGCGCCTCCGAACTGGTGGAGTCGGGCGTGCAGTTCATCACGCTGCTGGCCCTCAGCGACGAAGGCGCCCCTGCCTACGACGCGCAACTGGCCGCCAAGCTGGCCGCGCTGGGCGTGCCCTCGTTCGCCTGCACGCCGGACGCCTTCCCGCAGCTCATGGCCGCCGCCATCCGCCGCGATGACGTGGCGGCCTGGGCGGCAGGGCAGGGCTTCAAGACAAGCAAGTAGCGGATGGCCGGTCGGCCCCGTGATCGGGCTGGCCGCCGGGCATCTCCTACATGGGCAGGACATGCCCAGGCCCCATGATGGCGCCCAGGCAAAAAGAAGTTCCCCGAACAATTCACTGGAGTAATGCGATGGCTGGTGCTGGTTTGCTGATGCTGCTGGACGATATTGCAGCGATCCTGGACGACGTGGCCCTCATGACCAAGGTGGCGGCACGCAAGAGCGTGGCCATGGCCGACGATGTGTCCGTCATGACCAAGGTGGCCGCGCAGAAGACGGCCGGCGTGCTGGGCGATGACCTGGCCCTCAATGCCCAGCAGGTCACGGGCGTGCGGGCCGAGCGCGAAATTCCCGTGGTCTGGGCCGTGGCCAAGGGCTCGCTGGTCAACAAGGTCATCCTGGTGCCGACGGCGCTGCTCATCAGCGCCTTCATTCCCTGGGCTGTCACGCCGCTGCTCATGGTCGGCGGCGCCTTTCTGTGCTTTGAGGGTTGCGAGAAGCTGGCCCACAAATTCCTGCATTCGCCCGAGGAAGATGCCGTGGAGCGCGAGCGCCTGACCCAGGCCAATGCCGATGCGGGCGTCGATCTCGTCGCCATGGAAAAGGACAAGATCAAGGGCGCCGTGCGCACCGACTTCATCCTCTCGGCCGAGATCATTGCCATCACGCTGGGCACCGTGGCCTCGGCGCCGTTCGGGCAGCAGGTCGCCGTGCTGGCGGGCATTGCCCTCATCATGACCGTGGGCGTCTATGGCCTGGTGGCCGGCATCGTCAAGCTCGATGACCTGGGACTGTGGCTGGGCCAGCGTGCCAGCGCCGCGGCCCGCGCGCTGGGGCGGGGCATCGTCGCCGCCGCTCCCTGGCTGATGAAGGGGCTGTCCGTTGCGGGCACGGCCGCCATGTTCCTGGTGGGT
This sequence comes from Delftia sp. NA_296.1, assembly GCF_052692095.1. Classification (NCBI taxonomy): domain Bacteria; kingdom Pseudomonadati; phylum Pseudomonadota; class Betaproteobacteria; order Burkholderiales; family Comamonadaceae; genus Delftia; species Delftia sp. NA_296.1. Next base: position 89,874 of record NZ_JBQZGF010000004.1, on the reverse strand, counting down.
GGCGGCATCCTCGTGCACGGCGTGCCTGCGCTGCACCACGCCGTGGAAGGCCTGGGCGAGGCCGTGGCCCAGGGCGCGCTGGGCGGCCTGTGGCGGGTGCTGGCCGTCAATGTGCTCAACGCGGTGGCCGGCATCGTGGCCGGTGCCATCGTGCTGGCGGCTGTCGAAGGCATCAAGCGTCTGCGCCGCCGCTGAGTCGCGGCAAACATCGCCGGCCGGCCCTGCAGCCGGCAAGGCACGCCACGGGGGCCGGACGACCCCCGCTTGCATGGAATTTTCGCTTCGGCGCAGCGCATTTGACTGTGGGCGCAAGCACATGCATTCCCCCTGGAACTCCGCAAGGCCAGGCGTCCTCCTGTCCCTTGGCGGCGGCGCAATGCGTTTGCGCCTGCCGGCCGCCGAGGCTCCGGGAGCGGCCCATTGCTGCAGCGGAGCCGTTGTCGGGACCGGGCGGCTGAATTCGCATCCGCACCGGTCCCTGGGTGTTCATCAGGGGGACTTCATGATTTCCAATCTCACCAAGGCCAGCGTGCTGCGGTCCGTCATCGCCGGCTGCACGCTCGCGCAAGCGGGCAGGGCCGAGAAACTCAGCACCGAGCGCGCGCGCACGGCGCTCAACCGCATCTGCGAGCTGCTGCATCTGCCCAACGACCTGGCCGCCATCCACGCGGAGCCGCAGCTGTACCTCGAATCCCTGGCCCACTTCGAGAGCCTGCCCCAGTTCGAGCTGCGCACGCCGCTGGTGGCCAAGCTCAAGCAGGTGCTGGGCCTGCGCTCGTCCAGGCAGCTGACGCCGGCCGTGCTCGCGCAGGTCAGCGCGTCACAGCTCATCAACCAGGGCGTCTCCATCATCGCCCTGGCCGATCTGCAGGAGTGGCTGCTCAAGCATGACCTGTCGCTGATGCATGGCCCGCCCATCACGGACATCGACTTCAGGGAGGCCAGAAAGGCCATTGCCTTGCTCGACGCCTTCGACTTCGACACCGAATCGCTGGAATGGCAAATGAATCACCTGGCCCGCAAGCGCGGCCGGGCCAGGAGCCGGCCGGCCCCGCCTGCCTGTGCAGTGGAATCCCTGCCTGCCGTCCGCACCACAGGGGCTGCGCCCTAATATCGGGGCTTCCCAACAAGGCCCGATACACCATGAAGTTCTCCTTGCTTGCTGCCGCGGCTGTGGCATTGCAACTGCTGGCGCCGGCGCCAGCCCTGGCGGCCGACGACATCGTGTTCAAGGACAGCGCCGGCCGCGTGCTCAGGCGCAGCGACCTGGACAAGGCCGATGGCCGCTTCAGCTGGGAGCTGCCCTCCGCCACACCCGTCAGCCAGGCCGCGCGCGATGCCCATGCCTTGGGCCGCGCTGCAGGGCAGAACGGCGATTACCGCGCCGCCCTGGCACATTTCGAGACCGCCTCGAAGCTGGCGCCCCGCTGGCCCTATCCCGTCTACGACGCTGCGTTCACCTACCTGCTGCAAAGGGACTTTGACGCGGCCTATCGGCGTTACCGGCGCGTGGATGCACTGGCGCCCAGGGGCTTCTTCACCGCCAAGACGGCCGTGCACAGCCTGCGCATGGAGCGTGACGGCAAGCTCCCCCAAGGCACCTGCTTGCGTTACCTTGCCCTGGAGTGGGAAACCGACCGCGACAAGGCGCGCCAGGCCGCGCTGGCCATGACCCGCGAGACGCCCGGCTTCGCTCCCGCCTGGAAGACCGCCGCCCATCTGGAGGATGACCCCGCAAAAAGTCTCGCCCTGCTGGACAGCGGCCTGAAGGCCGGCCCCGATGCCGAGACCCGCGGCTTTCTGCTCCTGAACAAGGCCATGGTGCTGCGCGAACGCAACCAGATCCCAGAGGCCATGGTGATGCTGGGAGAGCTTGCGTTAGACCCGCAGTCCCCGCTGGATGTCGAGGCCCTGGCGCGGCACACGCTGGCGCAGTGGGCGCGGCCTTGACGCTGGCACCTGCACATTCCGCCCTGCAGCTCGCTCAGCGCAGGGCGAGCTCCACGGCCTCCGCAGACAACCCGTAGGCCTCGACAAAGACCTCGATGCGGTCCTGTGTCTGCGCGTTCACAAACGTCTCCATGCCCACGCTGTCCATCTCCCCTGACAGCATCTGGCCCGTATTCACGGGGCGGGTATCGAGCTGCTGCGCCAGCACGCAGCTGTCCTCTCCCTCCGGCTGCAGGCCGATGAGCCCCGTCTGGTTGTTGATGGCAATCACCCTGGCTTGTCTTTGCATGCTCCACCCTGTCGTCTGAATCCGTCGTTTCTGGAATGGCGAAAAGGCGCCGCCTTGCGCAACGCCCCTGCCTGTCCTGGCGACTGTAGGCAAGGCTTGGGGACGGCGGTAGAGGTCTGGGGCTTGGTGGACTGCCAAGGGAAATTTACGAATAGCTGTCTGGTTTTTTGTTTTTGCAAGTGAATGCGTGTGGAAGGTCGCAGCAATAGTTGATTTGAGATTGCCTAAAATATGTCGGCAAGTGACCTCAAAGGAGCAAAAGATGACCATCATCCGTACTACTGTGGATGACAAGATCTACGACAGCGCTGCCGACATACTTTCTACGCTGGGCATGGATGTGAACGCCGCCGTGCGCATGTTTCTGCAGGGCGTTGTGCTGCACAACGGGATTCCCTTTGACCTGCGGCTGACTGCGGAGCAGGTGCAGGCGATGCGGCTGCGTCGCGAGACAAACCGGCAGGCCACTTTGGAGGCGAGAGAAATCGCCAGAGGCGGTGAACCTGGACATGCCTCTGTTGAAGCCATGCTGCAGGCCCTGGAAAAGGATGAAGCCTGATGGCCGGCAAGAAGGGCTACAGGTTGCGCACCATCGCGTACACCAAGACCTTCAAGAAGGACTACCAGCGCATGGCGGCATCAGGCCGCTACGACATGGCTCTGGTGAACCAGGTCGGCGGCCTGCTCATCGCCCACACGGCGCAGCAGGTGCTGTCGGCGCAGTGGAGCGATCACGCCTTGATCGCCGACGATGAATGGGACGCGGGCGATCGGGACATCCATCTGGGAGGGGACTTCCTGCTGATCTATCGCATTGATCCGCATCCCGAAGCCAAGGACATGGAGATCGTCATCTTCAAGCGCCTTGGAACCCACAGCGATCTGTTTGGCTGAGCGCGGCCATCGCAGGCCGCGCGCAGCCTCCCCCTCTCAGTTCCCCAGCGCCCCGCGCACGGCAGCGCGCTCGCCCATGCGCTTGAAATGCGCCTGCACCTTGGGGAAGCCGGCGATGTCCACGCCGTCGCCCTCCAGCCAGCCGGCAATGGTGAACAGGTAGGCGTCGGCCACGGAATAGTCCGAGCCCAGCACCCAGGGGGCATCGCCCAGGTAATGGCGTTCGATCACGCCAAAGCATTCGGCCATGTTGGCTGCCACCTTGCGCTGCATGGAGGCAATGGCCGCTTCGTCATCGGCCCAGCGGCCTGCGCGGCGCCCGTGGGCATGGGCCACGTGCACGGTGGAGGACAGGTAGCTGTGGAAATCCTGCATGTGGGCAAAGGCATACGCATCGTCGAGCGGGGCGAGCCGGGCCTCGGGGAAGCGGCGCGCGACGTAGGCGAGCAGGGCCGGCGTTTCGGTGAGCACGCCGCGCTCGGTCACCAGGGCGGGCACGCGGCCCTTGGGATTGATGGCCAGGTATTCGGGGCTGCGCTGCTCGCCCTTGGGGAAGTCGAGCTTGATGACTTCGTGCGGCGCATTGGCTTCGATCAGGGCGATGCGGGTGGCCAGGGCGCAGGTGCCGGGCGCGTAGTAGAGCTTGAGGGTGGTCATGAAAGAGACGGGTAGGGATGGGATACGTGCAGATTCTGCCGTCGGCGCGATGGCCGGGCCGGCCCTCCAAGTTAGTGCGTATCGCACGGCCGTGCAAGCGGCATCTGCGTCTTTGCTTATGCCTGCTCGGCATTCCAACGCACGGTGCGTGCGGGCAGGTCAATGTGGATGGTGTGGCGGCCGCCGTCATGCAGTAGCAGGTCCAGCTTCCCGTCCTGGCCATCCACGAACGTGATGCCTTCAATCATGGGTGCGTCGATCAGGTCGTTGCAGTCGAGCGCGATCCAGGCATCGGTCTGCAGATCCAGCAGGCGCAGATTGGGGAAGTCGGGGTCCTCGCCATATTCGACGCAGGCCACCATGGCCCAGGGTCTGGAGACGGCCACGGCCGTGAGGGTGCTATCCGGGCTCTGCGCGCAGGCGCGCGCCTGCAGGGCATCGAGCAGCGTGGGCATGTCGCCCAGCATGTGTGCGTAGGGAGACTCGGGTGGCACGGTGCGCACCGGCTGGGTGGCGGCCTTGGCGCGTTTTGCGCGTTTGGCAGGCTCTGCCGTTTGGGTGCTGCGCCTGCGGCCCGCTGGCGGAAGGTGCTGGATTTTGCCGCCCGCAATGCCCAGAAATACACCGCATTCGCTCACGCTCAGATGCCTGTAGTTGCGGCTGCTGCACGGGGTTTCCCAAAGCGGGGTGCCGGTGTCCGGGTCCACGGCGACAAGATAGGCCCGCTCCATGCCGTCCTCGTGCCTGTCCTGTATTCCATAGAGGACGCCGGCATGGCATTGCGGCGCGCTGACATGGGTAGGCGACAGGCACGGTCCGAAACGGTTGCTGCGAATGTCATAGCCATACATGCCCTGGCGTGCAAAGCAGAAATAGACCACGCCGTCACGATGCGCTGCCCGCTGGGCATGCACATGCCGGCGCTCATCGTCAGGTTGAACGGGAGGTGTGATGGCCAGGACTTCGCCGCTGCAAGGATGGATGCGAAGCCAGGGTGCATCGATGTCCACGTGGTCTCTGCTGCCGGGGCCGAACACGGCCCACGCGCCTGCAATGGCGGGCGAGTACAGGTTGCGCGCACTGTCCACCCACAGCACATGCTCGGTGTGCCCGTCGGTTTCATGCCAGCGCCGCAGCTCCGAGCGCTCAGGGTGGACGATCCAGCCGTAGACCGCCCCCTCCAGCACAAACGCACCCTGCAGGCCCAGCGCCAGCGTGCTGCCCTGCCAGTTGCGACGGTCCAGCAGCAGATAGCGGCCCTCGGGACTGCTCTCCTCCATCGCGACGAGCCAGCGATGCGCGTCCAGCTCCACGGGAACGGGCCAATGCCTGGCCTGCATGCCCGGCACGGCATGGAAGTCGAACAGGCATTCGCCGGTGCGGGCATCAAGCACCTGGTCGCAAAGCATCAGATGCCGCTCGTCCACGAACCACGACATGCCCTCGCTCTCGCGCATGCGGTGGTCCCAGAGCACGTTGCCGGTGGCCACATCAACGGCGCGCAGAAAGGACGTTGTGCTGTCCCCCTTGTTGCAGTACTCGTAGTAGAGCCGGCCATCGACCACGCTCATGGCGGTGTCGATGATGAAGATGCTCTTGTCTCCAATGGCCTGGGATTTGCCGTAGTGCATGCGCGCCTTTCAAAGACCTGATTGTCGCCAGCAGAGCGCGGTGTGGACTAGGCGAAATGTCAAGTCGATGGCGTCGTGCGCGCCTGAACCAATGCAGCTGCGGCGGCGCAACGCCATCCGATCCAGACGAGCAGGTCCGCGATGCGCTGTGCCGGATGGAAGCTGCACCGAGCGTGCTGCAGATGCATGCCGAGTGGGCTGTCTGTTGCTGTCCGCCAGGCGTTGTTCCAAGAGCGGGGCCTGCATTGCTCCCGCTCTGGCGGGCAGCAATGGAGGCACTCAGAACCGATAGGCCGCAGCCACACGCACCTCGCGCCCAAAGCCCAGCGCGCAAAATTGCGCGCCGCCACGGAAGGTGTTGCATTGCGTGCGGTACTGCCTGTCGGTGAGGTTGCTGAGGTTGACCGAGAAGCGCCACGGGCCGGTGGTGTAGGCGGCCATGGCGTCCCACAGCGTGTAGGCGTCGTTCATGGGGGTCTTCACGCCGCCCATGGGCAGCTCGCCAGGCGTGGCGCTGATGTGGCGCAGGCCCAGGCCCAGCTCCAGGGCGCCGCGCTGGTACTTGCCCCACAGCGATGCGGCATGGCGCGGCGTGGCGCCGGGGCGTGCGCCGATCTCGATGGCGTTGTTGCTGCGCGTGACCCTGGAGTCGAGGTAGGTATAGGCCGCAATGGCCGAGAAGCCGCCGCCGATCTCGCCCTGGGCCTGCAGCTCCAGCCCCCGGTTGCGCACTTCGCCGGTCTGCACGTCGAAGCGAGGGTTGAGTGTGGATGGCGTGCGCACATTGCGCTTGCGCAGGTCGAACACGGCGGCGCTGAGCGTGTAGCCGGCCGATGGCGGCGCGTAGCGCAGGCCGGCCTCGAACTGGCGCGCGGTCTCGGGCTCGTAGGGCCTGCCGTTGGCGTCGGTGGCCGTGACCGTGGTCAGCGGCGGCTGGAAGGAGTTGTTGAAGGACACATAGGGAGCCAGGCCGCTGGGCGCCAGGTAGATCAGGCCCAGCCGCCCGGTGACGGCGCTGTCGGTGCGGCGCACGGTGGTGATGGCGAAGGGCGCGGTGGCTGCGGCGCGCGCGTCGTAGTCGGTGTCTATGCGTGCGCTGTCGCGGCGCAGGCCGGCGCTGAGCACCCAGCGCTCGCCGAACTTGATCTGGTCCTGCACGTACAGGCCCGCCTGGTGCGTGCGGGCCAGCGCGCGGTCGCTGAGGTAGTTGTCATTCCAGTTCGGTGCGATGTGGATGGGGTTGACCAGGTCCAGCGGCGCCACGGCGCCGTTGAGCGAGTAGATGCGCCAGTCGAGCCTGGATCGGTAGTAGTCGAAGCCCACGGCCCACTGGTGCGAGACGGCACCCGTGTGGTGGCGGCCTTCGATCTGCGTGTCCATGACCCAGGTCTGTTCGGCGTCGGGCCGCACCATGGCCAGGCGTGCCATGCCGCGCTGGTCGGCCGTCAGGCCCCGGTTGCGCATCTCGCGCCGGTCGTTGCGGCCGTCCAGGTAGCGCAGGTTGTTGCGCAGCGTGAGCTGGTCGTTCAGGCGGTGCTCCAGCAGCCAGCCCACGCTGGCATTGCGCTTGTGGTGGCCAGATCCCGGTCCGCTGACGTTGATGTCCGTGGCCGACCAGCCCGCAGGCGTCTGGCGGTAGTAGGGGATGACGAAGCCGGTTTCGTCCTCCTGGTACTGCGCCAGCAGGGTGAGGCTGGTGCGCTCGCCCAGCAGTGTGAAGGAGGGGGCGATGTAGCTGCGATCGGCGCGCAGGCCATTCCACTGCGTGCCCGATTCGCGCTTGAGCACGGTCAGTCGGGCCAGTGCCGTGCCCTGTTCATTGATGGCGCCACCGATGTCGGCCGTGAGCTGGCGCCGGTCGTGGCTGCCGAATTCCACGCCCACTTCGCGCTGCATGCCTGCGCGCGGGCGCTTGGTGACGGCATTGATCAGGCCACCGGGCGCGGACTGGCCGTACAGCACCGAGGCCGGGCCGTGCACGACTTCCAGCCGCTCCAGCCCATATGGCTCCAGGTTGGTCATGAAGCCGTTGTGGACCATGCGCATGCCGTCGCGGTACAGGCCCGTGCCGGTCAGATAGAAACCGCGCACGGCCACGTCGTCATCGGTGACGCCGTAGTCCATGGGACGCACGCCCGCGCTGTAGCGCACGGCCTCGGCCACGCTGGAGATGGCCTGGTCGCGGATCTGGGCCTCGCCGATGATGCTGACCTGCTGCGGCGTCTCCAGCAGCGGCACATCCATCTTCATGGCCGAGGCGCTGCGGCGCGGCGCGTAGCCGGGCACGGCGCCCCAGGCGCTTTCATGCTCGGCATCGGCCAGCACGTTCACGGTAGGCAGTGCATGCTCGGCCGCGGCCCCGGGCCGCGCACGGTGCACGGCCCAGCCGCCTTCGGCCGTGCGCGTGGCCTGCAGCTGGTGCGGGGCGAGCAGGGCGGCAAGCCCTTCTTGCAAGCCGCGCGTACCGCTCAGCGCCGCCGACTGTCGGCCCTGGACCAGGGCTGGATCGAACGAGAGGGTGATGCCTGCCTGGCGCGCAAGGCTGTGCAGGCTGGTCTCCAGATCACCGGCCGGCAGGTCGAACCGGATGGACCTGGCATCCGGGGCGGAGCTCGGGCTCTGGGCCAGAGCGGTCGCTGGCAGGCCCAGCGTGATCAACAGGCCCAGCGCCAAGGCCTGCGTGGCCAGGGCCGTGGGGCGTGTGCAGGAGGGCGGATGGGCAGCGTGGCGGGTGCTGGGCAGGCTGGGCATGGAGGCAGTCCTTGAGAAGCGGCAAAGGAAAAAGCGATGTCTTTGCTCCTATGCCGAACGGGCGGTGTGAAACCCGTAATGACTGCCTGAAAAAAATTCCGGCTCAGGCTTTGACCAGGCGCATGGCGCTGTGGGCACCGCTGGCCGCACCTTGTCCGCGCTCCACACGCACAGGCAGCGTGCGGGCAATGGCGGCCAGCGCACGACCCGCCGGATCCGGCCCGTCCAGCTGGAATACGCCTGAAACATGCAGGGCAGCCACGTCGTCGGTGCATTCCATGGGCATGCCGGTCTGGCGTGACAGCTCGGTCATGAAGGCGTCCAGGCGCATGCGGCGGGCGACCAGTACGCCATCGGTCCATGCGTCGGGCACCAGGCCTTCGTCGGGCAGGCGCACAGGGCGGTGCTGGCCGGCGTGCAGCACATGGGTCTCACCGGAGGTGGCGACGATGGCGTCCAGGGGGTCTGGCGCAGTGCCGTCCAGCGCTCTGACATGGATGGCCACGCGGCCCTCGGTGACGTACAGGCGCGTGGCCGTGTCCGGGTGTTTTTCGTGGCGCACGCCGAAGCTGGTGCCCAGGGCCTCGAAGCGGGCCAGCGGCGTTTCCACCCAGAAGGAGCGTCGGCCCGCGAGGGAGCGCGGGTCGCTGCCGGTGTCGATGAAGATCTCGCCGCGTGCCAGGCGGACCACGCGGCGCAGCAAGGTGAAATCCACCTGCACCAGCGTGTCCGGTGCCAGGTGCAGGCGGCTGCCGTCGGCCAGCAGGGTGCTGCGGCGCTCACCGATGGCCGTGCCCAGCGCGATCTGCTCGCGCGGTGCAGCCCAACGCCATGTCATGGATCCCAGCAGCAGGGCAGCGGGGCCCAGGAACAGCAGCCGCTGCAGGCTTGCGCGCCGGCCTCGCGCCGGACCTGGACCAGCGGACCGCAGGACGCCGTGGGCCAGTCCCGCCTGGCCGGCGGGCAGGGCGAACTGGGCCTCCACCGCCTGGACCTGTTGCCAGGCCTGTTCGTGCGCGGCGTGGCTGCTGCGCCATGCCTGGCAGGCGGCGCGGTCGGCATCGGTGGCCGTGCCGGAGGCCAGCCGCACGGCCCAGGCAATGGCCTGTTCCAGCGCCTGGGGGGCCTGGTCTGTGCTCACGCCGTCAGTTCCTTGCGCAGGGCAAGGCAGTGGCGTATGGCGGCGGCCATGTATTTCTCGACGGAGCTCAGGCACACGCCCAGCTGCAGGGCGATTTCCGGGTAGCTCAGGCCTTCCAGGCGAGAGAGCAGAAAGGCGCTGCGGGCCTTGGGCGGCAGGCCGGCCAGCAGGTTGTCCATGCGCACCAGGGATTCGATCAGCAGATGGCGCTCCTCGGCCGAGGGCGCCAGCGGCTCGGGCAGGCTGGCGATGGCGTCCAGGCAGGCGCGCTCCAGCGCGGCGCGGCGGGTGTGGTCCACGACCAGGCCGTGGGCGATGGTGGTGAGCCAGGCGCGCGGCTCGCGCACGCCATGCAGGGACTGGGGCTTGCCCAGCACGCGAACGAAGGTGTCCTGGGCCAGGTCGGCCGCATCGCAGGGATTGCCCAGCCGGCGCCTGAGCCAGCCCACCAGCCAGCCGTGGTGGTCGCTGTAGAGCAGGGCGATGTCGGGGTGCGAAGGCGCGGCGGCCATGGGGCGGGTTCCTGGGAATGCGGATTTGATAATGATTCGCATTCTATTTGAGCAATGGCTGCAGCCTGCCCGCAACTGGCCCGCCGCGCAATGCGTTGCATGCATCCAACGCGATCCGGCCATGCGGGGCTGCGCACCTTCGGGTTTGAGCTAGGACAAGATCGGCCACGTCCGCCCCTGATGCAATACAGCTACGGGATTTGCCCCGGGCTACTCCAAGACTCTCCATCATGAAAAGAACTCTGCTCGCCGTTGCTGCCGTTTGCGCCCTGTCGTCGGGTGCCGCGTTTGCGCAGCAGGCCGAAGGCCCCTGGATGGTGCGCGTGCGCGCCGTGAATCTGGACAGCGCCAACAAGGACAGCACGGGTCTGGGTCTGTCGATCAACAACAAGTGGATGCCCGAACTGGACGTGTCCTACTTCTTCACGCCCAACATCGCGGCCGAGCTGGTGCTGACCTACCCGCAAAAGCACGACCTGCGTGCCAACGGCCTGGGCCAGATCGGCAGCCTCAAGCACCTGCCGCCCACGCTGCTGGCGCAATACCACTTCACCAATTTCGGCGCCTTCAAGCCCTACGTCGGCGCCGGTGTGAACTACACCCGCTTTTCGAGCGTGAGCTTCAACCCTGCCGTGCAGGCCGCGCTGAACCCCTCGATCAAGAAGAACAGTTTCGGCGGCGCGCTGCAGATCGGTTTCGACTACGCGCTGGACAAGAACTGGTCGCTGAATTTCGACGTGAAGAAGGTCTTCATTGAAACGGACGTGAGCTCCGCCGGCACCAAGGTGGGCACCTTCAAGGTGAACCCGGTGCTGGTCGGTGTGGGACTGGGCTATCGCTTCTGATCTCCGGATCATGAGTGAGGCACGCGCTGCTTCATCCGGCAGCGCGTAGTGAGGCAAGGATGGGTACTTGGTCCGGTATGCCGTTCGCGGCATACCGGATTTTTTTCGTCCGAACCGGTGCTTTCGCCTGCTGCGGACATGCTGCGGCGCACCACCGGACAGGTCACGAAAAAATCACGCGCGGTGGAAACTGTCCTACCCGCATGCCATGGGCAGGCGCCTAGGCTGGTGCCTCGGCCTGCCGGTGCGAGTCTTGCGAGGCTCGCTTGCCGTTTGCAGGCGTCAGTCACCATTGGCTGTCCGCCCCTTGGCGACCGCGCCCTGCTGCAAGCCGGGATGCGGCATTCACCATGCTGCGGCGGGCGGCGCACAACGCGAGGCCCCCACCATGCTGTCTGCCCACGATTCGACCGTGTCTTCCTCTGCCCTGGCATCGCGCGCCCAGCGCGTGCCGCTGCCTTTGCCTTCGGCGCCGCGTGCGCCAGCCGAAGGCGGCAGGCGCGAGGCGGCCCCGGAATGGGCGGACCACGCACTGCGCGCGACCCGCGCCGAACTGCAGCACGGGCTGATGCAGCCCCAGGCCCAGGTCTCTCCCAAATACCTCTACGACGCGCGCGGCTGCGACCTGTTCGAGCAGATCACGCGGCTGCCCGAGTACTACCCCACGCGCACCGAGGCCGCCATCCTGGCCGACTCTGGCGCCGCCATGGCCGAGGCCCTGCGCGGCAGCGAGGTGCTGATCGAGCTGGGCGCCGGCAATTGCGAGAAGGTGCGCGCCCTGTGCCGCAGCCTGCGGCCACGGCATTTCGTGGGCGTGGACATTGCGGGCGCGTTCCTGCGCCAGTCCGTGCGGCGGCTGGCCGAGGAATTTCCGCAGCTGCAGGCCCATGCCGTCACGGCCGACATCACCGAGCCGCTGACCCTGCCGCCCCATATCCCGCAGGCCGGGCGACTGCTATTCTATCCGGGCTCGTCCATCGGCAATTTCGACCCGGTGCAGGCCCAGCGCATGCTGGGCCAGATGCGTGCCATGGTCAACGACGACGGCGGCCTGCTGATCGGCATAGACCTGCCCAAGTCCACGCAATGGCTGGAGCCCGCCTATGACGATGCACAGGGCGTGACGGCGCGCTTCAACCTGAACCTGCTCAGCCACGTCAACAGCCTGCTGGGCAGCGACTTCAACCCGGACGACTGGGAGCATGTGGCCTTCTTCAACGCCGAGCATTCGCGCATCGAGATGCACCTGCGCGCGCGCCGCCCGCTGATCGTGGGCTGGCCGCAGGGGCTGCGGCATTTCTCGGCCGGCGAGACCATCCACACCGAGAACAGCTACAAGTACCCGCTGCCCGAATTCCTGGGCATGCTGGCCTGCGCGGGCTTCGGGCCCTGCCAGGTCTGGACGGATGAGCGCCAGTGGTTTGCCGTGATCCATGCCCATGCGTGAAATGCCCGCCGTCTTCCGCTGGGTGCAGCGCTACGAGGCCGTGCGCCAGAGCACCGTGCTGCTGGCCGCGCCCCTGTCGGCCGAGGATGCATGCGTGCAGTCCATGCCAGACGCCAGCCCGGCCAAATGGCATCTGGCGCATACCACCTGGTTCTTCGAGACCTTTGTGCTGGCCGAGCACGCGCCCGGCGTGCCGCCCTTCGATGCCGACTTTCGCGTGCTGTTCAACTCCTACTACCAGCAGGTGGGCGAGCGGCATCCGCGTGCGCAGCGAGGGCTGCTGACGCGCCCCTCGCTGGCGCGGGTGCTGGCCTACCGCGAGGCCGTGGACCAGCGCATGCTGCAGATGTTCGAGGACTGGGGCACGCAGCCGCCTGCACGGATGGCCGCGCTGCTGGAGCTGGGCCTGCAGCATGAGCAGCAGCACCAGGAGCTGCTGCTGACCGACATCAAGCACCTGCTGTCCTGCCACCCGCTGTGGCCTGCGTACCGGGCGCAGGAAGAGGGCGTGCCTGCGCCGCAAGAGCCCGATGGATTGCCCCCGCCGCTGCAGTGGCTGACCGTGCCGCGCGGCATGCATGCCGTGGGCCATGCGGGCGAGGGCTTTGCCTTCGACAACGAGCGCCCGCGCCACGAGGTGTTCCTGCAGGGCTGCGAGATGGCGCAGCGGCCCGTAAGCAATGCCGAGTTCCTGCGCTTCGTCAAGGATGGCGGCTATGCCCAGCCGCAGTGGTGGCTGGCCGAAGGCTGGGACTGGCGCTGCGCGCAGAAGCTGGAGCACCCGTGGTACTGGCGGCGCCAGGCCGGCGGCGTGATGGACGGCATGTGGCAGGAATTCAGCCTGCATGGCGCGCTGGCGCTGGACGGGCGCAGGCCCGTCTGCCACCTCTCGTACTTCGAGGCCGATGCCTATGCGCGCTGGGCCGGTGCGCGCCTGCCCACCGAGGCGGAATGGGAGGCGGCCCTTGCCGCGCAGATGGCGCAGCGCCCGCAGCACGGCGAGCCGCCCGGCCCCGTGCACCCGTGCGCCATGCAGCCCGGCAGCCATGCGCTGGGCGAGGTCTGGGAGTGGACCCAGTCGGCCTACACCGCCTACCCGGGCTTTGTGGTGGCCGAGGGCGCGGTGGGTGAATACAACGGCAAGTTCATGGTCAACCAGTACGTGCTGCGTGGCGGCTCCTGCCTCACGCCGCCCGGCCATGCGCGCGCCAGCTACCGCAATTTCTTCCCCACCCAGGCGCGCTGGCAGATGACCGGCCTGCGGCTGGCAAGGGATCTGGCCTGAGCCTGCCCGTGCCGCGTTGCCTGGCATTGCATCGCGCGCCGGCGCATGCAGTAGCATCGTCGGCCTCAATGATCCGAGGGAGTTCCATGTTGTTGCGTTCGCTTGTTCTTGCCATGCCGCTGTCCCTGGTCCTTGCCGGCTGCGCCACTGCGCCGCCCCAGGCACCGGCGCCCAGCCAGCCACAGGACCAGCCCCGGCCCGAGGTGCCTGCCAAGGCCCCGGCCGATGCGCCGCACGCCGAACCCGAGGTCGCCAACCTCACGCCCCTGCCCAGCCTGCTGCTGATCGGCGAAGACGCTGCCGGCCGCTACTACTCCATGGTGGCCAAGGCCACGTTCACCATCGAGGCCGATGGCCGCCTGAGCCTGGCCGACCAGGGCGGTGGCCACGGCGGCGAGCCCATGGCGCCCCAGGCCGACATGCAGGACCAGAGCATGTCCACCGAATGCAAGCCCTATGGCGCCGTCGCCAACCAGCGCACCACCTGGTTCCCGTACACGGGCGTGTTCGTGCGGGGCGGCACGCTGGTTGGCGCCAGGGCCGACGGTGCGGACATGGCCGCCAAGGCGCTCACCGAGCATGAAGGTGCCCAGATGCTCTACACCGGCAAGGATGCTGATGCCACCGAGTACTACTACGCGCCCTGCGTAGGTGCGCAGCGTGTATCCACGGGCTGGCGGCTGGACCGCTACCTGCCCGACGGCGGGCAACTGCGCGTGCGCGCCGATGCGCGCGGCGGCAAGGGCCAGACACTGGAGCTGAAGATTCCCAAGCCCTTTGCGCCCTTCGTGCTGGTGCGCTACCAGTCGGGCGCCATGATTCCCGTGCCCATGCGCGCCGTGCTGGCCACGGTGGACCTGGCCGAGCGCCGCGTGGTGATGCAGTACCAGGGCACCTATGCCGTGGAGCCTGCCATCCGCAAGATGGAGCTGCGCCTCATCGTGCCCGGCAGCCGCCCGTCCGAAGGCGAGACCGCCGCGCGCCACGCCGAACGCACCCAGGCCCAGTTGCGCGACCTGGCCCGCTGCGCCCCGCCCAAGGGCCATGCCATCGAGCCCTGCGCCAACCCGCAGCGCACGCCCGATCCGCTGATCTTCTACTCCTCGCAGCAAGTGCGAGAGCGCGCCAAGCGGCGCTGACAGGCCAGGGCCTGCCTGCAAGGGCCGGGCCGCCGCGCAGTCCGGCCAGCCCTTGCGCGGGAATCAGACCTTGGCCAGCGCCTGCTCCAGGTCGGCCAGCAGGTCGCTGATGTGCTCGATGCCCACGGACAGGCGCACCATGCCTTCGGTCACGCCGGCCTTGGCAAGCTCCTCTGCGTCGAGCTGGCGGTGCGTGGTCGATGCCGGGTGCGTGGCCAGGGACTTGGCGTCGCCGATGTTGACCAGGCGCGTGAACAGCTGCAGCGCATCCAGGAAGCGCGCACCGGCGGCGCGCGTGTCGCTGTCGCCGCTGCCGTTCTTGAGGCTGAAGGAGAGGATGCCCGAGGCGCGGCCGCCCAGCTGCTTCTTCACCAGGGCGTGGTCGGGGTGGTCCTGCAGGCCGGCGTAGCGCACCCATTCGATCTTGGGATGCTTTTGCAGCGTCTCGGCGATCTTCTGGGTGTTCTCGCAGATGCGGTCCATGCGCAGGGCCAGCGTCTCGATGCCCTGCAGGATGAGGAAGGCGTTGTGCGGCGACAGTGCGGCGCCGGTGTTGCGCAGCGGCACCACGCGCACGCGGCCGATGTAGGCGGCCTCGCCCAGGGCCTCGGTGTAGACCACGCCGTGGTAGCTGACATCGGGCTCGTTCAGGCGCTTGAAGCGTGTCTTGTGCTCGGCCCAGGGGAACTTGCCGCTGTCCACGACGGCGCCGCCCACGCTGTTGCCGTGGCCGCCCAGGTACTTGGTCAGCGAGTGCACGACGATGTCGGCGCCGTGCTCGATGGGGCGCAGCAGATAGGGGCTGGGCACCGTGTTGTCCACGATCAGCGGCACGCCATGGGCATGGGCCACGTCGGCCAGCGCGCGGATGTCGGTGACATTGCCCAGCGGGTTGCCGATGGACTCGATGAAGATGGCCTTGGTCTTCTCATCGATGTGCTGGGCAAAGCTGGCCGGGTCGCGCGGATCGGCAAAGCGCACGGTGATGCCCTGCTGCGGGAAGGTGTGGGCGAACAGGTTGTAGGTGCCGCCGTAGAGCGTGCTGGCCGAGACGATGTTGTCGCCGGCCTCGGCAATCGCCTGGATGGCATAGGTGATGGCGGCCATGCCCGAGGCCACGGCCACGGCGGCAATGCCGCCTTCCAGCGCCGCGACGCGCTTTTCCAGCACGTCGGTGGTGGGGTTCATGATGCGCGTGTAGATGTTGCCGGCCACCTTGAGGTCGAACAGGTCGGCGCCATGCTGGGCACTGTCGAAGGCGTAGGCCACGGTCTGGTAGATGGGCACGGCGGCCGACTTGGTGGTGGGGTCGGGCGAGTAGCCGGCGTGGACGGCCAGGGTTTCGATGCGCATGGAAGATTGCCTTTCTGGTGACGGCTTACGCAAGAAGGGCACGGGCGGGCCATTTGCCATGGGGAGCGGCGCGTTCCCGCATCCTGTTTGCGTAAGTCCTGAGGTTTTACTAGCGGAGGACGGTTGGCATTGTGGCGTGCCGGCCTCCGGTGCCCAACGATGCGTTGGTTACGAACATATACGCCGCAGCCCGGTTGCTCCTCTGCCACGCGCAGATATGCCCGGCCTGCCATCGCCAGAATCGTGAGTGAATGTGTATTTTTGTTAACGACGTGTTGTAACGTGACCTGATCGCTAGACTCCATCAGGGAGTTGATGGTGACGTTGACAGCAAGACATCTTCTGGCGCTGGCGGTGCCCCTGTGCACCTTGCTGCTGGCCGGCTGTTTCTATGTCTGCTGGCGGCATCTGCGTGCCCGGCGCGAGTTGCGCAGCATGTCCTTCGCCTTCACCGGCTTCAGCCTGGCGCTGCTGCTGCAGATCCTGGAGCGGCCCGCGGCCGTTCCGGTCAATGCATTGACGACGGCCGCGCTGCAACTGTGCGCGGCCTGGTTCATCACCGAGGCCATGGCCATACGCCAGGGCGTGCGCCCGGACGCACCGCTGGCGGCCGGCTTTGGCGGCGCGGTGCTGGTGGTGCTGGGCTACTACGCCTGGGCCGTGCCCGATGCCCAGGCACGCCAGCATGTGCTCAATTTCGGCCTGGGCCTGCAGCTGGCCCTGCCGCTGTGGCGGCTGCCACGCAGGCATCCCTGCACAGGCTGGGACCGGCTGCTGCTGTGGGTGTTCGTGGTCTTTGCGCTGAGCTTTTTCGTCCGCACGCTGTGGGTGACGCCGCGTGCTGCTTCGGTATCGGCCAGCGCAGCCGGGGAATGGCTGGGCATTTCTTCCTCGTGGATGGCGCTGCAGCTGAGCCTGCTGGTGTTCGGCCTGCTGTTTGCCATGCTCTTCCTGGCCGCAGCGGTGCGCGACACCGTGCAGGAGCTGCACGAGGAGCGCGACCGCGATCCGCTGACCGGGCTGCTGAACCGGCGCGCCTTCAAGGAGGCCGTGCAGCGCCGGCTGGCCGAGCAGCCGCAGCTGTCGGCCGCCGTACTGGTGTGCGACCTGGACCATTTCAAGCGGGTCAACGACGGCTGGGGCCACGCGGCGGGCGACGAGGTGCTGCAGCGCTTTGCGCGCCTGCTGCTGCGCAGCACACGCCAGCAGGACCTGGTTGCACGCTTTGGCGGGGAGGAGTTCGTGGCCCTGCTGCCGCACGCCGACCCGCTGGCCGCGCAATGGATCACCCGGCGCATCCAGACCCAGCTGCGCCTGATGGGCTTCAGCGCGCTGCCCGACGACATACGCATCACGGCCAGCTTTGGCGTGGCCTGGATGGCCCAGGGCCAGACGCTGGAGCAGGCGCTGGCGCGTGCCGACGCCATGCTCTACGAGGCCAAGCGCGCAGGCCGCGACCGGGTGCGGCTGGTGCCGCAAGAGGAAGAGGCCTAGCCAGGGCTTGGCTTGCCCGGTGTGACCGGCGCCTGCAGCAGGCGTGGGGTGCGGGAAGGGCGTGGCGATGAGCGTGGGGCGCTGGACTCGCGCGGTGCATGTGGCTCATGCGGCTCGTGCGGCTTGTGCGACACATGCTGCTCGTGCGACACATGCGGCTCGCGCGGTGCGTCCTGCTCGCGTGGCGCGTGGGGCCTGCGTGGTCCCCGCGGGCCGCTGGAGCTGCCGGGGCCGCGGGGTTCAGGCGCAGGCCTGCCGGACCTGGCGGGCGGCTGGGCCACGGCCGGCTGGCGCTGTTCCCAGGCGGGCAGGGCGGCATGCACCATGGCGGCGCCGTGGGCGTCGTTGGCCGCGTAGTGGCGCTGGGCCAGGCTCAGCTGCGGTGCAGCCCAGTTGGAGGTGGAGATCTTCTTGGACTTGTGGAAGTTCTGCCCCAGCACCAGGGCCACGGCCGCGCGCACGCCCACCGAGCTGGCATAGCCGTGGCGCTTGAACACGCGGTCCAGGTCGATCACGTTGTGCAGCGCAACGCCCAGGCGCGCGGGCAGCGCGCTGCGGTCATGGTCCAGGCCGAAACCGGCCTTGCAGATGGACTCGCTGGCCAGCACGTCGGCCGCAAGCGCGCGTGCCTGCGCATGGTGCAACTGCAGCAGCCAGGCCTGGTCGCAGGTGGCCAACTGCACCACATGGGGGCCGGTGTCGGTCTGGTGGGCGTGGAACAGCGGCTTGCTCTCGGTATCGAAACCGAGCACGGGAGCCGCCATCAGCGCGGCGCGTGCGGCCGCGAATTCGGCGTCGGTGGCGGGCACGTGGATGCAGCGTTCCGGCAGGGCGGCAAAAGGCGGCAGCAGGCGGCTGTCATCCTTGCTGGGAGCGTGCAGGCGGGGCATGGGAAAAGAGGGGGAAGCCGAGGCAAGCCGTCAAGTATGCCTGCACTTGCATGCCCCTCAGGCACCGGGTTTTTATCCCCGGTGCGTGTGGACGGAGTTGTGGAAAACTCCGGGTGTAACTTGCCGAATCCGCGCCCTGCAAGGCTTTCCACGGAATGCCTAAAAAATCAGCGCAGTGGCGAAAGGGCGTCGAATAAGGGTATTTGCGGATGGCTGCGCCGGACTCCGATGCAGGGTCCGGCGGCTGTTTCAAAAGGTGTCTAAAGGCCTTGATCGTTGAATACCGGCACCCGCTTTTCCAGGCCGGCGCGCACGGCCTCGGCCTGGTTGGAGCTGCCCAGCAGGGCCTGCTGCTCCTGCGCCTCGGCCAGCAGGATGTCTGCGGGAGAAGCGGTTTCGCTGAGCTGCATCAGGCGCTTGGATGCGCGTATGGCGTGCGGGCTGCTGGCCGCGATCTGGCGGGCCAGGTGGCGCGCTTCCTCCAGCGGCGCAGCGCTCACGCGCGTGGCCAGGCCCAGGGCCACGGCCTCGGGGCCGGGCACGATGCGGCCGGTGTAGACCAGCTCGCGCAGCACATCGCCGCGCACCAGCGGCGCGGCCAGCGCGCAGCCGGCCATGTCGGGCACCAGTCCCCACTTGATTTCCATGATGGACAGCCGCGCATCATCGGCCACCAGGCGGATGTCCGCACCCAGGGCCAGCTGCAGGCCGCCGCCGTAGGCCACGCCGTGCACGGCGGCGATCACGGGCACGGGCAGTTCGCGCCAGCCCCAGCAGATCTGCTGGAAGCGGTTGGCCATGCCGTGCGTGCGCGCGGCCAGGTCCGTCATGTCCGCCGTCTGCTGGCCGTCGGCAATGCCGGCCATGCTGCCCATGTCCAGGCCCGCGCAGAAGGCGCGCCCTTCGCCATGCAGCACCACGGCGCGCAACCCGGGCGTGTCCCGCAGCCGCGCCAATGCGTCGATCAGGGCGTCGAACATGGCGGGGTCCAGCGCATTCATCTTGTCGGGCCGGGCCAGGGTCACCTCGGCCACGCCGTGGTCCACCGATATGCGCACGCGTTCTTGGCTCATGGCTTGTCTCCTTGTGTCTATGCGGTTCTTTGCTGGCGGTCGGCCGCGTTGCGCGATTCGATGGCGCTGCGCGCATTCGCCCAGTCCTGGTCGCTCCAGCTGGCCAGCCCGGCGAAGTTGCCGCCCGTCGCCTGGTATTGTCCGCCGTCTATGGCGATGGTCTGTCCCGTCAGGTACTCGGCCTGGCGGCTCATGAGGAAGACGGCCAGGTTGGCCAGCTCGGGCATGCGGCCGTTGCGGCCCATGGGGTTGTCGGCGCGTACATGCTCGCCGCCCTGCGGGTTCAGCCGCGCGCTCATGCCTTCGGTGGGGAACAGGCCCGGCGCGATGGCGTTGAAGCGTATGCCCCGGTTGCCCCATTCCACGGCCAGCGACTGCGTCATGGCATGCACGCCCGACTTGGCCATGGCCGAGGGCACGGTGAAGGCCGAGCCGTTCCAGACCCAGGTGGTGAGGATGGACAGCACGCTGGCCTTGCGGCCCTCGGCCAGCCAGCGGCGGCCGCACTCCAGCGTGAGGTTGAAGCTGCCGCGCATGACGATGTTGGCCACGGCGTCGAAGGCGCGCATGGACAGGTCCTCGGTGCGGCTGACGAAGTTGCCGGCCGCGTTGTTGACCAGACCCGTGAGCGCGCCGCCATCGGCCCAGATGGCCTCGATCATCTGCTCCACGGCCTCGGGCTGGCGCACGTCGCAGGCATGGCCCGTGGCCCGGCCGCCGTGCTGCTGCATCAGCTCCTGCGCTGTCTGCTCGACCACGGCGCCGCGCCGGCCGCACAGGTGGATGTCGGCGCCCATCATGAGAAAGGCCTCGGCCATGACACGGCCCAGGCCGGTGCCGCCGCCAGTGACGAGGATGCGTTCGCCCTTGAGCAGGCCGGGCTTGTAGATGAGGTCGTCGAGGGTCATGGCTGCTGTCTCCTGTGCTGCCGGGGAAGGGATAGGGGGTGACTGAGGCAGCGCTTGGCGCCGCCAGGGGATCAGAGCGTCAGAGCGCGCGCGAGATCACTTCCTTCATGATTTCGCTGGTGCCGCCGTAGATGCGCTGCACGCGCGCATCGGCGTACATGCGGGTGACCATGTATTCGTTCATGTAGCCGTAGCCGCCATGCAGTTGCACGAGTTCGTCGAGCACGCGGCCCTGCGCTTCCGAGCCCCACAGCTTGGCCATGGAGGCCGTGGCCGTGTCCAGCGTGCCGGCCACCAGCTGCTCCACGCAGCGGTCGATGAAGGCGCGGCCCACGGTGAGGGTGGTGGCCACCTCGGCGAGCTTGAACCGGGTGTTCTGCATGTCGGCAATGGCCTGGCCGAAGGCGCGGCGCTCGCGCACATAGGCCAGCGTGGCCTCGTAGGCGCCTTCCATGCAGGCCAGTGCGGCCAGGCCGATGATCAGCCGCTCGTAGGGCAGGTCGCCCATGAGCTGGTAGAAGCCCTGGCCTTCGCGCCCGCCCAGCAGCGCGTCCTGCGGCACGGTCACGTCGTCGAAGAAAAGCTCCGAGGTGTCCTGGGCCTTCATGCCCATCTTGTCGAGCACGCGGCCCACGCGAAAGCCCGCGCAGTCCCGGGTCTCCACGATGAGGATGGAGGTGCCGCGCGCGCCCTGGGCCGGGTCGGTCTTGCAGACCACGAGGATCAGGCCGGCCAGCAGGCCGTTGGTGATGAAGGTCTTGCTGCCGTTGATGCGGTAGCGGCCATCCCTGAGTTCTGCGCGCGTGCGCACGCCCTGCAGGTCCGAGCCCGCGCCGGGCTCGGTCATGGCGATGGCGCCCACCAGCTCGCCGCGCGCCATGGCGGGCAGGTACTTGCGCTTTTGCGCCTCGGTGCCGTGGTTGAGCAGGTAGTGGGCCACGATGGAATGCACGGAGTTGCTCATGCCCGAGAGGGCGCGGCGCGCCATCTCCTCGTGGATCACGGCCTCGTGGCGGAAGTCGCCGCCGCCGCCGCCGTAGTCCTCGGGGATGTCGGTGCACAGCAGGCCCAGCTCGCCGGCGCGGCGCCAGATGGCGTGGCCCACGTTGCCGCGCTGGCGTGCGGCCTCGTCCTGGGGCTGCATTTCGGTTTCCAGAAAGCGCACGGCGGTGGCGCGCAGGCTTTCCAGCTCGGGGGTGCTCCAGGAGCGTGTCAGTTGCAGTGGCATGGCTTGGACCGGTGGATTGAGGGGTTCAGTTGATGCGGCGTTCGCGGCCCTGCCAGTAGGGTTCGCGCAGCTGGAATTTCTGCAGCTTGCCGGCGGCCGACAGCGGCAGCTCGGCGCGGAACTCCACCGAGCGCGGGCACTTGTAGCCCGCGATGCGTTCGCGGCAGTGGGCGATGACCTTGGCCTCGGTCAGCGGCTGGCCCTCGCGCGCGACGATCACGGCGTGCACGCGCTCGCCCCAGCGTTCGTCAGGCACGCCGATGACGGCGCACATGGCGACCTGGGGCAGCTGGGCGATGGCGTTCTCGACCTCGGCCGAGTACACGTTCTCGCCGCCGCTGACGATCATGTCCTTGAGCCGGTCCACGACGAAGAGGTAGCCGTCGGCATCCAGCCGGCCCATGTCGCCCGTGTGCATCCAGCCGTCCTTGAGCGCGGCGGCCGTCTCGGCGGGCCTGTTCCAGTAGCCCTGCATGACCATGGGGCCGCGCGCCGTGATCTCGCCCACCTCGCCGGGCGGCAGCTCGCGGCCCTCGCCATCGACGATGCGCACCTCGGCAATGGTCACGGGCCGGCCGGCCGCGCGCAGCAGGCGCTCACGCTGCGGGCCGGGGCGGTGCTCGGCCGGGCCCATGGACACGATGGTGGGCGACAGCTCGGTCATGCCGTAGGCCTGGGCGAAGTCGGCGCCGGGCAGCGCCTGCATGGCGCGCTCCAGCAGGCTGGCGTCGATGGGCGCCGCGCCATAGAGCATGAGGCGCAGGCTGGACAGGTCGAACTCGGCCAGGCGCGGATGCTCGATCAGCCGGCGGATCATGGTGGGCACCAGGAACAGCTCGTTCACGCCGTGCTGCTGGATGCCGTCCAGGATGGCCAGCTCGTCGAAGGCCGGCACGATGACCTGGGGCACCAGGCGCTGGGCCATGAGCAGGGCCAGGCCGCAGCCGGCCACATGGAACATGGGCGTGACCACCATGCCCACCTTCACATGCTGGCGCGGCACGTTGCTGGCATTGGACAGGGCGTTGATGAACAGGTTGTCGTGGCTGAGCATCACCCCCTTGGGCCGGCCCGTGGTGCCGCCTGTGTACATGACGGCAGCCAGATCGTTGCCGCTGCGCAGCGCGTCGGCGCAGGGCGTGGCGGCGGCCAGCAATTGCTCGTAGTGCAGCGCGCCTTCGGGCGCGGCGCCCGTGCCGCAGAACACCACGGTGCGCAGGCTGGAGGACAGCTCGCGCAGCCGGGGCACCAGGGGCGCGAAGGCATCGTCCACGAAGAGCACGCGCGTGTCGCAGTCGTCCAGCGAGTAGGCCACCTCGTGCGCGCTCCAGCGGATGTTGACGGGGTTGACCGCGGCGCCTGCCCACCAGCAGCCATAGAAGTATTCAAGGTAGCGGATGGAGTTCAGGCCCATCATGCCGACGCGGTCGCCGGGCGCCACGTCCAGCGCCCGCAGCAGGCCGGCACAGCGCTCGATGCGCTGCGCAAGCTGCGACCAGCTGGCCTGCTCTTCGCCGCAGATGGCCGCCGTGGCACAGGCCTTTTCTCGGCGGCCCTTGTGGATGGCCTGGGTGAGATACATGGGCATGGGGTTTCCTCAGGAGCGGGCGTTCCACGCGGCCAGCGTGTCCTGCAGGCTGGCGGCGCGCGGGGGGCGCGGCTGCTCGGGCACGCTGCGCGAAAAGCGCGGCGCCGGCGCGGGCTGGAGCACGCCACCGGCCTCGGTGAACGTGGCGCGCGCGCGGTTGTGGGCGTGCTGCGGCGCCTCGTCCCAGTCGAGCACGGGGGCGAAGCAGGCATCGCTGCCTTCCAGCAGCTCGCACCACTGCTGGCGCGTGCGCGTGCGGAACACGTCGGCCAGGCGCAGCTTGAGCAGGGGCCAGCGCGCGGCGTCCAGTTGCGCGTCGAACAGCGGGTCCTGTATGCCGCAGCGCTGGCGCAGCTCGGCGTAGAACTGCGGCTCGATGGCGCCTATGGCGATGTATTTGCCGTCGGCGCAGGCATAGGTGTCATAGAAGTGCGCGCCGCCGTCCAGCAGGTTCTCTCCGCGCTGGTTGCTCCACTGGCCCTTGGCCTTGAAGCCGTACATGAAGGCCGACAGCAGGGCCGTGCCATCGGTCATGGCCGCATCGATGACCTGGCCCCGGCCGCTGCGCCCGGCCTCGTGCAGGGCGGCCAGCAGGCCCACGGCCAGCAGCATGCCGCCGCCGCCGAAGTCGCCCACGTAGTTGAGCGGCGGCACGGGCGCCTCGCCCGCGCGGCCGATGGCGTGCAGCGCGCCGGAGATGGCGATGTAGTTGATGTCATGCCCCGCCGCATGCGCCAGCGGCCCGTGCTGGCCCCAGCCCGTCATGCGGCCGTAGACCAGGCGCGGGTTGCGCGCCAGGCAGGGCTCGGGGCCCAGGCCCAGGCGCTCCATCACGCCGGGCCGAAAGCCCTCGATGAGCAGATCGGCGCGTGCGATCAGCGCCAGGGCCGAGGCCTGGCCTTCCTCGCCGCGCAGGTCGATCTCGACCTGGCTGCGGCTGCGCGTGGTGATGTCCTGCGCATCGACCGGCGTGCCGGGCCGCGCGATGCGCAGCACCTCGGCACCCATGTCGGCCAGCAGCATGGCGCAGAACGGCCCCGGGCCCAGGCCCGCGAACTCGACCACGCGCACGCCTTCAAGCGGTCCTGGCATGGAGGTCTCCTTTGTTCTCTTTTCTTCAATGAACCATAGAGCAGAGCGCTATGGAACTGGCGTTGTCCAAGCGAGAGACACCGAGGAAGGGCCGCCCCGCACCGAAGGTGTCGTCCCCCATTGGGGGAAGCCGCTCAGCGGCTCAGGGGGTAATTCCTGTACTCCTCGCGCAGCTTCGTTTTCAGCAGCTTGCCGGTGGCCGTGTGCGGCAGCTCGGCCACCTGCAGCACATCGTCGGGCAGCCACCATTTGGCGATGCGCGTGGACAGGAAGTCGAGCATGGACTCGCGGCTGACGCTGTGGCCTGCGCGCGGCACCACCAGCAGCAGCGGCCGCTCCTGCCACTTGGGATGGGCCACGCCGATGATGGCGGCCTCGGCCACGCCGGGATGGCCCATGGCGGCGTTCTCCACGTCGATGGAGGAAATCCATTCGCCGCCCGACTTGATCACGTCCTTGGCGCGGTCCACCAGCTGCAGGAAGCCGTCGGCATCGATGGTGGCCACGTCGCCCGTGGTGAAGAAGCCTTCCTCATCGACGGGCGAGCCGCCTTCGCCCTTGAAGTAGCCGCTGGCGATCCAGGGGCCGCGCACGCGCAGGTGTCCCCGGGCCTGGCCGTCCCAGGGCTGGGGCCGGCCGTCGTCGTCCACGATCTTGAGGTCCACGCCCCAGACGCCGCGCCCCTGCTTGAGCTTGACCTTCACCAGTTCCTCGCCCGACAGCGTGTCGTGCCGGGGCAGCAGCTTGCTGACCACGCCGATGGGGCTGGTCTCGGTCATGCCCCAGCCCTGCACGACCTGGGCGCCGAACTGGTTCTCGAAGCGCTCCAGCATGGCGCGCGGCACGGCCGCGCCGCCGATGCCTATGCTCTTGACGCCCAGCGCGCGCGGGTCGATGTCGGGATGCGCATCCAGGTACTGGAACAGCATCAGCCACACGGTGGGCACGCCCTGCGAGAAGGTGACCTTCTCGTCGCGCATGAGCTCGTAGACGCTCTGGCCGTCCAGGTGGGGGCCGGGCAGCACCAGCCGGGCACCGGCCATGGCCGCCGCATAGGGCGTGCCCCAGGCGTTGGCATGGAACATGGGCACGATGAGCATCACGGTCTCGCTCGCGTTCAGGCCGAAGGTGTCGGGCGCCAGCTCCATCAGCGTGTGCAGCACGGTGGAGCGGTGCGAGTACAGCACGCCCTTGGGGTGGCCCGTGGTGCCCGAGGTGTAGCACAGCGACGAAGCCGTGCGCTCGTCGAACTCGGGCCAGTCGAAGTCCTCGCACTGGTTGCCCACCAGCTCGTCCCAGCAGTGCAGGTCGGGCAGGTCCAGCGTGGGCATGTGCTCGCGCGAACTCATGCAGACATAGGTGGTGACGGTCTTCAGATGCGGTGCGAGCTTTTCCACCAGCGGCGCGAAGGTCACGTCGAAGAACAGCACCCGGTCCTCGGCATGGTTGGCGATGTATTCGATCTGCTCGGGAAACAGGCGTGGGTTGATGGTGTGCAGCACCGCGCCGCTGCCCGAGACGCCGAAGTACAGCGCCAGGTGGCGCCAGCTGTTCCAGGCCAGCGTGCCCACGCGTTCGCCAGGCTGCACGCCCAGCGACTGCAGGGCGTTGGCCACCTGGCAGGAGGCGCGGCGCATGCCGGCCCAGTCGGTGCGGTGCAGGCCACCGTCCCGGGTTTCCGGCAGGCGCGAGACGATCTCGGTGTGCGGGTGAAAGCGCGCCGCATGCTCGATCAGCGACGAGATCATGAGCGGGCGGTCCTGCATCAGTCCTTGCAAGGCGGGCATGGGGTGTCTCCTGTCGTTGTCCTGAAGGCTGGGGTCATTGCACGGGCGCGTAGCGGCTGCCGTCGAAGCGCACGAGCTGCATCTTCTTGATGGGGAAGAAATCGTCCGCACCGGTCTGCAGGCTGATCCCCGGGTAGAGCATGGGCAGGTCCATCTTCAGGCTGGCGGCCTGCTTCATGATGTTGGCGCGCGTGAGTTCGTCGCCGGCCTGCCTGAGCACCTGAACCAGGGTCTGGGCCTGGGAGTAGCCGATGACGTTGAGCGAATCGTTGGGGTCGCCCGCCGGGTAGAACTGCTTCATGAAGGCCAGGTAGCCGGCCAGTTCGGGCGTGCCCTGGTTGGTGGGGTCCGAGGGCTCGCGCAGGTAGCTGGCCGTCATCACGCCGCGCGCGTTGTCCAGGCCCGCAGGCTTGAGCACCGAGCTGATGGACAGCGAGACGCTGACCAGGTAGTGCGCAGGCTTCCAGCCGATGTCGGCGGCCTTGCGTATGGATTGGGCCGCGAACTTGGGCGTGCTGATGTTGATGAAGGTGTCCGCCCCCGAGCCCTTGAGCGCCACCATCTGGCTGTCCACCGTGGGGTCGCCGACCTCGTAGGTCTGCTGCACGACGATGCGCTGCTTGGCCTGCTCGCCGAATCCGTCGAGCACGCCCTTGAGGTAGTCCTTGCCGAAGTCGTCGTTCTGCATCAGGACGGCCACCTTGGCCTGGGGCCGCGTGGCCAGGATGTGCTGGGCGAAGGTGCGGCCTTCGAGCTGGTAGGTGGGCTGCCAGCCCATGGTCCAGGGGAAGTTCTTCGGATCGCCCCAGCGTGTGGCGCCCGTGGAGACGAACAGCTGGGGCACCTTGCGCTGGTTCATGTAGCGATGCACGGCCTGGTTGTGCGAGGTGCCCAGCGCGCCGAACATCAGCAGCACGCCGTCGCGCTCGACCAGCTTGCGCGTCTGCTCCACGCTCTGCGCGGGGTTGTAGGCGTCGTCGGCGGAGAGGTAGGTGATCTTGCGGCCGTTGATGCCGCCCTCGGCATTGATCTTGGCGAAGTAGGCCGCATGGGCCTTGCCGATGGTGCCGTAGGCCGACACCGGGCCCGAGTAGGGCACGAAGTTGCCGATGCGGATCTCGGTGTCGCTGGCGCCGGTGTCGTACTTCTTTTGGGTCTGGGTCTGGGCCTGGGCTGGCGCCTGGGTGATGGCCGGCAGGGCCAGCGCCAGGCAGGCGATCAGGGCCCAGGGGCCCCGGGCGATGGTGTTGCGCATGGTTGTCTCCTGGCTTGCGGGCAGCGTGCCCGCTTTTCTTGTGGTGGCCGGTCCATGGTAGGAACCGGCCCGGCGCTCGCCCATCGTCGATTCCGACGAATGCATGTGCGGACGCAGCAAGGCGCGTCGGGACGGCGTGGAAGGAAGGCGCGGCGCTCAGCCCGGCTGGCGTGGCGCGAACACTGGCTCGCGCTTTTGCATGAAGGCCTGCACGCCTTCCATGAAGGCCGGCGCGCCCACCAGCTCGCGCTGGCGTTCGGCCTCGTAGTGAAGCTGCTGCTCCAGCGTGGAAGCGGCTGCGTGGTCCAGCGCGCGGCGGGCTTCCAGCACGGCGCCGGCCGGCAGCCGCGCCAGGCGGGCGGCCGTGGCCAGGGCCTGTTCGCGCAGGGCCTCGTCGTCCACGCAGGCCCAGACCAGGCCCCAGTCGGCAGCCTGCTGCGCGCCCAGCCTGTCGCCCAGCAGGGACAGGCCCAGGGCGCGCGCACGGCCCAGCCGGCGCTCGATGAACCAGGTGGTGCCCAGGTCCGGCACGATGCCCAGGCGCGGCAGGAAAGGCAGGTAGAAGTAGGCCGAGCGCGCCGCCAGCGCCACGTCGCCGGCCAGGGCCAGGCCCACGCCTGCCCCGGCTGCCGCGCCGTTGATGGCGCAGACCACGGGCACGGGCAACTGCTGCAGGTCCAGGATGAGGCGGTTGGACAACTGCTGCATGTTGTCGGCCGTCTGCGCGCCCAGCGTGCGGCCATCGGCCTGGGCCCCGCCTTGTGCCCCGCCTTGCGCGCCGCCCATGGACGACAGGTCCGCGCCCACGCAGAACCCCCGGCCCTCGGCGGTGAGCACCAGGGCGCGGAGGGAGGTGTCCTCGCGCACCTCGGCCAGCAGTTCGCGCAGCCGCAGCTGCAAGGGCCTGCCCAGCGGATTCATGCGGGCGCTGTCCTGGAGGACGATGAGGGCGATCTCGCCGCTGTCGCCGCTGTCGTCGTTGTCGCCGTGGCGTTCCATGCGGACGGCCGGACTGGAATTCATGGGGGACTCCTGTGGGTGGGGATGGAAAGTCAGGCACGCGGCCGCTGCCGGGGCAGGTGCAGGCCCGGCCGGCCCGGTCGGCCCAGTCGGTGCAGCAGGCCCATCACGCCGCCGGGCATGGCGAACATGAAGACGATGAGCACGGTGCCGTAGACGGCCCAGGGCGCGGCCTTGGACACCTGCTCGGCCAGCCCCGGGATGAACATGATGAACAGGGCGCCGAACAGGGCGCCCCACAGCGTTCCCACGCCGCCCACCACCACGCCCACCAGCAGCGAGATCGACAGGAACATGGTGAAGGAGTCGGGCGCCACGAACTGCACGGCAATGGCCGACAGCGCGCCGCCCACGCCCGTGTAGCCGGCTGAAATCGCAAAGGCCATGGACTTGCAGTGCGCGTTGTCCACGCCCATGGCCTCGGCCGCCATGGCGTGGTCGCGGATGGCGCGCAGCGCCAGGCCGCTGCCGCTGTCTATGAGGTTGCGCGCCATCCAGAACAGCAGCGCCGCCACGGCCAATGCATAGAGGTAGAACCACTGGTCGGCATCCAGCGGCAGGCCCCAGGGCGCCTCGGGCTTGGTCAGCACGATGCCGCCCACGCCGCCGGTCCAGGCCTCCAGGTGGCGGTACTTGAGCAGCTGGGGCATGGCCACGCCCAGCGCAAAGGTGGCCAGCGCCAGGTACAGCCCTTCCAGCCTGAGCGCGGGCCGCCCGAACAGGTAGCCCGCCGCCAGGCTCACCAGGCCCGCTGCAGGCACGGCCAGCCAGTAGGCCAGGCCCGCGCGGTCCATCAGGATGCCGGCCGCATAGGCGCCTATGGCGAAGAAGGCGCCATGGCCCAGCGAGATCTGGCCGCTGTAGCCCGTGAGGATGTTCAGCCCCACCAGGGCCACGGCATAGGCCAGCACCATGGAGGCCTGGAACAGCTGGTAGCCCTTGGCCACGAAGACCAGCGAGCAGGCCGCCAGCGCCAGCGCCGCGATCAGTACCGTGCCCAGGGGCAGGGGGCGTCGCGCGCTGGTGGCGGCGACCAGTGCGTCAGACGAGGAGGCGGATCGTGTGGACATCATTGTTCTCCAGGGCGTTGGGCACAAAACTGGCGTGGCCCAAAAGCGAGGGACACCGAGCAAGGGCCTACGCCGGCCGCGCCGCCCCGCCGCGAGGGTGTCGTCCCCCTCCCGCGTAGCGAGAGAGGGGGCGCCGTGCAACGGGAAGCGGCGTAGCCGCTCAGGGGGGGCATTGTTCAAACCCTCCTGACGACTTTGCGGCCCATCAGCCCGGCGGGCCGCACGATGAGAACGCCCACGATCAGCACCAGGGCCACCGAGAGCTTGAGTTCGGTGCCGACCACGTAGCTGCCCACCAGGTTTTCAAGCACGCCCACGATGAAGCCGCCCAGCACGGCGCCCGCGGGGCTGTCGATTCCGCCCAGCAGCGCGCCCGCAAAGGCATACAGCAGCACGCCGCTCATCATGTGCGGATCGAGGAAGACCACGGGCGCCACCATCATCCCGGCCACCGCGCCGATGGCGCCGGCCAGGCCCCAGCCCAGCATCAGCATGCGCCCCACGGAGATGCCCACCAGGCGCGAGGAGGCCGGGTTCTGCGCGGCCGCGCGCATGGCCAGCCCCAGCGGCGTGAGCCGGAAGAAGGCAAACAGCAGGTCCACGATGGACAGCGCCACGAAGATGGTGCCCACCTCATGGGCCGACATCAGGGCGCTGCCATACCAGGCGTCGGCCGGGAACGGGCTGGGAAACTCCTTGATGGTGTAGCCGAAGATCCAGCCGGCCAGGCTGTGGAAGACGATCAGCAGGCCGATGAAGACCACCACCTGGGCCAGGTCCGCCGCCTTGTGCATGGGGCGGATGACGGCGAACTCCACGGCCGCGCCCAGCACGAAGGACAGCGCCACCGTGGCCAGGAAGGCCCACCAGTACGGCAGCCCCGCCTGCAGCAGCGCCCAGGCGATGAAGGTGGAGAACATGGCCATCTCGCCCTGCGCGAAATTGATGTGGTGCGTGGCCTGGTAGATCATGACCAGGGCCAGGGCCACGGTGGCATAGATGCCGCCCGTGGCCAGGCCGGCCAGCAATTGGTGGATGAAGGCGTCCATGGCCGCTACTCCCCGAGATAGGCCTGGCGTACCGCATCGTTGCGGCGCATGGCTTCGCTGGGGCCGTGCAGCACGATGCGGCCGGTCTCCAGCAGGTAGGCGCTGTGCGCCAGCTCCAGCGCCAGGCGCGCGTTCTGCTCCACAAGAAGAATGGTCGTGCCCTGCTCCTCGTTGATGCGCCGCAGGATGCCGAAGATGTCGCGCACCACCAGCGGCGCCAGGCCGAAAGAGGGCTCGTCCAGCAGCAGCAGGCGCGGGCGGCCCATGAGGGCGCGGCCTATGGCCAGCATCTGCTGCTCGCCGCCCGACAGCGTGCCGGCCTGCTGGGTGCGGCGTTCCCTGAGTCGCGGGAAGTAGCCGAACAGGCGCTCCATGTCGCCGGCCACGTCGGCACGGGCCGCCCGCGTGGGGCGGGCCTGCGCGCCCAGGCGCAGGTTCTCCTCGGCGCTGAGCTGGGCGAAGGTGCCGCGCCCGTCGGGCACATGGCCCACGCCGTGGCGCGCGATGCGCTCGGTGCTGTGCCGGTCTATGCGTTCGCCGGCCAGGCGCACCTCGCCGCGCGTGTCTACCAGGTGGCGGCAGATGGCGCGCAGCGTGGTGGTCTTGCCCGCGCCATTGGCGCCCAGCAGGGCCGTGACGCGGCCTTCGGCCAGGTCCATGTCGATGCCGTCCAGCACGCGCACCGACCCGTAGGCCGCATGCAGTCCGCGGATTTCAAGCAGTGCCGGCATGCGCCACCTCCCTGTCCTGATCCTGCGGCTGCATGTCCGAACCCAGGTAGGCGCGGATGACTTCGGCATGGGCGCGAACCTCGCCCGGCGTGCCTTCGGCGATCTTGCGGCCGAAGTTCAGCGCCACGACCTTGTCGCTCACGCGCATGACCAGGCCCATGTGGTGCTCCACCAGCAGCACGGTCAGCCCCAGCCGGTCGCGCAGCGACAGGATCAGGTCGCCCAGGCCGGCCAGCTCCTCATGGTTGAGGCCGCAGGCCGGCTCGTCCAGCAGCAGCAACTGCGGGCGGCAGGCCAGGGCGCGCGCCAGCTCCACGCGCTTTTGCGTGCCGAAGGGCAGGTCGGCCACGCGGCGCTCTGCCACGCCCGTCAGCTCCAGCAGGGCCATCAGCGATTGCGCCTGGGCGCGGGCTTCTGCCTCGCGCCGGCGCACGCCGGGCAGGCGCAGGGCGTCGCGCACAAAGCCGGCGTGCTGGTGGCTGTGCGTGCCCAGGCGCACGTTGTCGGCCACCGTCATGCTGGAAAACAGGGCCAGGTTCTGGAAGGTGCGGCCCATGCCCAGCGCGGCCATGCGGTGGCGCGCCAGCGTGGCCAGCGGCTGGCCGCGAAAGCGGATGTGGCCGGCCTGCCAGGCATACAGCCGCGACAGGCAGTTGAACAGGCTGCTCTTGCCTGCGCCGTTGGGGCCGATGAGGCCGCAGATCTGGCCTGCCGCAACATCGAAACTCACGCCGTCCAGCGCGACGATGCCGCCGAAGCGCAGCGAAACGCCTTCGATGCGCAGCAGGGGCTGCGAGTCCTGGCTCATGGCTTTCCCTCCCCCCGATGGTGGGCGGCCGGCGCGGCCCGCGCCGGTCGCACCGTGGCATGGCGGCGCCTACAGGCGCTCGATGATGGTGACGTTGGCCATGCCGCCGCCCTCGCACATGGTCTGCAGGCCGTAGCGCCCGCCGCGTGCGTGCAGGGCGTGGATCAGCGTGGCCATGAGCTTGGTGCCCGAGGCGCCCAGCGGATGGCCAAGCGCAATGGCGCCGCCGTTGACGTTGAGCCGCGCCGGATCGGCGCCCGTGGCCTGCAGCCAGGCCAGGGGCACGGGGGCAAAGGCCTCGTTGACTTCGTACAGGTCGATGTCGGAGATGCGCATGCCGGCCTTTTTCAGCGCGGCCTGGGTGGCGGGGATGGGGGCCTCCAGCATGATCACGGGGTCATGCCCCAGCAGGCTCATGTGGTGGATGCGCGCCAGCGGCTGCACGCCCAGAGCCTTGAGGCCGCGCTCGCTGACCACCATGACGCCGCTGGCGCCATCGCAGATCTGGCTGGCCGTGGCCGCCGTCACGCAGCCGCCTTCGCGGATGGTCTTGACGCCGGCAATGCCCTCCAGCGTGGCGTTGAAGCGTATGCCTTCATCCACCGTGTGCGGCTGGCCTTCGCCCTCGGCACCGCCTTCGGCGCTGCGCGCCTGCACGACCAGGATCTCGTGGTCGAAGCGGCCCTCGCGCGCGGCCTGCACGGCGCGCTCATGGCTTTGCAGCGCATAGGCGTCCAGCTGGTCCTTGGCCAGGCCGTACTTGCCGGCCATCATCTCGGCGCCCATGAACTGGCTGAACTCCACGCCCGGGTAGCGCTTCTGCATGGCCGGGCTCATGTAGACGCCCAGGCCGGCCTTGGCGGGCAGGGCGTTGGGCGTGCCCATGGGCACGCGCGACATGCTCTCCACGCCAGCGGCGATCACCATGTCCATGCTGCCCGACATCACGGCCTGGGCCGCGAAATGCAGTGCCTGCTGGGACGACCCGCACTGCCGGTCCACCGTGGTGCCCGGCACGGACTCGGGCAGGGACGAGGCCAGCACCGCGTTGCGCGCCACGTTCGTCGCCTGCTGGCCGACCTGGCTGACGCAGCCCATGATCACGTCCTCGACCTGGGCCGGGTCGGCCTGGCTGCGGCGCACCAGCTCGTCCAGCACCTGGGCCGCGAGATCGGCCGGATGCCAGCCCGAGAGCTTTCCGCCGCGCTTGCCGCCCGCCGTGCGCGTGGCGGCGACGATGTATGCCTGTGCCATGGATATGTCTCCTGTTCCTGTATTCCTGGGGGGATGGTGGCCCGGCCGGCGCGGGCCGGGCATCGTCGCAAGCGACGATTCCGGCCAGGGAAAACGCGGGGACGGTGCCTGCCGTGGTGACTGGGCGGTACGCCTAGCGCGGCGCCATGCGGATGGCGCCGTCCAGGCGCACGCACTCGCCGTTGAAGTAGCCGTTGGTGATCATGGTTTCGGCCAGGTGGGCGTATTCGTCGGGCTGCCCCAGCCGCTTGGGAAAGGGCACGGAGGCGGCCAGCGCCGCCTTCACGTTGTCGGGCGCGCCCTGCAGCAGCGGCGTGTCGAAGATGCCGGGCAGGATGGTGTTCACGCGGATGCCCTCGCCCATGAGGTCGCGCGCGATGGGCAGGGTCATGCCCGTGATGCCGGCCTTGCTGGCCGAGTAGCTGGCCTGGCCCATCTGCCCGTCCTGCGCCGCCACCGAGGCGGTGTTGACGATGGCGCCGCGCTCGCCGTCGGCCAGCGGCTCCAGCGTGAGCATGCCCGCCGCCGACTTGGCGATGCAGCGGAAGGTGCCCACCAGGTTGATCTGGATGATGCGGTCGAAATTGGCCACGGGCAGGTGCCGGATCTCGCCCGTGGCCTTGTCGCGGCTGGCCGTCTTGACGGCATTGCCCGTGCCCGCGCAGTTGACCAGGATGCGCTCCTGCCCGTGGGCCGCGCGGGCCTGGGCAAAGCCCGCGTCCACGCTGGCCTCGTCGGTCACGTCCACGCGGCAGAACAGGCCGCCTGTCTCGCGCGCCAGCGCCTGCCCGGCCGTCTCGTTGAGGTCGAACAGGGCGACGCGCACGCCTTTTGCGGCCAGGCGGCGCGCGGTGGCCGCGCCCAGGCCCGATGCCCCGCCCGTGACGACGGCGCTGATGCTTGCGTCAAGCTGCATGTGAAGGTCTCCTTGGTTGGTGCGTTGGCGGTGCGCCGGTGCCTGTCGCCTTGGATCGGGACAGGGGGCGGTTCGCCACCTATGATCTGCCTCCAAGTCTAGGAATCGCCCCGTCTTGCCGCCATCGTCGAAACCGACGAAAGTGCCCGGTGCCTCACCCCTTCACAGTGCCCCCTGCCTGCATGCAGCCCCCAGCGCCCACCCCTTCCTCCGGCCCCGGTCCGGGTTCCGGCTACGTGCCGCAGGCCAAGCTGAGCCCGCCGCGCGCCGCTGCCGCCCAGGTGGCCCGGCTGGCCGTTGCCGCGCGCTGGCCCGAGGCCTTGCGCGCCCGCGTGGTGCTGGTGCGCGCCCCTGCCGGCTTCGGCAAGACCACGGCCATGCGCCAGATGCGCGAGCGCCTGCAGGCCGAGGGCCAGGCCACGGCCTGGCTGACGCTGGATGCCGCCGACAACGATGTCTCACGCTTTCTGCAGTGCCTGGGCGCGGCTGTGCGCACCCTGGGAGTGGGGCCGTCGCAAGGCGCCGGCGAGTTGTCCCAGGCCCTGCATGCGCTGGCCGGCGAGGGCCGCTCCTTTGCGCTGTTCATCGATGATTTCGAGGTGCTGCACAACGATGCCGTGCTCGGCCTGGTGCGCCAGCTCATGGAGCAGCTGCCCGAGCGCGGGCGCCTGGTCATAGGCTCGCGCGCGCTGCCGGCCCTGGGACTGGGGCGGCTGCGCACCAGTGGCCAGTTGCTGGAGATCGATGCGGCGCTGCTGCGCTTTTCCGTGGGCGAGGCCGAGGAGTTCTTTCGCCTGCGCGGCTGCCCGCTGCCGCGCGAGGCCCTGGCGCGGCTGCTGGACAAGACCGAAGGCTGGATAGGCGCGCTGTGGCTGGCCTCGCTGGCGCTGGAGCGCCATGGCCCGCACAGCGATTTCATCGAGCGCTTCTCGGGCTCGGAGCGCGCCGTGGCCGACTACCTGGCCGAGGATGTGCTGGCTCAGCAGCCCGCGTCCGTGCGCGACTTCCTGCTGCGCACCAGCATCCTGCGCACGCTGGATGCCCAGGTCTGCCAGGCCCTGGTGCCGCGTGCCGACGGCGCCGCCATGCTGCAGGCGCTGGAGCAGGCCCACCTGTTCCTGGTGCCGCTGGCCGACGAGGCGCAGGGTGGCCAGGGCGGGCACAGCTGGCGCTACCACAGCATGTTTGCCGACTTCCTGCGCGCACAGCTGCTGCGCGAGCAGCCCGGTGAACTGACGCGCCTTCACCTGGCGGCCAGCGGCTGGTACGAATCCTGCGGCCGGCCCGTGCCCGCCATCGAGCATGCGCTGGAAGGCGGCGACCTGCCGCATGCCCTGTCCCTGCTGGCGCGCCACGCCGAGGCGCTGATGGAGCAGGGCCGCATGCGCCTGCTGTCGCGCTGGTTTTCGGCCATGCCGGCGCCGCTGATGGCGCGCGAGCCGCTGCTGCAGGCCGTGGCCGCCTATGCCGACTGCTTCACGCGCGGCCCCTGGCAGGCGCAGCAGCGGCTGGACGCCTTGCGGCCCCGCATGGCCGCGGACCCCGCCGCGCAGGCGCTGGTCATGGCCCTGCAGCCGCTGCTGCTGGCCATGATGGACCGCGTGGAAGAGGCAGCACCCCTGGGCCGCCAGGCGCTGGCCTGCCTGCCCAGCTGCCGGCCGTTTGCGGACAGCTCGCTGACCAATGCCATGGCCTACGTGGTGTCGGTGCTGGGCGATGCCGAGGAGGCCCACCGCCTGCTGGACGCGGCGCGCAGCACCCAGGCCGGCAGCCTGTTCAGCCGCATGTACACCGAGGCCATGGAGGGCGTGCTGGACCTGTCGGGCGGGCGGCTGCGGCAGGCGGCGTCGCGCTTTCGCGTGGCGCTGGCCGCCACGCCGCGCAGCGCCTCCTACAACCCCACCAACGGCAATGCCTGGGCAGGCGTGCTGCATGCCGGCGTGCTCTACGAGACCAACGACCTCGACGGCGCCGACCACCTGCTCAACGTCTACCTGCCGCTGGCCCGCGACGTGGGCCTGCCCGACCATGTGATCTCCAGCTACCGCATGCGTGCGCGCATTGCCTTCGTGCGTGGCGATGTGGATGCGGCCTTCGGCCTGCTGACCGAACTGGAGTACCTGGGGCATGAACGCCAGCTGCCCCGCGTGACGGCCAGCGCGCGGCTGGAGCATGCGCGCATCTTCGTGCTGCAGGGCAACCGGGCCGCCGCGTCCGAGGCGCTGGAGCGTGCCGACGATCCCGGCGTATGGCCGCGCGTGGAACGCCTGCGCCTGCCCCCGCACGAGGTGGAGGACATCGCCATCGCCCGGCTGCGCTGGGGTCTGCACTTTGGCGACTGCCGTGCCGTGCGCGATGCCATCGCCCCCTTGCTGGCCGATGCGCAACTGCGCGGGCGCCGCCACCGCAGCCTCAAGCTGCAGGTGCTGTGCGCGCTGGCCGAGGCGGGCTGCGGCGACTTGGACGCCGCAGCCGCCATGCTGGGCCAACCGCTGCGCCACGGTGCCAGCGAAGGCTTTGTGCGCCTGATGCTCGATGAGGGGCCGCTGCTCGCGCCCGTGCTGCAGCGCGTGCTGTCGCCTTCACTGCCGCTTTCACTGCCGCTTTCACTATCGCGCCGCACGGAACCGGCGGAGCCGGAGGCTGCCGCCCATGCACAGCGGCTGCTGTCTGCCCTGGGCGAGCCTGCCGAGTCCGCCGATCCCCCCGAGCTGCAGGCAGCGGATGCGCCCCAGGGCCTGGCGCCGGCCACGGCGCTTGCCGAGCCCCTGACCCGCAAGGAGCTGCGCGTGCTGGAACTGCTGGCCTCGGGCTACTCCAATGCGGCCATGGCCGAAAAGCTCTTCGTCTCCGACAGCACGGTGCGCACCCACCTGCGCAGCATCAACCTCAAGCTGGGCGCGCGCAGCCGCACCCAGGCCGTGGCGCTGGCGCGGGAGCTGCGGGTTTTGCGCTAGGCCGCTGGCGGCTCAAGCCTGCAGATGGCGCGCATAGGTCAGGAACACTTCGTCACGCACCCAGCCCAGCGACTCGTACAGCGCCTGGGCGCGCAGGTTGTTGCGGGCCGTGGTCAGGTCCATGCGCGCATGGCCCGTGGCGCGGGCATGGGCTTCGGCCGCCAGCAGCAGGGCGCGGCCCACGCCCAGGCGGCGCGCATCGGGCACCACGAAGAGGTCGTAGAGCACGTAGATGGGCGCGGCCAGCACCGAGCAGAACGAGGGATAGAGCTGGCAAAAGCCCAGGGCACTGCCGTCCGGTCGGCGGGCCAGCAGGATGACGGATTCGCCGCGCTCCAGCCGCGCCGTGATGAAGGCCAGCGCCGCGTCGGCATCCGCAGGTTGCTCGTAGAACTGGCGGTAGGCATCGAACAGCGGCGCGATCAGCTCGGCGTCTTCGGGGATGGCGGTGTGTATGGCTGTGGAGTTCATCGGTGGTCCGGGGCTGAGGTTGCCAGCATGGCGCAGGGCAAGGATGCCGTGCTCATATCTTTGCTGAATCTCTCCATTTGGAGATGTGATTTGACCTGGATCATGGACAGGCGGAACACTTCCGCCCCATGTCTGAACAAAAGATCGAGTTCTACAAGGGGGCCGCTGGCGGCTGGGGCGCACTGCGCAGCGTGAGCCAGGCCCTGATGCGCCAGGATATCGCCGTCAAGGGCGCCAAGACCCTGCTGTCGGCCAACCAGCCCGACGGCTTCGACTGCCCGGGC
Source organism: Delftia sp. NA_296.1 (assembly GCF_052692095.1). Taxonomy (NCBI): domain Bacteria; kingdom Pseudomonadati; phylum Pseudomonadota; class Betaproteobacteria; order Burkholderiales; family Comamonadaceae; genus Delftia; species Delftia sp. NA_296.1. The sequence goes on along the minus strand of NZ_JBQZGF010000004.1, from coordinate 52,105 downwards.
TGCGCCTGGCCCGACCGCAACCACCATTCCACCTTCGAGTTCTGCGAGAACGGCGCCAAGGCCGTGGCGGCCGAGGCCACGGCGCGCCGCGTGACGCCCGAATTCTTTGCCCGGCACACGGTGGCCGAGCTCATGGCGCAAAGCGATTTCTGGCTGGAAGACCAGGGCCGGCTCACCGAACCCATGGTGTACGACGCGGCCAGCGACCGCTACCGGCCGATCGACTGGGACAGCGCCTTTGCGCTGATCGCCCGCCACCTGAACGCGCTGCCCGACCCTGACCAGGCCATCTTCTACACCTCGGGCCGCGCCAGCAACGAGGCGGCCTTTCTGTACCAGCTGTTCGTGCGCGCCTACGGCACGAACAATTTTCCCGACTGCTCCAACATGTGCCACGAGCCCAGCGGCAGCGGCATGAAGCCGCAGATCGGCGTGGGCAAGGGCACGGTGCAGCTGGCCGATTTCGAGCAGGCCGATGCCATCTTCATCTTCGGCCAGAACCCCGGCACCAACCATCCGCGCATGCTGGGCGAGCTGCGCGCAGCCCACAAGCGCGGCGCGCGCATCCTGAGCTTCAACCCGCTGCGCGAGCGCGGGCTGGAGCGCTTCCAGGATCCGCAAAGCAAGCTGGAGATGGCCACCCTGGGCGCCACGCCCATCAGCACGCACTACTTCCAGCTGCGCGTGGGCGGCGACATCGCGGCCGTCAAGGGCATCATGAAGCATGTGATCGCGCAGGACGATGCACTGGGGCAAGGGGGCGGCGGCGTGCTGGACCATGCCTTCATCGCCGAACACACGACCGGCTTCGAGGCCCTGGCCGAGGACCTGCGGGCCGAGGACTGGGGCCTGCTGGAGGCCGAGTCCGGCCTGAGCCGCGCGCAGATGCAGACGGCGGCCGAGGTCTACATCGCCGCCCGCAGCACCATCGTCTGCTGGGGCATGGGCATCACGCAGCACATGCATTCGGTGGCCGCCGTGCAGATGCTGGTCAACCTGCTGCTGCTGCGCGGCAACATCGGCCGCCCCGGCGCAGGCGCCTGCCCGGTGCGCGGCCACAGCAATGTGCAGGGCGACCGCAGCATGGGCATCTGGGAGAAGCCGCCGGCCGCGCTGCTGGACCGGCTGCAGCAGGTCTTCGGCTTCGAGCCGCCGCGTGCCAACGGCGTGGACGTGGTCGAGTCCATCCGCCTCATGCTCGAAGGCAGGGGCAAGGTCTTCTTTGCGCTGGGCGGCAACTTCGCGGCGGCCACGCCCGACACGCATGCCACCTGGCAGGCGCTGCGCCGCTGCGACCTGACCGTGCATGTGACCACCAAGCTCAACCGCAGCCACCTGGTGCACGGCCGCGAGGCGCTGATCCTGCCCTGCCTGGGCCGCACCGAGATCGACATGCAGGCCACCGGCCCGCAGGGCGTGACGGTGGAGGACTCCATGGGCATGGTCCATATCTCCAGCGGCATCAACCCGCCTGCGTCGGAGCACCTGCTCAGCGAGATCGCCATCGTCGCGCGCCTGGCCGCCGCCACGCTGGGCGCGCAGCGGCCCGTGCCCTGGCTGGAGCTGGCCGGCGACTATGCACGCATACGCGAGCTGATCGAGCAGGTCTTCGACGACTTCCACGACTTCAACGCGCGCGTGGCCGTGCCGGGCGGCTTCAAGCTGCGCAATGCGGCGAGCGAGCGCATCTGGGAGACGCCCCGGGGCAAGGCAGGCTTCTTCGTGCACGCCGTGCCGCGCGACACGCCCGTGCACCGCGCACGCGCCGCGCTAAGCCCCGGTGCATCGCCGGTGTTCACGCTGTTCACCACGCGCTCGCACGACCAGTACAACACCACCATCTACGGCATGGACGACCGCTACCGCGGCGTCTTCGGACAGCGCCGCGTGGTCTTCATCCATGCCGAGGACATCCGCGCCCTGGGCATGAAGAATGGCGACTGGGTGGACCTGCAGACGGTGTGGGATGACGGCCAGCAGCGCCGCGCCGAGCGCTTCAGGCTCGTGGCCTACGACATTCCGCGCGGCTGCATCGCTGCCTACTATCCGGAGACCAATCCGCTGGTGCCGCTGTCGGCCACGGCCATCGTGGCGGGCACGCCCAGCTCCAAGTCCATTCCCGTGCAGCTGGTGGCGCACAGGCTGCCTGCCGTGCCGTCTCCCGCGCTGGAAGAAATGGCGGCCTGAAGTGCAAGGCATGGAAGAACTGGCCGCCGCCATCCTGCGCGAATTGGCCACCGAGCCCGCACCCATGTCCCTGCCCAGGCTGGGCAAGCGACTGGGGCAGGGCGCCAGCGTGCTCATGCGCTGCCTGGCGCTGATGGGCGATGCGCCCATTGCCGGCACACCGGGGCCGGGCTGGGTCAGGCTGGAGCAGGAAGAGGGGCGGTGGCTGGCGGCCCTGACGGAGCGCGGGCGCTTGTGGGTGGAGGCCGAGGCCTGTCAGGCGCTGGCCGAAGGCACGGGACGCGTGCGGTAGAACTGCATCGGAAACTCCTGCATTTCCTTGGCGTGCTGGTTGATCACCGCGCGCTTCATCTTGCCGACCACGTGCATCTCACAGGGCTTGCAGTCGAAGCGCAGCGTGAGTTTTTCCTTGCCGTTGATCAGCTGCAGCGGCTCGGCCTTGATCGTGCCCTTGACGCCGATGACGCCCTTGGCCTGCTTGGGGCACAGGCTCATGGAAAAGCGCACGCAATGCTTGGTGATCATCAGGCTGACTTCGCCTTCTTCTTCCTTGCTCTCGTAGGCCGCGTCCATGACCTTGACGCCGTGCTTGATGTAGAAGTCGTGTGCCTTCTGGTTGTAGACGTTGGCCAGATAGGTCAGCGTGTCCTCGGGGAAGGGCACGGGCGGCTCCACGGGCAGGGCGCGCGGCAGGCGCACGAAGCCGGCGTGGCGCGCGGCCTCCAGCGCGGCGACGGCGTCGCGGCGCAGCTGGTTCAGGGCCGAGGCCGGCACGAACCAGGGCCGGCTCAGCTGCAGGCCGATGTCATGCACGGAGAAGATGGTGGCGCCGAAACGGCCCAGCTGCTCGCGCAGCGTGGCCTCGGCACGGGCTGCGTCGGTGGCGGCCTGGTGTTCCTGCGCGATGGCGGCAGTGGCGGTGAAGCCATCCTCGTCGGTCAGCGTGAGCGCAAAGCCGTCGGGCGTTTCCTTGAGTTCGGCCCACAGGCCGATGCGGCGGTCGCTGGACTTCTTGTCCAGCGTGCGCACCCAGGCCATGTCGCGGTTGCGGTTGACCTCCAGGCCCTTGCGCAGGTCCTTGAAACCGGCGATGGGGTCCTTGGGGAACAGGCGCCACAGCGACTTCTTCGCATCCACCGACTCGGCGCGGTTGATCTGCAGGCCCACCAGTTCCTTTTGCAGGTCGTAGTAGCACAGGCCGTCGCCGTTGTGCAGTTCGGTGTCGCGGCTCGAGGTCTCGATCTCCACGAAGTTCTCGCCCACCTTGGTGACCCAGCCGATGGCGCGGCCCGGTGTCTTGGGCGTGTCGAAGGCGCCGATGTCTTCCTTGCGGCCGTTGACGAAGTAGTCGGTGAACTCGCGGTTGAAGTTCTGGTCGGGGTCGGGCGTGAAGCTGAACGTGGTGCTGCCCGAGGATGAGCGCGCCAGGGGCGTGTCGGAGAACTCGCGCTCCTCGATGATTTCGTCCAGCAGCTTGCGGTAATGGGCCGTGATGTTCTTCACGTAGCCCATGTCCTTGTAGCGGCCCTCGATCTTGAAGCTGCGCACGCCGGCGTCGATCAGGGCGCGCAGGTTGTCGCTCTGGTTGTTGTCCTTCATGGACAGCACGTGCTTTTCGTGGGCGATGATGCGGCCGCTGGCGTCCAGTACCTCGTAGGGCAGGCGGCAGGCCTGGTTGCAGTCGCCGCGGTTGGCGCTGCGGCCGGTGTGGGCGTGGGTGATGTAGCACTGGCCCGAGTAGGCCACGCACAGCGCGCCGTGCACGAAGAATTCGATGGTGGTGCGCGCCGGGTCGGTGGCCGCGCGCACGGCGGCGATCTGCTGCAGGTCCAGCTCGCGCGCAACGACGATCTGCGACAGGCCGGCGTCCTGCAGGAAGCGCGCCTTCTCGGGGGTGCGGATGTCGGTCTGGGTGCTGGCGTGCAGCTGGATGGGCGGCAGGTCCAGCTCCAGCAGGCCCATGTCCTGGATGATCAGCGCGTCGGCGCCGGCCTCGTAGATCTGCCAGGCCATCTTGCGGGCGGCCTCGAGTTCATCGTCGCGCAGGATGGTGTTGAGCGTGATGAAGATGCGGCTGCCGAAGCGGTGCGCGTGGTTGATCAGCCGCTGCAGGTCGCGGATGTCGTTGCCCGCCGTGGCGCGTGCGCCGAAGGCCGGGCCGCCGATGTAGACGGCGTCGGCGCCATGGTTCACGGCCTCGATGCCGATGTCGGCATCGCGCGCGGGTGACAGGAGTTCGAGCTGGTGGGGCAGGAGGGACATGGGGCTTTGTGGTGTTCTGTGTTCGTACCCGCACCGGCGTGGGGGCCGGGCGTCGGGCGCAATGCGGGGGAAACTGGCCCCCACGCTACCCTTGCTGCGCAAGGTCCGCTGCCCCCCAAGGGGGCCGCTTTTTGTCTTGAGGCGGCCCGGCGACAAAAAAAGGCCCCCACTCTTGGGGCGGTCCGGCGACGAAAACCTCGCAGCCCGCTTGCGGTGAGGCGCAGCATTATCGCCGCAGCCCCGAAAAAACGCGCGCCAGGGGGTATGCGCCCGATGCCCTGGCGGGCGGCGCCGGTTTTTGCCTATCCTTTAGGATGCGCACTGCACGGGCCGGGCCGCCATGCCGGATACCCCGGCCCGTGCCTGCCCCGCCCCGGGCCTGATGCGCGCTTTCTGCGCCAGGCCTTGCCCGGCCGGGCAGCGCCCGAGTGGGCCACGCCGCAGCGGATTTCGTTTGCCAGGGCGCCTGTTTCACAGATTGACCGTTTTTTCCAGGAGTTGCCATGCACGCCTCGATTCGCCATTTCCCGTGGGCCGGCCCGGCCCTGCTGTGCACCCTGCTGGGCAGCGGCGGCCTGGCCTGGGCGCTGCCGGGAAGCGGCCCGGCCAACGGGCAGTCGGCAGGGGCTTCCGCTGCGGCGGCTGCACCCGGTACGGCCGCTGCGCCCGGTACGGCCGCTGCACCTGCTGCACCCAGTTCAGCCGATGCGCCCCTGGTGGTGCGCATTGCCCATGCGGGGCCGGTGTCCGGCCCCATCGCCAGCCTGGGCAAGGATGAGGAAAACGGCGTGCGCATGGCCCTGGACGATCTCAACGCCAAGGGGCTGGAGATCGGCGGGCGCAAGCTGCGCTGGAAGCTGGAGGCCGGCGACGATGGCGGCGACCCCGGCCAGGCCGTGGCCCTGGCCCGGCGCCTGTGCGACAAGAAGGTGGCGGCCGTGGTCGGCCACCTGCAGTCGGGCACCACGCTGCCGGCCACATCCATCTACCACGACTGCGGCATCGTCATGGTCACGCCCGCAGCCAGCAACCCGGCCATCACCCAGGCGGGCTACGACACCACCTACCGCGTGATCGCCGACGACCGCGCCATGGTCGATGCGCTGGTCGCGCACGCCGTGGGCAAGCTGGGCGTCAAGCGCGCGGCCATCATCGATGACCGCTCGGCCTACGGCCAGGGCATCGTGGCGCTGTTCGAGGCCGAGGCGCGCGAGCAGGGCATCGAGATCGTGGACAAGCAGTTCACCGGCGACAAGGCCACCGACTTCGTGCCCATCCTCACGGCCATCAAGGGCAAGAAGCCCGATGCCATCTTCTTCGGCGGCCTGGACGCCCAGGCCGGCCCGATGCTCAGGCAGATGGCCCAGCTGGCCATGGACAAGGTGCGCCTGCTGGGCGGCGACGGCCTGTGCACGCTGCGCCTGCCCGAGCTGGCGGGCAACACGTCCCCGCTGCGCAATGTGACCTGCGCCGTGGGCGGCAGCCCGCTGGAGCGCATGCCGGGCGGCGCTGCCTGGAAGCAGCGCTACGACCAGCGCTTTCCCGACCAGTACCAGGTCTTCAGCCCCTACGCCTACGACGCCACCATGGTGCTGGCCCAGGCCATGGTGCGGGCCGACTCCATCCGGCCCGATGCCTATATCCCCTATCTGCGCCAGACCCGGCATGACGGCGTGACGGCGCCGATTGCCTTCACGCCCCAGGGCGAGCTGCAGGCGCCGGTCGTCACGCTCTACCACTATGCGCAGGGCGTGCGCAAGCCGCTGCCCTGACCCCCAGTCGCCCGGACACTGTGACACCTTGACTGCCGAGCACCGTCCACTGCCGCAGGCCGACGACGAGGCCTGGATGCGCGCCGCCCTGGAGCTGGCGCGTGCCGCCGCCCAGGCAGGCGAGGTGCCCGTGGGCGCCATCATCGTCAAGGACGGCGCCATCGTCGGCCGGGGCCGCAACGCGCCCGTGGCCCAGGGCGACCCCACGGCCCATGCCGAGGTGCTGGCGCTGCGCGACGCGGCCGCGCGCCTGGGCAACTACCGGCTGGACGATTGCACGCTCTACGTGACCCTGGAGCCCTGCACCATGTGCAGCGGCGCCATGCTGCATGCGCGCCTGGGCCGCGTCGTCTATGGCGCGGCCGAGCCGCGCACGGGCGCTGCCGGATCGGTGCTGGACGTGTTTGCGCTGCCGCAGATCAACCACCACACGCAGGTGACGCGCGGCGTGCTGGCCGGGGAATGCGCGGCCCTGATGTCGGACTTCTTTCGTACGCGCCGCGCCGAGCAGCGCGCGGCCCAGCCGCATCCGCTCAAGGACACGGCGCTGCGCCATGCGGATTCCACCTTCGGCGGCTTTGCCCAGCCGCAGTGGCGCAGCGATCTGCCGGCGCTGGCAGGCCTGCGCCTGGCCGTGGTCGATGAAGGACCGCACGATGCGCCGCTGACCTGGCTGTGCCTGCACGGCAGCCCCTCATGGGGCCAACTGTTCCAGCCCATGCTGCCCGGCTGGCTCCAGGCCGGCCATCGCGTGGTGGTCCCCGACCTGCCGGGCTTTGGCCGCAGCGACCAGCCCAAGAAGGAGAAGGCGCACAGCGCGGCCTGGCATGTGCAGGTGCTGCGCGAGCTGGTGCTGGCGCTGGACCTGCGGAACATCGTGCTGGTCGGTCATGACGATGGCGCGCGCCTGGGCCTGGCCGTGGCGCAGGCCGAGCCCGCACGTTTTTGCGGCGCCTGGCTCATGAATGCCTGGCCTGCAGGCCCGGCGCCCGATGCCTGCGTGCAATGGTTTGCGCAGGCGGCGCGCAAGCCGTCATGGCCCGTGGGCCGCGCCATGCACGAGGCGGGTGGGGAGGCCGGTGCACAGCCGCAGGCCTGGAACCTGCCGTTTTCCCAACCCGGCCACCGCGCCGCGCTGCAGGCATGGCCCCGCGTGCAGGCCGAAATGCCGGCCCTGCCGATGGAGTTGCTGGTGCAGTGGAGCCAACAGCAGCGCCTGTGGGTGCAGGGCGGCGAGCACGATGCGCTGCTGCCCGCGCCCGCATGGCGCCAGGCCTGGCTGCAGGCGCTGCCACAGCTGCCGCCAGCGCAGCTGCGCCTATCCCCGTGCGGCCATTGGGTTCCCCTGTGCGCTGCCGGCATGGTGGCCGACGCTGTGGAATACTTCCGCCCGTAGGCCTGCGCCGCCGGCCCCTTGCCGGGGCTGCGCAGCGGCAGTGCCCCGTCTTCACTCCCCTTGCAATATGGAGCATGCCGGCCAGGGCCGGCATGGAACCACCTTGGCCACTTCGCGCAGTTCCCGCTCTTCCAGCACGCCCGGCACACCCAGCACATCCGGCACGCCCCGCAAAAAGGCAGCCGCTGCCGCGCCTGCACCCGTTGATCATGCGCACGAACATGTGCATTCCGCCGACGGTACCTGCTGTGCCCACGGGCACGAACATCCACATGGCCATGACCGTGCACAGGAGCATTCGCATGCTGCGGCACATGACCATGGCGCTGCCCACAGCCACGAGCACGACCACGATCACGGCCATGTGCATGCCGCCGACGGCAGCTGCTGCGGCCATGCGCATGACCAGGGTCCGCGCCACATCTATATCTACTCGCCCGCCGGTGCCGTGCGCGACAAGGCCGGCTTCAAGCGCGGCGTGCGCCGCCTGGAGGCCATGGGCCATCAGGTGGAGATCGATGCCGACGCGTTGAGCAGCCACCAGCGCTTTGCAGGCGACGACGCCACGCGCCTGGCGGCCATCGAGCGCGCAGCGGCCAGCGGTGCCGACCTGGCGCTGCCCACGCGCGGCGGCTACGGCCTCACGCGCATCCTGCCGGGCATCAAGTACAAGGCCGTGGCCAAGGCCATCGCAGGTGGCACGCGCTTCGTGGGCCTGAGCGACTTCACGGCGCTGTCGCTGGCCCTGCTGGCCAAGACCGGCGCCACCACCTGGGCCGGCCCGCTGCTGGTGCACGACTTCGGCCGCCCCGACGATGAGGGCGGCGTGGACGACATCATGCTGGACTGCTTCAACGACCTGCTCAGCGGCCAGGGCGAAGGCGCGGGCTGGCAGATGCCGAAGATCGGCCTGCGCGAAGACGGCAAGCCTGCCGTCAAGGACTTCTACATCAGCGGCGGCGCCACGCTGTGGGGCGGCAACCTGGCCGTGCTGGTCTCCCTGCTGGGCACGCCTTACTTCCCGCAGATCAAGGGCGGCATCCTGTTCCTGGAAGACGTGGGCGAGCATCCCTACCGCGTGGAACGCATGCTGACCCAGCTGCTGCATGCCGGCGTGCTGGCCCAGCAAAAGGCCATCGTGTTCGGCCAGTTCAGCGAGTTCAAGCTCAGCTCGCACGACAAGGGCTTCAAGCTGCAGACCGTGATCGACTGGCTGCGTAGCCAGGTCAAGTGCCCCGTGCTGCAGGGTCTGCCCTACGGCCATGTGCCGACCAAGGTGATGCTGCCCGTGGGCGCGCCCGTGTCGCTGTCGGTCGAAGGGCGCGATGCGCTGATCTACTGGGGCCACGTGCACTGAGCGGCAAGGAGCGGACGGTATGCTGCAGATGTGGGAGTTCGCGGCCTACCCGCTGCTGGCGCTGATGTTCGTCGGCATCTTCACGCGCGAGGTGATCGCGCCGGCCTCGCGCAACCATTGCGACCGGCGCTGGCTGATCCTGTCCACGCTGCTGGGCCTGGGCACGCTGGCCACCACCTTGGCGGTAGGCCATCTGTTCTCGGACAGCATCCGTCGCCATGCGCTGCTGGACGTGGGCCGGCAATGGCCGGCCTGGGCCGTGGGCGCGCTGAGCTTTGTGCTGACCAGCTTTGTCTTTTACTGGTGGCACCGCGCCACGCACCGGTCGGACACGCTGTGGCGCCTGTTCCACCAGCTGCACCACAGCGCGCCGCGCGTGGAGGCGCTCACGGCTTTCTTCGCCCACCCCATGGACACGGCGGCCGCCGTGCTGCTGAGCGCGCTGTCCAGCTACTGGGTGCTGGGGGCCAGCCCGCTGGCTGCCGCCTTCGCCATCGGCCTCACGGGGGCGTTCGATCTGTTCCTGCATGCCGACATCCGCACGCCGCGCTGGCTGGGATACATCGTGCAGCGGCCCGAGATGCACACCGTGCACCACCAGTACGGCCACCATGCGCAGAACTACGGCCTGCCCGTCTGGGACCTGCTGTTCGGCACCTGGGCCAATCCGGCCGAGCGGGTGGAGCGCCTGGGCTTTGATGCCGACAAGGCCGAGCGCGTGACCGACATGCTGCGCTGGCAAGACGTGCACAAACAGAACTACCCCTGAGGCGCTGCGCGCCTTCCCCTCTCGCTTCGCGGGGGGGACGACAGCCTCGCTGCGGGGCGGCGCGGCCGGCGTAGGCCCTTGCTCGCTGTCCCTTGTTCTTGGCCGCGCCAGTTTTTGAGGCTCTGTACGGTGGCGGTGGGGGCTGACTGCTATTCGAGGTAGCGGCCGTTTTCCTTGCGGCGGGCGCGCATGCCGGTGCGCAGGAAGAGCACGGTGCCGCCTTGCTCGGCCAGCGGCACGCGCGTGTCGCCGGACAGGTGGGCGTCCAGGCGCTGGGGCAGGTTCTCCAGCAGGGAGTGGATGGCGGACAGGTCGGTGTCGGCCGCTTCGGGGTGGTCGCGCACGAAGCCTTCAAGGTAGGCGCGGGCGTCGGCCTCCAGCTGCTCGCGCGTGGTGGCCAGCGAGACATAGCTGACGCCGGCCTGGCCCGGCGCCTCGGTGCCCAGCAGGTAGCAGCCGATGTAGTCACCACGGGGCTGGCCCACGGGCGGGTCCTGGGTGAGCTTCTTCAAGAGGCTGAAAGGCCACATTCCACGTACTTCCTGTTTCTGTCGGTTGCCCTGCATCCATGTGCGCAGGGCCGGCAGTGATTGTCGCCTGAAGCCTGCGCCCTGCAGGCGCGGCTTTCTGTCGTGAGCAATGTGAGCATGTCGCGCGCGCATATGCTACAAACTGCAACACTACGATACGAAAAAAGCAGAGGGTGGGGAAAAGAATGGGAATCATGCGAATCCTGAACTCGCGGTGGTGGGGTGTGGGCGCCGTGGCGGTGGTCGGCTCGGCCCTGCTGGCCGGCAGCGCGCTGGCCATCTATGCCGTGCGCGTGCAGCCGGTGCTTGACGGACAGCTCACGCTGGCCGGGCTGGAGCAGCCCGTGCGCGTGCGGCGCGATGATGCCGACGTCACCCATATCAGCGCCTTCTCGCCGCAGGATCTGTGGCGCGCGCTGGGCCATGTGCATGCGCAGGAACGCGGCTGGCAGCTGGAGTTCAACCGCCGCCTGATGCATGGCACGCTGTCCGAGATCCTCGGCCCGGCCACGCTGGACACCGACAAGCTCATGCGCGCGCTGGACATACGCGGCGCGGCGCGGCGCCAGTACGCATCCCTGCCCGCCAACGCGCGCGAGGCGCTGCAGGCCTACAGCGAAGGCATCGCGGCCTTCTATGCGGCGCTGCCCATGCGCCAGCACCCGCAGGTGCCCGAGTTCATGCTGCTGGACACGTCGCCGGGCGGCGGCGACAACTCGGCCTGGGCGCCCGAGGACAGCGTGGGCTGGGCGCTGATGATGGCGCTGGACCTGGGCGGCAACTGGGGCAATGAATTCGCGCGGCTGGCCGCGCTCTCGCAACTGGACACACAGCAGCTGTGGCAGCTGATGCCGCCTTATCCGGGCGAGGCGCCGGCCACCTCCACCGACCTGGCGGCCCTCTACCGGGGCCTGGGCGTGTACCGCCAGGAAGCACAGGCTGCCTCTGCGCCCAAGGTGGCTGCCGCCAGCGAGGCGAGCGATGCCTGGGCCCGCTGGTCCCGCGACATGGTGCGCGATGCGGGCACCAACGACGGCAAGGGCAGCAACAACTGGGTGCTGTCGGGCAGCCGCACGGCCAGCGGCAAACCGCTGCTGGCCAACGATCCCCATCTGGGCCTGAGCGCGCCCGCCATCTGGTACTACGCACGCCTGCAGTCGCCTGCTGGTCAAGCGCAGGACGGCACGCCGCTGTCGCCCATCGACGTGGTGGGGGCCACCCTGCCGGGCCTGCCCTTCGTGGTGCTGGGGCGCACGCGCGAGGTGGCCTGGGGCTTCACCAACACGAATCCCGATGTGCAGGATCTGTACCTGGAGCAGATCGATCCAGGCAACCCGGGCCGCTACCGCACGCCGGACGGCTGGGCGCCTTTCACCGAGCGCAGCGAGCGCATCAGGGTCAAGGGCCGGGCCGATGTGCAGCTCACGCTGCGCAGCACGCGCCACGGTCCCGTGATCAGCGATGTGCAGCCCCAGTACGAGGCCGTGCTCGACAAGCGCCGCTACGCCGTGGCCCTGCGCTGGGCGGCGCTGGACACCGACAACCTCACCGTGCAGGCGGGCCTGCGGGCCAACGAGGCGCGCAGCGTGGCCCAGCTGTTCGAGGCCTTTGCCGACTACCACTCGCCCATGCAGAGCATCGTCGCGGCCGATGTGCATGGCGCCATCGGCTTCAAGGCCGCAGGCCGGGTGCCGCTGCGTGCGGTCGACAACGACCTGCGCGGCGTGGCGCCCGCACCGGGCTGGGAGGCACGCTACGACTGGCAGGGCTGGCTGCCCTACGACCAGGCCCCGCAGGACGATGGAACGGCGCTGGGCTATCTGGCCACCGCCAACCAGCGCATCACGCGCGAGGGCTATGCCCACTTCCTCACCCAGGACTGGAGCCTGCCGTACCGCCACCGCCGCATCTCCGAGCTCATCGAGGCGAAGGACAGGCACGACGTGGTCAGCATGGCCTCCATCCAGAACGACCAGACCTCGCTGGCCGCCCGCGCCCTGTTGCCGCAAATGCTCAAGGCCCTGGACGAAGCGCCGGCCACACATCCGCTGGCCCCGCAGGCGCGCCGGGTGATGGCGCAGTTCGACGGCCGCATGGATGCCGCGCAGGCCGCGCCCCTGATCTTTGCCGCCTGGGTGGACGAACTGACGCGCGGCCTGGTGATCCCGCGCATTGGCGCCCAGACCTTTGCGGCCACCTATGGCAAGCGCGACTACCGCGCAGGCATCGAAGGCATGCTGGAACGCCGCGACGGCTGGTGGTGCGCGGCTGCAGGCTGCAGTGCCCAGGTCAGCCAGGCGCTGGACCGGGCGCTGGTGCGCCTGCAGTCCATGCAGGGCAGCGACCTGGGCCGCTGGCGCTGGGGCACGGCGCATGCGGCCCTGAGCAGCCACCGGCCGCTGGGCAGCGTGGGGCTGCTGGCGGGCATCTTCAATGTCAGCGTGCCTTCGGGTGGCGACAGCTACACCGTCAACGTGGGACAGTACCTGCCCGGTGACGCCAGGGCGCCGTTCGCCAACCGCCATGCGGCATCGCTGCGCGCCATCTACGACCTGGCCGAGCCCGAGCGCTCGCTGTTCATCTACCAGACCGGCCAAAGCGGCGTGGCCCTGTCCAGCCGCTATGCGGACATGTCTGCCGAATGGGCCGACGGCCGCTACCGGCCGCTGCAGATGGCGCCTGCGCGCTGGCGCCATTCCATGATGCTGCGGCCCCAGTAGGTGGCAATAGGCTGCAGTAGCGGCGCGCGCAGGCCTCAGGTGCTGAGGAATTGCTCGATCAGCCCGGCCACGGCCGCCGGCTGGTCGTGGTGCAGCATATGGCCGGCGTCCTGGACCACGGCCGTGCGGCAGTCGGCAATCTGCCCGATGCGATCGTGGTACTCGGCCAGCGTGTAGCGGTCCTTCCACCACATGCCCAGGCTGTCGTCGCTGGCCTCGACGGCCAGTACCGGCGCCGTGATGGCACGGTACAGGGCCAGGATTTCTTCCACGCGGAACAGCTGTGCGCTGATGAGCTTGTGCGCCGTGTCGCCCAGGATTTCCCAGCGGCCCTGCGCATTGGGCGCCGCCCAGTGGTGGGCCAGCCACAGCGCCTTGTCCTCGGGCAGGCGGCGGTTGGTTTTCATCAGCCTGCGCGCCACGTCCTGCACGCTGTCATAGCTCTTGAGCTCCATGCCGCCGCTGCGCAGCTGGCGCAGCTCGTCCATCCACTGCGCGTAGCGTGCGGGCGCCTGGTCGGGCCGGGTGGCCGGCATGCCGAAACCCTCCAGATTGACCAGCCGGCGTATGCGCGCAGGCCGTGCACCCGCATACATCATGGACACGTTGCCGCCCATGCTGTGGCCCACCAGGTCCACGGGCGCATCGCCCACCAGGGTGTCCAGCAGGTGGTCCAGGTCACCCAGGTAGTCGGCAAAGTCATGCCGGTCGGCAGGCCAGGCCGGCCGGCTCAGGCCGAAGCCGCGCCAGTCCGGCGCGATGATGCGGCGCCCCGCCATGAAGGCCTCGCCAAAGGCATCGACCACGAACTGGTAGGAGGCCGCCACATCCATCCAGCCGTGCACCAGCACCAGCGGCGCCAGGGCGGGATCGCCATCCACAGGTCCCCACTCGCGCACGTGGTACTCCATGGTGCGCACCGGCACCATGCGCGAGCGCCAGGGGCGTGTGGGAGCGTAGATGGGCGCTTCTTCAGCGGCCGTGGCGGGGAGGGAAGAGGGGGCTTGCAGCATCCCGCCGATTATTCCGGTTTGCTGCTGTGCAGCAGTCAGGGGCGGGACAGCGGTGGCTGGGGATTTCCCGGTGCGTCAGCACGGCTCCCGGCCGGGGTGGGCATCAGCCGTGGCTTTCCGATGCGGCGGTGCGCGGGCGGGACAGCAGGCTCTCGGCCGGTATGCCCAGGTCATGAAGCCTGTAGAGCATGTTCAGCGTCAGAGGGCGGCTGCGGTTGAGTATTTCGTAGATGCGGTTGGTCTGCCCGATGTAGGGCACCAGGTCCTTGACCGTCATGCCCCGGGACTCCATGAGCAGGCGCAGCGCATCGATAGGGTCGGGGGGTGCGATGGGGTAGTGCCTTGCCTCGTAGGCCTCAACCAGTGTTCCGAGAATGTCCAGCCTGTCGCCGTCGGGCGTTCCCGAGGCCGGGTCCTTGTCGATCAGTTGCGAGATCTCGGTCAGTGCTGTCCTGTAATCCTGCTCGGTCCGGATGGGGCGGATTTCCATGGTCATTCCTTTCATTGCAGGCTCTGGTCCACCGTGGCTGCATCCACCTTGTCGTACTGCGCGTGCGTGCCTATGAACTTGATGTACAGCCACTGCTGCCTGTAGGCGATGGCGGCAATCAGGCGGTAGTCGTTGCCTTTGACGTTGAACACGACCCGGTTGTTGCCCACGATGCTGGCATTGCCGATCTGGTCCTTCACGTCCTGAGGGCAGGTCCACTGCGCGCGGGTGGCCATGTCGAACCACGCCTCAAGCGGCCCTTTGGCATCCGCATGCTCCGGCCTGCTGTAGAAATTGACGAGGGTGGAACGGGCCACGATGTGCATGGGTGGATGTTAGTCCCAATTTGGGACTGAGGCTGCTGGCATGGTCTTTGTGCTCTTTGCCGTGCTTGTGTTTTCGCGCCGGGTTAACCCGAGCGCCGCCGCCGCTGATGCATGGCATCAGAAACAATGATTGGCCGGCAGGGCCGGCGCTGCCTACAGTGGGTTGCAGATTGACCGCACAACAACCCGAAGGAGACAGCAATGCAGCAACGCAGATGGCTGACGGCCGCCATGGCCGCAGGATTGTGGGGCGCCGCCATGGCGGCCCAGGCCGGCACGGTGACGGTGCTGACCTCGTTTCCCAAGGAGCTGACCACGGCCTACCAGAAGGCCTTCGAGGCGGCCAATCCGGGGATCAAGATAGAGATCCTGAACAAGAACACCACGGCCGCCGTGGCCTATGTGCGCGAGCTGCCCGAGGGCCAGCGGCCCGACATCATGTGGGCCAGCGCCCCTGATGCCTTCGAGGTGCTGGCGCGCAACAAGCTGCTGACCGCCGCGCCCGAGACGCGCAATCCGGCCGCGCCCGCCAAGATCGGCAACTACCCGCTCAACGACCCGCAGGGCCTGTACTACGGCCAGGCGCTGGCCGGCTACGGAATCATGTGGAACACGCGCTACCTGAAGGCGCACAAGCTGGCGGCACCCAAGGAGTGGAGCGATCTGACGCGGCCCGAGTACTTCGGCCACATCGCCATCTCCTCGCCCTCGCGCTCGGGCACCACGCAGCTGACGGTGGAGACCATCCTGCAGGGCGAGGGCTGGGACAAGGGCTGGCGCCAGCTGCTGTCCATGATGGGCAATGCCGCCGCCGTGACCGACCGCAGCTTTGCCGTGCCCGATGGCGTGAACAACGGCCAGTACGGCATAGGCATCGTGATCGATTTCTTCGGGCTGGCGGGCAAGTACTCGGGCTTCCCGGTGGACTTCGCCTACCCGGCGATGACGGCCGTGGTGCCGGCCAACATCGCGCTGATCGCGGGCGCCAAGAATGCCGATGAGGCGCGCAAGTTCATGGCCTTCACCATGTCGGTGCCGGGCCAGCAGCTGCTGTTCGATCCCAAGATCAGCCGCCTGCCCATCCTGCCCTACAGTCAGCTCAAGGCGCCGGCCGGCTACCCCGTGCCGCAGGAGGTGGCGCAGCGCGCCAAGGTGCAGTTCGACGCCAACCTGTCCGAGTCGCGCTATGCCGTGGTGATCAGCCTGTTCGACCAGATGGTGACCTTCCGCCTCAAGGAGCTGCAGGCGGCCACGCGCGCCATCCAGGAGGCGCACAAGGCCCTGCAGGCCAAGCCCAATGCCAAGGGGCAGGAGCTGCTGGCGCAGGCGCGCGACATCGCCTACTCGCCGCTGGTGGGCGAAGCCAATGTGAAGGACGAGCAGTTCCTGGAGCTGTTCCGCAAGAGCCGGCGCGATGTGGCCGTGTCCAAGGAGCTGACGGGCCTGGAGCAGATGTGGGCCGACAAGGCGCGTGCCAACTACGAGCGCGCAGGCAAGCTGGCCGCCGAGGCGCGCGGCTTGGCCCGGTAAGTGGCGGGCGCAGGGGCCCGGCACCGGGCGCCTGCATGCACTCCCCTTGACAGTCTCTTTCGCTGCGGAGCATTCGCATGAGCATCGATTCCATGGCGGCGCCCGCCGCCGCCCCCCTTGCTGCGCGCGCACGGCGCATTCCGTCGGGCTGGGGGCCGTGGCTGGCCTTCGCGCTGATCCTGGCCTTTTTGCTGGCCTTTCTCATCGTGCCCGTGGGCATGGTGGTCTACACCGCCTTCGTCAATGAAGGCGGCGGGCTCACGCTGGGGCACTTCGGCAATTTCTTCGGCCAGACCGTCTTCCGCGAGTCGTTCTTCAACAGCCTGGGCGTGTCCCTGGCCAGCGTGTTCTTCGCCAGCCTGATCGCCGTGCCGCTGGCCTACCTGACGGTGCGCTTCGAGTTCCGGGGCGCGCTGCTGATACAGACGCTGGGCGTGCTGCCGCTGATCATGCCGCCCTTCGTGGGGGCGGTGGCGCTGCAGCTGATCTTCGGGCGAAGCGGCTCGGTCAACCTGCTGCTGGACGACTGGTTCGGTTTCACCGTGCCTATCATGGAGGGGCTGACGGGCGTGATCTTCGTGGAGAGCATCCACTACTTCCCGTTCATCTTGCTCAACCTCGTGGCGGCCATGCGCAATATCGACGGGGCCATGGAGGAGTCGGCGCTGAACCTGGGCTCGCGTGGCTTTCGGCTGTTTCGGCGCGTGATCTTTCCGCTGGCCATGCCCGGCTACCTGGCGGGCGCGGCCCTGGTGTTCGTGAAAGTGTTCGACGACCTGGGCACGCCGCTGGTGATGGGCGTGACCAATATGCTGGCGCCCCAGGCCTATCTGCGCATCACCTCGGTGGGGCTCGATGATCCGCTGGGCTATGTGATCAGCGTGATCATGATCGCGTTCTCCATCGTCGCCCTGTGGCTGGCCGCGCGGGTGATGAAGGGCAAGGACTACGCCACGCTGCAAAAGGGCGGCAGCGCGCTGCAAAAGCGCCGGCTGTCGGCCTGGGAGGCGCTGCTGGCCTATGGCTGGATCGCCCTGGTGCTGCTGGTGGTGCTGGCGCCGCACATCGGCATCTTGCTGATGTCGTTCTCCAAGGTCTGGAGCTTCTCGGTGCTGCCCGACAGCTACACGCTGGAGCACTACGCCACGGTGTTCACCGACTCGGGCTACATGATCGGCAACACGCTGCTGTACTGCCTGATGGCGGCGGGCATCGACGTGGTGATCGGCACGGCCATCGCCTACCTGATCCTGCGCACCCGGCTGCCTGCCCGGCAGTGGCTGGACTATCTGGCATCGGTGGCGCTGGCGATTCCGGGGCTGGTGCTGGCCATCGGCTACCTGCGGCTGTTCAAGGGCGTGAACCTGCCCTTCACCGACACACCCATCGTCACGACCTGGGTGCTGATCATGCTGGCCTATGCGGTGCGGCGGCTGCCGTATGCGCTGCGCTCTTGCATGGCGGCGCTGCAGCAGGTGCACATCTCGCTGGAGGAGGCCGCGCAAAGCCTGGGCGCGGGCCGCACCAGCGTGATACGGCGCGTGATGGTGCCGCTGATGGCCGGCGGCATCCTGGCCGGCTTCGTCACCAGCTTCATCACGGCGGCCGTGGAGCTGTCGGCCACCATCATGCTGGCCTCGGCCCAGAGCCAGGCGCCCATGAGCTACGGCATCTACCTGTACATGCAAAGCATTTCGGGGCGCGGGCCCGGTGCGGCATTGGGCGTGCTGGCCGTGGTCGTGGTCGGCCTGGGCACGTATTTCTCGCACCGCTTCGTGGAGCGCTCGCGCGCCACCGTGCAATCGACTTCGGAGTGAAACGCCATGCACCTGGACCCTGTCTCCCTCGAATGCAGGCACATCAGCCTGAGCTACGGCAGCAACGAAGTGCTGCGCGACGTCAACCTCAAGATCGAGCCCGGCGAGTTCTTCGCGCTGCTGGGGCCTTCGGGCTCGGGCAAGTCCACGCTGCTGCGGCTGATCGCGGGCTTCAACCGGCACCAGCGCGGCGAGCTGCTGGTGGGCGGGCAGGACATCACGGGCGTGCCGCCGCATGCGCGCAACATCGGCATGGTGTTCCAGAACTATGCGCTGTGGCCGCACATGACGGTGTACGACAACGTGGCCTTCGGCCTGGTCGAGCGCCGGGAAAGCCGCGACACCATCCGCCGCAAGGTGGGCGAAGTGCTGGAGCTGGTGGGCCTATCGCAGTACGCGCAGCGCCGGCCTGGGCAGTTGTCGGGCGGGCAGCAGCAGCGCGTGGCGCTGGCGCGCACCGTGGTGATCGCGCCCAAGCTGCTGCTGCTGGACGAGCCGCTGTCCAACCTCGACAAGCAGCTGCGCGTGCAGATGCGCGAGGAATTGCGCAGCCTGCAGCGCAAGCTGGGCCTGACCACCATCTTCGTCACCCACGACCAGGAAGAGGCCATGACCACGGCCGACCGCATGGCCGTGCTGGACAAGGGCGTGCTGCAGCAGGTGGGCTCGGCGGCGGGGCTGTACGACTATCCGGCCAACCGCTTCGTGGCGGGCTTTGTCGGCACGGCCAATGTGCTGGAGGGCGAGGTGCTGCCGACGATAGGCGAGTCCCTGGTCTTCAAGGTGCCGGGCCTGGGCACGCTGACCCTGCCGCGCCCGGCCCAGCCGCCCGTGCCGGGGCGCGCGGCGCTGGCCTTCCGGCCGCACCAGGTGCAGATTGCGGTGCGCGACGATGCGGGCGATGCCTCGCGTGTGTGGGTGGAAGGGCAAATCGAAAGCGCCGAGTTCCTGGGCGAGTTCTCGCGCTACCGCGTGCGCGTGGGCGAGGTGGCCGTGGTCGCCGACCAGGCTCACTACGCGGGCATTGCCATGTTCCCCATGGGCATGCCGGTGCGCCTGGGCATCGAGCCCACGCAGCTGCGCTACCTCGATGAGTGAACGATGAGACGGCTAGGGATGTTCCCTGACACCCGGGCCTGCCCGGGCCGCAGGCCCTGGCGCCTGCGCTAGGCTGGCCGCCCATGGAGATGTATCAGCTGCGCGCCTACGTCACGGCGGCCACGCTGGGCAGCGTCACGCGCACGGCCGAGGCCCTGCACCTGACGCAGCCCGCCATCACGGCCCAGATCAAGGCGCTGGAGGAAGAGCTGGGCGTGGCGCTGTTCGACCGGCGCCCGGGCCGCATCAGCCTCACGCGGGCTGGCGAGGCCCTGATGGAGCCCGCCCGGCAGGTGCTGGATGCGGCAGGACGCCTGCAGGGCCAGGCCCGCGAGCTGCAGGGCGAGATCACCGGCCAGCTGCTGCTGGGCACGGTGGCCGACCCCGAGGCGCTGCGCCTGGGCTCGCTGCTGCATGGCCTGGTGGAGGCGCTGCCGCTGCTGGACATCAAGACACGCCAGGGCTGGGCCGAGGAGCTGCGCGCGCAGGTCGCGGCCGGCGGCCTGCAGGGCGCGTTCTACATCGGCGCCCACATGCCGCGCGACCTGGGCGCGCTGGTGCTGCAGACACTGCACTACCGCGTGGCGGCGCCGCCCGCGCTGCGCGAGCGCGTCCTGCAATCGGGCTGGAAGGACCTGGCGCAACTGCCCTGGATTGGCGCGCCCGCGCAGCACCATGAGCAGGCCCTGCTGCTGGCGCTGTTCGCCCGCCAGGGGCTGAGCCCCAATCAGATCGTGGAAAGCGATGCGGCCGCCGCGCCCGAGAGCCTGGTGCGCGCCGGCCTGGGCCTGGCGCTGCTGCGCGAGGACCGCGCCCTGGCCGCGGCCGAGCATGGCTGCGTGGCCATCTGGCCGCACGCGCGCGTGTCGGCACAGCTGGGCTTCATCCACCCGCGCGAGGCCGAGCACGACCCGGCCCTGGTGGCCACGCTGTCGCAGCTGCGCAGGGTCTGGGGGCTGACCGAGGTTCAGGCGGCGGCGCCGCCGCCGGCCTGAGGGGTGCCTGCCTGGACGATGGCCTCGACCAGCGCATCAAGGCTGCCCTGGCGTTCCTGCTCGCCCACCTCGAACAGCTCCAGCACGCCGGTGCCGCGCAGGATGGCGAAGGCCATGGCCGCAAAGCCCTGGGGGCGGGGATGGTGGGCCGCGATCTCGGGGAAGACGTCCAGGAAGCGCGTATAGAACACGCTGTCCACATGTACCCGGCGCGCGTCCACGCGGTCGAACAGCGAGGGGGAGGCCTTGCAGCCGAAGAACATGCTCCAGGCCGCCTGGTAGTTGGCCGCGCCGAAGATGTTGTCCCAGGCCAGGGTGACGAAGGTCTGTGCACGCTCGCGCAGGGGAAGGGCCTTGTCGGGCCAGACCGTGCCCTGGTCGCTCAGTGGCTCCATGACCTCGATGACCAGCCGCTCCATCAGCGCGTCGCGGCTCTCGAAGTGGTGCTGCAGCGCGCCCAGCGACACGTCGGCGCCGCGCGCGATGGCCTGCAGCGTGGCGCTCTTGAAGCCGCCCTCGCGCAGCAGCGCCAGGGCGGAGTCGATGATCTTGCGTTGCGTTGTCTCCACACGCTCGGTCTGCGGCGTGCGTGCGCGCCGCTGCGTGGCGGACGTCGTCATGTTCTGGGCTCCAGAGGGCAAAAAAATAATAGTAGATTGTTTTTGTTTGTTGCGGGCGTTCAACCGTCGCCGCAGTGCGGCATGGCGGGCGGCAATGCGTCGATCGCCTTCGCTACTCCTTCTTTTTGGGCTTGTCCATAGGGATAAATTACAAGAAATAATAATTTATTGTTTTTTATAGTTGATACCCATCAACAAGGGGCGCACAACGCCCCGCATTCCAACAGGCACCCCACGAGGAGACATTGCCGTGAAGACCACCGAAGTGTTCCAACCCCTGCGCCGCCGCGCGCCTTGCTGAGAGCCGGAGCACCCTCTTGATGCACAGTTCTTCTTCGCAGGGCCATCTGGAGCGCAGGCTCAAGAACCGCCATATCCAGCTCATCGCGCTGGGCGGCACCATCGGCACGGGCCTGTTCCTGGGCTCGGCCGGCATCATCGAGCTGGCCGGCCCGTCCGTGCTGCTCGGCTACGCCATTGGCGGGCTGATCATCTTTTTCATCATGCGTTTCCTGGGCGAGATGCTGGTCGAGGAGCCCAACGCGGGCTCGTTCAGCTATTTCGCCAACCGCTACCTGGGCCGCTTCACGGGCTTTCTGGCGGGCTGGAACTGTGTGGCGCTGTATGTGCTCGTGGGCATGCTGGAGCTGACGGCCGCAGGCAAGTTCATCCAGTTCTGGTGGCCCGGCATACCCACCTGGGTCACGGCGGCGGTGTTTTTCGTGCTGATCAACGGCGTGAACTTCATCAACGTCAAGGCCTATGGCGAGTTCGAATTTTGGTTCGCGCTGATCAAGATCGCGGCCGTGCTGGCCATGATCGCTGCGGGCGTGTATCTGCTGGCCAACGCCGACCGGCCCGAGCAGACCGTGCGCAACCTGTGGACGCACGGCGGCTTCTTCCCCAACGGCCTGTCCGGCCTGGTGATGGCCTTCGCCTTCATCATGTTCGCCTTCGGCGGCGTGGAGATGCTGGGCTTCGCGGCGGCCGAGACCGACCAGCCGCGCACCGTCATCCCCAAGGCCGTGAACCAGCTCATCTACCGCGTGCTGGTGTTCTACATCGGCTCCATGGCCGTGCTGATGTCGCTGATGCCCTGGACCGACCTGCTGGGCCAGCTCAAGGCAGGCGGCGACACCTACAGCAGCAGCCCCTTCGTGCTGGTGTTCTCGGGCCTGGGCGAGAACACGGCCGCCCACCTGCTGAACTTCGTGATCCTCACGGCCACGCTGTCGGTCTACAACAGCATGGTCTACAGCAACAGCCGCCTGCTGTACGGCATGGCCAGCGAAGGCAACGCACCGCGCTCGCTGATGCAGGTCAACCGCCGCGGCGTGCCGGTGCGGGCCATCGTCTATCCGGCCATCTTCACGGCGCTGGCCATCGTGCTGAACTATGTGGCGCCGGCCGGTGTGCTCGAGCTGCTGATGTCGCTGATCGTGGCGGCCCTGGTGATCACCTGGACCATCATCATCGTGGCGCACTGGCGCTTTCGCCGGGCGCATGTGGCGCGCAAGACCGTGCTGGGCTTTCCCGCACCGGCTGCGCCGCTGACCAACGCCATCTGCCTGGCCGCCATGGCCCTGGTGGTGGGCGTGATGCTGCTGACACCGTCGGTGCGGTCCTCCGCGCTGGCCATTCCGATCTGGGTCCTGGTGGTCTACGGGGCCTATCGCCTCGTGTTCCGCCAACGTCCCACGCCTGTGCTGGAATCCGTACTGGAACCCGCGCACATCCCCCGTTGAAACCTTCAAGGAGAACCAACCATGGCAGACCTGTTCGACAACCCGATGGGCCTGATGGGCTTCGAATTCGTGGAATTCGCGTCGCCCGCGCCCGGCGTGCTGGAGCCGCTGTTCGAGAAGCTGGGCTTCACCCTGGTGGCCAAGCACCGTTCCAAGAACGTGCTGCTGTACCGCCAGGGAGGCATCAACTTCATCATCAACAATGAGCCGGGGCAGGCCGCCTATTTCGCGGCCGAGCACGGCGCCTCGGCCTGCGGCCTGGCCTTCCGCGTCAAGGACGCGCACCAGGCCTACAAGCGCGCGCTGGAACTGGGCGCCCAGCCGGTGGAGATCCCCACGGGTCCCATGGAGCTGCGCCTGCCGGCCATCAAGGGCATCGGCGGCGCGCCGCTGTACCTGATCGACCGTTTCGACGAAGGCAAGTCCATCTACGACATCGACTTCGAGTTCCTGCCCGGCGTGGACCGCAACCCCAAGGGCCACGGCTTCCACGTGGTGGACCACCTGACGCACAACGTCTACCGTGGCCGCATGACCTACTGGGCTGACTTCTACAGCAAGCTGTTCAATTTCCGCGAGATCCGCTACTTCGACATCTCGGGCGAGTACACGGGCCTGGCCTCCAAGGCGATGACGGCGCCCGACGGCCTGATCCGCATTCCGCTGAACGAGGAATCGCGCCAGGGCGGCGGCCAGATCGAGGAGTTCCTCATGCAGTTCAACGGCGAGGGCATCCAGCACATCGCCCTGCTGACGGACAACCTGCTGGACTCCATCGACCAGCTGCAGATGGCCGGCATTCCGCTGCTGACCGCGCCCAACGACATCTACTACCAGAACCTGGAAGGCCGCCTGCCCGGCCACGGCCAGCCCGTGGGCGAGCTGCAGGCACGCGGCATCCTGCTGGACGGCACGACCGAGGGCGGCCAGCCGCGCCTGCTGCTGCAGATCTTCTCCCAGCCCATGCTGGGCCCCGTGTTCTTCGAGTTCATCGAGCGCAAGGGCAACTACCGCGAAGGCTTCGGCGAAGGCAATTTCAAGGCCCTGTTCGAGTCCATGGAACGCGACCAGATCAACCGCGGCGTGCTGCAGGCCGAGGCACCGCAGGGCGCCTGATCCCGACGGACGCAGCGCGCCCGCCCGGCCCTGGCCGGGTGGGCGCGCTGTCGTCAGGGTAAACACGGGCGGCCCTACACTCGGTGCCCATGAATTCCCCCTCGATGCAACCGGTGGCGCTCGGTCAAAGCGCATTGCAAGTCAGCCCCATCTGCCTGGGCACCATGACGTTCGGCGAGCAGGTCGGCGAGGCCGAGGCCTTTGCCATCATGGACCGCGCGCTGGAGCGCGGCGTGGACTTCTTCGACACGGCCGAGATGTATGCCGTGCCCGCACGCGCCGAAACCTGCGGCGCCACCGAAACCATCATCGGCCGCTGGTTCGCCCAGCGCCCCGGCGCGCGCGCCAAGGTCGTGCTGGCCACCAAGGTGGCCGGTCCTTCGCGGGGCATGCCCTGGGTGCGCGAGGGCAAGGGCATGACGGCGGCCGACATCGCCGCCTCCTGCGAAGGCAGCCTGCGCCGCCTGGGCACGGACGTGATCGACCTCTACCAGATCCACTGGCCCGAGCGCAATGTGCCGGCCTTCGGCCAGCTGTACTACGACCCGTCCAAGGAAAGCTCGCAGACCGGCATCCACGAGCAGCTCGAGGCGCTCGGCCGCCTGGTCCGGGAAGGCAAGGTGCGCCACATCGGCCTGTCCAATGAAACGCCCTGGGGCGTGCACGAATTCGTGCGCCTGGCCGAGCAGCACGGCCTGCCGCGCGTGGCCTCGGTGCAGAACGCCTACTGCCTGCTCAACCGCAGTTGGGAAAACGGCATGGACGAAAGCTGCCATCGCCTGGGTGTCTCGCTGCTGGCCTATTCGCCGCTGGCCTTCGGCCTGCTCACGGGCAAGTTCGACGTGCATGCGCCCACCGATCCCGCTGCGCCGCAGGCCGCACGCATTGCGCGCTACGAGTCCGTGCGCAGGCAGCGCTGGGGCCGGCCCGAAGCCCTGGCCGCCGCGCGCCGCTACAACGCGCTGGCGCGCGAGCACGGCATGACACCCACGCAGCTGGCGCTGGCGTTTTGCTACACCAAGTGGCAGGTGGCCAGCACCATCATCGGCGTGACCTCGGTGGCCCAGCTCGATGAGGATCTGAACGCCTGGGGCACGCAACTGTCGCCCGAACTGCTGTCGGCCATCGACGCCATCCGCTGGGAAGTGCGCGACCCTGCGCAATAGGCCTAGGCCCTGCGCAATAGGCCTTGGCCCCGCGCCTTCAGCGGCTGCACTCGCCCTTGAGCGCAGCGGCCGCCAGCATGGGCAGACTGAGCAGGCCCATGCCGCCGCCCTTGAACTCGCCCTTCATGCAATCGCCCTGGGCGGCCTCGCGCATGCCGCTGGCCAGCGGGTCCTCGCGCTGCGCATGGATCTGGGGCCTGACCAGGCCTTGCCGGGCCGCCGACTGCACGGCCTCGCGGCCTGCGGCCGAGTCCAGCAGGCGGCCCATGGCCCTGGCGCTGCGCGCGGTGTCCGGGACGGCCTCGGTGTCGGCGGGGACAGGCGCTTGCGGCGCGGCGGCTGTCGCGGCCTGCTCCGTGGCCTTTGCAGCCCCTGCGCCTTGCCTTGAAGGCGGTGCGACGGCGGCGGTGTCCGGCCGTCGCGTAGGCGGGGACGCGTGCGCGGGCGCCGGTCCGGGCCGGGCAGCCGCTGGAGCAGGAGAGGGGGCCGGCGTCGGCGTCGGCATCGGCATCGGCATCGGCATCGGCGTCTCGACCCAGACCACCTGAAGGCGGTGCGCCTCGGCCTGCCCGGTGCCGGGCCGCGCAATGTCCGAGGCCAGACCCTGCCACAGCAGCACCCCATGAAGCAGCAGCGACAGCAGCAGGCCCGCGATCAGCCGCAGCCGTCCGCTGCTCAAGCCTCGGGCCCTGCCACCCATTCCAGCAGGTCACCGGGCTGGCACTGGAGCGCCTCGCAGATGCGCTCCAGCGTGTCGAAGCGCACGCCGCGCACCTTGCCGCTCTTGAGCAGGGAAATATTCTGTTCGGTGATGCCGACCATCTCGGCCAGTTCGCGCGAACGCATCTTGCGGCGCGCCAGCATCACATCGAGGTGGACGATGATGGGCATGGTTCAGTCGCCATCCCGGAATCGGTTGGCGTCGCGAAGGAAGATCACCAGGGCCAGCAGGATCAGGCCCAGCAGCACCAATGCGGCCTCGTACAGGTGCAGCGAGAGCGGGCGCTGGCCGGGGAGCACCATGAGGTGGATCGTGATGGGAACGCCGCTCATACGAATCCCGCGTTCTCGTCGGCGATGCGCCGGGCCTGCAGCATCACATGGGCGATGGAGACCAGCACCACGCCGAGCAGGACCAGCAGGCCATCGTGCCAGTACAGGCCCAGCGTGACGAAGCGCTGCCCTGGCGGATTGCCCATGCTGGCCGCCACCGACATCAGCGCGCGCGTGAAGGGCAGGGCCAGCGCGCCCGCCAGCACCGTCCAGGCAAAGCGCATCAGGGCGTGCTGCGCCTGCTGGCCGAAGACACGGCCCTGCAGGTATTCGCCGAACAGTGTCCACAACTGGCGCAGCGCATACAGGCCGCAGCCCACGGGCAGCAGGCTGACCAGTGCGGTGCGCCAGCGCGCAGCCATGTCCAGCGGCTGGCCGGGCGGCATGCCCAGCAGGCCTTCCGCCTGGCCCGAAAGATCTTGCGGCGACAGCAGGGCGGCTGCCGGCAGGGCCAGCAGCGCGACGGCACCGAGCGCAATCAGGATGCGCGCCGCCTGGGAGTGGCGCCTCAGGGCGTTGCCCGCGGCGTGGGGCGTATAGTTCATGGCACAGCCTTGTATTGATGAATCGATAAAAAATTATTGTAAAACGATAAAAAATTCATGTCCAAGAAAAACTCTCATGTCAGCGAGACACCGGCCACGCAGCTGCTGCGCGCCCACAAGGTGGAGTTCACCGAGCACCCCTATGAGTACCTGGAACACGGCGGCACCGAGCACAGCGCGGCCAGCCTGGGCCTGGACGAGCACATGGTGGTCAAGACCCTGGTGATGCAGGACCAGGACGCCAGGCCGCTGATCGTGCTCATGCACGGCGACTGCAAGGTCTCCACCAAGAACCTGGCACGGCAGATCGGCGCCAAGAGCGTGGAGCCCTGCAAGCCCGAAGTCGCCAACCGCCACAGCGGCTACCTGGTCGGCGGCACCTCGCCCTTCGGCACGCGCCGCGACATGCCGGTCTATATCGAAGAGAGCATCCTGGCGCTGCCGCGCATCGCCATCAACGGCGGGCGCCGGGGCTTTCTGGTGCAGCTGGACCCGCAGGTCTGCGTGCAGCTGCTGGATGCACGGCCCGTGCACTGCGCGCTGGCAGAATAGATGCCCTGAAGAAATGAACATGACTTGCGCACACCAGGGAAGGCGGCCACCGCCTCCAACGGGTTCGCGCAGGTCCTGATGAAAAACATGTGTCGGCGATCAGGGAGGGCGGGCCATCATGGCCGGCCGGATCGCGCGCCGGCGCTCCACAGACCGGCCAAGGACTTCAATTGAACGCGCTCTACCCCCTTCTCGCCACCGTGGCGGCCTACCTGATCGGCTCGCTGTCGTTCGCCGTCATCGTCAGCCGGGCCATGGGCCTGAACGATCCGCGCACCTATGGCAGCGGCAACCCCGGCGCCACCAATGTGCTGCGCTCCGGCAGCAAGGCGGCCGCAGCCGTGACCCTGTTGCTGGATGCGGCCAAGGGCTGGCTGCCCGTGGCCCTGGTGCAATGGTTCGGCAGCCGCTTCGGCCTGGGCGACGGCACGGTGGCCGTGGTGGCGCTGGCCGCCTTCCTGGGCCACCTGTACCCGGTGTTCTTCCGCTTCAAGGGCGGCAAGGGCGTGGCCACGGCCCTCGGCGTGCTGCTGGGCATCAGCGTCTGGCTGGGCCTGGCGGTGGCGCTGACCTGGCTGATCATTGCCGTGTTCTTCCGCTATTCCTCGCTGGCGGCCCTGGTGGCCTCCGTGTTCGCCCCCGTCTACTACCTCCTGTGCAGTGGCGTGGTCTGGTATGCCGAGACGCCGATTGCCGCCGCCATCGTCGCCATGGCGGCCCTGCTGATCTGGCGCCACCGCGAGAACATCCAGCGCCTGATGGCCGGCAAGGAATCCAGGCTGGGCAGCAAGAAGGCCGACCCGGCAGCCGCCGCGGCCAAGCCCGGCACGGCCAAAGGCAAGCCGCATTGACCGCCGCCACCGCGCTGCGCTCCACGGGCGCAGCTTGCGTGAATGGCGTGGCCCGCCAGCCGCGCTCCAGGCCCTCTCACCACTGACGACCTTCCCACATGGCATCGAGTCCATCGCAGCGCGTCTACCGCGCACCTTGCCCCGGCTGCGGCGCGCCCGTGGAATTTTCCAGCGCCCAGGCCAGCTACGCCGTCTGCGAGTTCTGCCGCAGCACCGTGGTGCGCCAGGGCGATGTGCTGCAGCGCCGCGGCTCCATGGCCGAGGTCTTCGAGGACTACAGCCCCCTGCGCATCGGCGCCACGGGCCAGATGCTGCGCAACGGCAAGCCCGAGCACTTCACCCTGGTCGGGCGGCTGCAGCTCAAGAGCGAGGCGGGCGCCTGGAGCGAATGGGTGGCCGCGTTCAGCGATGGTGCGCTGGGCTTTCTGAGCGAGGACAACGGCCAGTTCGTCTGGTCCTGGCCCTGGGAGGCCGAGGCCCTGCGCAACGGGCCGTTCAAGGCCTCCGACTGGCTGCTGGGCTCGCAGCGCGTGCTGGGCGGCAAGAGCTTCACGGTCAGCAGCGTGCAGAACGCGCGGCTGGTATCGGCCCAGGGCGAGCTGGCGCAGCTTCCCGAGCCCGGCACGCCGTACTGGCTGGTGGAGCTGCGCAGCGAGCAGGGCCAGGTCCTGTCCGTGGACTTCTCGGCCCAGCCGCCTGCGCTGAGCCTGGGCGAACGCGTGGTGCTGGACGACCTCAGGCTGCAGGGCCTGCGCGACGGCGCCTCGCTCAAGGGCGAACAGGGCCGGCACTTCAACTGCCCCAAGTGCGGCGCCGTGGTGCCTGTGCGCTTCACCACCACCAAGAGCCTGAGCTGCCCCAGTTGCGGATCGCTGGTGGACCTGAGTCAGGGAATTGGCAAGGAACTGTCCTATGCCGAACAGAACGAGCCCGTGCGCCCCGCCATCCCCCTGGGCAGCAAGGGTGCATTGGAAGGCCTGCAGTGGCAGGTGGTGGGCTTTCAGCACCGCATGGGCCAGGAGCCTGGCGACGACGAGAGCTTTGGCTGGGAGGAATACCTGCTGTTCAGCCAGAAGGCCGGCTTCGCCTTCCTGGTCGATTCCTCCGATGGCTGGAGCATGGCCCGCGTGACCACGGGCGTGCCCAAGCTCTCCAAGAACCGCAGCACGGCCAAGTACATGGGCCGGCAGTACCAGCTTGAATCGCGCTACACGGCCGAGACCACCTATGCGCTGGGCGAGTTCTACTGGCCCGTGCAGCGCGGCCAGACAACGCGCAATGTGGACTATGTGAGCGCAGGCGCGCAGAACAAGGCCTTTCTGGCCAGCGAGACCGAGAACGGCGAGACCACCTGGTCGCATGGCAGCGCCGTCTCGGCCACCACGCTGGCCACGGCCTTCGGCCTCAAGCAGCTGCGGGACCGCTCGCAGGTCGGCGTGATGTCGGGCAGCCGCTTCGGCCTGTGGACCATCGTCATCGGCGTGGTCATCCTGTGGCTGGTGTTCGTCATGCTGCGCGGCTGCATGTCGCGCCCGAACTGCAACCCGAACACCGATCCCAACTGCAACAGCTACACCCGCAGCAGCGGCGGCTCCTGGGGTGGCTACACCTCGGGCGGCAGCCACAAGTAAACAACGGAGAAACTGATCATGAACTTCGACTGGTTCAACCCCGCCGCCTTCTTCGGCTCGATCCTCTATGCGCTGGTGGGCGTGGTGGTGTTCTGGCTGTGCTTCATCATCATCGACAAGATCACGCCCGTGGATATGTGGGCCGAGATCGTCGAGAAGCACAACAAGGCGCTGGCCATGGTGGTGGCCGCCATGTGCCTGGGCATCAGCATCATCGTCGCTGCCGCCATCCATTGAACGGGGCCGCCTGGCCCCCCGCACTCCCCATCTCCTGCCGACACGCAGCCCGCCTGAAAAGGTGCGGCTGCGCTGCGCATGGCGGCGTTGCTGCGTCGCAACAAATTCCTTGTTGATAGTGAGTTTGCAAATGATATTCGTTTGCATTCTAAATAGAATCGCCCCCTTCATTCGAAGAGAGGGTTTCCATGACAGACCATCAAGCTGCCCGCAGGGCAAGGCTTTCAGTGGGTGTGACCGCTGGCATCATTACCACCGCGCTGGCGGGCGCGGTCCATGCCCAGGAGGCCGCTCCAGCCGTTCCAGCCGATCCGGCCCAGGCACAGACGCAGACGCAGACGCAGCCTCAACAGGCCCACACCCTGCCCACGCTGCAGGTCAACGCTTCCCAGTACGACCCTGACGACGTGCGCCCCGAAGGCGTGACCACGGCGACCAAGACCTATCTGGCGCCCAAGGACATCCCGCAGACCATCGATACGCTGGAGGTCAACAAATACAAGAGCTACGGCATCAACGACCTGGCCACCATGCTGGACGGCGTGCCGGGCGTGAACACCACCTACGACATGCGTGGCGAGGGCGTGTACATCCGCGGCTTCAAGGCCGACGAGAGCGACATCTACCGCGACGGCGTGCGCGAAAGCGGCCAGGTGCGCCGCAGCACGGCCAATGTGGAGCGCATCGAGATCCTCAAGGGACCGGCCTCCGTGCTCTACGGCCGCAGCGCGGGCGGCGGCGTGGTCAACATGGTGAGCAAGCAGGCGCGCTTCGACGCCAAGAGCAGCATCACGCTGCGCGGCGGCTCCTGGGACAACGTGGGCGGCACCATCGACATCAACCGCGTGCTCAACGAGAACGTGGCCGTGCGCCTGACGGCCGACCGCGAGCAGGCCCACAGCTTCCGCGAAGGCATACGCAACCGCAACGAGATGGTCTCGCCCAGCATCCTGGTGGACACCCGCACGGGATGGCGCTGGACCGGCCAGTACACCTATGACAACGTCTGGCGCGTGCCCGATCGCGGCCCGGTCTATGACCAGTTGCCAGCTGGCGTTTCCATCCGCAAGGGCTTCGCGGCGCCGGGCGACTACGTGGAAGATCGCCTGCGCGTGCTGCGCTCCGACCTGTCCTATGACTTCAACAACCGCTGGAACCTGCGCTGGGTGGCCAGCAAGCGCGAGGCCAGCCAGGACTTCGACCACTATTTCGCCGGTACCTACCGCGCCGCCACCGGCAAGATCACGCCCAACTACGCTTGGCAGCAGACCCGCAACACCACGCTGTCCAACACGCTGGACCTGACGGGCAAGTTCAGCACGGGCAGCATCAAGCACGATCTGCTGGTGGGCCTGGAGGCCAGCGAGGAAGAGCGCGCGCCGCGCGTCGGCCAGCCCGGCAGCACCTTCTCCTACGATCCGTTCCAGCCCATCGTCTGGCCCAGCCGTCCGGTGCAGGGCAAGCCGACCCAGGACAACTATCACAAGGGCAAGGGCCAGGCGCTGTACATGCAGGACCTGGTCAGCCTGACCGAGCAGTGGAAGCTGCTGCTGGGCCTGCGCTACGACAGCTATGACTTCCAGAGCACCAACAAGATCGCCAATCTCACGCGCAAGACCGACGGCAACGGCTTCAGCCCGCGCGTGGGCGTGGTGTGGCAGCCGGTGCGTGAGCACAGCTTCTATGCGTCCTGGAACAAGAGCTACTCGCCCTATGGCGGCCGCGGCATCCTGACCGTGGAAACCGCCGTGGGCGCGGTGCCGGACGACGAGCCCCAGTACTCGCGCCAGTCCGAGGTCGGCGTCAAGAGCGACTGGCTGGGCGGTGCGCTGTCCACCCAGGTCTCCGTCTACCAGCTGGAGAAGTACAACATCCGCTACCGCCCCGATCCCGAGAACGATCCCTACACCTGGGCCATCCGGGGCAAGGACCGTTCGCGCGGCATCGAGTTCAGCGCGGCCGGCCGCGTGGCCAGTTCCTGGTATGTGCGAGGCGGCGTGGCCTTCATGGAGGCCAAGGTGGCTGAAGACGCGCAAAACCCCGCCAACGTGGGCCTGTACCTGCGTGACACGGCCAAGCGCAACGGCAACCTGTTCCTGCGCTATGCGCCCAAGGGCCCCTGGTATGGCGAAGTCGGCGTGACCTACACGGGCAGCCGCTTCACCAACGCCGCCAACACGGCTCTCCTGCCCGGCTACACGCGCTGGGATGCGCTGGTGGGCTGGCGCCAGGACGCCTGGACCGTGACCGTGGCGCTGTCCAACCTGTTCGACAAGCAGTACTGGCGCTCCAGCTCCATGCCAGGCGCACCGCGCAGCGTTCTGGTCAGCGCCAACTACCAGTTCTGACGGCGGCGCCCGAGGCGCTGCGCTCCTTCCCGCCTTGCACGGTGTGCGTTGCACGCGGGAAGGGGCGCATCGCGCACAATACCGGCCGTGCAAACCTCAGCCCCTCTTGCCGGCGCGCAGCCGGCGCGTCCCATCGACATCGCCCTGCTGGTCAGCGTCTTCGTGATCGCGGCCTGCGGCCTGCTTTACGAACTGGCTGCGGGTGCGCTGGCTTCCTATCTGCTGGGCGACTCGGTCCTGCAGTTCTCCACCATCATCGGCAGCTACCTGTTCGCCATGGGCATCGGCTCATGGCTTTCGCGCTATTTCGAGGACCATCTGCCCGCGCACTTTCTGCGCATCGAGCTGATGGTGGCCCTGGTCGGCGGCGCGCTGCCGGCCACGCTGTTCATTGCCAATGCCTACGCGCCCGGCGCGTTCCGGTTCCTGCTGTACGGCATGGTGCTGGTGGTGGGCAC
Organism: Delftia sp. NA_296.1; assembly: GCF_052692095.1. Classification (NCBI taxonomy): domain Bacteria; kingdom Pseudomonadati; phylum Pseudomonadota; class Betaproteobacteria; order Burkholderiales; family Comamonadaceae; genus Delftia; species Delftia sp. NA_296.1. The sequence goes on along the minus strand of NZ_JBQZGF010000004.1, from coordinate 19,521 downwards.
CCTGGTGGGGCTGGAGATTCCGCTGGTGATGCGCATCCTCAAGCGCAATGTGACGCTCAAGGACCTGGTGTCCCAGGTGCTGACCTTCGACTACCTGGGCGCGCTGGCCGTGTCGCTGGCATTTCCGCTGCTGCTGGTACCCAAGCTGGGCCTGGTGCGCACGGGGCTGCTGTTCGGCTTCATGAATGCGGCGGTGGCGGTCTGGGCACTGCTGCTGTTTCGGCATGAGCTGCGGCGCCCGCGTGCCCATGCCCTGGCCTGCGCGGCCGTGCTGGCCCTGCTGGGCACGGGCATCTGGGGCGCCGACCATCTGACGCGCCTGGCCGACGACCATTTCTACCAGGACCGCATCGTGCTCTCCAGCAGCTCGCCCTACCAGCGCATCGTGGTGACGCAGGGGCGCCAGGGCGCGCGGCTGTACCTCAACGGCAACCTGCAGTTCGCCCAAAGCGACGAGTACCGCTACCACGAGGCCCTGGTCCACCCCGTGATGGCCGCGCATGGCGCACCCAAGCGCGTGGCCGTGCTGGGCGGCGGCGACGGCATGGCCGTGCGCGAGGTGCTCAAGTACCCCTCGGTGGAGTCGGTCACCCTGGTGGAGCTGGACCCGGCCATGACGGACCTGTTCAAGGACAACGCCATGCTGCGCCGGCTCAACGGCGAAGCGCTCAGCGATGCGCGCGTGCACATCCTCAATACCGATGCCTTCCACTGGCTGCAGCAGGGCGGGGAGACCTTCGACGTTGTCATCGTCGATTTCCCTGACCCGACAAATTTCGCCATCGGCAAGCTGTTCACCAACAGCTTCTATGCCTTGCTGGACAAGCGCCTGGCGGCCAGCGGCTACGCCGTGGTGCAGACCACCTCGCCCCTGATTGCACGCAAGAGCTACTGGACCGTGGTGCAGACCATCGAATCCATCGGCCTGCAGGCCACGCCCTACCACGCCCATGTGCCCAGCTTTGGCGAATGGGGCTTCGTCATCGCCAGCCACCGGCCTTGGCGCGAGCCCGATGCCCTGCCTGCGGGCCTGCGCTTTCTGAGCGCGCAGACCATGGCGCTGATGTTCGACTTCCCGCTGGACATGGCGCGCGTTCCGGCCGAAGTCAACCGCCTGTCCAACCAGGTGCTGGTCAACACCTACGAGCGCGAATGGGGCAGGGTGGAGCGTTGAGCACCGGCCTCTTGCCCCTGTGGAGCCGGCGCCAATGGCTGCAGGGCCTGGCGGGCGGTGCAGCCCTGGGCCTGTCCGGCTGCACGCCAACGCCACCGCGGCTTGAAGACCTGCCCGGCGGATTCAGCGGCGTGGCGCTGGAGCGCGGCCATGCCTTGCGCGCGTTCTGGCAGCGCCTGGCCCAGGGCCTGGCGCTGCCGCCGCCGGCCGTGGTGCACCGTGCCAAGGTGGTGATCGCCGGCGGCGGCATGGCAGGCCTGGCCGCCGCGCGCGCACTGGAGCTGGCGGGTGTGCAGGGCGTGGCCCTGCTGGACACGCAGCAGGCCATGGGCGGCAACAGCCAGGGCGGCAGCATTGCGGGCCTGCCCTGTCCGCTGGGTGCCCACTATCTGCCCCTGCCCAGCGACGATGCGGCCGAGGTGCAGGACTGGCTGGAGGCCCTGGGCCTGCGCCAGCGCCGCGCAGGCCGCTGGCAGTACGACGAGCGCCATCTGTGCCACAGCCCGCAGGAGCGCCTGTTCTGGCAGGGCGCCTGGCATGAGGGCCTGCTGCCCGTCGATGGCGTGGCGCCGCGCACGCTTGAGCAGTACGAACTCTTTGCGCGCAGCGTGGCCCAGGAGATGGACAGGGCGGCCTTTGCCATGCCGTCCATCCGTGTCTGGCAGCGCGAGGGCCGGCTGCCCGCCGCCCATGCCGCGCTGGACGGCCAGACCATGCAGGCCTGGCTGACCAGCCAGGGCATCGATGATGCGCAACTGATCTGGTATCTGGAGTACTGCTGCCGCGACGACTTTGGCGCGGGCCTGGCGCGCGTATCGGCCTGGGCAGGCATTCACTATTTCGCCAGCCGCCATGGCTTCTCGGCCCCGCGCCGCCAGGACGAGCGCACGGCCGAAGAGGCCGGCGACGCCGTGCTGACCTGGCCCCAGGGCAATGGCTGGCTGTCGCAGCAGCTGGTGGCAGGGCTGGGCTCCACCGACCTGCAGACGGATTGCAGCGTGCTATCCATCGCCGAAGGTGCCGACGGTGTGGAGATCGACGTCTACCACCATGGCCGCCAGCAGCACGAGCGCTGGCTGGCCGCGCGCTGCGTCGTGGCCCTGCCCAGCTTCATCGCGGCACGCGTGGTGCGCGATGCGCCGGATTTCCTGCGCGCGGTGGCGGGCCGGCTGGACTGGGCGCCCTGGCTGGTGGCCAACATCCATCTGCAGCGGCCGCTGGCCGACCGGCCCGGCGCCGATCCTGCCTGGGACAACGTGCTGTTTGCCGATCCGAATGCGGGCGGTCTGGGCTACGTGGACGCGGGCCACCAGGGCCTGGACCGGCTCACGCCCCGGCCCACGGTGCTCAGTTACTACCAGGCGCTGGGCGACTGGCCTGACGGGCGCGCGCAACTGCTGGGCCAGCCCTTCGGCTTCTGGCGGGACCGCATCGTCGGCAGCCTGCTCGTCCCCCATCCCGACCTGCTGCACAAGGCCACGCGCATGGAGATCACGCGCTACGGCCACGCCATGGCCATTCCCCGGCCTGGCGACCAGCAACTGCTCAGCCAGGTGGCGCTGCAGTCGCGCCACCGGGGCCGCAGCGCGCAGTGCGCCGGCGAGCGCGTGGCCCTGCTGCCCACGCCGGGCACGCGCCGTCTGTGGTTCGCGCATTCCGACTGGGCCGGCTACTCGGTGCTGGAAGAGGCCTTCACGCGCGGCCACCATGCGGGCCTGTGGGCCGCAGCGCGGACCTGAGGCTGTTCGCGGTGGCCACATGCGCGTGGCAGGCGCTTCAGATGTTGCCCGGCATCTGCACCATGCGGTACAGCGACTGGCTGCCGCGTGCGGCCAGCACGCCCAGCTGCGCCAGCGTGCGCGGGTCCAGCTCCAGCGTGATGGCGGCGCGCGCCAGTGCCGAGCGGATGCGGGGGCCGTCCTCGCCTTCATGGATGACGGGCGGGTAGAGGCTGGCGCCATCGGCGCCGATCACGCTGGCCACCAGCGGCGGCTGCGGCGGCTCGCCACGGCGCAGCACCACGGCGATGTCGCCGTTGTCCAGCCGCACGTAGGTGCCGGGCGGGCACAGGCCCACGGCGCGCACCAGCGCAAAGCCCACCTCGTCGGAGTAGCGCTGCTGCTGGGTGAGCGCGCGCAGCGACTCGGCGGCGCTGCGGCCTTCGCGTGACTTGCGCGGGCTGATCAGGGCCGCGTAGCGGTCCACCGTGCCCAGGATGCGCACCAGGCGCTGCACCGGGGGCAGTGTGGCCAAGGGCTGCTGGGGTACGGCTTCATGGTGGCGGGCCACCAGTTCCAGCCACAGCGCGTCGTTGACGAACAGACGCGCCAGCAGGGCCTGGCTTTGCAGCGGATGGCGCTGCACGGCCTGCTGCTGGGCGGGGGTCAGCGGCTCGCGCTGCAGCGCCAGTTCGTCCTGCAGCGCGTTCATGCCGATGTTCATGGTCAGCGCGCCGCGTACCAGGGTGCGGTGCTCGGTCTCGTTCAGGCGCAGCTCGCGCGCCAGCACATGGCACAGGCAGGCGCAGACCAGGGCATGGGAGGCGCTGTAGCCCACGGTGGAGGAGCAGGCGCGCTGGAACATCAGGTACAGCGCGGCATCGCTGTCGTGGGCGATCAACTCCTGCAGCCACAGGTCGATCTGCTGCAGCTTGACCAGGAAGCCCTGCACCTGCAGCGGCGCGGACAGCAGCACGGACAGCGCGGCCTCCAGGTCGGACCACAGGCCCAGCAGGTCTTCGTAGGAATCGTCGGGGCGTCGGCTCATCGGTGGCGGGGTGCGGAAAGCGGGGCGCGTGCAGGCCGCATCAGCGCCGCTCCAGCACCATCTCGCTGCCCTGGCGGGTCATCTGGACGTGGGCCAGAAAGCTGTTTCCCAGCAGCACATAAGGCATGGCAAGAGGGGCGACCACGGCGTCCACGCCAAAGACCTCGACATCGCCCACGCGCACCGAGTCCAGCCGCAGGCTCCAGCCCTGGGCGTCGCCGTTGGCGGTGCGCATCATCACGGGCTGGCCCTTGAGAAAGGGCAGGCCCATGCGTTCGGCGTCGGACCGGCCGATGGCGACCGAGCTGGCGCCCGTGTCCACCATGTAGACCATGGTCTTGCCATTGATCTGGCCGCGTTCGATGAAATGGCCCCGGTTGTCGGCCTTGAGCACCACGCGCCGGCCAAGCGCGGGATCGCCCGCCGCCGCGCCCCGGCCGCCCAGGCTGATGGGCGCCTCGCCCAGGCGCAATGTCTGGCGGCGGCCCTTGATTTCCACCTCGGCCGTGTCGCCCGATACCTGCAGCACGCGCACGTCCTGCAGGCTGTCGCCGGCCGCCAGAGCGCGTGGCGTGCCGCCGTCGATGACCAGCAGGGCCTTGCTGCCCAGCACGCCGCGAAGTGCCACGGACTGCGCTGTCGCCAGCGGCGGAAGCAGGGCGGCCACGCCGGCCAGGCTCAGAAGTACGGCACGCAGGTGGCGCATGGGGCTTGTGGTGCAGGGGCGGAGGCCGGGCGATCAGTCGCGGAAGTTGTTGAAGGACAGGGGATGGTCAGCCAGGTCCTTGCGGATCAGGGCCATGGCCGCCTGCAGGTCGTCGCGCTTGGCGCCCGTGACGCGCACGGCGTCGCCCTGGATGGCGGCCTGCACCTTGAGCTTGCTGTCCTTGATCAGCTTTTGCAGCTTCTTGCCCAGCTCGGCCTCGATGCCGTTCTTGACCTTGATGGTCTGCTTGAGCTTGTCGCCGCCGATCTTCTGGGCCTTCTGGATGTCCAGGAAGCGCACGTCCACGCTGCGCTTGGTCAGCTTGTTGCGCAGGATGTCCTCGACCTGCTGCAGCTGGAAGTCGGCATCGCCGAACAGCGTGATTTCCTTGTCCTTGAGTTCGATGGCGGCCGAAGTGCCCTTGAAGTCGAAGCGCGTGCCGATTTCCTTGGCGGTGTTCTCCACGGCGTTCTTCACTTCGACGAAGTCGGCTTCGCACACGGTGTCAAAAGAAGGCATGGCAAATATTTCCTGTAAATGTTCTGAAAAAGTATCGCAGCGCGGGACCGGGCGATGCGGGCACGGTGCCGGAGGCGTGGGGACGCGGTGCGACAATCCGGCTGATGTTAGTCGAGAAAAATGTTCCGCTGCAGCATTGCAACAGCTTCGGCATCGCCGCCCGTGCCCACACCCTGGTGCGTGTGCGCAGCGATGAGGATGTTCGCCATTTCCTGGCCGATCCGCTGTGGGGCCGCCAGCCCGTGTTCGTGCTGGGCGGCGGCAGCAACGTGGTGATCACGGGCGATGTCGATCCCGTGGTCCTCAAGATGGAGATAGCGGGCATGCGCCTGCTGCGCGAGACCGAGCGCCACTGGATCGTCGAGGCCGGTGCCGGCGAGCGCTGGCACGACCTGGTGGCCTGGACCCTGTCGCAGGGCTATGGCGGCCTGGAGAACATGGCGCTGATTCCCGGCACCGTAGGCGCATCGCCGGTGCAGAACATCGGCGCCTACGGGCTGGAGCTGCAGGACCGGTTCGAGTCGCTGGATGCCATCGACCTGGCCACGGGCGAGTCCTTCACGCTGGATGCCGCGCAATGCGCCTTCGGCTACCGCGACTCGGTGTTCAAGCACGCCCCGGCCGAACCCACGCCCGTGGCGCGGGCGCGCATGAGCGGCGTGCCGCCGCGCGGCATGGGCCTCAAGGGCCGCGCCGTGATCACGCGCGTGCGCCTGGCCCTGCCCAAGGACTGGAAGCCCGGCCTGGGCTACCTGGACCTGCAGCGCCGCCAGGCCGAGGCCGGCGTGGCCGAGCCCACGGCCCGCCAGATCTTCGACTGGGTCTGCGAGATCCGCCGCGCCAAGCTGCCGGACCCGGATCAGATCGGCAACGCCGGCAGCTTCTTCAAGAACCCGACGGTGACGCCCGAGCAGTGCGCCGACATCATTGCGCGCGAGCCCAAGATCGTGCACTACCCCATGGACGACGGCTCCATCAAGCTGGCCGCCGGCTGGCTGATCGATGCCTGCGGCTGGAAGGGCAAATCCATGGGCCGCGCCGGGGTGTATGACAAGCAGGCCCTGGTGCTGGTCAACCGGGGCGACCGGCACAGCGTGGACCGCAGCGTCACCGGCGGCGAAGTCATGACGCTGGCCGGCGCGATACAGACCAGCGTCTACGAGCGATTCGGCATCCGGCTGGAGCCCGAGCCCGTCGTGGTCTGATCGATCGACGGCCTCAAGAAAACAGCGGCCCGCAGACCATGAAGGCCTGCGGGCCGCTTTGCTTGCTTTGTATCAGCGCTTCAGTGCTTCAGCGCATCAGTGGGCGGAATGGCTGCTGCGCCAGCTCATGTAGTCCTTGTCGGTCATCAGCACCCACAGCGCCAGCACCATGACCACCACGCCGGACACCACGGCATTGCGCATGGCGTCCATCTGGCCCGCATAGTCCAGCACCCAGGGCGAGATCACCATCCACAGTCCCAGCAGGCCTTCGGTCCATTCCTCCCACGCGCGGGGCATGAAGATGGCCCCCAGCGCAGCGGCAATCAGCGCCAGGCCGATGACCACGCCATTGGCCGTGGGCGCCATCTGGTCCTGGAAACCGAGCACCCAGGGCGAGACCGCCAACCAGGCTCCCAGCAGGACATTGATCGGGTCCTGCCAATGCTTCATGTATTTCATGGCTGCACCTCCTGCCGCCACGACGAATGAGGGCGGCAACTCGTTGGATCAAGGCCGCAGCATGCAGGTTCCATGAGGATTTTTGTGAAAGTGCCTGCTTACCAGGGCATCTCGCCCTTGTTCACCTTGGCGCCAATGTCCAGCGACAGCGCCATGCCGGCCTGCGGGTAGGCCTGCTTCATGGCGCCGATCAGCTCGGCACTGTTTGCGGCCTTGGCGGCGGCGGCCTCGAAACGCTGGAGATAGTCGCGTGTATAGGCGATGGTGCTGGCGTCCATGGCGGTGCCGGCCTGCATGTGGCCGGGCACGACGACGGCGGGCTTGAGGGCCTGCATCTCGTCCAGCTGCGCCAGCCAGGCCTTGCGCTCGGCGCTCTTTTGCGTGTCCGCCGTCCAGACATGCAGGTTGCCGAACACACCCACGTTGCCGACGATGGCCTGCAGCGCAGGCACCCAGACATAGGGGCGGTGGGCCAGCGGGCCGGTGGTGCCGCGCAGCTCCAGCGTCTGGCCGTCCACGGTCACCGTATTGCCCTGCAGGGCCTCGGGCAGCACGGGATGGCTGGGGGCGTTGGCGCCCATCTTGGGGCCCCAGAAGGCCAGCTTGCCCTGCAGCTTGGACTCGATCTTCTCGCGCACGGCGGGCGTGGCCACGACCTTGGCCTGCGGGAACAGGTTCTTCAGCACCTCGGCGCCGAAGTAGTAGTCGGGGTCGGCATTGCTGATGAGGATGGTGGTCAGCTGCTTGCCGCTGTCGAGCACATTGGCGGCAATGCGCAGGCCGTCGGCGCGGGTGAAGCCGCTGTCCACGACCACAGCCTCCTTGGCGCCGGTGATCAGGGTGGAGGTCACGGCAAAGCTGTGTTCGTCTGCCTGGTAGACCTTCATCTGCAGCGGGGCGGGCGCCTGGGCATGGGACAGGCCGGCCGACAGGGCCAGGGTGAGCGAAAGCACGGTGGTGCGAAGCATGTCGATTTCCTTTGAAAAAAGCACAAGACAGAAAACGGGTGGCAGCGCCGTGCTGCCATGTGTCGTACTTTAGTTTTTGAAATCGAGCAGATAAACCGCAGAATATGCGCTTGTTTGTTGCAGAAATAGAGCAGATCCATGGACCGATTGCTGGCGATGCAGGTGTTTGCCACGGTGGCCGAATGCGGCAGCTTCACGGCGGCGGCCGAGCGGCTGGACCTGTCGCGTGCCATGGCCACGCGGCATGTGGAGTCGCTGGAGCAGTGGCTGGGCGCGCGCCTGCTGCACCGCACCACGCGCCGCGTCTCGCTCACCGATGCCGGTGCACAGTGCCTGCGCTACAGCCAGCAGATGCTGGCCCTGGCCGATGAGGTGCAAAGTGAAATGCGCTCGGGCGACAGCCAGCTGCGCGGCCTGCTGCGCGTGACCTGCAGCATGTCCTTCGGCCATGCGCAGATGGCGCCGGCCATTGCGCAGTTCATGCGGCAGCACCCGCACCTCAAGATCGACCTGCTGGTGGACGACGGCGCGCTGGACCTGGTGCAGCAGCGCATCGACCTGGCCATACGCATCAGCGCCGATCCGGGCGCCGCACTCATCGGCCGGCCGCTGGCCGTGTGCGAATCGGTGCTGGTGGCTTCGCCTGCCTACCTGGACGCGGCAGGGCGGCCGCAGACACCGGCCCAGTTGCAGGCCCACCGCTGCCTGGGCCATATGCGCGTGGGCCGCAATGTCTGGCAATTGGCGCGGCGTGACGATGAGAGCGATGAGCAGCAGATCGCCGTCACCACCTGGTTCAACGCCAACGAAGCCACCGTGCTGGCCGCCGCCGCCGTCGAGGGCGCGGGCATCGCCTTCCAGCCCACCTACCTGGTCCAGCCCATGCTGCAGGCCGGCGAGCTGGAGCTGGTGCTGCCGGACTGGCGCCCGCAGCCGCTGACCGTGCATGCGCTGTACAGCTCCCGCCGCCACCTGCCGGTGGCCGTGCGCGCGCTGCTGGATTTTCTCGTGCAGCGCTTCGAGGGCGCGCGCTGGTAGCGAGGGCGTAAAAAAGCCGCCTTGCGGCGGCTCTTGGCAATCTGCGGCAGGGCGCCGCAGAGTGGCTTATTCCTTGCCGCCCAATTGGGGCAGGGCGGTGCTGGTGCCCAGCGACAGCAGGCCGGCCTTGGAGTAGATGGCCAGCTTGTCGCGGGTGTCCATCAGGTCCAGGTTACGCATGGTCAGCTGGCCAATGCGGTCGGCGGGGCTGAAGGGCGCGTCCTCGACCTTTTCCATCGACAGGCGCTCGGGAGCGTAGGTCAGGTTGGGCGATTCGGTGTTCAGGATGGAGTAGTCGTTGCCGCGGCGCAGTTCCAGCGTCACGGTGCCGGTCACGGCGCGGGCCACCCAGCGCTGGGCGGTTTCGCGCAGCATGATGGCCTGCGGGTCGAACCAGCGGCCCTGGTACAGCAGGCGGCCCAGGCGCAGGCCGTTGATGCGGTACTGCTCGATGGTGTCCTCGTTGTGGATGCCGGTCACCAGGCGCTCGTAGGCGATGTGCAGCAGGGCCATGCCGGGGGCTTCGTAGATGCCGCGGCTCTTGGCTTCGATGATGCGGTTCTCGATCTGGTCGCTCATGCCCAGGCCGTGGCGGCCGCCGATGCGGTTGGCTTCCAGGAACAGCTCCACGGGGTCGGCGATTTCCTTGCCGTTGATGGCCACGGGGCGGCCTTCGTCAAAGGTCACCGACACTTCCTCGGCCTTGACCTCGACTTCGGGCTTCCAGAACGCCACGCCCATGATGGGGTTGACGATGCGGATGCCGCTGTTCAGGAACTCCAGGTCCTTGGCCTCGTGCGTGGCGCCCAGCATGTTGCTGTCGGTCGAGTAGGCCTTCTCGGCGCTCATCTTGTAGCCGAAGCCTTCCTTGGTCATGAAGGCCGACATCTCGGCGCGACCGCCCAGCTCGTCGATGAAGGTCTGGTCCAGCCAGGGCTTGTAGATCTTCAGCGCGGGGTTGGTCAGCAGGCCGTAGCGGTAGAAGCGCTCGATGTCGTTGCCCTTGAAGGTCGAGCCGTCACCCCAGATGTTGACGTCGTCTTCCTTCATGGCGGCCACCAGCATGGTGCCGGTCACGGCACGGCCCAGGGGCGTGGTGTTGAAGTAGGTGATGCCGCCCGTGGAGATGTGGAAGGCGCCAGCCTGGATGGCGGCAATGCCTTCGCCGGCCAGCTGCGAGCGGCAGTCGATCAGGCGGGCCTGCTCGGCGCCGTACTCCATGGCCTTGCGGGGGATTTCGTCGTAGTCGGCCTCGTCGGGCTGGCCCAGGTTGGCCGTGTAGGCGTAGGGCAGGGCGCCCTTGTTCTTCATCCAGCGCAGGGCAGCGCTGGTGTCCAGGCCGCCCGAGAAGGCGATGCCGACCTTCTGGCCGACGGGAACGTTTTGCAGGATGGTTTCCATACGATGCTTCTCTCAATAACGATGGCGGCTGGCGTGCGGGACGCGGCTGCCGGAAAACACGGAAGGCGCCTGGGCGCCGTCAGGTCGAATGCGTCGGTCTGCTCAGGCGCTTATGCGTAGTGGCAGATGTAGTGGTAGGCCTCGGTCACGCGGATGTCGAACTTGGAGTTCGCAGGCACCTGGAAGGACTCGCCGGCCTTGGAGGTCAGCCACTGGTCCGAGCCGTCGAGCTTGTACTCGCAGGAGCCGGCCACGCATTCCATGATCTCGGCAGCGGCCGTGCCGAAAGTCAGCTGGCTGGGCAGCACCACGCCGGCAGACTTCTTCGTGCCATCGGCCAGCGTGAAGCCGTGGCTGATGCATTTGCCGTCGAAATAGACATTGGCCTTGGTGGTCAGGGTGATGCCAGAGATGGTTTCGGTGGTCATGGAAGCTGGGCAGAGGGTGGACTAAACCGCCCATTTTAGGCCAGCACCCGGCCGCTGCCCGTACGTGCTGGCCGCCGCCATGCAAAAAGCCCCTTGTCGGGGCTTGCGGGGCGAGCGCATGGCGGCTTCAGCGGCGCCAGCCATGGCGGTAGCCGCCGCGCCAGCCGTGATAGCTGGGGCGCGAGGCGTAGTACACGCCGGCAGCAAGGGCTGCACCAATCACCACGGGCGCCACATAGTCACCGGCCGAATACACCGGTTGCACCGGCTGGGCCGGGTAGTAACCACCGTCGTAGTAATTGCTTTCATAGACCACGGGCGGCGGCACGGGCGTGGTGGAGTACGCGGCCTGGGGCGGCTGGTTGGTGCTGTAGTAACCATTGCTGCCGTAGGCGCCGCTGTTGGCGGCGGGCTGCACGCTCAGTGCAATCCAGTCGCCAGGCGGCGTGGTGGTCCGCGTCGTGTAGTTGCGGCCCGCGTACTCATAGACCACGTCGTAGGCCACGGCGCGGTTCTGGTAGTAGGTCTGGGTGGTGCAGTTGCGCACCGTCTGGTACTGGGGCTGCTGTCCCGAGGCTTCCGCCTGGTTGCCCAGCATGGCGCCGCCAATCACGCCGGCTGCCGTGGCCGCAGCGCGTCCGCCGCCGTGACCAATGGCGTTGCCCACCACGCCGCCCGCCAGCGCACCCAGCACGGCGCCCGCGCCCGAAGTGCTGCGCTGGCCCGAGTAGACGTTCTCATCGCGGCAGACCTGCTGGGGCACGGCCACCTGTTGCGTCACCGGGGTCACGGAAAGCACCCGGCCTTGCTCCTGGGCCAGGGCTACGGTGGCGGTCGTGGCCGCCAGCGTCAAAAGAACCAGGGATTTCATGATTGCACTCCTGTTGCGCTGGCGGTACTTCCTGCCAGGCTCCATGCAAGTGTATTCCTCGGGCCCGAAAAGCAGTTTGCGGCCGCGTAAATCCACGTAATAAGCTGTTCCAGGCCTGACGGCAGTGTTAGCGCTTGCCCTCGTGGGCCAGCTCTGCCCAGGCGTCGGGCGCAAAACCCACGGTGATGCGTCCCTGCGGCCATTGGACGACCGGGCGCTTGATGACGCTGGGCTGCTGCTGCATGAGGGCGGCGGCACCGGCCGCATCCTGGGCGCCGGCCTGGGTGTCGGCATCGAGCTTGCGCCAGGTCGTGCCCTGACGGTTGAGCAGCTTTTCCCAGCCCACGGCCTGCATCCAGGCAGGCAGTTGCGCGGCAGGGACGCCCTGTTTCTTGAAGTCGTGGAATTCGTAGGCGATGCCCTGGTCGGCAAGCCAGGCGCGGGCCTTCTTGACGGTGTCGCAGTTGGGAATGCCGTAGAGCGTCACAGTGTTTGAGGTGGTCATGATTGGTTGCAGTTGCCGCAGTCCGCGGATGGCGAGGACCCCATAAGGACACTGTCCCTGGGTAACAATAGCGCGCAGTATGCACACCTCATTTCCCACATTGGATGCATGGCTCGCATATTGCGAGCGCCTGCACCCCAAGAATATCGCGCTGGGCCTGGAACGCGTGCGCGAAGTCGCCCAGCGCCTGGACCTGCGTTTCGACTGCCCCGTGATCACGGTGGCAGGCACCAATGGCAAGGGCTCGACCTGCGCCATGCTGGAGGCCGTGGCGCTGCAGTCGGGCTTTCGTCCCGGCGTCTACACATCGCCGCATCTGGTGCATTTCGAGGAGCGCTGCCGCGTGGGCGGCGAGATCGTGAAGGCCGCCGAGCTGCTGCCGCAGTTCGAGGCCGTGGAGCAGGCGCGCGTGCAGGGCACGGAAGTGGCGCTCACCTATTTCGAATTCACCACGCTGGCCATCCTGCGGCTGATGAGCCAGTCCAGGCTGGATGTGGCGATTCTCGAAGTGGGGCTGGGCGGACGGCTGGATGCCACGAACGTGATCGACGCCGATTGCGCCGTCATCACCAGCATCGACATCGACCATGTGGAATTCCTGGGCCCGGACCGCGAGAGCATCGGCCGCGAGAAGGCCGGTATCATGCGCGCCGGTCGGCCGGTGGTGGTCAGCGATCCCATGCCGCCGCAAAGCGTGCTGGACCATGCACAGGCCATTGGCGCCGATCTCTGGCGCCTGGGCCAGGACTTCAATTTCTCGGGCGACAAGCAGCAGTGGGGCTGGGCAGGACGCGGGCGGCGCTATGCGGGCCTGGCCTATCCGGCGCTGCGCGGCGCCAACCAGCTGGTCAATGCATCGGGTGCGCTGGCCGCGCTCGAAGCCATTCGCAGCCGCCTTCCGGTCACGGCCCAGGCCGTGCGCACGGGGCTGGCCATGGTCGAGCTGCCAGGGCGTTTCCAGATTATTCCGGGCCAGCCCACGCTGGTGCTGGACGTGGCGCACAACCCGCATTCGGTGGCGGCGCTGACGGCCAACCTCGACGCCATGGGTTACTTCCCCAGCACGCATGCGGTGTTCGGCGCCATGCACGACAAGGACCTGGCGCCCATGCTGGGCAGGATCGCACCGCTGATCGACCGCTGGTACCTGACCGACCTGCCCACGCCGCGTGCCGAAAGCGCCGAAGTGCTGCGCCAGAAGATCGAAGCCCTGCCGCCCGCACCCGGCGTGCCCCGCGAGCTGTCGGTGGCCACCTTCGCAAACCCGCAGCTGGCGCTGGATGCAGCGGTTCTGGCCGCAGGTCCCACTGATAGAATCGTGGTCTTTGGCTCGTTCTTCACGGTGGGCGGCGTGCTGCAGGACGGCCCGCCCCGGCTGAACGCCAAGCATCTGGGCACCTGAATCCAGTGATCCGCACCGCAGGCGGCCATCGTGGCCGCTGTGGTGGCCGATATGAACGAGTCCGCACTCCATGGCATTTTTCAATTTTCGTTGGCCCGGCAAAAAAGACGACGGTGATTCGTCGTCCGCATCGAGGCGGCCCACACGGCTGGGACAGGCGGAAAGCGTCGATGTCATGCGCCGCCGGGCGCGCCACCGCCTCATCGGCGCTGCCGTGCTGGTCCTGGCGGGCGTGGTGGGCTTCCCCCTGCTGTTCGACACCCAGCCGCGTCCGATTCCCGTAGACATCCCCATCGAGATTCCTGACCGCGACAAGGTTGCGCCCCTGGTCGTGCCCGGCGCCAATGCCGTGGACGCCCATTCGCATGGCGCGGCTGCGCCGACGGGCCGCGTGTCGGCCCAGGCCTCGCTGGGTGCCGATGAGGAAGAGGTTCCCATGGGCAGGCCTTCGGCGCCGTCCATGCCGTCCGTGCCTGTGGCCCCTCCCGTTTCCCAGGTGGCTCCGGTCAAGCCTGAAGCGAAGCCCGAGGCAAAGCCGGAGCCCAAGCCCGCCGCCAAGCCTGAGACCAAACCCGAGCCCAAGCCGGAACCCAAGCCCAAGCCTGAGCCGGCCAAACCCGAGCACAAGCCGGAGCCCAAGCCCGAGCCGAAACCCGAGCCCAAGCCAAAGCCCGAACCCAAGCCCGAGCCGTCCAGGAGCGACGACGCCGCGCGTGCCCGGGCCCTGCTGGAAGGACGCAGCGCGCCCGCCGCTTCAACGGCGGCCGCAGCGACGGACGAACGCTTCATCGTGCAGGTCGGTGCCTTCTCCGACGCCGGCAAGGCCCAGGAAATCCGCGCCAAGCTGGAGCTGGCGGGCCTGAAGACTTTCACGCAGGTGGTGGACACCAAGGACGGCAAGCGCACGCGGGTGCGTGTGGGCCCGTTCAATGGCCGGGCCGAAGCCGACAAGGCGGCGGCGCGCGTCAAGGGCCAGGGCCTGCCGGCGTCGGTGATCAAGCTCTGACGCGGTGACGTACATCTTGCAAAGCAGCACGGGCGCACAGAAATAGCGTATGTCCACGGTGGACTGGGTTTTGCTGGCCTGCGTGCTGGCCTCGATGCTGCTTGGCGCCTGGCGCGGGCTGGTGTACGAGGTGCTGTCTCTGCTGGGCTGGCTGGTGGCCTTTGTCGTGGCCCGCATCTGGGCAGCCGACGTGGCGCTGTGGCTGCCCATGCAGGACTGGGACATGCAGCTGCGCTACGCCGCAGGCTTTGTGCTGTTGTTCGTGCTGGCGCTGTTCGGCTGGGGCCTGGTGTCCTGGCTGTCGCGCCGGCTGATCGAGGCGGTGGGGCTGAGGCCCGTGGACCGCACGCTGGGCGCGCTGTTCGGCGTGCTGCGCGGGGCGCTGCTGGCCCTGGTGGCAACGATGGTGATCAGCTACACGCCGCTGCACCAGGGGCAGTGGTGGCAGGATTCAGCCCTGGCGCCATGGCTGATGCAGGCGCTGGCTGTGGTTTTGCCACAGCTGCCGCAGGAATGGGGACGCTATCTGCCGGCTGCATGACAAGGCGCTGCAGCGCAGGAGTCGGCTGGCAGAAACAGTTTGGATAGAGAAATCGGGCGCAGGCGTGGCCAATGGGTGGCTGCTACGGCCCAGACAGCGAAGGGCGACCTTCGCAAACGGATGGAACGCAACTATGTGTGGAATCGTTGGTGTAGTCAGCACCGCGCCCGTGAATCAACTGATCTATGACGCCCTGCTGCTGCTGCAGCACCGTGGCCAGGATGCCGCAGGCATCGTGACCCAGCAGGAGCGCAAGTTCTTCATGCACAAGGCCAAGGGCATGGTGCGCGACGTGTTCCGCACCCGCAACATGCGTGCCCTGCCGGGCACGGTGGGCCTGGGTCAGGTGCGCTACCCGACGGCCGGCAACGCGACCAGCGAGGAAGAGGCCCAGCCCTTCTACGTGAACGCGCCCTTCGGCATCGTCATGGTGCACAACGGCAACCTCACCAATGCCAAGCAGCTGCGCGAGGAGCTGTCGGACACCGACCACCGCCACACCAACACCGAGAGCGACTCCGAAGTCCTGCTCAACGTGCTGGCCCACGAGCTGGCCCGCGCCAGCAGTGGCGCGCCGCTCAAGAGCGAAGACGTGTTCCAGGCCGTCAGCGCCGTGCACAAGCGCATCAAGGGCTCGTATGCGGTGATCGCGCTGATCGCCGGCTACGGCCTGCTGGCCTTCCGCGACCCGTTCGGCATCCGCCCCCTGTGCATGGGCCGCGGTGCCGACGGCTCGGTGATGCTGGCCAGCGAGTCCGTGGCCCTGGAAGGCACGCTGCACCAGCTCGAGCGCGATGTCGCCCCGGGCGAGGCGGTGTTCGTGCACAGCGACGGTCAGGTCGAAACCCGCCAGTGCTCTGAAAAGAGCGAGCTGCACCCCTGCGTGTTCGAGTACGTGTACCTGGCCCGCCCGGACTCCGTGCTGGATGGCATCTCCGTCTACCAGGCCCGCCTGAACATGGGCGAGACGCTGGCCAAGCGCGTGGTCTCCACCGTGCCCCCCAACGAGATCGACGCCATCATCCCGATTCCCGAATCCAGCCGCCCCAGCGCCATGCAGCTGGCCCAGCTGCTGGGCATTCCGTACCGCGAAGGCTTCGTCAAGAACCGCTACGTGGGCCGGACCTTCATCATGCCGGGCCAGTCCTCGCGCAAGAAATCGGTGCGCCAGAAGCTCAACGCCATCGGCAGCGAGTTCAAGGGCCGCAAGGTGCTGCTGGTGGATGACTCCATCGTGCGCGGCACCACCTCCAAGGAAATCGTGCAGATGGCGCGTGATGCCGGTGCCGTCAAGGTCTACCTGGCCTCGGCAGCGCCTCCGGTGCGCCATCCCAACGTCTACGGCATCGACATGCCCACGCGCGCCGAACTGGTGGCGCATGGCCGCACGGTCGAGGAAATCCGCCAGGTCATCGGTGCCGACGCGCTGATCTACCAGGACGTGGCCGCCATGAAGCAGACCGTGGGCAAGATCAACCCGCAGGTGCAGGGCTTCGAGGCCTCGTGCTTCGACGGCGTCTACATCACGGGCGACATCTCCGAGGACGAAGTCACGGCACTCAATGAAGGCCGCAACCGCGGCGGCGAGGAAGAGTCCAGCGACGCCTCGCGCCTGTCCCTGCCCAACGCCCAGGAAGCCTGAGTCAGAGCGATCGGGCTTCAGTGACAATACGGGGGCGGGCCTGAGGCCCGCCCTTTTTTGACAAATGAGCTAAAAGCGCTGGTGCTGGAGGACTGCAGGCTGCAACGCCCAGCAAGTCCCCAGGTGACAAGTGTTTCTAGCTCCTTTTTTCCGGGCACCGCCGCCATCGGCGGGCCGCGCCCGACCCCAAGGACCATCAACGTGACGAACAAGACACTTCCCGAAGGCCTGCATCCCGATACGCTGGCCCTGCGCGTGGCCGTGGAACGAAGCCAGTGGGGCGAGCACAGCGAAGCCCTGTACATGACCAGCAGCTTCGTGCAGCCCGACTGCGCAACGGCAGCGCGCCGCTTCGCCAACGAAGAGCCCGGCTACACCTACAGCCGCACCTCCAACCCCACGGTGACCAGCTTCGAGCAGCGCCTGGCCGCCATGGAAGGCACGGAATGCGCCGTGGCCACGTCCACCGGCATGTCGGCCATCTTGCTGGTGGCGCTGACCACGCTCAAGGCGGGCGACCATGTGATCTGCTCGCAGTCCATGTTCGGCTCCACCATCAAGCTGCTGGGCGGCGAGATGGCGCGCTTCGGCATCGAGACCAGCTTTGTCTCGCAGACCGATGTGCAGGCCTGGAAGGCCGCCATCCGTCCCAACACGCGATTGCTGTTCGCCGAGACGCCGACCAACCCGCTGACCGACCTGTGCGACATCGCCGCGCTGGCCGAACTGGCGCACGCCCATGGCGCGCTGCTGGCGGTGGACAACAGCTTTGCCTCGCCCGCGCTGCAGCGGCCCGCGCAGTTCGGTGCCGACCTGGTCGTGCATTCGGGCACCAAGCTGCTGGACGGCCAGGGCCGCGTCATGTCGGGCGCGGTCTGTGGCACGACGGCACTGGTGGACAAGGTCATGGGCACCTTCCTGCGCAGCGGCGGCCTGAACCTGGCGCCGTTCAACGCCTGGGTGGTGCTCAAGGGTCTGGAGACGCTGTCCCTGCGCGTCAAGGCGCAAAGCGCCGCCGCGCTGGAGCTGGCCACCTGGCTGGAGGCCCATCCCAAGGTCGCCCGTGTCTACTACCCGGGCCTGGCCAGCCACCCGCAGCACGAGCTGGCCATGCGCCAGCAAAACGGCATGGGCGGCGGCGTGCTGTCCTTCGACGTGGTGGGCGAGGGCGCCGAGCAGCTGCGCGCCAATGCCTTCCATGTGGCCGACAGCACCCTGGTGTGCTCGATCACGGCCAACCTGGGCGACGTCAAGACCACCATCACCCACCCGGCCAGCACCTCGCATGGCCGCCTGAGCGAAGAGCAGCGCCGCGTCGCCGGCATCGGCCAGGGCCTGCTGCGCATCTCCGTCGGACTGGAATACCTGGGCGACATCAAGAACGATCTGTCCCGCGGACTGGATACCCTGCAATGACACAAAAAGTACGAACCCGTTTTGCCCCGTCTCCCACGGGCTTCATCCACCTGGGCAACATCCGCTCGGCCCTGTATCCCTGGGCCTTCGCGCGCGCCACGGGTGGTGATTTCATCCTGCGCATCGAGGACACCGACGTGGAGCGTTCCACCCAGGCCTCGGTGGACGTGATCATCGAAGGCATGGCCTGGCTGCAGCTGGACCATGACGAAGGTCCGTTCTATCAAATGCAGCGCATGGACCGCTACAAGGAGGTGCTGGCAGGCCTGCAGGCCTCGGGCCATGTCTACCCCTGCTACATGAGCGTGGAAGAACTCGACGCCCTGCGCGAGCGCCAGATGGCCCACAAGGAAAAGCCGCGCTACGACGGCACCTGGCGCCCTGAAGAAGGCAAGGTGCTGCCGCCCGTGCCCGAAGGCGTGCGCCCCGTGCTGCGCTTCAAGACGCCGCAGGGCGGCGTCGTGGCCTGGGAAGACAAGTGCAAGGGCCGCATCGAGTTCCAGAACAGCGAGCTGGACGACCTGGTGATCGCGCGCCCCGATGGCACGCCCACCTACAACTTCTGCGTCTGCGTGGACGATATGGACATGGCCATCACCCATGTCATCCGTGGCGATGACCACGTCAACAACACGCCGCGCCAGATCCACATCTTCGAGGCGCTGGGCGCCAGCGTGCCCGTGTTCGCCCACCTGCCCACCGTGCTCAACGAGCAGGGCGAGAAGATGAGCAAGCGCAACGGCGCCAAGGCCGTCACCCAGTACCGCGACGAAGGCTACCTGCCCGACGCCATGGTCAACTACCTGGCCCGCCTGGGCTGGAGCCACGGCGATGACGAAATCTTCAGCCGCGCCCAGTTCCTGGAGTGGTTCAACCTCGACCACCTGGGCCGCAGCGCAGGCCAGTTCGACGAGGCCAAGCTGCGCTGGGTCAATGCCCAGCACCTGAAGGCCCTGGACGATGCGGCCCTGGCAGAGCTGGTGTGCCCCTTCGTGCTCAAGACCGGCCTGGACCAGGCCCTGCTCGATGCCGACGACCGCCTGCCGCGCATCTGCGCCCTGTTCAAGGACCGCTGCGAAACCCTGGTCGATCTGGCCGGCTGGGTGCGCCTGTTCTATGTGGACGCCTTCGACCGCAACGCCGAAGACCTGGCCAAGCATGTGACCGACGCCGTGGCGCCCGCCCTGGACGCCTTCGCCGAAGGCATCGCCTCGGTGGAGTGGAGCAAGGAAGCCATTGCCGCCCTGATCAAGGAAGTGCTCAAGGCCCAGGGCCTGAAGATGCCGCAACTGGCCATGCCGGTGCGCGTGCTGACGCTGGGCACGGCGCACACGCCTTCGGTGGACGCGGTGCTGGAGCTGCTGGGTCGTGAAAAAATTCTGGCCCGTTTGAAAAACCGCTAAAAACCTGTCTATAATTCGAGTCTCTGATGCAAACGCAGCAACTAACAAGAAGCAGCGATTGCAGCATG